>NZ_PYBW01000153.1 GCF_003205575.1 Streptomyces tateyamensis
CGCCCCCCCCCCCCCCGCCCCACTCCCGAGGCCCCCCCGACCCCCCCCCCCCCCCCCCCCCCCCCCCCCCCCCCCCCCCGCCCCGCCCCCCCTGCCCGGCGGGCGGGGCGCCCCGGCTCCCCGCAGAGTGGTCCCCAGGGACCCCCGCCCCGCCCCGACGGCCCCGTGATCCGCCGCCCGCCGCGGCCGACGGGTGCTCAGGTCGGGCCGGGGCTGCAGAAGACGGCCGGCTACGCGTGGCGGCTGCTGGTGCTGGCGGCCGCGCTCTACGTGGTGCTCATCGTGGTCGGGCGCCTGGTGCTGCCGGTGGTGGCGGTCTTCGTGGCCCTGGTGATCACCTCGATGCTGCGCCCGGTGGCCGACCTGATCGCCCGTGCGCTCCCGCGCGCGGCAGCGGTGGCCGTCACGGTGGTCGGCTCGCTGCTGCTGGTGGCAGGCGTGCTGGCGCTGCTGGGCGAGTCGGTGGCCAGCGACTGGAACGGCCTGGTCAACGAGTTCCGCGGCGGGATCGGGCGGATCGAGCGCTGGCTGGAGGGACCGCCGTTCCACGTCCGGGCGGCCAGCGCGACCCAGCTGCAGAACAAGCTGAGCGCCTATCTGTCCAGCCACCGGGCCAGCCTGGTGAACACCGCGGTCAACCAGGCGGGCAAGGTGGTGGAGGTCTTCACCGGGGCCTTCCTGGCGCTGTTCTGCTCGATCTTCTTCATCCACTCGGGGGACCGGATGTGGCTCTGGGCGCAGCGTCAGCTGCCGCGCGGCGCCCGCCGGACCGCCGACCGGGCGGCCCGCACCGCCTGGCGCACCTTCGCCGGCTACACCCGCGGCATCCTGATCGTGGCGGCCAGCAACGCCGTCCTGGTCGGGATCGCGCTGCTGGTGCTGCGGGTGCCGCTGGTGGCGCCACTGGTGGTGCTGGAGTTCTTCGCGACCCTGATCCCGCTGATCGGCTCGCCGATCGCGATGGTGATCGCGGCGGTGGTGGCGCTGGCGGCGCGCGGGCCGGTGACGGCGGTGATCGTGCTCGCGCTGATCGTGGTGATCGGCCAGATCGAGGGCCACGTGCTGCACCCTTTGGTGCTCAGCTGGGCGGTGCGGATCCACCCGGTGGCGGTGGCGCTGTCGGTGATCGCGGGCGGCATCCTGGGCGGGGTGATCGGCGCGGTGGTCGCGGTGCCGCTGGTCTCGGTGGTCTGGGCGATGATCGGCGAACTGCGCGGGGACGGGGACGAGGCCGGCGGCGACGCCGGGGGCCCGGCCGTGACCGGGCCCCCGTGACCGGGCCGGACTACCGCCAGGCGTCGTCGACGGTGGCGGCGTAGCGGTCGTTGCCGGTCAGCGGGCTCAGGCCGAGCACGGTGTCCACGGTGCGCAGCAGGCCGTACCGGTCGGTGCGCCGGTCGTACCGGCTCGCCCGGACGGCGCAGCAACTGTTGCCGGGTCAGCTGACCCGGCGTTGGCTGGTGGGCATGCTCTCAGCGCGCAGCCTCTTCCACGAGATCCACCAGGACGACGACGCCTTCGGCCTGTTCTGCTCGATCGCGGCCAAGGGCGAGGACCAGGGCGGTTGGGAGAACGGGCGGATCGCGCTGCTGGTCGCGGACCAGGAGCTGGCCCCCAAGATCGCCCGGCACGGGGCCGACGAGGAGAAGCACGGGCGGATCTTCAACGCCCTGCTGCACAAGCGGGGCCTGCAGCCGGTCCCGGTGCCGGACGAGGTCGACTACACGATGATCCTGGAGCGCCAGGGCATCGGGCTGGCGCACGCGCGGCTGCGCCGCGACGAGGCGCTCAGCGAGCAGGACGTGATCACCTACCTGGTGCACAGCCGGGTCACCGAGCAGCGGGCCAGCGAGCAGATGCGCCTGTTGCGCGGGATCTTCGGCGAGCACCCGGAGCTCGGCCGCGCGGTGCGGATGATCTCCGACGACGAGGACAACCACCTCGCCTACTGCCACGAGGAGCTGCTGCGGCTGGCCGCCGCCGGCCACGGGCGGCGGATCTGGGAGAGCCTGCAGGAGACCGCGCACGCCGAGATCCGCACCTACCGGGACGTCAGCCTCGCGGTGATGGCCCGGATGGGCGAGATCCTTCGCTGGCCCAGGGCCAAGCGGGCGGTGCTGGCGGCCGGCATCCACGGCGTGTACGGCTACGAGAAGCTGGGCGGCTGGCGGCGGATGACCGCGCTGAGGATGCCCGAGCGGCTCGGCGCGATGAACGGGCCGGCTCCGCAGCCGGTTTTCGAGTGAGGCGGCTCTCGAGCGAGGGCGGCCCTTGGGTGAGCGCGGTCCTGCGGTGAGCGCCGCGGGCGCCTGCGCCTTCTGCGCGCTGGCGGCCGAGCCCGACGGTGCGCAGGTGGTGTTCCGGGACGAGGTGGCGTTCGCCTTCCTGGACCACCGGCCGCTCTTCCCCGGCCACCTGCTGGTGGTGCCGCTGGTGCACGCCGTCACGCTGCCCGAGCTGGCGCCGCAGCTGGTCGGCCCGTTCTTCGAGCGGGTGCAGCTGCTCACCGGCGCCGTACAGCGGGGCTGCGCCGCGGCCGGCTCCTTCGTGGCGATGAACAACGAGGTGAGCCAGTCCGTGCCGCACCTGCACGTGCACGTGGTGCCGCGCAACCCGAAGGACGGGCTGCGCGGCTTCTTCTGGCCCCGGCGGCGGTACCGGGACGAGGAGGAGGCGGCGGCGGTCGCCCGGTCGATCCGGGCGGAGCTCGACCGCGGTTGATGACGTCAGGTCAACTCAGTTCATGTCTAGCAGAGTTGCGGCTGGCATGGGGTGGTAATCGGCCAACCAGGCTGCTGGCGCGAACCGTTCTGACATGCTGTCATCGCTGGCAGTGAGCGGCGTGGTTCGGCCAGAGGTTGGCTGGAAAAGAGCGCTCGCAGAGAAAATATGCCAATGGCATTGTCATTTGGCCGAGTTGGCTCAGTAACGTTCCGGGGCAGCAGCGCGACGGACGGTTGCGCCCCGGGGCCACCGGGACGCCGTCGCGCGCCGGGCCGCCGTGCCCGCGTCCCGAAGGAGCCCGTGTGCCGGGGATCGACGACTGCCTCGCGCAGGCGATGGGGATCGGCGGCGCGCACGGCGTGAGCCTGTTGGACTGGGGGAGCGGCCTGGAGCTGGGCGCGGCGGGCCGCAGCCCGGCCGACGACCACGCCGTCACCGCCGCCGAGGCCGGCGACCTGGTCCGCCTCGCCGCCGAGAGCCTCAGCTTCGGCGAGCCGGAGGAGCCGCGGCTGCCGCTGTGCGACCTGATCCTGACCACCCGCGCCAGCTACCACCTGTTCTGCCTGATCGGCACCGTCTTCGACAGCCGTCTGCTGCTCCACCTGTGGCTGGACCGCAGCGAGGCCAACCTCGCCGTGGCCAGGATCCGACTACAGGCGCTGGCCGAGGAGTTGGTGATCGGATGAGCGGCGCGACGGCGGTCGCGGAGACCGCCCGGCTGGCCGCCGC
>NZ_PYBW01000154.1 GCF_003205575.1 Streptomyces tateyamensis
GCCTCCCCGATCGGGGAGGCCGGCCCTCGGCCGTTCGGCGCAACCGGCGCGCGGCGCGACGGGCAGGCGGCGACGATCCACCCATGCGCGAAGAGATCCTGGCCCGGGCCCGCTGGCTGCTCGAAGAGCTGCAGCTGCCGCCGGCCGAGGCGATGGACTGGCTGCGGGACTACTACCCGGAGCTGGAGCTGGAGGAGCGGGCGCGCTGCCTGCGCCAGGCGGCGCAGCCGCCCGCGGCCGCGGTGACCGCGGAGGAGTGAGAAGGCGCCCGGGCCCGCCCGTCCCCACGGAGCGCATCGGCCGCGCGGGCGCCGTCTCGCCGAGATTATGTCAGCCGCTGACATCAGGCAAACAGTGCCAACCCCCGCCGCGCTATCGTGTTCGCATGGCCCCCACCAGCACGGCGTTCCCGGCCCCCGGCTCCGACCCGGCGGCCGCAGAGTCCGCCACCACCGGCCTGCGTGAGCGCAAGAAGCAGCGCACCCGCGAGGCCCTGGTGGACGCCGCGCACCGGCTCTTCCTCAGCCAGGGCTACGCCGGCACCACGGTGGACGAGATCGCCGCCGCCGTCGACGTCTCCCAGCGCACCTTCTTCCGGTACTTCGCCAACAAGGAGGAAGCCGCGCTCGCGGTCATGTCGGACGCCGAGGACCACTTCATCGAGCTGCTGCGGGCCCGCCCCGCCGGCGAGCCGCCGCTGCCGGCCATGCGCGAGGCGATCTGCGCCACCTGGCGCGACTTCAGTGCCAGCCACCACCCGGCCGGGCGCGGGGTCACCGCGGCCCTGGAGCTGGTCCAGCTGATCGAGACCACACCCACGCTGCTCGCCGCCCACCTGCGCCGCTCCGCCGACCAGGAGCGCCGGGTGGCCGAGATCCTGGCCGCCCGGGAGGGCGTGGACCCGGCCGCCGACCTGCGCCCGCGCCTGCTGGCAGCCGTCTTCGGCGCCGCGGTGCGCACCGCCCACCTGGCCTGGACCGCCGGGGCCGCCGCGCGCCCGGCCGAGGACGACGGCCCCGAGGGCCTGATCGCGGTGATCCAGCACCACCTGGACCAGCTCGGGCCGGCGCTGGCCGCCGACTGGAGTGACACCGCGCGGGGCATCTGACGCCCACTCAGGCGGGTGGCGGCCGCAGGCCGTAGACTCGACCGGGTTCAGGGCTGCTGTGATTCACCCCACAGTTTGAAGCGTCCACATCCGCGCTTCCGAGCACCTACGCTGGCCGATTGAACGCAATAGTGAGACCGGCTGTCGCCAGACCAGCTGCCGTACCACCAGGAGTTGATCTATGCAGCGCAGGCGGCTGAAGCGGATTCTGATCGGGGCCTTCGCCACCTGCGCGGTGCTCGCCGACGCCGGGGCGGCAGCCGCCCAGGCCGCCGCCTCCAACGAGCAGGTGGCGATCACCACTCCGCCGCCCGGCTCCGCCGCCTGGGTGCAGGACCACTCGCTGGGCCGCCCGCTGCCCGACCCGGCCAACGCCGAGCCGGCCGCCGTCGCCGCCTTCTTCGCCGCGCTCACCCCCGCCCAGCAGGACCGGCTGGCCCGCGCCTACCCCCTGGTGGTCGGCAACCTGGACGGCGCCCCCCTGCAGCTGCGCTACCAGGCCAACGCACTGGCCGTCAGCCAGGAGGTGGCGCACGCCAAGGCCCAGGCGGCGGACACCTCGCTGGACGCCACCCAGCACGCGCTGGCGGTCTCCCGGGCCAACGACTGCCAGGCACTGCTCACCCCCGGCCGGCAGATCCTCTCCTTCGACCCGCGCGGGCGCGGCCTGGCCAGCGAGGTCTTCGGCGACCTGGCCACCGCCCAGCGGGTCGCGGTGATCGTGCCCGGCTCCGACACCGACCTGGGCCACTTCGACCGCACCTTGGAGCCCCTGCGCTCCCCCGACGGGATGGCCCGCGCGCTGCGCGCCGAGGAGCAGCGCCAGGCCCCCGGCACCCGCACCGCCGTGGTCGCCTGGACCGGCTACGTCACCCCGGTGGGCCTGGGCCCCGACGCGGTCACCTCGCGGCTGGCCGACGCCGGTGCGCCCCGGCTGCAGCGGCTGCTCGCGGGCCTGGCCGTCACCAGCTCGCCGAGCGCCCCGCCGGCCCTGTTCTGCCACTCCTACGGCTCGGTGGTCTGCGGCACCGTGGCGCCCGGACTGCGCGGCGAGACCACCGACCTGGTGGTGCTGGGCAGCCCGGGCATGGGCGTCAGCAGCGCCCAGGAGCTGGGCACCGCGGTGCACGTGTGGGCCACCCGCAACCCGAGCGACTGGATCGGCAACGTCCCCTACCTGGAGGTCGGGGGCCTGGGCCACGGTGCCGACCCGACCGGTGCCGACTTCGGCGCCGAGGAGATCTCCTCCGCGGGTGCCGCCGGCCACATGGGCTACTTCGCCGACGGCACCGCGAGCCTGCACAACTTCGCCGCGATCGCGCTCGGGGACTACCAGTCGGTCAGCTACCGGACCGGCTGACCCGCACCGGTCTGACGCAGGGTCACTCCCGGCCCGCCGAGCTGAACCTCATGTCGGCGTAGCGGTTGCCCGCGACCTCGCCGCCGATCGGCTCCAGCAGCGCCAGCTCGGCCGCGGTCAGCTCGAGGGTGGCGGCCGCCGTGTTCTCGGCGAGCCGGGTGCGCTTGCGGGTGCCCGGGATCGGCACCACGGTCAGCTTGTGCACCTGGGCCTGCTGGTGCACCCAGGCCAGCGCCACCTGGGCGGTCGTCACCCCGCGCGCCTGGGCAACCTGCTGGATCGGCGCGACCAGCGCCGCGTTGGCGGCGGCGTTCGGGCCGGTGAACCGCGGCATGCTGCGCCGGAAGTCGTCCGCGGCCAGCTGCTCGGCGTTGGCGAAGGAGCCGGTCAGGAAGCCGCGGCCGAGCGGCGAGTACGGCACGAAGGCCACCCCGAGCTCGGCGGCGGTGCCGACCACGTTGCGCTCCACGTCACGCGAGAAGAGCGACCACTCGGACTGCACGGCGGCGATCGGGTGCACCGCGTGCGCCTCGCGCAGCTCCGGGCCGGTCACCTCGGACAGCCCCAGGTGCCGGACCTTGCCGGCCGCGACCAGCTCGGCCATCGCACCCACCGACTCGGCCAGCGGCACGTTCGGGTCGCGCCGGTGCATGTAGTACAGGTCGATCACGTCCACCCCGAGCCGGCGCAGCGAAGCGTCGACGGCGGCGTGGATGTACGCCGGGTCGTTGCGCACCCCCCGGTAGGCCGGGTCGTCCGCGCGGCGCTCGATGGCGAACTTGGTGGCCAGCACCACCTGCTCGCGGTGGGCCCGGACGAACGGGCCGATCAGCTCCTCGTTGTGGCCGCTGCCGTAGACGTCGGCAGTGTCGAACAGGGTGACCCCGGCGGCCAGCGCCGCCTCCAGGGTGGCCAGCGCCTCGGTGGTGTCGGTGGGTCCGTAGAACTCGCTCATGCCCATGCAGCCCAGGCCCTGCACACCCACCAGTGGGCCACCGGTACCGAGTTCGACCGTGGGCAGCTTGCTCGTGGCCTCGTTGCTCATCTTCGGTGCCTCTCGCGTGTTGCTGTGTTCTGGCGGTCTCGACGCTATCCACTTCGAGTGCGCTCGAAGCAAGCCCGACCCGCCGTCGCCGCAGTGGTCCGGGCTCCTGCGATCATTCCTGTCATGGAGAGCCTGAAGATGATCGAGGACTGGCCCGTCGACACGGCGGCCGTGGCGGTGGTGCGGGGTGCGGACGGCGCGCTGCTGGGCACGCACGGACCGCAGCAGCACCGTTTCCAGCTCGCCTCGGTGACCAAGCCGCTGACGGCCTACGCGGCGCTGGTCGCCGTCGAGGAGGGCGTCTTCGAGCTGGACGACCCGGCCGGGCCGGACGGCTCCACGGTGCGCCACCTGCTGGCCCACACCTCCGGGCTCGCCTTCGACGAGAACCGGGTGATGGCCGCCCCCGGCACCCGCCGGCTCTACTCCAACGCGGGCTTCGACGTGCTCGCGGCCACCCTCGCCGAGGCCGCCGGGATCCCGTTCGCGCAGTACGCGGCGGAGGCGGTCTTCCAGCCGCTCGGCATGACCGCCACCGCCATCGAGGCCACCCACCGCACGCCGGCCGGCGCCGGCGGCACCTCCACCGCGGCCGACCTGGCCCGCTTCGCCGCCGAGCTGATGGCCCCGCGCCTGCTCCACCCGTCCACGGTGCTGGCCGCCACCCGCGAGGTCGCCTTCCCGGGCCTGAGCGGCGTGCTGCCGGGCTACGGCCACCAGAAGCCCAACGACTGGGGCCTCGGCTTCGAGATCCGCGCCCACAAGTCCCCGCACTGGACCGGCGCGCTCTCCTCACCCGCCACCTTCGGCCACTTCGGGCAGTCCGGCACCTTCCTGTGGGTCGACCCCGAGGCGGGCGTCGCCTGCGTGGCCCTGGCCGACCGCAACTTCGGCCCGTGGGCTGCCGAGGTCTGGCCGGTGCTGACGGACGCGGTGCTGACGGAGCTGCGCGGCTGACGGCGCGTCGGGCCTGACGGAGCGTCACCGGCCCGGGGCCGCCGGGGCGCGCCAACTCCGGTTGCCGTGCGCCGCGTGGGCGACCTTCGTCCGAGGTGTCGCCACCGGGGAGTTTGGGGTCGACCGACCCGAGGAAAGCTGTCCGGCATGCAGTGGCACACCAGCACGCCCAGCGACGGCGGCGAATGCGGCGAGGTCTCGATGAACCTCGCCGCGATGATCCCGGTCCGCGAGAACGACAAGGCCCCGTACGGCCCCCAGCTCGCCTTCAGCCCGGCCGCCTGGTCGGCCTTCGTCCACAACGTCGCCGCCGAGGAACTCGACGCCGCCTGACGTGACCCGGACTTGGTACCGAGGGGCACTGGTGGTGGCCAGCGGGGTCGACCAGGGAGGTTGCTTCCGGCTGTGCCGGACAGGCTGCGCTCAGTGGCGGCACCACCCCCTCGCCCTCCGGCGTCGCGCGAACTATGCGGGGCAGTACGATCGGGAGCTTCACAAGGAGCCTCTGGCAAGAGCTGAAAGTGGGGCACCCGAAACCGGGCGCCCCACTGACCGCTTGGTAGGAGATACCGTCTTGGTCGACCAGGCCGCCTGTGCCACGAAGGCCCACATCAACATCGAGCACCTTCTGCAGAGGGGTGTCCGGGAGTACCGAGTCACCTGGCCCGTCGTGCTCCGTGACTCCTGGCCTGGTTTGGGCATCTGGATGCTGATCGCGATCGCACTCGGCATCTGCCTCAAGCCGCTTCCCGTAGTGGGACTTTTCGTACTGATCTTCTGGCTGGCACTGGTGCTGGCCCTGTTTCTTATCCGGTCGACCACCGGACATACACTCAAATGCTCGACCCTGGCGGCATTCGAGCGGGTTTCCGCTGTCACCACACATATGTGAATTCAGCGCGAGAATACCCACGTTGAACGCCGCCCGCCCCGGAGGCTTGGGCCCTGCTGATCATCTCGGCTCACGCTCGCCGCGTGACAACCAACCGGGTGCCCACCTTCACTGGCGAAGGCCCTGGAACCCGATCTGCGGTTTAGGCCATACCATCTCCGGGGTTACTCACCTCGCCGCTCGCGTGGGCGGGGCCCTGATGGACCCGGGTGCCTACTTCTCAGGCCTGTTCAACGAACCGTGGCTTGAGTGGCTGGGGGATGGCCTCAAGCTCCTCGGAGCCGTCGTGAAGTTCGCCACGTATCTCGGCTGCGTGGTCTGTGCCCAGGCCAGTGCGGCGCTGATCGCTCTGTCAGCCGCCGCCTACTACGCAGTTGCTGACACTGCAGGGGGCAATCAGACGATGATGGTCGCGGCGCTCACGGCAGTCGGCGGCGGCCTCGCCGCTCGGATGGGAGAACTCAAGACCATCGGAGGGGCGCAGTCTCGGCTGCTCGAACCGGCGCGGCCGCGAGGGTGATCACTGCCGCAACCTGCCTGGCGAGCAAGCAGATCTGTGGGCCCACCGCCGGCTGTGGCACGGAGTAGGGTACGGAAATCGGAAACCGATCGGATGTGATGACCACGCTCAGCGAGAAGGATATTGTCCGGGGACCGCGCGCAAGGGAATTGTGGAAACTGCTTCCCGCCAAGGCCCGACGGCAGACGTTCAAGTCAGCCAGGAGGCGCCAACCGATCTCCGATCCGGAGACCGCCGCACTGGCCGTCGGCTGGGCACGGCAGGTCCTCGGCGGACCAGGTCGGCGCCCCGCACGAGTCCTTGACCAGTTGGGCTACGTCTTCATGGCGTTCATCACCACACCAAGTGTCTTCGCTCCCTTGGACGTCTTCGACGGCGATGAGAAACACGACCTGAACCCCTACGTCCGTTGGCTGGCCCGGCAGATCGAGAAGACCAATCCGGTCCACGGGTAGCGCGTCACACAGCAGGTGGAGCACTGGGCGAACTCCCGGGGCTGCCTGAGGGGAGGTGGGTCGGGCACCGGCCAAATCCGGTCGGCGCCCGGCGCGCTTCCACGGCCCGTCAGAACGGAGATCCTCCCTCCTCCGCCACCACGCAGCGGCAGCACCCGCACGCGGGCCACTCGCCGGAGATCGGAGGGGTGTAGGGCTCGCCGAGGCGGACGGTCTCGCGGGAGAGCTCGATCCGGTGGCCGGCGGCGGTCAGGCGGTAAGTGCGTAGGGTCATCAGGCTCTGGCGCCTGCTGCTGTACTGGTACATCCGGTACCCCCTCAGGCGGGCTTGCAGAAGGGGCAGTTCGGCCAGCCAAGCGGGCAGTCCGCGATCCGGCGGCGCCAGGTGCGCCAGCGCGGGGCGGTCACGCCGGCCCGCCGGCGTCGAGTCCGCTGCGGAGCACGCCGCAGAGCGTCCGCGCGTGGTCCACCCGGATCCGGCCCAGGTCCAGTAGGACGTTGCCGGTGAACCCCCGCTCCTGCCGGTCCAGGCAGGCCGACGGGAGCGTGACCCCGGCACGCCGCAGCAGGTCGAGCAGGTCGGCCAGCACCTCCTCCGCCTCGGCCCGCTTGGACTCGATGATCGCGGCCAACTGCGAGCCGCCGTCGCGCTTCTCCACTACCGGTCCTTTCGTCGCAACCTGTCACCAAGCATCGGCAGTGGGTAGTACGTTGGCCAGATCTGGGCCTTGCCAGCGGGATTCGGGCAGGGAAACGCGAGCAAGAGGTGGGGACATGCCGACTGGGCGTTCGAGTGAGCACCTGCCGCTGACACCCGAGTCCTTCGGCTGGCTGCTGCGGGACTGGCGGCGCCTACGCGGCGTGAAGAACGCGGCGCTGGCAAGGGAGTTCAAGTGCCACGACTCCCTGCTGAGCAGGTTCGAGGGCGCCCAGCGCAAGCCGCACCGGGAGTATGTGGAGTGGGTGGACCACCGGCTCGACGCGGGCGGTGCACTGGTGCGGGCGTTCGAGGAGGTGGACTGGGACAGAGAGGCCGTGCACCCGGACTGGTTCCAGCGGTACGCCGGCTTGGAGGAGAAGGCGGACTTGATCCGCGGCTACGACCTCAAGCGGTTGCCAGGACTGCTGCAGACCCCCGAGTACGCGCGGGCGCTGTTCCGATTCGCCAGGCCAGAGGCGACGGACGAGCAACTCGCCAACAGCATCGCGGCGCGCATGAGTCGCCGAAGGCGCTTCCTCAAGGCCGACGGCCCGCAGCTCGTGCAAGTCCTGGATGAGGGCATCATCTGGAGTCCGGTAGGCGGCCTGACCGCCATGCGCGAGCAACTGCAGCACGTGCTGGACCTCGGTGAGCGCCCCAACATCGTGGTACAGGTCGCCCCTTTCAGTCTGGGCGAACGCGGCGGCCCCACCTCAGGTTTCACGCTGCTGACCTTGCCCGGAGGCGAGCAGTGGGCGTACTCGGAGAGCATGAGCAAGGGGTATTTCGCTAACGACCACGACACCATCAAGGCGCGCTCGCGGTCCTATGATCGGCTCCGGGCGGAGTCGCTCTCGGCATCGGACACCGCCCGACTGATCCGCCGTGCCATGAGAGGACTCGTCAACGTGCCCATCAGCTTCCCGTCACAGCACCTCACTTACTCCTTCCAGAAGGCGGCCTGGCGGAAGAGCACCTATAGCGACGGGGACGGCGGCCAGTGTGTCGAGGTCGCCCTCAACCTCGCCCCCGTCGTCCCCGTCCGCGACAGCAAGGACCGCCATGGCCCGCAGCTCAACTTCCCCTCCTCCGCGTGGGCGAGCTTCGTCCGCGGCGTCGCCGCCGGGGAGTTCGACGCTAGCTGACCGCCCGTCCGCACGGCCCGGTGCGGCCCTCACACTTCGCACAGATATTCGGACAACGTTCGCGCCCCCGCACACCCGAGACGGCCCGGCCCGCAGCAGCCACAGCCCGGCCGGGATCGACTCGGGCGCTCGAACTCCGCTGTCCTGAAAGCTCCCTGCGCCGGCGCCGGACCTTGACCACAAAAACTCCACGGCGGAATCCTTCGTGCCTCAAGGGTCCCCACGACGGAGGAGTTTTCTGGTGGGCATTCGGAAAATCGCGGCCGCAGTCGGCGTGAGCGCCATCACGGCGGCCGGCCTGATGATCGCGCCGCAGACCGCTTCGGCGGCCACCGCCTGGCCGGGGTGCAGCGGCAGTGCGCTGTGCTACTGGGAGAACTCGGGCCACCAGGGCGGCTCGATCAGCCTGGCCGACCCGGACCACGGGGGCGGGTTCTGTGCGCCGAACTACACGGCCTACGTGTTCAGCAACCGCGACCAGCTGGCCAACAACGAGGCCGGCGCGAAGAATCAGAGCGCGAACTACACCGCGTTCCTGTTCATCAACCACATCGGCAGCGACTGCGACGCGTCCAAGACGTACCAGCCGTCCGACCCGCTGGAGGTGGACCCGGGCGTCGACTTCCCGGTGCTGCCCGCGCCGTACAAGAACAACCTGATGGCGAACACCTGGTACTAGTCGGGCCGGCCTGGCGTGCGGGTGCGGCGGGCCCCGCCCCCACGCCCGGCCTCCGCNNGCCCCGCCCCCACGCCAGGCCTCCGCAGGGGGATGGCATATGACGTACCGTCAACTTGGCTCGGCCGCAGCAGCACTGCTCGCTGCCCTCGCCGTGGCGGGGTGCGCCACGTCGCAGCAGGCGGCGCCCGGGGCGGCACCCGCGTCGGCGTACGCGCACCCGTCGGGAGCGCCGTCGATTGCGCTGAAGACCGGGTACGCGGATCCGGCGACCGGAACCGTCAAGGACTTCCAACTCCCGCTGGACGCCTACCGGCCGACCCCGGCGCAGAAGCTCACGCTGGACAACGCGCGGATCGCGCTGGAGAACTCCTGCCTGCGCAGCTTCGGCCTGAGCGTCCAACTGCCCCTCAAGGCCTCGGAGCCGGACCTCTCCCACCTCAACGCGGGGCTGTTCGGACCGACCGACGAGCAGGCGGCCCGCGCACACGGCTACCGGCTGCCCCAGAGCGCCGCCCCCGCACCCGCCGCCTCGCCGGTGAACCTCCCGCAGGACGCGCAGCAGTTGCTGACCGGGTCCGGGCCGACCGAGGTGGGGGGCAAGGCGGTGCCGCAGGGCGGCTGCCTGGGCCAGGCGAACCGTCAGCTGGCCCAGGGCGGACCGCCGGCACCGCGCGACCCGAACTACGCCAACAACCTCGCCGCCTCGCTGGGCAGCACGGTGGACGCGGACCCGACCGTGCTGGCCGTGCAGCAGAAGTGGAGCACCTGCATGAAGGCGGCCGGCTTCACCTTCGCCACCTCGATCGACGCCATGACCAACTCCTGGCCCGGCGCCGCCCCCTCCTCCACCGAGATCGCCACCGCCACCGCCGACGTGCACTGCAAG
>NZ_PYBW01000155.1:0-86464 GCF_003205575.1 Streptomyces tateyamensis
CGCCCCGCTCTCACGTCCGGGCGCTGGGCAGTCCGGGTGGTTCAACCCGCCTGCTGGTACAGCGCCTTCGTCACCTTGGGGTTGAGCAGCACCACCAGGCCGGCCAGCCCGGCCAGGCCCACCAGCACCCCGAGCACCGGCATCGCCCCGCTGCTCTGCCACATGTAGTAGGCGACCGGCAGGCAGAGCGAGTGGGTCAGCACCGCGGGGGTCCGCCCCCAGCTGCGCAGCCGCAGCAGCGCCCGGGCGGCCAGCAGCGGCAGCAGGCCCATCAGCAGGATCACCACGCCGCCGTACTCGGCCAGGCCCTGGTTCCTGGTGCTCTCCACCAGCGCGGCCACGATCATGTAGCCGCCCCAGGCCACCAGGGCGGTGCCCTCGGCCACGGTGAGGGCGACGGCGGCGAGCAACTGGGCCGGACGGGCGGCCGGTGCGGGTGCGGAGGTCTCTGCGGTCACCCCAGCAGGGTAGCCGCCGCCCCCGCGGCCCCGAGCCGTAGGCTGAGCCTCATGCGCGCGCTCCTGGTCGTGAACCCGAAGGCCACCACCACCAGTGGCCGCACCAGGGACGTCCTGACCCACGCCCTGCGCAGCGACCTGAAGCTGGACGTGGCGGTCACCGGGTACCGCGGCCACGCCCGCGACCTGGCCCGCCAGGCGGCCGCCGACGGCACGGTGGACCTGGTGGTGGCGCTGGGCGGCGACGGCACCGTCAACGAGGTGGTGAACGGCCTGCTGGCACACGGCCCGGGCGAGCGGGTGCCCCGGCTGGCGGTGGTGCCGGGCGGCTCGACCAACGTCTTCGCCCGCGCGCTGGGCCTGCCCAACCACCCCGTGGAGGCGACCGGGGTGCTGCTGGACGCGCTGGACCAGCGCCGCGAGCGGCAGATCTCGCTGGGCAAGGCGATGACCGAGGGGCTGCCGGACCGCTGGTTCACCTTCACCGCCGGGCTCGGCTTCGATGCCGGCGTGGTCGGTCGGGTGGAGGAGCAGCGCCGGTCCGGGCGCCGATCCACGCACGCGCTCTACGTCCGCGAGGCGCTCCGGCACTACGTCACCGAGCGTGAGCACCGGAAGAACGGCCCCGTCACCCTGGAACTGCCGGGCCGGGCCCCGCAGCCGGGGCTGGTGTTGTCCATAGTGTCGAACACCTCTCCGTGGACCTTCCTGGGCAACCGCCCGGTACTGCCTTCGCCCGCGGCTTCCTTCGAAACCGATCTGGACGTCTTCGGCATCACTCGAATGACGGCGTTCGGAACCGCTCGCACGGTCCGTCAGATCCTGTTGCCGCACACTCCTTCGGACCAATCCGGCACGGCCGCCGGACCGACCGGAAAGCACGTGGTCTCCTATCACGACGTCCGGCACTTCACCTTGGTTTCACAGGAACCGGCCCCATTTCAGGTCGATGGGGACCACCTTGGAGACCGGAGTCGCGTCAGTTTCACAGGCGTACGGCGGGCACTGCGTGTGATTGTGTGACCAGAAGGGGGTCCCGCCCTTCTTCTCGAACGCGCGAGCCCCCTTCACCCCATAGAAGTACTGCCTGTGAGGTAGGCGACACCGAAGAATCAAAAATTCCTCCTCGAAGGGGGTTGTATCCGAGCCCGAGGTTTGCGAACCTCTACATGGCGATCGGGACGCGGCGCAGCGGGACAGCGAAGCGGCCCCACTGACCGCGTACCACCTGGCCCCCGGCCGGGAGGCGCGCAGGATTCGCCCGAACCCCCCTCAGCAAAGACCGTCGGGCCTCACCGGCCGTAGGTCCCCTTTTGCCTTTGGGGGATTCGTGAAAGCGTTCACATTCACAAGCCACCATCGATAGTGCCGCTGGACCACCGTCCGTCGGCAGGAGGAGTTGGACGACCATGGACTGGCGCCACCGCGCTGTCTGCCGCGAAGAGGACCCGGAGCTGTTCTTCCCGATCGGGAACACCGGTCCTGCTCTGCTGCAGATCGAGGAAGCCAAGGCCGTGTGCCGCCGCTGTCCCGTCATGGAGCAGTGTCTGCAGTGGGCTCTGGAGACCGGCCAGGACGCCGGCGTCTGGGGCGGCATGAGCGAGGACGAGCGTCGTGCGATGAAGCGTCGCGCCGCCCGCAACCGCGCCCGCACTGCCTGAGCGAGCAGCTTCACAGCGCTCCGCTCGGTGATCGACGCGCAGCACCCGCCGCACCCGCAGTACCCGATCGACACATGATCACAGGCTTCGACCGCCGCTGAGTCGGAGCCTTCCGAGGAGCCGCCGCGCCCGGGCAATCCGGCCGGCGCGGCGAGCCGACACGCGGCTCAACTCGGTCCCGACACTTGCCACTGCTCACGCAGAGCAATACTGTGGACTTGGGACGCTCACCGTACGCAGTTTGCGGGGCGGGCGTCACGCCCGCACAGAGCCCCCGTTCCGACCGACTCCCCCCGACGGCCGGAGCGGGTTGAGAGGCCCTGCCGACCCTCCCCCCCCCGGTCGGCAGGGTCTCGTTTTTCTCCCCCGCCGCCGCACGACCCCCTGGGCGCCCGGCTTCTGACACCCCGTCAGCGGACCGGGATCTCCAGCACCACCTTGGTGCCGCCGCCCGGGGCCGCCACCATGTCGAAGGTGCCGCCCAGCTCACCGGTGGCCAGGGTGCGCACGATCTGCAGCCCGAGGTTGCCGCCCAGCTGCGGGTCGAAGCCCTCCGGCATGCCGCGCCCGTCGTCCTGAACGGTGATCAGCAGGTACTCCTCCGGCCGCGCCCCGCCCGTCCAACTGTCCGACCAGCCCTTGCCGGTGGCCGACGCCCGGCCGCGCAGCGCGCTGACGAACAGGGTGCCGGCGGTCTTCGGGCCGAAGGCGTGTTCGAGTGCGTTCTGCAGCAGCTCGGTCAGCACCATCGCCAGCGGCGTGGCCACCTCCGCCGACAGGATGCCGAAGCTGCCGCTGCGCCGGGTGGTGACCTGGCCGTCCTGGGAGAGCTCCATCACCATCGCCAGCACCCGGTCGGCGATCTCGTCGAAGGCCACCTTCTCGTCCAGGTTCTGCGAGAGGGTCTCGTGCACGATGGCGATCGAGCCGACCCGGCGCACCGCCTCGTCCAGCGCGCCGCGGGCGGCCTCGGAGTCCATCCGGCGCGACTGCAGCCGCAGCAGCGCCGCGACCGTCTGCAGGTTGTTCTTCACCCGGTGGTGGATCTCCCGGATGGTGGCGTCCTTGGTGATCAGTTCGCGGTCCCGGCGGCGCAGCTCGGTGACGTCGCGGACCAGCACCAGCGAGCCGGTGTGGGTGCCCTTGGGCTTGAGCGGGATGGCCCGCAGCGTGACCACGCCGCCCTGGACCTCCACCTCGGTCTGCCGCGGCGCCCAGCCGCTGGCCAGCTTGACCAGCGCCTCGTGCACCGCCCCGCGCGAAGGCGGCGCCAACTCAGCCGTGGTGCGCCCCAGGTGAACCCCCACCAGGTCGGTGGTCAGGCCCAACCGGTGGTAGGCGGAGAGCGCGTTGGGGCTGGCGTAGGTGACGATGCCGTCGGCGTCCAGCCGGATCAGGCCGTCGCCCACCCGGGGGGCCGCGTCCATGTCCACCTGCTCGCCCCGGTACGGGAAGGTGCCGGCCGCGATCATCTGGGCCAGGTCGGAGGCGCTCTGCAGGTAGGTGAGCTCCAGCCGGCTGGGCGTGCGCACGGTGAGCAGGTTGGTGTTGCGGGCGATCACGCCGAGCACCCGGCCCTCGCGCCGCACCGGGATCGACTCGACCCGCACCGGCACCTCCTCGCGCCACTCCGGGTCGCCCTCGCGCACGATCCGGCCCTCGTCGAAGGCGGCGTCCAGCAGCGGTCGGCGCCCGCGCGGGACCAGGTGGCCGACCATGTCGTCCTGGTACGAGGTGGGGCCGGTGTTGGGCCGCATCTGGGCCACCGAGACGTACCGGATGCCGTCCCAGGTGGGGATCCAGAGCACCAGGTCGGCGAAGGACAGGTCGGAGAGCAGCTGCCACTCCGAGACCAGCAGGTGCAGCCATTCCACGTCGGCACCGGTGAGGGTGGTGTGGCGGCGGACGAGTTCGTTCAGCGAGGGCACAGGGCGAGCGTAGCCAACCCGGCGCCGGACGGCGCGATCCGCCCGGGCCGCCGGGGCCGCACCGTCCTCGGAGCCAGTTGTCGCGCTCGTCTGGACAACCAAGATTGGTCTAGTCCACAATGGAAGAGCACCAAGGAGGGACCACACCGCGCAACTGCCCTGACCGCGCGCGGTCTCTCCTCGGTCGGCCGCCGGCTCACCGGGACCCCGCACAGTCCCGGTGCCGCAGCCGGCGACCGACGACAGCTCCGGGCTGCGGTGCCGCGCGGGTTGAGGGTCCCGCGTCGGCGCCGTGGCCCGTAGTGTTTTCCGCTGTTCCGCTTTTCCGCCCGGCTGCTGCCCCGCCCGCGCCCCCGCTCAGTGCGTCTCGGTCACCTTGGCCAGCGCGCGCGGCGCGTCCGGGTCCTGGCCGCGGGCGATGGTGATCTCGTAGGCCAGCTGCTGCAGCGGCAGGATCTCCAGGATCGGCTGCACCTCCTCCGGCACTCCGGCCGGCAGCGCGAAGCCTGCCGAGGCGGCCGCCACCTGGTCCCGCTGGCCCACCACCATCAGGTCCGCCCCGCGCCCGCGCAGCCGGTCCAGCACCGGCTGCAGCGCCTCGCCGCCCTTGCCGTCCGGCACGATCGCGATCACCGGCGAGACGTTGTCCACCATCGCCAGCGGCCCGTGCAGCAGGTCGGCGCCGGAGAACGGCTGGGCCGGGATGTAGGTGGTCTCCATCAGCTTGAGCGCCGCCTCCCGCGCGCTCGGGTAGCCGAAGCCGCGCGAGGTCAGCACCAGCCGCTGGGCGAACCGGTAGCGCTCGGCCAGCGCCCGCACCTCGGCCTGGCGCCCCAGCACCTGGGCCGCCAGCTGCGGCAGCTGCTCGGCCGCCGCCCCGCCCTGTCCGCGCAGGCCCTGCACGAACAGGAACAGGGCCAGCAGCTCGGCGGTGTAGGTCTTGGTGGCCGGCAGCGCCTTCTCCGGCCCGGCCAGCACGTCGATGTGGAACTCGGAGACCTCGGCCAGCGGGGAGCCCGGGTTGTTGGTGACCGCCAGGGTGACCGCGCCGCCCTCCCGGGCCGCCTTGGTGGAGGCGACCAGGTCGGGCGAGCCGCCGGACTGGCTGACCGTGACCACCAGCACGTCCCGCAGGTCGGGCCGGGCGCCGTAGGCGGTGGTGGTGGACATCGAGGCCAGCCCGGCCGGCTTGCCCAGCTCCACCTCCACCAGGTACTTCGCGTACAGCGCCGCGTTGTCCGAGGTGCCGCGGGCGGTCAGCAGCACGAACCGCGGACCGCGCGCGGCGATCTGCGCCGCGACCTGCCTGATCGGCGCCGCCCCCTCGTCCAGCAGCCGGCGCAGCACCGCGGGCTGCTCGGCCATCTCGGCCGCCATGATCCGGCCGGGCGGGTGGGTCGGCTGCTCGGGCATCGGGGCCCCTCTCGATGGGCGGACGGGTACCGGCCCACCGATGCTACGGCCCTGACGCATCGTCAGGACTGATTGTTGATCAGCTGGTTGATCTGCGCGTCGGCGGCCTTGGTGGCCTCGTCCACCGGCTTGCCGGCCAGGATCGAGCTGAGCATGTTGACCAGCACGTTCTGCTTCTCCACCTGGGCCCAGCCGGGTGCCAGCGGGGTGAACCAGGCATCCGGCACCGCGTTCGCCGCGGCCGCCGTCTCCGGCTTGTACTTGAGCGCGTCCAGCTGGGTCAGGTTGTTCGGCAGGATGTCCTTGCCGGCCAGCAGCGCCTCGGACTTGGTGCTGGTGAACAGCTTGATCCAGGCCTTGGCCGGGTCGGCGATGGTGGACTTGGCGGTGATCGCCAGGTCCGAGCCGCCGATGAAGCTGGGCAGCGGCTTGCCGTTCGGGCCGGGGAAGCCGGCCACCTTGAGCACGTCCTTGAGCGCCGCGTCGCCACCGGGCGGGGTGGCCGCACTGCCCGCCTCCCAGCCGTTGCCGTAGATCACCGCGGCCTTCTGCTTGCCGAGCACGTCCGACTGGTGCAGCTCGTTGACCGTCAGGTCGTTGTGGTTGTACTTCTTCACCAGCTCGACGAAGTGCTGGATGCCCTGCTGCGCCTTCGGGTCCTCCAGCGTGCCGTGCCAGTTGCCGGCCGCGTCGAACTTGGCGATCGAGCCGCCGTAGGCCGCCACGTACGACATCGCGGCGTACCAGTACGGGCCCGGCAGGTAGAGCGCGGAGAAGGCCTTGTCGCCCTTGGGGGCGTTCTGCTGGACCCTGTCCATGGCGGCCCGCAGGTCGTCCTCGGTCTTGGGGAAGTCGGCGCTGCCGGTGGCCTGTTGGAGCATCGCGGAGTTGTAGACCGCGACCCGGGCGCCGGCGTAGTACGGCACGCAGTAGAGCTTGCCGTTGTAGTTGCAGGTGTTCTCCAGGCCGCGGATCCAGGCGTCGGAGTTCTCGTAGTCGGCCTTGTTCACCTCGAGCAGCGAACCGCCCAGGATGTACTTCATGGTCTCGGTGTTGCCGAGCTCGACGACGTCCGGCGCCTTGCCCTGGCCGAGCGCGGTGTCCAGGTTGTTCACCTTGTCGGCCCAGGTCTGGTAGCTGAGCTTGATGGTGACGTTCGGGTAGAGCGCGGCGAACTCGTCGTTGACCTGCTGGACCAGCTCGGGCCAGCTGCTCTGGGCGTCGTTCATCAGCCAGACGGTGAGCGAGCCGGTGGCCGCCTTCGGGTCGGCGCTCTGCCTGGCGGGCCCTCCCGAGCCGCCCGACCCGCATGCGGCGGCTCCTGCGACCAGTGCGGTAACGACGGACGCGGCCAACAGCTGACGCTTCACGCGATCCTCCCGGAGGGACGGCAAGAGGGTGTTCCCGCGGCAGGATGGGCCAGGGGCAACCGAGAATTCCGACGGTGGACCCGATGTGGTCCAGACCAGATTTCTGGAGCCTGGCCTAGACCAAAGGCTGTGTCAACGCGATCGGTTCACTTGGCGGTCCGCCGTTGCACACCTGTTGTCAGCGATCAGCGCTCCGCTGTCGACCCGTCACTTGAGGTTCCCTTAAGGCCTGCTTAATGCATGACAATTCCCGTGCGAATGGTCTTCCCGCGGCCCGCCGGGAGCCGGGCGGCGGGATTCCGCGGGCCGCCCGGAAACCGGTACACCGGTGCCCCGGAACGGTAATTCCGTTCCGGGGCACCGGTGTTGAGCGGCGGTCGGAAAGTGTCGGACGGTCAGCCGCGGACCGAGGGCTGACCGGTGAGGACCTCCACCGCGGCGAGCCCGCAGACCCGGGCGGCACCGTGGGTGACGATGTGCAGCGCGCCGACCGGCTCGGCCTGCGGCACCCCCATCTCCACCACCAGGGCGTCGGGGCGGGAGGTCAGCAGCAGGCGCAGTGCCGCCGACATCCACCCGTGGCGGTGCACGTCGCGCACCACCAGGACCAGGCGGCGCCCCTGGGCCTCGGCGACCAGCGCGGCCACCAGCGGCTCCAGCTCGGCCTCCTCGGCCTGCTCCGGACCGACGCTGCGGCTGCGGGTGCCCGGGAAGCGCTCGGCCAGCATGCCGGCCACGCCCCACGGGGTCTCGTCGCCCACCGCGATGTTGGACTCCGGCGAGAAGGAGACCACGTACGGGCGCTCGGTGACCGGGAGGAACGGCTGCGCCGGGTCCTCGGTCACCTTGAGCGCCCGGCGGGCCGCCCGCAGGCCGATCGCCAGGTCCGGCTCCACCGGGGCCGCCTGGGCCGCCCCGGCGCCGAACCGCGCCTGCCGGGCCCAGCTGCCCAGCTCCCGCACCCGGGCGGCGGCGTCCGCCAGCCGCTGCTCGGCGAGCCGGCCCGAGCGGACCGCCTCCACGATCGCGTCGCGCAGCTGGAGCACCGTCTCCTCGTCGCACAGGCCGCCGCCCACGCAGATCGCGTCGGCACCCGCGGCCAGCGCCAGCACCGTCCCCTCCGCGATCCCGTAAGTGTCGGCGATGGCACCCATCTCCACCGCGTCGGTGACGATCAGGCCCTGGTAGCCGAGCCCGCCCGCGCTCTGCGGCCCGCGCAGCAGGCCGGAGAGCACCGCCTCGGACAGCGTGGCCGGGTAGACCGGGTCGAGCGCCGGGATCATGATGTGCGCGCTCATCACGGCCTTGGCGCCGGCCTCGACCGCCGCCGCGAAGGGCGGCAGGTCGCGCGAGCGCAGCAGGTCCTCCGCCACGTCGATCAGCGGCAGGCCGTGGTGCGAGTCCACGTTGGTGTCGCCGTGGCCGGGGAAGTGCTTGGCGCAGGCGGCCACCCCCGCCGACTGCAGGCCCTCCACCCAGGCCGCGGTGTGCCGGGCGCACAGCTCGGTGTCGGCGCCGAACGAGCGCACCCCGATCACCGGGTTGCCCGGGTTGGAGTTGACGTCGGCGGCCGGCGCCCAGTTGAAGTTGATGCCGCACTCGGCCAGCGCCCGGCCGAGCTCGCGGGCCACGTCCCGGGTCAGCGCCGGGTCGTCGACCGCGCCGAGCGCCAGGTTGCCCGGCCAGGAGGAGCCGGAGCCGACCTCCAGGCGGGTGACGTCGCCGCCCTCCTCGTCGATCGCGATCAGCAGGTCCGGGTTCTCCCGGCGCAGCTCGCGGCAGAGCTCGGTCAGCTGGGCCTGGCCGGTCACGTTGCGGCCGAACAGCGCCACCGAGCCGAGGCCGGCGGCGATGTGCCGGTGCACCCACTCGGGCGGCTCGGTGCCGTCGAAGCCGGGCTGCAGCACGGCGAGCGCGTCCCGGTGCAGCTGGTCGCTGTCGGGCACGGTCGGGATGAGGATGCTCATGCTGATCAGCCCTTCACCGCGCCGGCGGTCTGACCGCCGACCGCCTTGCGCTGGAAGAAGAGGAAGAGCACCAGGATCGGCAGCGCGAAGACGGTGGAGGCGGCCATGGTGGCGCCCCAGTCGTCGCCGAAGTTGGTCTGGAAGGAGCTCAGCCAGACCGGCAGCGTCTGCGCGGTGCCCGGGCCGGTGGCCTTGTTGAGCACCAGGACCAGCGGGAACTCGTTCCACGCGGTGATGAAGCCGAAGAGCGAGGTGGACATCAGGCCCGGGACCAGCAGCGGAAAGACCACCCGGACGAAGGCCTGCGGGCGGGTGCAGCCGTCCACCATGGCCGACTCCTCCAGCTCCTTGGGCACCGCCGCGATGAAGCCGCGCAGCGTCCAGACGGTGAAGGGCAGCACCATCATCATGTAGAAGATCATCAGCGGCACGAGGCTGTTGAGCATGTTGTTGTCACGGACGATCAGGTACACCGAGATGACCATGACCTCCCAGGGCGCCATCTGCGCCAGCATGATCACCAGGATGAAGGCCTTGCGGCCGCGGAAGCGCATCCGGGCCACCGCGAAGGCGGCCAGGGTGGCGATCACCAGCGAGGCGCCCACCGCGATCACGGTGACCAGCAGGCTGTTGCCGGCCATCTCCCAGAACTGCGGGGCCTTGAACGCGGTGCTGAAGTGCTCCAGCGTGGCGTGGAAGGGGATGAAGACCGGGGTCTTGCTGATGATGTCCTTGTTCGGCTTGAACGAGGTGGAGACCATCCAGTAGACCGGGAAGGCGAAGAAGACCAGCAGGACAAGGGCGATGACATTG
Source organism: Streptomyces tateyamensis (assembly GCF_003205575.1). Classification (GTDB taxonomy): domain Bacteria; phylum Actinomycetota; class Actinomycetes; order Streptomycetales; family Streptomycetaceae; genus Kitasatospora; species Kitasatospora tateyamensis. The sequence goes on from NZ_PYBW01000155.1 coordinate 9,611, forward strand.
GGCCAGCTGCGGCCAAAGAGAGAGCGCCTCACAGCTCGTCCTCCTGCTTCAGAATGACTCGGAAGTACGGGACCATGGCCAGCGCCAGCATCACCATGGTCAGGATGGCGATCGCGCTGCCGACGCCGAAGTGCTGGTTGCCGATGCCCTCGACGAAGGAGTAGACCGGCATGGTCTCGGTGGACCGCTCGGGGCCGCCGCCGTCGATCGTGTAGACCTGGGTGAAGGACTTGAAGACCCAGATGATCTCCAGGAAGGTCGTCCCCAGGAAGAAGGGCTTCAGGCTCGGGTAGATCACCGAGCTGAAGATCTTGAACGCGCCGGCGCCGTCCATCCGGGCGGCCTCGTACAGCTCGGTCGGGATCGTGGTCAGGCCCGCGTACATGTTGAACGCCACGAACGGGATCGAGCCCCAGACGATCAGCAGGATGATCACGAAGAACGTGGAGGCCTGGTTCCCGGTCCAGTTGTAGGTGGCCATGCTGTGCCAGCCGAGCTTGTCCAGGCCCCAGTTGACCACGCCGTAGCGCGAGTCGAAGAGCCACAGGTAGACGGTGGACTGCGCCACGAACGGCATCGCCCAGGCCAGGATCAGGCCGACCCCGAGGGTCAGCCGCATCTTGCTGCCGAGCCGGTTGAGCAGCAGGCCGACCAGGGTGCCGCCGACCATGATCAGCACCACGTTGATCGCGGTGAAGACCACCGAGCGCTCGGTGGTGTGCCAGAAGTCGGCACTGGTCAGCTGGTCCGTGTAGTTGGAGAAGCCGGTCCACTCGGTCAGGTGCTGGATCAGCTGACGCTTGTTCAGGTTCTGCAGCGACAGGACGAAGGTGTTGACCAGCGGCCAGAGCAGCAGCGTCAGGGTGGCCAGCATGGCCGGCGCCAGCAGCGCGTACGGCGCGAACCGGGACAACAGCCCGGGGCCGGACCTTCTGGGCCCGCTCAGGGAGTCGCCCGGAACCGCCCCGTCAGTGTTGCTGGGCCCTGGGGCCTGGGCCCGCACCGGGTCCGACTGAACAGCCATCGCTCTCTCTTCCTCACGCCTGGCCGAAACGTGGCGGCCACCGTCCGGCCGCCCGCGCGGCCACAAACAGGGCGGCGGCGGCGCCCGCCGGCCCCTTCGGGAGCCGGCGGGCGACGCCGCTCGGTGCTACTAGTTCTTCTGCGCGAGACGCTTGGTGATCTCGTCGTCGTACTTCTTGGCCAGGCTGTCGTAGTCCCCGCCCTGGAGGGCGGCGGCCATGAAGTCCTTGATCGGGTTCGGCGTGTTCTCGACGTTCGCCCAGGCCGGGATGTTCGGCGTGGTCGCACCGTTGGTGGAGGCCGGGATGGCCGCCTTCGCGTAGTCCGAGGTGGCCAGCGCGTTCAGCGAGGTCTTGTTCGGGACCAGGCCGGCGGCGGCCATCATGCCCTCGTACTTGTCCGAGAGCGCGATCTTCAGGAAGCCCTTGGCCAGGTCCTGGTTCTTGCTCGCCTGGGCCACGGCCAGGTTCGAGCCGCCCAGGAAGACGCCCGACGGCTTGTCGGCGGTCAGGCCCGGCAGCGGGAAGTAGCCCACGTTGTCGGCCGGCATGTCCTTGGGGGCCGGAGCCTCCCAGCCGAGGCCGATCATCGCGCCGACGTCGCCCTTGGGGAAGATCGTCATCTGCTGCGGGGTGGCCTCGTCCTTGTCCTTCGGAGCGGCCGAGTAGCTCTGCAGCTTCTGGTAGGTCTGGAAGGCGGCCTTGGCCTCCGGCGACTCCAGGTTGCCGACCCAGCTGGAACCGGACTGCTTGGCGATCTGGCCGCCGGTGCCGGCCAGCAGGCCGAAGTAGGTGTACCACTCCTGGCCCGGCAGGTAGATCGGGTTGCCGACGCCGGCCGCCTTCAGCTTGTCCAGGTCCTGGTAGAACTCGTCCAGGGTCTTCGGAGCGCCGCTGATGCCGGCCTTCGTCCACAGGCCCTTGTTGTAGATGACGACGCGGTTGGCGAAGTACCACGGGGCGGCGTACTGCTTGCCGTCCAGCACCGAGGAGGCGTTCAGGTTGCTCGCCCAGTCGCTGCCGCCCAGGTCTGCCTTGTCCTTGGTGATGTCCAGCAGGCCACCGGTGGCCGCGTAACCCGCGGTCTGGGTGTTGCCGACCTCGAGGACGTCCACCGAACCCTCGGAGAGGGCGGTGGTGATCTTCTGGCCGATGCCGTCCCACTTCTGGATCTGGATGTTGAGCTTGGCGCCCGGGAACTGCGACTCGAAGTCCGCCTTGACCCCGTCCTGCCAGGCCTGCGGCGCGGAGCCGTCCATGAACCAGGCGGTGAGGGTCTTGCCGTTGTAGTTGGCCGGCTTGCTGCTGGAGCTGCTCGCGGTGTCCGAAGACTTCGACGAGCTGCAGGCCGCGACGCCGACGACCATGGCCGCGACGCCGACCGCCGCGATGAGCTGACGCTTCACGCCATCCTCCTGAGGGATGCCCGGGTGCCCCCATCGGTGGCCAGCGGCAGATCCACACGAATCGTGCGAAAGCGGCGCCGAGACCCGCGAGTGGGTGGGGATTCATGAGTGTGGTCTGCAGTGGTGTAGACCAGATGCCTGGAGCTTGGCCTAGACCAATGGCACTGTCAACGGGCCGATGAGCAATCCGGACGAGCCGTTATCAAGCCGACACCGCTCATCGTTCATCGCGTGATGAGCTCCCCGTCGCCGTGGCATACGTGCGACGATGTGTGCCGTTAACGAGGTAGTGGGGCTCCTGAGGGCCCCGCGAGGGGTCCAGCAGGGCCCCGCGGAGAAGCGGAGAAGCGGCCATGAGCAGCGACGGGGGCACCACGGCCCAGCTCCCCCAGGCCCAGGCGGTGCCCACGCAGGCCGGTACGGCCGGCAAGACGGCGGAGGGCGACCCCGCGTCCGCACGCGTGCCCAAGTACTACGGGCTGAAGCGCCACCTGCTCCAGCTCACCGAGACCCAGCCGGCCGGCACCCCGGTCCCGCCGGAGCGGGCGCTGGCCGCCCAGTTCGACACCTCCCGCACCACGGTGCGCCAGGCCCTGCAGGAACTGGTGGTCGAGGGGCGGCTGGAGCGGATCCAGGGCAAGGGGACCTTCGTCGCCAAGCCCAAGGTGGCGCAGGCCCTGCAGCTGACCTCCTACACCGAGGACATGCGCGCCCAGGGGCTGGAGCCCACCTCGCGGCTGATCGAGGTCGGCTACATCACCGCCGACGACCGGATCGCCCCGCTGCTGGACATCAAGCCCGGCAGCCGGGTGCTGCGGATCGAGCGGCTGCGGCTGGCCAACGGCGATCCGATGGCGATCGAGGTGGCCCACCTGTCGGCCAAGCGCTTCCCGGCACTGCGCCGCAACCTGATCAAGCACAACTCGCTCTACACCGCGCTGCGCGAGGTGTACGGCGTGGTGGTGGCCGAGGCCGAGGAGACCATCGAGACCACACTGGCCAACCCGCGCGAGGCCGGCCTGCTCGGCTCCGACCTGGGGCTGCCGATGCTCCAGCTGTCCCGGCACTCCTTCGACCCCGAGGGCGCCCCGGTGGAGTGGGTCCGCTCGATCTACCGCGGCGACCGGTACAAGTTCATCACCCGGCTGCAGCGCCCGAGCTGACCTCGCGGCACGCGGGAAGGGGCGCTCCCGGCCGGGGGCGCCCCTTCCCGCATCCGGTCCCGGTGCGTCCCGATGCCGGTCCCGGCGTCCGGTCCCGGCCCGGGCGAACTGACGCAGCGCCAGAGTTCGGCCGGAGCGACCGTCCAGTTTGCGAGACCCCCGGTTATGACTGGTGACACGAGGGCATGAGGTGCCCTACATTCCGACCAGTCCAAGCCGATCACCAAGGGCGCTGCTCGGCGGGCGCGTCGGAACCCGGGGCGCTGCGGCGCTGCTGGGGATCTCCCTGCCACCGCCGGAGCCGCTCATGACGCTCGAACCCGACGCCCCCGCAGCACCACCGGGCCTTCTGCCCCCCGTGACCCCCGCCCGGGTCCTGGCCGGCCTCAGCCTGGCCGTCCCGGTGGTCGCGCTGCTCTGGGTCAACTCCTACGCGAAGCTGACCCCGAAGCTGGGCGGCGTGCCGTTCTTCTACTGGTACCAGATCCTCTGGATCCCGGTCTCGGCGCTCTTCACCGGCGCCGCCTACCTGCTGCTCAACCACGACGCGCGCCGGCGCAAGGCCGCCCGCGGGGGTGAGGTGCGATGAGCCACGGCGTGAACACGGGCGCCCTGGTGGTGTTCGTCCTCTTCTTCCTGCTGGTCACCGTGCTGGGCTTCCTGGCCTCCCGCTGGCGCCGGTCCGACAACGGCCTGCACCTGGACGAGTGGGGCCTGGGCGGGCGCAGCTTCGGGACCTGGATCACCTGGTTCCTGCTGGGCGGCGACCTCTACACCGCCTACACCTTCATCGCGGTCCCGGCCGCGGTCTACGGGGCCGGCGCCGCGGGCTTCTTCGCCGTGCCGTACACGATCATCGCCTACCCGCTGGTCTTCCTCTTCCTGCCCCGGCTCTGGTCGGTGGCCCGCAGCCGCGGCTACGTGACCCCCGCCGACTTCGTGCGCGGGCGGTACGGCTCGCGCGGCCTGGCGCTGGCCGTCGCGGTGACCGGGATCCTGGCCACCATGCCGTACATCGCGCTGCAGCTGGTCGGCATCCAGGCGGTGCTGGACACCCTCGGGGTGGGCGGCGGGTCGAGCAGCAACTGGTTCGTCAAGGACCTGCCGCTCTTCCTGGCCTTCGCGGTGCTGGCCGCCTACACCTACTCCTCGGGCCTGCGGGCGCCGGCGCTGATCGCCTTCGTCAAGGACACCCTGGTCTACATCGTGATCATCGTCGCGGTGGTCTACCTGCCGATGCGGCTGGGCGGCTACGGGCACATCTTCGACGCGGCCGCGACCAAGTTCAACGCGGTCAACCCGAAGACCCACCAGCCGGTCGGCTCCATGATCACCGGCCCGAAGGCGCAGTGGGGGTACGCGACCCTGGCGTTCGGCTCGGCGCTCGCGCTCTTCATGTACCCGCACACCGTCACCGGCGTGCTGGCCGCCAAGTCGCGCAACACCGTGCGCCGCAACATGGCGATCCTGCCCGCCTACTCGCTGATGCTGGGCCTGCTGGCGCTGCTCGGCTTCCTGGCGATCGCGGCCGGGGTGGGCAAGGACGCCAACGGCAAGGCCATCGCCGGCTTCAACCCGCAGCTGGCGGTGCCGGAGCTGTTCTCCAAGCTCTTCCCGGACTGGTTCACCGGGGTGGCCTTCGCCGCGATCGGGATCGGCGCCCTGGTGCCGGCCGCGATCATGTCGATCGCCGCGGCCAACCTGTTCACCCGCAACATCTACAAGGAGTTCCTGCGGCCCGACGCCACCCCGGAGGCGGAGACCAAGGTCGCCAAGGTGGTCTCGCTGCTGGTCAAGGTCGGCGCGCTGGTCTTCGTGCTCGGCATGGACAAGCAGCTGGCGATCAACCTGCAGCTGCTCGGCGGGATCTGGATCCTGCAGACCTTCGTCTCGGTGGTGGCCGGCCTGTTCACCCGCTGGTTCCACCGCTGGGCGCTGCTGGCCGGGTGGGCCGTCGGCATGGTCTACGGCACCTGGAAGGCGTACGGAATCGCCTCGCCCGCCACCAAGCACTTCGGCGGCAGCAGCGCGGCCATCCCGGTGATCGGCCAGATCGGCTACATCGGGCTGACCGCGTTCGTGCTCAACCTGATCGTGGCGGTCGTGCTCACCCTGGTGCTCAAGGCGGCCAAGGCCCCCGAGGGCGTGGACGAGACCACCGCGGCGGACTACAGCGCGGAGGAGGGCGACCCCGAGCTTGCGGATGCGCCCCAGCCGGTCGCGGCGCATTAAGCGCCCCAGCGCGCGCCCTGTGATCGCGCCGTCATCGCCCTCAACACTGAGGTGATGGCGGCGCGATCACATGTATGACGTCCTTGGGGCGTCGTCCACGCACCGACCAGCGGTGATACCGAGCCAACGGGGAGCGGGCATGCCAGAGCCGAGCACCATCCTGAACGGACAGCCGCGCCGGGAAACCGCGCCCGAGCTGCCCTCGGTCCTGATCGCCACCCGGCACGGCCAGAGCACCGCGAACGTCGAGTTCCAGCTGGCCGAGGCCAACGGGGCGCTGACGGTGCCGATCAGCTGCCGGGACGCCGACATCCCGCTCTCCATGCACGGGCAGGCCCAGGCCCAGGCCTTCGGGCGCTGGTGGGCCGAGCTGCCGACCGGCGACCGGCCGAGATCGCTCTGGTGCTCGCCGTACGTGCGGGCGGCGGAGACGGCGCGGATCGCGCTGGCCCAGGCGGCCGGGCTCGGCTCGGTGCCGGTGGGCCTGCCGGTGCGCTACGACGAGCGGCTGCGCGACCGGGAGCTGGGCGTGCTGGAGATGCTCACCGCGGCGGCCATCGAGAAGCACCACCCCGAGGAGGCGGCCCGGCGGCGGCGGATGGGCGAGCTCTACTACCGTCCGCCCGGCGGCGAGAGCTGGGCGGACGTGGCGCTGCGGGTGCGGGACTGCCTGCGCGACCTGTGCGCCGAGGAGGCCGGGCACCCGGTGCTGCTGGTGGCGCACGACAACGTACTGCTGATGCTGCGGTACGTGCTGGACCGGCTCAGCGAGGCGGAGCTGCTGGAGCTGGACGTGGTGGCCAACTGCTCGGCGAGCATCTGGCGTTCGGTGGACGGACGGCTGTGCGCCGAGCAGTGGAACGGGACCGGGCACCTGCCTGCAACCAACTGACGGCCAGTCAGAGCCCGGGCAGGAGAACCTCCTTCGCGGCCGTCCGCCGGATGCTCCGGCGGGCGGCCGCTCTGCTGTGCGCACGGACTTATGCGCGTTTCTGTTCATTCTGTCGGTTCTATTGACTGGAATGAGCATGGCCGGTCCACTAGGTGCACCTCAGCACCCGTGCACCTCCTCGGAAGGAGCCTCCCGTGCCCCCGGTCCGCCGCACCCTCCACGCCCTGCTGACCGCCTCCGCGCTGCTCGCCCTGCCGCTGGCCAACTCCCCCGCCGCCACCGCGGCCGCACCACCTGCCGCACCGTCAACTCCCGCCGCCGCACCGCTCCTCGCCGCCACTCCCCCGATGGGATGGAACGACTGGGCGCACTACCAGTGCGGGATCACCGAGCAGACCATCACCGGCAACGCCGACGCGCTGGTCAGCAGCGGACTGGCGGCCAAGGGCTACACCACCGTGACGGTGGACGACTGCTGGATGGCGGGCAGTCGCGACAGCGCCGGCAACCTGGTCGCCGACCCGGTCAAGTTCCCGCACGGGATGGCCTGGTTGGGCGCCTACCTGCACGGCAAGGGCCTGAAGTTCGGCATCTACGAGGACGCCGGCTCCAGCACCTGCGGCGGCTACCCCGGCAGCGGGCGGCCGCAGGGCGGCGGGGCCGACCACTTCGTCCAGGACGCCGCCTCGTTCGCCGCCTGGGGCGTGGACTACCTGAAGCTGGACGGCTGCAACGTGTACGTCGCCGCCGGCCAGTCCCAGGAGGCCGCCTACCGCCAGGCCTACGACGCCCAGGCCGCCGCGCTGGCCGGCAGCGGCCGGGCGATCACCTTCTCCGAGTCCGCGCCCGCGTACTTCCAGAGCGGCGAGTGGGGCAGCCCCAGCTGGTTCTCGGTGCTGGGCTGGGTCGGCCAGGACGGCCAGCTCTGGCGTGAGGGCTACGACATCGCCACCTTCGACGCGAGCAGGCCGAACACCTCCCGGTGGAGCTCCGTGCTGTCCAACTACGGCTACAACCGGTGGATCGGGCGCTACGCCAAGCCCGGCAACTGGAACGACCCCGACTTCCTGATCGCCGGCGACGGCGGCCTGAGCGACGAGGAGTCACGCAGCCAGGTGGCGCTCTGGTCGATGATGGCGGCCCCGATGATCCTCTCCTCGAACGTCGCCCAGCTGACCCCCGCGGGCCTGGCCGCGCTCGGCAACACCGACCTGATCGCGCTGGACCAGGACAGCCTGGGCCGCCAGGCCTCGGTGGCCTCGTCCAACGCCAGCACCGACGTGCTGGTGCGCCCGCTGGCGAACGGCGACCGTGCGGTGGCCGTGCTCAACCGCTCGGCGAGCGCCGCCGCACTCTCCGTCCCGCTGGCCGACGCGGGCCTGGCGAACTGCACAGTGACCGCCAAGAACCTGTGGACCGGGGCGGGTTCGACCGTCTCCAGCGCGCTGACCGCGACCGTCCCGGCGCACGGCACCGCGGTGTGGCGGCTCACCCCGAACGGCTGCGCGGCCGCGGTGCCGACCGGCCAGCTGACCGGCAACGGGGCCAAGTGCGCGGACGACTCCGGCAGCGCCACCACCGACGGCAACCCGGTGATCCTCTACACCTGCACCGGCAACGCCAACCAGCGCTGGTCGCTGCCCGGTGACGGGACCGTGCGCACCCTGGGCAAGTGCCTGACCGCCTCGGGCACCGCGGCCGGCTCCTGGGCCGTGCTGTCCGGCTGCACCGGCGCCACCACCCAGCAGTGGAGCTACCGCGGCGACGGCACCCTGGCCAACACCGCCTCCGCCCTGTGCCTGGACGTCTACGGCGGCGGCACCGCCGACGCCACCCGGCTGGACATCTGGACCTGTGGCAGCCACCAGTCCAACCAGGCCTGGTCGCTGCCCGGCTGACCGTGAAGGACCGCACCGCCGGCCGGCCGCGGGCGCCCCGGCGCCCGCGGCCGGCTCGCGGCGTCCCGGCCCCCGGCGACGGCACCGGCCCGCGGATTGGCACACTTGTCCGATGGACTTCGTCATTCGCCGCGCGCTCGACACCGACCTGACCGCCGCCGGTGAGGTGACCGTGGAGGCGTTCGTCGGGGACGGCCACACCCCGCCCGACGCGCAGTACGTGACGCTGCTGCGCGACGCCCGGCGCCGGGCCGCCGAGGCGGAGCTGCTGGTCGCCGTCGACGCGGCGGGCCGGGTGCTCGGGACCGTGACGCTGGCGGTGGGCGGCGGCGAGTGGGCCGACATCGCCCGCTCGGACGAGGGCGAGATCCGGATGCTGGCCGCCGCCGGCGCCGCCCGGGGACTCGGCGTGGGCGAGGCGCTGGTGCGCGCGGCGGTGGACCGGTGCCGCGAGCTGGGCCTGGCGGGCCTGGCCTTCTCCACCCGCCCCGGCATGAAGGCCGCGCACCGGATCTACGAGCGGGTCGGCTTCGCCCGGGCCCCGGAGCGCGACTGGTGCCCGCGCGAGGGCATCGACCTGTGGGTGTACGCAATGGCCTTCTGAGGCCTGCCGGGACAGCGGCACGGTCCCGGCTGACCCGCAATCAGGCCGGTTCCGCGAAGCGGCCAGCACCACAGCGCGACGGATCCGACACGCCGTGAACACTACATCTGGGCCTTCGTCGGGCAGCCGCCACTACATGTATGCTCACTCTCGCTGTCGACGCAGGGGAACCCGGTGCAAGTCCGGGACTGCCCCGCAGCGGTGAGCGCTACCGGCCCCGGCCGGCTCCGCGAGTCCGAGTACCTGCCGACGGTGTGCCATCCGGGCCTCCCCGCAGAGGCCTTCACAGCACCAGCACCGTCCGGCCCCGCGGGTGGGTCAGGGTGACGACGCGCGGCGGAACGATCCGGCGTGCCGTTTTCCCCTGCCGCGCGCTTGGCCGGACACCGTCCGCCGCCGCCACAGGAGAGAGTGCGCCTTGACCGTCGCTGCCTCAGTCGCCCTGCCGTCCCAGGGATCCGCAGTTGCCCCCACCGACCCCGGTACGGCGCTGCTCCGGCTGCTCACTGATTGCAGCACCGACCTTCCGCAGGTGGACCCCGGCCACGTCGCCGCCGCCGCGCTGCGCGGCCGCCACGCTGGTTCGGACTTCGCCGAGCTGCGCGGGCTGGCCGTGGACGCCGCCGCTTCGATGATCGCCGAGGACCCGCAGTACTCGAAGCTGGCCGCCCGGCTGCTCGCCCGCGAGATCCTCGACGAGGCCGCCACCCAGGGTGTGGTCAGCTTCGCCGACTCGGTCGCCGTCGGCCACGCCGAGGGCCTGATCGGCGACACCACCGCCGACTTCGTGGCCAAGCACGCCGCCGTGCTGAACGCGCTGATCGACCCGGCCGGTGACGACCGCTTCGAGTACTTCGGCCTGCGCACCGTGCAGTCCCGCTACCTGCTGCGCCACCCGATCACCCGTCAGGTGGTCGAGACCCCGCAGCACTTCCTGCTCCGGGTGGCCTGCGGCCTGGCGGTCGGCGACAGCGAGCAGTCGGTGGCCGAGGTGGCCGAGCTCTACCGCCTGATGAGTCGGCTCGAGTACCTGACCAGCTCGCCCACCCTGTTCAACTCCGGCACCCGGCACCCGCAGATGTCCAGCTGCTACCTGCTGGACTCGCCGCTGGACAACCTGGACTCGATCTACGAGCGCTACGCCCAGATCGCCCGGCTGTCCAAGCACGCCGGCGGCATCGGCCTGTCCTACTCGCGGATCCGCTCGCGCGGCAGCCTGATCCGCGGCACCAACGGCCAGTCCAACGGCATCGTGCCGTTCCTGCGCACCCTCGACTCCTCGGTCGCCGCGGTCAACCAGGGCGGCCGGCGCAAGGGCGCGGCCTGCGTCTACCTGGAGACCTGGCACGCGGACATCGAGGAGTTCCTGGAGCTGCGGGACAACACCGGCGAGGAGGCCCGCCGGACCCACAACCTCAACCTGGCGCACTGGATCCCGGACGAGTTCATGCGCCGGGTCAACGCCAACGCCGACTGGTCGCTCTTCTCCCCGGCCGACGTGCCCGAGCTGGTCGACCTGTGGGGCGCCGACTTCGACGAGGCGTACCTGAAGGCCGAGCAGGCCGGCAAGGCGGTGCGCACCATCCCCGCCCAGACCCTGTACGCCCGGATGATGCGCACCCTGGCGCAGACCGGCAACGGCTGGATGACCTTCAAGGACGCCGCCAACCGGGCCGCCAACCAGACCGCGCTGCCGGGCCGCACGGTGCACTCCTCCAACCTGTGCACCGAGATCCTGGAGGTCACCGACGACTCCGAGACCGCGGTCTGCAACCTCGGCTCGGTCAACCTCGGCGCCCACCTGGCCGACGGCGCCACCGCGGCGGACCTGCTGAACGCGATGGACTGGGAGCGGCTGGACGCCACCGTGCGCACCGCGGTGACCTTCCTGGACCGCGTGGTGGACATCAACTTCTACCCGACCACCGAGGCCGGCACCTCCAACTCGCGCTGGCGGCCGGTGGGCCTGGGCGTGATGGGCCTGCAGGACGTCTTCTTCAGGCTGCGGCTGGACTTCGACTCCGCCGAGGCCAAGGAGCTGTCCACGCTGATCGCCGAGCGGATCATGCTGACCGCCTACGAGCGCTCCAGCGAGCTGGCCGAGCAGTTCGGGCAGCACCCGGCCTACGCCGAGACCCGGGCGGCCCAGGGGCAGCTGCACATCGACCACTTCGGCACCACCCCGCAGTGGCAGGAGCGCTGGGACGCGCTGCGCGCCACCGTGGCCCGCACCGGCCTGCGCAACTCGCTGCTGCTGGCGATCGCCCCGACCGCCACCATCGCCTCGATCGCCGGCGTCTACGAGTGCATCGAGCCGCAGGTCTCCAACCTGTTCAAGCGCGAGACCCTGTCCGGCGAGTTCCTCCAGGTCAACCCCTACCTGGTGAAGGAGCTCAAGGAGCTGGGCGTCTGGGACCAGCAGACTCGCGACGCGCTGCGCGAGGCCAACGGCAGCGTGCAGGAGCTGGGCTGGCTGCCGGCCGAGGTGCGCTCGCTGTACCGCACCGCCTGGGAGCTGCCGCAGCGCGCGCTGATCGACCTGGCCGCGGCCCGCCAGCCGTACATCGACCAGAGCCAGTCGCTGAACCTGTTCATGGCGGCGCCGACCATCGGCAAGCTCAGCTCGATGTACGCCTACGCGTGGAAGGTCGGTCTGAAGACCACCTACTACCTGCGCTCGCGTCCGGCCACCCGGATCGCCCAGGCCGCCCCCGGCGCCGCCCGCACGGCTGCGCCGCTGCCCACCCCCACCACGACCCAGGCCGAGCAGGACGCCATCGCCTGCTCCCTGGAGAACCCCGAGTCCTGCGAGGCCTGCCAGTGAGCACCCCTGCCGGCGACCAGCGCAAGCTGCTGCTCGACCCCGGCTTCGAGCTGACCCTGCGTCCGATGCGCTACCCGTCGTTCTACGACCGGTACCGCGACGCGATCAAGAACACCTGGACCGTGGAGGAGGTGGACCTGCACTCCGACGTCGCCGACCTGGCCAAGCTGACCGAGGGCGAGCGCCATCTGATCGGCCGTCTGGTCGCCTTCTTCGCCACCGGGGACTCGATCGTCGCCAACAACGTGGTGCTGAGCCTCTACAAGCACATCAACTCCCCCGAGGCCCGGCTCTACCTCTCCCGGCAGCTGTTCGAGGAGGCGGTGCACGTCCAGTTCTACCTGACCCTGCTGGACACCTACCTGCCCGATCCGGACGACCGCACGGCGGCCTTCGCGGCGGTGGAGAACATCCCCTCCATCGCGCAGAAGGCGCAGTTCTGCTTCAAGTACATGAACGCGGTCGACCACCTCGAGTCGCTGCAGAGCAAGGACGACCGCCGGGCCTTCCTGCTCAACCTGATCTGCTTCGCGGCCTGTGTGGAGGGCCTGTTCTTCTACGGCGCCTTCGCCTACGTGTACTGGTTCCGCAGCCGCGGCCTGCTGCACGGCCTGGCCACCGGCACCAACTGGGTGTTCCGCGACGAGTCCATGCACATGGACTTCGCGATGTCGGTGGTGGACACCGTGCGCGAGGAGGAGCCGGACCTCTTCGACGAGAAGATGGCCCAGCAGGTCACCGAGATGCTGGAGGAGGCCGTCGAGGCCGAGCTCCAGTTCGCCCGCGACCTGTGCGGCGACGGCCTGGCCGGGATGAACACCGAGTCGATGCGCCAGTACCTGGAGGCCGTCGCCGACCAGCGGCTGGCCCGCCTGGGCCTGCCGGTCCGGTACGGCTCGACCAACCCGTTCGGCTTCATGGAGCTGCAGAACGTCCAGGAGCTGACCAACTTCTTCGAGCGCCGGGTCTCCGCGTACCAGGTGGCGGTCGAGGGTTCGGTCTCCTTCGACGACGAGTTCTAGGGCCTGGTCACTGGTCGCCACACCACGCACGACGATGGCCCGTCGGGCACCGGAACCCCGGTGCCCGACGGGCCCTCACCCGTACCGGCCGGGTCAGCCGGCCTGCACGGTGCCGCTGGCCCACAGCGCACCGCCGGCGGCGGGACCGCCGCCGGCCCGGTAGACCACCAGGTTCCCGTCGTCCTGCACCAGGAAGTAGGCACCGGGGTTGCCCCAGGTGTTGGGGGTCCACAGCGCCCAGTTGCTGGTCGCGCTGCCGCCCGAGCGGTAGAGCACCAGGTTGCCGTCGGTCTGCATGCTCAGGTAGGCGCCGGGGTTGTTGAACGTGTTGGCGGACCAGATCGCCGCCCCGTCGCTCTTGCGGTAGAGCACCAGGTTGCCGTCGGCCTGCATGGCCAGCCGGGTCTGCTTCGCGTCCACCCAGCGGCCGGCCGTCAGCCCCTGGCCGCCGCTGACGGTGGCCGGCATCGCGTAACTGCCGCTCGCCCAGACCGCGCCACCGGTGCCCGGGCCGCCGCCCGGCCGGTAGACCACCACGTTGCCGTCCTCCTGGACGGTCAGCGTGGCACCGGGGTTGCCGTCGGTGAAGGAGGCCCAGAGCGCGGCGCCGTCGGTGCGGTAGACCACCAGGTTGCCGTCGCGCTGCATCACCGCGTAGGCGCCCGGGTTGCCCCCGGTGTTGGAGTGCCACAGGGTCTGCGCACCGCCGCCGGTCTTCAGGGTCGCCACCAGGTCACCGCCGGTCTGCATGGTCAGGGTGACCGGCGCCGTGCTGGTGGTCAGACTCTGACCGCCCGTCAGCTGGTCGCCCACGCCCATCGCGTTGCCGCCGGCCTGGGTGGCGACGCTGACCGCGTCGGCGTCGATGTTGAGCTTGACGCCGCCCCAGGTCTGGTCGCCGTTGAGGTACTGGTGCACCCGGTTGGCACCCGGCCAGTAGCCCGCGGGCACGCCCATCCCGGCGTCCGAGGTGTTCTGGTTGGAGTTCCAGGCGGCCGCCCAGACCACGTCCGGGCGGGCGAAGGAGCTGTCGTTGTAGTGCGCCGACAGGTCCGCCAGCCCGCTGTACGGGCCGGAGTAGACGCCGGAGCGGTAGCCGGCCTGCTTCAGTGCGCTGGTCCAGCCGTTCAGGTAGGACAGCGACCGGGCGCCGGAGGTCGAGGAGTCGTAGTTCTCCAGGTCGTTGTAGATCGTGGAACCGGCCGGGAAGCCCAGCGCGGTGAGCTTGGTGATCGCGTCGCCCGCGTCGCTCTGGCCCTGCTGCTGCGCGGTCGGCAGGTCGGTGGAGATCTGCAGCGCGAACTTGGTGTTGGCCTGGTGCCCGACGTAGATCGGCAGGAAGGACCAGCCGGCCTGGGCCTGGCGGCTCACCCAGCCCGCGTCCAGGTTGCCGGCGCCGCAGGCCTGGGCCGGGCCGCCGATGTAGATGCCCACCGACTGGTAGGGCGAGTTGGCCTTCCAGGTGTTCATCAGCGTGTCCGAGGGCGCGGTGCAGGCGTCGAAGCCCTTGCCGATGTCCACGGTGAGCGGGGTGCCGGAGGTGGCCGCCGCCGGGGCGGCCGCGGCCTGCGCGCGCGGCGCGGGTGCCGGGGCGCCGCTCTGCGCGCCGGACTGGGCGGCGCCGGCCGGCCGGGTCACCGTGGCACCGGCCAGCAGGGTGTTGACGACCTGCTCACCGGCGCCGTAACTGGCCGTCAGCTGCAGCCCGGTGCCGCGCAGTTGGACCCGGATCTCGCGGCTGCTGCGGCCGGCCTCGACCACCGCGGCGGGGACGGCGGCACCGGCCTCGACCACCGGGGCCGCCGGGCGGCCGGGGACCGCCGCGGGGGTCGGCTCGATCAGCAGCGCGTCGGTCCGCCCGCCCGCCAGGTGCGCCGGGCAGTCCTGGTCCGCGCCCGGGGTGCCGAGGTAGACGGTGTGCTGGTCGAAGCGCACGCAGCTGCGCGGGTTCTGGGCCAGGTCGACGACCTGCCAGTCGGCCGGCACCTGGAGGTGGTAGCCGCGGTAGTCGACGGCGCGGCTGCTGTCGGCCGCCAGCGCCTGCGGCACGGCCAGGCTGGACAGGCCGGCGGTCAAAAGGAGGAGGGCAGCGGCACTGCCCGCCGAGCGTTGTGGCATGAGGTGGGATTCGCCCCTTCGTTCGCGAGCATGTGATGATCAATCACACGCAATGCGAACGATAATAAGCACGCCTGACAGCGCGGCTTCGGCGGCACGCACGACACCGCGGCCCCGCCCGGAGGCGGGGCCGCGGTCGGGTCGCGACGGGGTGGCCGACGCTTCGTCAGTCGTTCGGCACGGTGGCGTAGCGCGGGGTGCCCTCGTTCATCTGGCGCAGCGCGTCCTTGCGGTCCCGCTTGGAGAGCCGGTCGATGTACAGGTAGCCGTTGAGGTGGTCGGTCTCGTGCTGCAGGCAGCGGGCGAAGAAGCCGGTGCCCTCGACCCGGACCGGGTTGCCGTCCTTGTCCTGGCCGGTCACCACGGCGAAGTCCGGGCGCGGCAGTTCGGCGTAGGCACCGGGCACCGAGAGGCAGCCCTCGTTGCCGTCGTCCAGGGTGCGCCGGTCCACCGGCAGCTCCTCGACCACCGGGTTGACCACGTGGCCGATGTGCCGCACGTTCTGGTCGTCCGGGCAGTCGTACACGAACACCTTGGCGTCCACGCCGATCTGGTTGGCCGCCAGGCCCACGCCCTCGGCCGCGTACATCGAGACGAACATGTCGTCGATCAGCGCGGACAGCTCGCCGTCGAACTCGGTGACGGTCTTGCACTCGCGGTGCAGCACCGGGTTGCCCACCACGGTGATCGGCCGGGCAGTGCCCTTGCTGAGGTCGGGCTCCTCACCGATCACCTGGACCGGCTCGGCCGGCTCCTGGTGCTCGTGGGTGTGCTCGTCGTGCTGCTCGGCCATCTGTCCGCTCCTGGTCTGCGCCGGTCTTGGCTAACCCTCCAAGCCTAAGAGGTCAGCAGACCTCCTCCACGTCCCGGTAGGCACGGGTGGTCGGCGCAGCGGCCACCCAGCGGTCCAGCAGCAGGCGGACCAGGCCCGCCGGGGCGGCGATGCCGCACTCGCGCTCGGTCTGCCAGGCGGTGCCGGCCGCGCCCTGGCTGAGGTGGCTCAGGTGGCCGGGGTGCGCGGCGTCCCCGTCGTCGTGCGGGTCGTGGTGCACGGTACGGCCGTCGTCGGTCACCATCCGGCTCTCCGAGCAGGCCCGGCAGAGCAGCCGGACCGAGGAGGTCCAGTCCTCGGCCGCGTAGCCGGCCTCGGCCACCAGCCGCTCCAGCGCGTCCCGGTCCGCCTCCGCGGCGGCCTGCAGCAGCACCACGTAGGTCGGCACCGGCGAGGGCGCCCACAGCTCGATCTCGTCGAAGACCGGGTAGGCGGTGCCGGCGGCCACCCGCTCGCCGTGCGGGGCGCCGTCGTGCAGCACCACCTCGCCCCAGCGGCGGCCGGAGGAGGGCAACGGGATGGAGAGCACCTCGACCCGGGCCGGGTCCAGCCGGCGGCCCCAGACCACCTCGGACTCGCCCTCCGGGGAGAGCCGCACCGGGGTGGTGCCCAGCTCCAGGCGGACCGGGCCGTCCGCCACCGCACCCGCTCCGCCGGGCAGCTTGAGGCCGTAGGCCTGCCAGGACCGGCGGGCCAGCGGCCAGTCCTGCAGGGCGGTCGCGGTGATGCCCAGGTTCCACCAGTCGGGGGCGCCCTGGTCGCGGTCGAGCAGGGCCACCGCGCGCAGGCCGGCCACCCGGGCCTGCTCCCAGTCCCGGCGGAACTTGTGCAGCAGCGCCAGGTTGAACCAGGAGTCGGAGAGCCAGGGTTCCAGGTCGGCGGCCATCACCAGCAGTGCGCCGGCGTCCTCGTACCGCCCGTCGCCGATCAGCGTGAAGGCCCGGTCGGTCGTCTGCCGCCAGGTGGCGGACGGCCGGTGCCGTGCCCGGTGGAAGATCTTCACGTTGCCCTGCCGCCTGTCCGCTCGGTTCCGCTGAATCCTGCTGGGAGCCGGTCCGCCTCCCCGGTGCCGAGCCGGGAGCCCGGAGCCCCGGTTCGGGTGTTCCACGCTATGACCGCATCCAACCACGGCCGCACCCGGGCGCGCTCACCGCACAGGGGTTCATCCGCCCTCGGCCCTGGCCACCGTGCAGGGCCCGCGCCCCTGGGCCCGGACCCGCTCCAGCGCGGCCACCACCACCGGGTCGAAACTGCGCCCGCAGTGCGCCCGCAGCACCGCCAGCGCGCCCGCCGAACCGTCCGCCGCCCCGCACAGGTCCTCGTGCGCGTTGGCCACCCGGATGATCCGGGCCGCCAGCGGCAGCGTGCGGTCGGTGCGGCCGTCCGGGCCGAGCAGCGGATCCGCCGACCGGGCCACCTGCTCGGCCACCGGCTCGGGCACCCCGGTGCAGCGGATCACCTCGCTGCCCAGCCGGGCGATCCGCTGCTGCTCCTGCTCCGGCAGGGTGGCGGTGGCCCCCGCCGCCACCGGCTCGACCAGCGAGAGCTGACCGATGTCGTGCATGAGGGCCGCGTACTCCAGCAGAGCCAGCTCGTGCGCGCCCAGGCCCAGCTCGCGGCCGACGGCGCAGGCCGTGTCCGCCACCCGGCGGGCGTGCCCGGGTGCCGTGTAGCCGGCCACCTCGGTGGCCCGGGCCAGGGTGGCGATGGTCTGCCCGTAGGTGGCCCGCACCGCGGCGGCCCGCCGGAACGAGGTCTGGGCCAGCAGCAGCGGCAGGCAGAAGACCGGCAGCGCCCACAGCCCCACCTCGCCTGCCGCCAGGCTCACCAGCATCCCGGTGGCCGCGATCGCCGACCCGATCCCCGGCAGCGCGCGCAGCTCCTCCTCCAGCGCCGGGCCGAACCGCCCGCCGCCCTGGTGCTGACTGGCCGCCAGCACCGCGTCGCACAGCCCGGCCAGCGCGGCCACCAGCACCAGGAAGACCCCGTAGGCCGGGCCGGCCAGCGGCACCCGGTCCAGCGCACCGCTGGTGTAGAGCGGTTGGAAGAGCAGCGCGGCGAACCCGACCACCAGCAGTCGGCGGGCCGCGCCGTCCCCGTCGAAGGAGCGGGCCCGCGCCACCCGGTCGGCCCGGCGCCGGTGGCCGCGCTGACCGCGCACCGGGGGTCCGCGCCGGGCCCGCGGCATCGGCGCACCCCGGTGCGGATGCCCGCCCACCGGGGTGCGCCGCGGGCGCGGCACCGAGGCCTGCCGGTCCGCCGCCGGCCCCCGCAGCCGGCCGGCCAGGGCCAGGGCCGCGGCCCGCACCACCGCCCCCATCAGCAGCCCCGCCCCGACCACGGCCACCACCTGCAGCGCCCCGTGCTGGGTGGGCAGCCCGCGCAGCGGACCGAGCAGCGCGTAGGCGAGTCCGGCGGCGGCACCCAGCGGTGCCTGCTCGCGCCCGCCGGGGCGCCGGATCCGTACCGCCTCGCCCACCGTGACCAGCGCCGCGAAGCTGACCGCGACCAGCGGCTCCGTCACGCCGCGGGCGGCCGTCGCGGTCAGCGCGGCGGCCACCAGCAGCAGCGCGCCGGCCCGCACCACCGAGCGCCCGCTCAGCGCGCCGCCCGCACCGGCCGGACCGGCCCTCACCTGGCACCCCCGGTGGTCAGCCGGGGCGGCGGCTCCGGCACCCCGAGCGGGATGTCGGGCACCGCGGCGTCCTCGCCCTCGGCCGGCGGCAGCACCGGCTGCCAGCCGTGCCGGCCCACCGCGGCGACCAGCGCCTCCACCATCACCGGGTCGAACTGGCTGCCCGCGCACCGGCGCAACTCGGTCACCGCCTCGGGGACCGGGCGCCCGCGCCGGTAGGAGCGGGTGGAGGTCATCGAGTCGAAGGCGTCGGCCACCGCGATGATCCGGGCGAACTCCGGGATCCGGTCGCCGGCCAGGCCGTGCGGGTAGCCGCGGCCGTCCAGCCGCTCGTGGTGGTGCAGGATGCCGGCGTGCGCCTCGCCGAGGAAGTCGATGCCGCGCACCAGCTCGTGCCCGTACTCGGGGTGCACCTCGACCGCCCGCCGCTCGGCCTCGGAGAGGGGACCGTTTCTGCGCAACAGTTCGGTGGCCACCCCGAGCTTGCCCACGTCGTGCAGGGTGCCGGCGAAGTGCAGGGTGCGCAGCCGCTCGCCGGTCATGCCGAGCTGACCGGCGATCAGCACCGAGGCCCGGCCAACCCGTTCGCTGTGACCGCGGGTGTAGGAGTCCTTGATCTCCACCGCCTGCACCAGCGCCTCCACGGTGGCCCGGTGCGCGGCCCGCTCCCGGTGCCCCTGGGCGAAGACCCAGGCCGAGATGGACAGCGGCAACAGCGCCAGCACCGCGGCGAAGGCGCCGTACGGACCCTGCCAGAGCACCGCCATCATCAGCCCGCCGAGCGCGTGCACCAGGGCCGGCAGGCCGAGCACGCTGCGCGCGCCACGGGCCAGCTCGGGCAGCGGAGTGTGCTCGGCCAGCACCCGCACCCCGGCCACCAGCACCCCGTTGACCAGGCAGAACGCCAGTACGGCGGCCAGCGCCGGGGCGAGCGCCGCCGGGTAGCGGGCGCCCAGCAGCAGTCGCGGCCCGTGTAACAGGCCGAACAGCACCGCGGCCGTCCAGGCGGCGAGGGCGAACTGGGCCGCGTTCCACGCCCGGCGCAGCAGCGGCGGGCCGCCCGGCACGCCGCCGGTCAGCACGGCGGGCAGCGCGACCAGCGCGGCGGCGCCCGGCGGCAGCATCAGGACCCCGGCGTAGAGCACCGGCAGGAAGGTGTTGGCGCTGGGCCGGATCACCCCGGCCGGCCCGGCCGCCGCCCGCGGCGGGCCGCCCAGCCGGGACCGGGCCCGGCGCACCGCGCGCAGGCAGGGGCTGGGCACGCCCTGGGCGACCGACTCCCAGCAGGCGTGCAGGAAGGCGAGCAGCGCCACCCGGGGCCAGTCGACCGGCCCGGTCCAGTTCCACCGGCCCGGCAGCAGGCAGCAGCCGGCGGCCAGCAGCACCAGCAGGACGTAGCCGCGGGCCGGGGCGGACAGGCGTGCGACGACCGCCCGTTCAGGGGCCGTCCGTTCAGGGAGCGCCTGGCCCCCGCGATCGACAGCGATCTCAGCCTCCCCACCTCACCGGGCTCGTCAGAGGAGGATAGGGCTCAACTCCCGCGCCGGAAGCCGCCATCGCGCGATACCCGGCCACACCCGGCACACACTCACCCGATCGAGTGACTTCGGCGAACTGACGGCGCGTCATGCTTCCGTCGGCGCGAACGCCACCGGGGCCCGGGAGCGAACTCCCGGGCCCCGGTGGCGGTGCCGTACTTCGAAGCTGCCCTGCTCTGGTGGGCTACTCGGCGGGCGAGACCACCGGACCGGCGGTCAGCAGCCCGGAGCCGTCGTGCGCACCGGTCGGATCCACCTGGACCACCGGCTCGGCACTGCGCTGGCCGGCCCGGATGCTGTCGATCCGGGCGAGCACCTTGCTGCGCAGGTCCGACGGAGTGTCGTCACACCCGCAGGAGCGCTTGATCAGCGCCTTGATCGCCTGCTCCAGACCGTACTTCTCCAGGCAGGGCGAGCACTCGTCGAGGTGCTGGCGGAGCTTGGCGCAGTCCCCCTCCGGCATCTCGTTGTCGAGGAACTCGTAGAGGTGGTCGAGCACCTCGCCGCAGTCGGTGGCGTGCGGGTCTCCGCAGCTCATGAGCCGGTGCCTTTCGCCTCGCGCCCAGCCCCGCTGCCGGCCGGAACCAGCCCGCGCTCCCGGGCGTAGTCCTCCAGCATGCCCCGCAACTGGCGGCGGCCTCGGTGCAGCCGGGACATCACCGTACCGATGGGGGTCCCCATGATGTCGGCGATCTCCTTGTATGCAAAGCCCTCGACATCCGCGAGGTAGACCGCGATGCGGAACTCCTCGGGGATCGCCTGAAGGGCGTCCTTCACGTCACTGTCCGGCAGGTGGTCGAGGGCCTGGGTCTCGGCCGAGCGCAGGCCGGTCGACATGTGCGACTCGGCGCGGGCCAGCTGCCAGTCCTCGATCTCCTCGGCGGCGGTGCGCTGCGGCTCCCGCTGCTTCTTGCGGTACGAGTTGATGAAGGTGTTGGTCAGGATGCGGTACAGCCAGGCCTTCAGGTTGGTGCCCTCGCGGAACTGGTGGAAGGAGGCGTAGGCCTTGGCGAAGGCCTCCTGCAGCAGGTCCTCGGCATCGGCCGGGTTGCGGGTCATCCGCAGCGCGGCCGAGTACATCGGGTCCAGGTAGCCGAGGGCGTCGCGCTCGAAGCGGGACCGGCGCGCCTCCTCGGTCTCCTCCGCGGAGACTCGGAAGGTGTCCTCGCCGATCGCCTCGGCCAGCTCCTCACCGGTCAGCGGCGCATCGCCCGCGAGCTCGGCGCCGACCGGCGCCTCGTCCCCGTCCGGGTTCGTGTGCGGCTCGTCCTCGGTCGCAGCGACCGGACCCACCTCCTCACTGTTGCGGGCACGGCTCACCGCGAGCCCGCCCGGAAGGGAGGATATCGGGCCGTCGGACTTCCCGCCCGCGACTATCCACTCGGACCACGGGACGAAGGCGCTCTCCGCGCTCCGCTCCTCCGGCCGCTCGGGGCACGCGATCGAACCCATGTGCGCTGCCTTTCCGCCTGGAGCACTAGCTGACGCAAGGGTTAACCCGGCCGCTGCCCGGCGCATTCCCGGCCCAGCACGGATCACCCGGCTGCGCCACTCAGCCGAGCCCGGCCAGCCAGTCGGCCACCGCCGCGGTGACCAGCCCGAGCGCCGCCTGCTGGGTGAGTGGTGCGGACTTCGGCACTTTGAAGCCGTGCCCGGCGGCCGGGACCGGCACCAGCCGGTGGCCGGCCGGCAGCGGCGGGAACTCGGCCGGGGTGCCGAAGGTGTCCTGCTCCCCCTGCACCACCAGGGTGGGCAGCCCGCTGCCGAGCAGTTCCGCGGCCCTCGAGCGCTCCGGCCGGCCCGGCGGGTGCAGCGGGAAGGCCAGCGCCAGCACCGCGGCCGCGCCGCCGGCCGCCCCGGTCCGGCAGGCCACCCGGGCGCCGGCGCTGCGGCCGCCGACCACCAGCGGCAGCCCCTCGGCGGCCAGCGCCCCGACCACCGGCAGCCAGCCGGCGTCCAGCGTCTTCGGAGCCGGGGCCAGCTTCTTGCCGGCCACCCGCCAGGGCTGCTCGACCAGCGCCACGCTCACCCCGCCCGCGGGCAGCGCGGCGGCCAGCGCGGCCAGGTCCGGTGCCTCCACACCGCCGCCCGCGCCGTGCCCGAGGGCCAGCACCAGGCGGGGCTCGGCGGCCCGGTGCCAGCTGATCGCGGCCGGGCCGGCCGGGGTCTCGACCAGGGTCCGACGGTCCGTCACCAGAACAGCGCCCCTTCCGTTTCGGGGGTGACCGGCGCGGTCAGCCCCGGGTGGTTGTTGCGGATGCTGCCGACCGCGGTGCCCACCGGGGTGGCCGCGAGCAGGCCCGGGCGCGGCGCCTGGAGCAGCGACCGGGCCTGCTCCGCATTGTCCAGGCCCGGGTCCAGCCAGGCGGCGAACGACTCGGGCTGCAGGAAGAGCGGCATCCGGTGGTGGATCGGGGCCAGCAGCTCCTCGGCCTCGGTGGTGACGATGGTGCAGGTCACCAGCCAGCCGCCCGGGTGGTCGGCGGGGTGCGCGCGGTCGCGCCAGAACTCGTACAGGCCGGCCAGCGCCAGCGGGGCGCCGTCCACCCGGTGCACGAAGTAGGGGACCTTGCGCGGCCGGCCCTTGCCGCCGGCCGGCTCGAAGGTCTGCCACTCGTAGTAGCCGTCCACCGGTATCAGACAGCGGCGGGCGGCGAAGGCCTGGCGGTAGGCGGGCTTCTCGTGCACGGTGTCGGCCCGGGCGTTGATCATCTTGACCGCGGTCTCCGGCGTGCCCGACCAGGCCGGCACCAGGCCCCAGCGCAGCCGCCGCAGCTGGCGCACCGGCGCGCCGCCGCCCTTGGGCAGCCGCTCCAGCACCGCCAGCACCGGATCGGTCGGTGCCACGTTCCAGCTGGGCGCCAGCGCCTCCTCGGGGTCCCACTGGGCGACCCCGAAGAGCTCGACGATGTCCTCCGGCTTCGTGCTCGCCGCGAATCGACCACACATGCGGCCACCCTATGCAACCGCCGGCTACCACCGGGACGTCTGGGCGTGGGAGGCTGCCCACCCCCGCCCGGCCGACCCAGGGACCCGCGATGAACCACAGTCTCGACCAGCTCTGGCAGCAGGCGGTCGGCACCCAGCCCGACCCGCCGCACTGGCTGGTGCTGGCCTGTGGCGGCGCCGCGCTGCTCGCGGTGCTGCCGCACCCGGTGTGGCGGTTGAGCCGCAACGTGGTGACCCTGGCGCACGAGGGCGGGCACGCGCTGGCCGCGCTGGTCACCGGGCGCCGGCTGGCCGGGGTACGGCTGCACTCGGACACCTCGGGGCTGACCGTCTCGGCCGGCCGGCCGACCGGGCCCGGCATGATCCTCACCGCGGCGGCCGGGTACACCGCGCCCCCGCTGCTCGGCCTGGGCGGCGCCGCCCTGTTGGCCGCCGGTCGGATCACCGCGCTGCTGTGGATAGCCGTGCTGCTGCTGGCCGGGATGCTGGTGATGATCCGCAACGCGTTCGGGGTGCTCTCGGTGGTGGTCACCGGCGCGGCCTTCTTCACCGTCTCCTGGTTCGGCGACCCGCAGTTGCAGGCCGGCTTCGCCTTCCTCGGCGTCTGGTTCCTGCTGCTGGCCGGGGTGCGCCCGGTGCTGGAGCTGCAGCGCAAGCGGCGCCGCGGCGGGGCCCGGGACTCGGACGCCGACCAGCTGGCCCGGCTCACCGGGGCCCCGGCGCTGGTGTGGGTCGCGCTGTTCACCGTGGTCGCCCTGGTCTGCCTGGGGGTCGGCGGCGGCTGGCTGCTCACCGGCTAGCGCGCCGCCGGGACGGGGCGAACGCACTCGCGGCGCCGTCGTCCACCCCTCGGCCGGTGGGCCGGTTCCCGGGCCGCCGCACCTAGACTGACCGCATGACCGACACCCTGTGGCCCGCACCGGTTGCGACCGGCGCCGTCGACGCGACTGTCACCGTCCCCGGTTCCAAGTCCGTCACCAACCGCGCGCTGATCCTGGCCGCGCTGGCCGGCGAGCCCAGTTGGGTGCGCCGTCCGCTGCGCAGCCGTGACTCCCAGCTGATGGCGGACGGCCTGCGGGCCCTGGGCGTGGGCATCGAGGAGCAGGTCAACAACTCGGCCGGCGGCACCGGCGGCGGCGAGGCCTGGCGGATCATCCCGGCCCCGCGGCTCAGCGGGCCGGCCCGGATCGACGTCGGCAACGCCGGCACCGTGATGCGCTTCCTGCCGCCGCTGGCCGTGCTGGCCGACGGCGCGGTGCACTTCGACGGCGACCCGCGCAGCCACGAGCGCCCGCAGCACGGCGTGATCGACTCGCTGCGCGCGCTCGGCGCCCGGATCGAGGACGGCGGCCGCGGCGGCTTCCCGCTGACCGTGCACGGCACCGGCGCGCTGGACGGCGGCGTGGTCGAGCTGGACGCCTCGGCCTCCTCGCAGTTCGTCAGCGCGCTGCTGCTCTCCGGCGCCCGCTACAACCAGGGCGTCGAGGTCCGCAACACCGGCGGCCCGGTCCCCTCGCTGCCGCACATCCGGATGACGGTGGACATGCTGCGCCTGGCCGGCGTCCAGGTGGACGCGCCGGAGGACGGCGGCGAGCCGGACGTCTGGCGGGTCACCCCGGGCGCGCTGCTCGGCCGCGACCTGGTGGTCGAGCCGGACCTGTCCAACGCCGCGCCGTTCTTCGGCGCCGCGCTGGTGACGGCCGGTCAGGTGACGGTGCGGGACTGGCCCCGGCACACCACCCAGCCGGGCGACCAGTTGCGCGAGATCTTCGGGCAGATGGGCGGCCGGGCCGAATTCACCGACGAGGGCCTGAGCTTCACCGGCACCGGTGCCGTGCACGGCATCGAGGTCGACCTGCACGACGTGGGCGAGCTGGCCCCGGTGATCGCCGCGGTCGCCGCGCTGGCCGACTCCGAGTCCCACCTGTACGGCATCGCGCACCTGCGGATGCACGAGACCGACCGGCTGGCCGCGCTGGCCAAGGAGATCAACGAGCTGGGCGGCGACGTCAGCGAGACCGCCGACGGCCTGCGGATCCGACCGCGCCCGCTGCACGGCGGCGTGTTCCACACCTACGAGGACCACCGGCTGGCCACCGCCGCCGCGGTGCTCGGCCTGGTGGTGCCCGGCGTCGAGGTGGAGAACATCGCCACCACCGCCAAGACGCTGCCCGACTTCCCCGAGATGTGGACCGATCTGCTCGGCCGGGCGGCCGGCTGAGCAGGGAGGACCAGCACCATGCGCCGTTACGGCAAGGACGCCGACGAGGACGACATCCGCAACCGCCCGGCCCGCGGGGGCTCCCGGCCCCGGACCCGGACCCGGCCCAAGCACGAGGACGCCGCCGGGGCGATGGTGCTGACCGTCGACCGGGGCCGGGTGACCTGCCTGGTCGAGGCCGGCACCAAGCGCGAGCGCGAGGTGGTCGCGATGAAGGCCCGCGAGCTCGGCCGCAAGGGCGTGGTGGTGGGCGACACCGTCAACCTGGTCGGCGACCTGTCCGGCGAGCCGGACACGCTGGCCCGGATCGTGCGGGTCGAGGAGCGCAGCTCGGTGCTGCGCCGCACCGCGGACGACGACGACCCGTACGAGCGGATCGTGGTGGCCAACGCCGACCAGCTGGCCATCGTCATCGCGCTGGCCGACCCGGAGCCGCGCCCGCGGCTGATCGACCGCTGCCTGGTGGCCGCCTACGACGCCGGCATGGAGCCGCTGCTGGTGCTCACCAAGTCCGACCTGTCCCCGGCCGAGCCGCTGCTGGAGTCCTACGCCCCGCTCGGCATCCAGTACGTGGTGACCCGGCGGGACGTGCTGGCCACGGACGGGGCGGAGGCGGTGCGCGAGCACCTGCGCGGGCTGTCCACGGTCTTCATCGGGCACTCCGGGGTCGGCAAGACCACCCTGGTCAACGCCCTGGTGCCGGCCCACCAGCGGACCACCGGGCACGTCAACGCGGTGACCGGGCGCGGCCGGCACACCACCGTCTCGGCCCTGGCGCTGCGGCTGCCCCCGCCGCCGGGGGCCAAGCCGGGCTCGAAGAAGGCGCTGGACCCGGGCTGGGTGATCGACACGCCCGGCTTCCGGTCCTTCGGCCTGTCGCACATCGACCCGTCCCGGGTGATCCTCGCCTTCCCCGACCTGGAGCCGGGCACCGCCGACTGCCCGCGCGCCTGCAGCCACGACGAGCCGGACTGCGCGCTGGACGCCTGGGTGGCGGACGGCCACGCCGACCCGGCCCGGCTGTACTCGCTGCGCCGGCTGCTCTCCTCCCGGGACCCCCGCGAGGAGGACTGAACCGCCACCGGGTGCCGCCCACCCGCTGATTGCCGATCATAAGGAGAGCGGCGCACGGCCGACCACGACGGAGGAGGCGCAGTGGCCTGGTTCATGGTGGTCCTCGCGGGCTTGCTGGAGACCGGATTCGCCATCAACCTCAAGCTGAGCCACGGGTTCACCAAGCTGTTGCCGACCATCGCCTTCGCGCTGTTCGCGCTGAGCAGCTTCGGCCTGCTCACCCTCTCGCTCAAGCACCTGCCGGTGGGCAGCGCGTACGCGGTGTGGACGGGGATCGGCGCGGCCGGCACCGCGGTCTACGGGATGGTCTGGATGGACGAGTCCACCTCGGTGCTCAAGCTGGTCTCGATCACCCTGGTGATCGCCGGCGTGGTGGGCCTGCAGATCAGCGGGTCCGGCCACTGAACGCTGCCCGGCACCGGGGCACCCGAGCGGTACTGTTCGACCCATGGCCGACTACCACGATGACCTCCGCCTCGCCCACGTGCTCGCCGACTCGGCCGACTCGATCACCCTGGACCGGTTCCGGGCACTCGACCTGACGATCGAGACCAAGCCCGACCTGACCCCGGTCTCGGACGCCGACAAGGCCGCCGAGGAACTGGTGCGCGGGGTGCTGCAGCGGGCGCGGCCGCGGGACGCGGTGATGGGCGAGGAGTTCGGCCTGGTCGGCTCGGGCCCCCGGCGCTGGGTGATCGACCCGATCGACGGCACCAAGAACTACATCCGCGGGGTGCCGGTCTGGGCCACCCTGATCGCGCTGCTGGAGGTCGGCCCGGACGGGGTGGAGCAGCCGGTGGTCGGCATGGTCTCCGCGCCGGCCCTGCAACGGCGCTGGTGGGCGGCGCAGGGCCTGGGCGCCTACGCCGGGCGCAGCCTGGCCAAGGCGAGCCGGATCCAGGTCTCCTCGGTGGCCCGGATCGAGGACGCCTCGCTCTCCTACTCCTCGCTCTCCGGCTGGGAGGAGCGCGGCCGCCTCGACCCGTTCCTGGACCTGACCCGCGCCTGCTGGCGGACCCGGGCCTACGGCGACTTCTGGTCCTACATGATGGTGGCCGAAGGCGCCGTGGACATCGCCGCCGAACCCGAACTGAACCTGTGGGACATGGCCGCCCCGTGCATCGTGGTCCAGGAGGCCGGCGGCCGCTTCACCGGCCTGGACGGCATCGACGGCCCCAGCGGCGCGGACGCGGTCGCCTCCAACGGCCTGCTGCACGACGAGGCGCTGCGCCGGCTGAGCGTCTGACGCACCGCCGGGCGACGGACCGTCAGGCCGTCATCTCCGGGTGCATCGCGTCCAGCAGCCGGGCGGCGCGCTCGGCCACCTCGGGGGGGGCCGAGGTCGGTGGCACGGCGGCACCAGTTCTCCGCCTGCACCGGCTCGCCGCGGCGCAGCGCGAGCAGGGCCAGGCGCAGCGCGGCGCGGCCGTGGCCGGCGTCGGCGGCCCGGGTGTACCAGAGCATCGCCTCCGCCTCGCGCTCCTGACGGGCCAGCAGCAGGCCGAGGTTGAAGGCGGCGCTGCGGCTGCCGTGCTCGGCGGCCCGCCGGTACCAGCTCTCGGCGATCTCCAGCGCGCCACGCTCGGCGGCCCGCACGCCCATCCGGACCTGGGCCCGGCTGTGGCCGGCGTCGGCGGCCACCGCGAACCAGTGCTCGGCCTGCTCCGGGGCCGCCTGGCGGCGGTCCAGCAGCACGGCGAGCCGGAAGGCGCCCTCGGCCGAGCCGGCCTCGGCGGCCTGCTGGTAGCGGTCCAGCGCGGCGCCCAGGTCGCCGCGCTGCTCCTTGGCCACCGCCAGCTGCAGCGCGGCCTCGCCGTGGCCCTCGGCAGCGGCCCGCGCGTACCACTCGTGGGCCATCCGCTGCTCGCCGCGGCCGGCGTGCAGGATGCCGAGGTTGAAGGCGCCGTCCACGCTGCCGGCCTCGGCGGCCTTGGAGAACCAGGGCTCGGCGCCGGCCTCGTCGCCGCGCTGCAGCAGCACCACGGCCAGCGCGTTGCAGGCCTCCCGGTGGCCGGCGTAGGCGGCCCGGCGGTACCACTGCTCGGCCTGCGCCTCGCGGCCGGTGGAGGCGCAGAGCAGGCCCAGGTTGAAGGCGCCGTTGTGGTCGCCGGCCTCCAGCGCCGCCCGGTACCAGCGCTCGGCCTCCTTGTCCTCGCCGCGGCCCGCGTGCAGCGCGCCCAGCGCGTTGGCCGCGTTGCCGTCGCCGGCCTCGGCGGCCTCGCGCCACCACTCGGCGGCGGCGACCAGGTCGCCGGTGTCGCGCAGCAGGAAGCCCAGCGCGCAGGCGGCCCGCGGCTCGCCGTTCTGCGCGGACTGCCGGTACCAGCGGGCCGCCTCCTCGCGCAGGCGCTGTTCGCCCTTGGCGCGCTCCTCGACCAGCACGCCCAGGCGCAGCGCCGCCCTGGCGTGGCTGCGCACCGCGGCGGTGCGGTACCAGGTCTCGGCACTGTCCTTGTCGCCGGCCGCCTCGCGCATCCGGGCCAGCCGGTAGGCGGCCTCGCGGTGGCCCGCGTCGGCGGCCAGCCGGAACCAGCGCTCGGCCCGCACGTCGCGCCGGTGCTCCATCAGGTCGCCCAGGGCGTAGGCGCCCAGCGCGTGCCCCTGCTCGGCGGCGAAGTGCAGCCAGTACTCGGCCGACTCCTCGTCACCGTGGTCGCGCAGGTGCAGGCCCAGGGCGTGCGCGGCCGGCGCGCTGCCGGCCACCGCGGCCTGGCGCCACCACTGGCCGGCCTCCGAGCGGTGGCCGCGCTGGTGCAGCAGCACGCCCAGGTTGTTGGCGGCGGCGCGCAGCCCCGCGGCGGCGGCCCGCCGCAGATACGGTTCGGCCTCGTCCAGGTCTCCGCGGCGCAGCAGCAGCGCGCCCAACTGGCTGGCGGCGCCCGGGTCGCCGGTGTCGGCGGCGGCGCGGTGGCGGGTCTCCAGGGCGGCGCACTCGCGGGCGGCCAGCTCGCTCTCGAAGCTGTCGCTGTCGCCCGCGGCGACCTCCGACGCCTCGGCGGTGGTGCCCCCGGGCACGGCCGGCGGGCCGGCCGGCTGCGGGTGGCGGCCGGCGAGCGGCGGGGCCGGGACGGGCTCCAGGCTCTCCGGGCCGTAGCCCGGGCGCGGGAGCGGGCCGCCCAGGCCGCGCTGGGCGGGCACGGGTGCGGTGGTGACGTCGGTGTCCGGCTGCCTGCCGATCAGCTTCATGCCGACTCCCGCTCCCCCCGAGTGTCGTGGCATCCCGCGGGGACGCGTGACGGCTCACGGCTCGTCAACAGCCGCGCCTCGTCCCCCAACTGGTCCATCGTCGCATCACCCGAACACCCGCGTACACCTGCCCGCGCGATTTTGCCGGGCCGGACCGAAGCCGGCGGAGATTGCTTCGGCGCTTTGTCGACTTCCCGACACTTGCGCCTCACAAACCCCCCTGCCGCACGGCTTGGTGCGGATCTTGGCCCCATAGTAGCGGAGGCGGTGCCACCGCTTAGGGGTGGCACCGCCTCTTGCTGTGGCCGGGTCGGCCTACGGGGGACTCAGCTGAGGCTGAAGTCGTCCGCGTAGTACGTGCCCTGTCCGTACCAGCCGTGCACCCAGATGGTCACCGAGGTGACCGAGGCGCCGGTGGTGAACTTGGTGGACAGCTGCGACCAGCCGGAGCCGGAGGTCCAGGTCGAGGTGTCCGCGCCGGAGCCGGTCACGCCGAGGTAGGTGTAGTTGCCCTGCACCCAGCCGGCCAGCGTGTACGTGGTGTTGGGCTTGACCGTGACGGTCTGCGAGCACTGGGCGTCGTCACTGGCGCTGGCAGCGCCCGCCAGGGCGTGCGAGCCGGAGTGCGCCGGGCTGCTCACCACCGAGCCCAGGTTTCCGGTGCAGGTCCACGGGGAGAGGGCGCCGGACTCGAAGCCGCCGTTGACCACCCCGCCGCCGGACGGACCGGTCGGGGTCGGCGTGGGAGTCGGGGTCGGCGTGGGGCTGGGGGTCGGGGTCGGGGTCGGGGTGGGAGTCGGCGTGGGGCTGTGGGTCGGGGTCGGCGTCGGGGTGGGCGTGGGCGTGCCGGTCGGCGGGGCCGGGCAGTTGCTCGCCGAGCCGTTGGTGTCGGTCACCACCGCGTTGAACAGGGTGGCCGCCGGGTCCAGGTCGTAGAGCGAGAACATCATCGTCCCGCCAAGGCCGTTGCAGTGCAGGTAGTCGGCCTTGGCCTGGATCGACTGCTTGTTCTCGCCGGACCAGAAGTTGGTGCCGTCGTAGAACCAGGCGGCCTGCGCGGCCGGGTCCCAGAAGGTGTCGGCGGGGTTGTCCACCACGCCGGACAGCTCCTTGTACATCCGGGTGCCCGCCACGTTGCCGGAGTCGGGCGCGCCGGGCGCCGGCTGGGTGGCCGCCTGGAACAGGCCGTGGTTGCTGCCCGCCGCCACGCCGGTCCAGCCGCGGTAGTAGAACGGAACGCCCATGTTGAGCTTGCCCGCCGGGAAGCCGCCGGGGATGCCGTACTGGGCGTCACCGACCGTGTAGGCCTTGATCGCCTCGTCCGCCGAGTACTTGGAGGTGCCCGGGGCGATCGGGTTGGACGGGTCGGCCGGGTTGTCGTAGATCGGCGCCTGGTGGTTGGTGGGGCCGGTCGCCTCCCAACCGCCGTGCATGTCGTAGGTCATCGGGTCGGCGAAGGTCAGGTACTGGCCGATCTTGTCGGTCTCGACGGACCGGATCTTGTCCTGACCGGCCGGCAGCGCCGCCGAGAGCGAGTAGGTCTTGCCGTCCGCGGCACCCTGGGTGTTCAGCTCGGACCGGAACTCGGCCAGCAGCGCGGTGAAGTTCTGCTTGTCCGCCGTCGAGGAGTGGTTGCCGGTGTGGCCGCCGCCGCCCGGGTACTCCCAGTCGATGTCGAAGCCGTCGAAGATCCCCTTGCCGGTGCCGGGGCCGCCATAGCCGCCCTGCGAGGGCAGGTTGCCCTTGATGAACATGTCGATGCAGGAGGAGACGAACTTCTTGCGCGAGGCGTCGCTGGCCGCCGCGTCCGAGAAGTACTTGGAGTAGGTCCAACCGCCCAGGCTGAGCACCACCTTGAGGTTGGGGTACTTGGCCTTGAGCTCCTGCAGCTGGTGGAAGTTGCCGGCGATCGGCTGGTTCCAGGTGTCGGTGGAGTTGTCCACCGAGTTGCCGTTGGCGAAGGTCTTGCCGTAGTCGGCGAACGAGTCGCCGGCCCCGTCGCCCGCGTTGGGGTTGTTCTCGTCCTGCGAGGCGGCCGAGTTCGCCTCGAAGCAGGTCAGGTTGGTCGGGTCGATGTTCTCGAAGTCGTAGATCAGGGTGGTGAGTTTGCTCGCCTCACCGGTGGTGTCCACGTTCTTCAGGTAGAACGCGTTCTGGTAGACCGCCCACTGGTCGTAGTACGCCACCTTCATGCCGCCGGAGGTGGCGGCGGCTCCGGTGGTGTTGGCGGGGACCGCGGCGGGCGTGGCGGTGCCGGTGGCCTCGGCGTGGGCCATGCCGAGCGCCGACATGGCGCCGCCCAGCAGGAGTCCGGCCGCGGCGGTCACCGCCCAGGCGGATCGACTGGTTCTGCGCATGCGGGTGTCTTCTCTCTGTTGTGGGGGTGAGAGACGTCGGTCGCGGGGTGTGGGGCCCCGCTGTCCGGTCAGGGCATCGCGTGCAGGTGGCCGCCGACCGAAGTCGCGATGGAACTGCCGTTGCTGGCGTCCCAGTTGGTGGACCAGGTCATCGCACCGCCGATGCCGGGCCACTTGGTGGTGGGCTTGAAGGAGCCGCAGTTGGTACCGGCGGCCAGGCAGTCCAGGGCAGCGTCGACCACGCTGGGCGACAGGTAGCCGCCGCCCGCGGCGCTGCCCGAGGCCGGCACGCCCAGGCCCACCTGGCTCGGCGCCAGGCCGCCCTGCAGTTGGATGCAGGCCAGCGCGGTGAGGAAGTTCTCGGTGCCCTCGGAGTAGACGTTGCCGTCGCAGCCGTTCATCGAACCCGAGTTGTAGTACTGCATGTTGACGATGGTCAGGATGTCCTTGGTGGCCAGCGCCAGCTTGAAGTACTCCATGCCGGTGGACTGCATGTCGATCGTCTGCGGGGCCATGGTCAGCACGAAGCCGCTGCCCACCTTGGCCGCCAGCGAGTGCAGCGCCTGGCTCATGTAGGTCGAGTTGACCCCGTTCTCCAGGTCGATGTCGATCCCGTCGAACCCGTAGGCCTGGATCACCGAGTAGGCGCTGTTGGCGAAGTTGGCCGCGGAGGCGGCGTCGCTCACCGAGATGGTGCCGTTCTGACCGCCGACCGAGACGATCACCTTCTTGCCGGCCGCGTGCTTGGCCGCGATGTCCGCCTTGAACTGGGCGTCGGTGTAGCCGCCCAGCTTGCTCGACAGGGTGCCGTCCAGCGCGAAGGAGATCGCGCCGGGCGTGCCGGTGGCGTTGGCGAAGGCCACCGCGATGATGTCGTAGGCCGGGTTGACGTCGCTGATCCGCTGGTCGGTGGCGCCGTTGTCGAAGTCCTGCCAGTAGCCGGTGAGCCGGTGCTTGTTCGGGCCCGTGGGGGTGGGCGAGGTGGGCGGCGGCGAGGTCGGCGGCTGGGTGGTGGGCGGCACCGTGGTGGGGGGCGCGGTGGTCGGCGGCGCCGTGCTGGGCGAGGCCGGGGTGGTCTCGCCGCCGGGCCCGGTGAGCAGCAGGTCGTCGGCGGCGTAGGCGCCGGTGCCGTACCAGCCGTGCAGGTAGACGGTCACGCTGGTGGTGCTCGGGCCGGTGGTGAAGCTGGTCTTCAACTGGTTCCAGGCCGCGTTGGTGCTCCAGGTGGAGGTGTCCGTGCCGCCGGTGCCGCTGTCGCCCAGGTAGACGTAGTTGCCCTGGACCCAGGCGCTGAGCGTGTAGGCGGAGTTCGGGCGCACCGAAACCTGCTGGGTGCACTGCGCGTTGTCGCTGCCGGCCGGGACCGCCTGCAGCGCGTGGCTGCCGCTGTGCACCGGGCTGCCGACCACCGCACCGGAGTTGGCGGTGCAGCTCCACCCCTGCAGGGTGCCGCTCTCGAAGCCGGGGTTCTGCAGCAGGTTGAGCGCGTCGGCACTGGCGTCACCGCCCGCGGCGAGCAGCAGGCTGCTGCCGGCGATCACGGCCAGCGCGGCCGTCGAGGCCAGCGCCGCACGGGCGCCCGGGCGCCGGTGGCGCCGCTCGGGTCTGGAGTGGGTCACTCTGGTCGCACGTTGCACGTTCTGCTCCTTGGATCGTCGCCGGGCGGCGAGTGGGGGCGATGGGGAGCCGTGGGGGGAGCGCGCTGCGCCGTCGGCCCGCACTGCTCCGCTCGTGCCGACGGCGGACTCAGAGTGGACTAGACCAAATACCCGGTCAAGAGGACCGGGACAGCCGCACGGCCCGACCCGCGGCAGTCGGCACCCGGGACTTGACGGCCCCTCACCCCGTATCGCATCGCGGCCGGTCAGCCGCCGGGCGGCCCGAGTCGCGGACGCCGCGCGGTCATCCGGATTCCATCCGCGCTCCATCCGCCGCCCGCCCGAACGAGGCGGTCAGCGCAGGGATCCGGTAACGGCCCGCGGGGGTGGGCACCGCCAGTCCGTACTCGGCCAGCAGCTCCAGCAACTCCTCCGGGGAGCACGATACTTCGTCGGCTCCACCGGGATGCGCGGCGGCCAGCCGAGCCAACAGGGCCAGCGCCGCCGCCCCGCCCGGCGCCCGGGCCAGCCGGCGGCGCGCGGAGTCCAGCGCGGCGGCCACACCACCGCCGGCCGGGCTGAGTTCGGCCAGCCGCGCGGCCGGATCGGTCAACCGGGCGGCCAGCGCGGCCGGCCCCCGGCCCGGATGGGCGGCCAACCGGGCCGCGGCCGCCCGCAGCGCCAGTGGCAGCCCCTCACAGGCGGCCAGCACCGCCGCCTGGTCCGCCGCCACCACCGGGAGCCCGGCCAACCCGGCCTCGGCCAGCAGCCGCCGCCACAGCCGCTCCGCCTCCAGCGGCGCCAGCTGGTCCAGCGGCACTGCCCGCACCCCGGGCAGCGCGGCCAGCCGCCCGCGGGCGGTGACCAGCACCGCGCAGCTCGGCGAGCCCGGCAGCAGCGGCGCCAGCTGCGCCTCGCCGGCGGCGTCGTCCAGCACCAGCAGCAGCCGGCGCCCCGCGCTGACCGAGCGGAACAGCGCCGCCCGCCGCTCCGGCTCCCCCGGCTGCTCGGCCGGCGCCACCCCGAGGTCGGCGAGAAAGCGGCCGAGCACCTCACCGGGCGGCACCGGCTGCTGGTCAGCGCCGTGCAGTGCGGCGAACAGCTGCCCGTCCGGGTACTGCGCCCGCAGCCGGTGCGCCGCGTGCACGGCCAGCGCGGTCTTGCCGGTGCCGGGCGGGCCGCTGACCACCGCCACCGGCACCGCGCCGGCCCGCCGGCCCCCGCCGAGCTGGCGCACCAGTACCCGCAGCTGGGCCGAGCGTCCGGTGAAGTCCGCCAGGTCGCTGGGCAGTTGGGCGGGCACGCAGAGCGGCCGCAGGGCCGGCCCCGGCGGCCCCGCGGGCGCCGCCAGCTCCGGGTCGGCGCGCAGGATCCGGGCCTGCAGCGCGGTCACCTCCCGCCCGGGCTCCAGCCCCTGATCGCTGATCAGCTGCCGGCGCAGCCGCCCGTAGGCGGCCAGCGCCTCGGCCGGCCGCCCGGCCCGGTGCAACGCCAGCATCAGCAGCGCGCAGAGCCGTTCGCGCTGCGGCTGGGCGGCCAGCAGCAACCGCAGTTCGGGCACCGCCTCGTGGTGCCGGCCCAGCCGCAGCGCCAGCTCCCAGTACTCCTCCTGGGCGGCCAGCCGCAGCTCGGCCAGCCGGGCCCGGTGCAGCGCGGCGAACGGCCCCGGCAGCCCGTCCAGCCCAGCCCCGCGCCAGAGCCCCAGCGCCTCCTGGAGGGTTTGCGCCGCCCGGGCCGGCTCGCCCGCCGCCTGCTCGGCCCTGGCTCGGGCCCGGGCCGCCTCGAAGGCGTGCAGGTCCAGCTCGCCGGGGGCCAGCCGGTAGGCGGTGCCGCGGGTGGCCAGCACCCCGCCCAGGCTGCGCGGCGGCCGGTCCGGGTCGAGCACCCGGCGCAGCCGGGCCACGTAGGTGGCCACCAGGGCGGGCGCGTTGACCCCGGCCCGGCTGCCCCAGACCCCCTGCACGATCTGCTCCCGGGGCACCGGCTCGCCGCCGGCCAGCAGCAGCACCGCCAGCACCGCGCGCTGCATCACGGGCCCGGCCGCCAGCAGTTGCGTGCCCCGGCGCACCCGCAGCGGCCCGAGCAGCTCGTACCGCAGGCCGGCCGCGCCCCCCGGTTCCATCGCCGCGCCCCCTCTCCCCCGCACCCGCGAGGTGGACCACACGGTGGACTAGACCATAGGCCACGTCAACACGGCCGGGGGAAAAACTTGTCGGGTCGTCGACAATCGCCGTTCGCACGGTCAGCGGACCGCGTCCGGAAAACACCGAAGGCCCGGAGGAATCCTCCGGGCCTTCGGTCATCGTAGCGGGGACAGGATTTGAACCTGCGACCTCTGGGTTATGAGCCCAGCGAGCTACCGAGCTGCTCCACCCCGCGTCGTTGTGGTTGAACCATAGCACGTGAGGGGACGGCCCTGCGCACACCACCGAATCGACGGTGCGCGCAGGGCCGCGCCTCAGGACTTGTGCTCGGCCGCCACCGCGGCGTTGATCGCGTCCTGCAGCGCCTTCTGGGCGTTGCCGTAGGCCGTCCAGTCACCCGCCTTGAGCGCGTTCTGGCTGTCGCCGTAGGCCTTCTGGATGTCGTCCAGCGCTTTCTGCAGCGCCGGGTCGGTGGTGGCCCCGCCGCTCGGCGGCGTGGTGGTCCCGCCGCCGGCGGGCGGGGTCGTGGTGCCCCCGCCGCTGGGCACCGTCCCGGTGGCCCCGGGCGCCGAGCCGAGCACACTGGTCAGCGCCTGCCCCAGGGTGTTCTCGAAGGCCACCTTGTCGTTGCCGTAGACCGCCAGCACCTTCTGCAGCACCGGGTAGTTGGCCCCGCGCCCCTTGACGTACACCGGCTCCACGTTGAGGAACCCGCCGCCGACCGGCAGCGTGAGCAGGTTGCCGTACTCCACGTCGGCGTCGCTGCCGTTCTTCAGCAGGGTCAGCTGCGGGGCCACCGCCTGGTTGGAGTTGAACTGCGACTGGACCAGTTTGGGGCCGAGCGTCTTGCTGTCGCTGGGCACCTTGAGGATCCGGATCTTCCCGTAGTCCGGGCCCGGATCGGCGTCCACCGCCATGAAGGCCGCCAGGTTGTCCCGGGTGGCCGGCACGAAGGTGCTGGTCAGCGAGAAGGTGCTGGCCGCCTGGTCCGGCATCCGCAGTGTCAGGTAGTACGGCGGCTGCGCCTGGCCCCGGTCGTTGGTCGGGTCGACCGGGACCTGCCAGATGTCCGTCCCGTTGAAGAAGGAGTTCGGGTCGGTCATGTGGTACATCCCCAGCAGGTCGCGCTGCACCTTGAACAGGTCCTGCGGGTAGCGCAGGTGCGGCAGCAGCGCGGCCGGGATCGAGCTGCGCGGCTCGACCGTGCCGGGGAAGGCCTTCATCCAGGTCTTCAGCACCGGGTCCTGGTCGTCCCACTGGTACAGCGTCACCTCGCCGGTGTACGCGTCCACCGTGGCCTTGACCGAGTTGCGGATGTAGTTGACCTGGTTCGACGCGGTCAGCACGCCGCCGCGCTGGCTGGTCAGCGAGTCCTTGGTGACGTCGCCCAGCGGGGTCTTGGAGGAGAACGGGTAGCCGTCCGAGGTGGTATAGCCGTCCAGCACCCAGGTGATCCGGCCGTTCTGCACCACCGGGTAGGCGTCGCCGTCGATCGCCAGCCAGGGCGCGACCTTCTCCACCCGCTCCTTGGGGGTGCGGTCGTAGAGCACCCGGGCGCCGTTGCCGATCGCGCCGGAGTAGAGGATCTGCGGCTCGCTGAACTTGACCGCGTAAGCCGCCCTGGTGATCGGGTTGGCCAGCGAGACGCCGCTGCCGCCCTGGTACTGGTAGGTCTTGTCGCCGCCGTCCGCGGTGTAGTCGATCTCCTGGTTGGTGCCGCCGACGATCGAGTAGGTGCCGGTGTTCTCGCCGTAGTAGATCCGCTGCTCGTAGTCGCCCAGGGTGCCGGTGGCGGGCAGGCCGGACTCGGTGAAGACCGGCTGGCCCTTGTCGTTGACCTGGTTGCCCTTGGCCGAGACTGCCCCGTACCCGTGGGTGTACTTGAAGTGGTCGTTGATCCAGTTGCGCTGCTGCACCCCGGAGAGGTCCAGCTCGCGCAGGCCGATCACGGTGTCCTGCACGCCCTGCGGGGTGTTGTACCGGTCCACGTCCAGGGTGTTCGGGAAGCCGTAGTACGAGCGCTGCTGCTCGACCTGCTCGAAGGTGGGCGAGACGATGTTCGGGTCCAGCAGCCGGATGTCCGCGATGGTCTGCGCGTCCGGGCCCAGCGCCGCCGCGTCGGTCGAGCCGTTCGGGCTGTACTGCTGGGTCTGGCTGTCCGCGATCCCGTAGGCCTGCCTGGTCGCGTCGATGTTCTTCTTCAGGTACGGCGCCTCCTTGGCCTGCTCGTTCGGCTTGACCTGGAACTGCTGCACGATCGCCGGGTAGAGCCCGCCGATCAGCACCGCCGACAGCGCCATCAGGCCGAAGCCGATCAGCGCCGGGGCCCAGGTGCGCCGCACCGGGGTGAGGAAGAAGAGCACCGCGCAGATCAGCGCCACGCAGAACAGGATGGTCTTGGCCGGCAGGTAGGCGTTGGCGTCCACGAAGCGCAGCCCGGTGTAGCCGTCAACGCCCTTGTAGGCGCCGGTCTTCACCGCCAGCGCGTACCGGTCCAGCCAGTACGCCACCGCCTTCAGCAGCACGAACACGCCCAGCAGCACCGCCAGGTGGCCCTGCGCCCCGACGCTGGCCCGCCGCCCGGGACCCTGCAGCCGCAGCCCCCCGTACAGGTAGTGCACCAGCAGCGCGGCGATCAGCGAGACCACCACCGTGCTGAACGCGAAGCCCAGCAGGAACTCGTACCAGGGCAGGTCGAAGGCGTAGAAGGCGACGTCCCGGTGGAACTGGCTGTCCTTCACGCCGAACTGGGTGGCGTTGGTCCACAGCAGCCACAGCCGCCACTGGCCGGCCGCCGCGGCGCCCGCGACCAGGCCGACCAGCAGCGAGACGCCGATCAGCAGCCACTTGCGGAACGGCGCGATGCCCATCCGGTACCGGTCCAGGCTCTGCTGCTCCACCGACATCGCCGACAGCGGCGGCCGCAGCCGGTGGGCCAGCCAGATGTTCGCGCCGGTGAACAGCGCCATCAGCAGCCCGAACACGGCGAACAGGCCCAGCTTGGTCCACAGCTGGGTGCGGAACACCCCGGAGTAGTGCACCGACCTGAACCAGAGCCAGTCCGTCCAGAACCCGGAGAAGAGCACGAAGGCCAGGAAGAGCAGCGCCAGTACGCCCAGGGTCAGCAGCAGCACCCGGGCACGGCGGGAGGGCGGTCCGACCCTCGGACGGTACGCCGGACCTTCACGGTCGGGCATCTGGAAGACCAAGGCGGCACCTCTGCGGGAGTGGGGCGGACGGCGCACGGCGCCGGCGGACCGGCGGCCCACCAGAGCAACTTAACCGCCCGTCCGCCTGGTTCCCACCCACCCCCGCGCACTGCGGCCCCGCCCGCGACCCGGGGCGCCCCCGACATGTGAGGATGGGGCCATGTCCGAAGCCCCTGACACCGCCGCCCAGGCCGCCGGCCTGCCGCCGGCCGCCAGCCCCCTCACCCGCGCCGCCCTGGAGATCGACGAGTACTCCGCCGGTCTCGGCTGGGACCAGCCCGCCCGCCTGTTCGCCCTGGTCGACAGCGCCCGGCTGCGCCGCACCGACCCCAAGGTGGCCAGGCAGTTGGGGCTGGAGGCCGCGCCGGAGGGCGAGCTGACCCCGGTCCTGCAGGACGAACTGCCCGACGGCATGGCGCTGGACGAGTTCCTCGGCACCATCGCCTGGCCGGACGCGGTCACCGGCTGCGCGCTGGTGGTGGAGCGGCTGATGCTCCCGCCGGGTGCCGAGAAGAGCCGGCCGGCCAACGCCAGCGAGGCGCAGATCGCCGAGTGGGTGGCCAACCACCCCAGCCGCCAGGAGGTCCGGATTACCGCCGCGGTGCTGCGCGACGGGAAGAAGGAGACGGCGCTGCGGCTGCGGGAGAAGGACCTGGCCCGCGAGGTGCTGACCGGTCCCGAGCTGGTCCCGGGGCTGACCAAGGCGCTGCTGGCGACGTTCTCCTGAGCCTGACGACCGGTCAGTGCGCCGGGCAGGACGGCAGTGCCGCGTCCTGTCCGGCCCGGACCTGGCCCAGTGCCTTGAGTGCGTCGTCGAGCGTGTCCACCTTGATCAGCCGCAGCCCGGACGGGGTGTCCCGGCTCGCCTCGTCGCAGTTGTCGCTCGGGGTGAAGAAGTAGCGCGCGCCGGCCTCGCGGGCGGCGATCACCTTCATCGAGATGCCGCCGATCGGGCCGACCTTGCCGTCGTCGTCGATCGTTCCGGTGCCGGCCACGAACTTGCCGCCGGTCAGGTCGGTCGGGGTCAGCTTGTCCACGATGCCGAGCGCGAACATCAGCCCGGCGCTCGGCCCGCCGACGTCCTGCAGCCCGATGTCCACGGTGAACGGGAAGGTGTGCGAGGTCCCGGGCACGATGCCGACCATCGCCCGGTCGGCGTCCGGCGCCTTGGCGGTGACGATCGGCACGTCCTTGTGCGCCGAGCCGTCCTTGGGCGCGACGGTGAAGACCACCGTGTCGCCCGGCTTCTTCTTGGACACCAGCGGGGCCACCTGGGCGGCCGTGGTGACCTGGGCGCCGTCCACCGCGAGGAGCTGGTCGCCCGGATGCAGCTTGCCGTCGGCCGGGGCGCCGTCCACCACGCTGGAGACGATCACCTTGCTGCCCACCTGGTGGCCGAGCTGGGTCAGCGCGGCGGTCTTGGCGCTGTCCTGGGAGCTGGCGAAGTCCTGGGCGTTCTGCTGCTGGGACTGCTGCTCGGTCTCGCCCTTGGGGTAGATGGTGTCGTGCGGCACCACCAACTGGTCGTTGCGCAGCCAGCCGACCACCACCGAGACCAGGCTCGGCTCGTAGTTGGCGCCGGTGACCTGAACCGTGGTCATGTTCAGGTGGCCGGTGGTCGGGTAGGTGGTCGCCCCGGAGACGCTGATCACCGGGGTGCCGCTCTTGTCCTGGGCGCCCAGCGTGTTGTAGGTCGGCCCGGGGCTCAGCTGGGTGTAGGGCACCGGCAGCAGCACGGAGACGCAGAGCAGCGCTATGAGCGTGAGGGTCGCGGCGAGCATCGTCGCAGAGCGGCGTGGCATGCCACGACAGTACGGGACCCGGTCCACCGCGCGCCCGCCGGGTCAGTGCCCGTCCGGCACCCGGTGGCTGCCGGTGCTGCGCTCCATCGCCGCCAGGAAACGCTCGTGCTCGGCGAGCGAGGCACCGTCCCCCGTCGCCCTCCGCGGGCGGGCGGCCCAGGCCGCCCAGAGGACGGCGATCACCCCCGCCACGACGGGGATCCCCAACCAGGCCAGCGCTGCCATGTCCGTCCTCCCAGTTCGTCGTGCCTATCAGCACATTAACCGCCCGCAGACAGAACGGTGCTGAGGCCATCCGGGTTACGGCGAGTCAGCCACTGCCACTCGGCGGGCGCATTCGTATGCCCGGTTGGGCCGAACGGTACCCCGGGGCGGCCTGACGGGGGATCAGCAGGCGCCGACCCACTCCTCGTCGCCGTCGGTGAAGACCTGGTGCTTCCAGATCGGCACCTCGTGCTTGAGGTCGTCGATCAGCTTGCGGGCCGCCGCGAAGGCCTCGCCGCGGTGCGGGCAGGAGACCGCGACGATCACCGCGGTGTCCCCGATGGCCAGCCGGCCGACCCGGTGCACCGCGGCCAGCGCCCGCACCGGGAAGTCCGCGACCACCTTCTCGGCGATCCGGCGCATCTCCTGCTCGGCGCTGGGGTGGCAGCTGTACTCCAGTGCGGCGACCGACTTGCCGCCGTCGTGGTCGCGGACGGTGCCGACGAAGAGCGTGGTGCCGCCGGCCGCGTCGTCACCGACCGCCGCGTGGACCTCGTCCAGCGAGAGCGGGGTCTCGCGGATCGCGAGCAGGCGGATGGGATCGTGGTTCTCGGACATGCTCCAATGATCCGCCATCGGCGGGCCGGACCGGCAATTGTCGAAGTGTCCAAGCCCAGGGCCGCGCAACCGCCCGGGCTCCGGAGGGACCAGGACGGCGCTTGCAGGCCGGGCAAGGACCGGCGGCGCTCGCGGGCCGGATCAGAACCGGCGGCGCTTGCGGGCCCGGCGCACCAGCGCCGCGGTGCCCACCAGCGCGACCGTGGCCCCTGCCGCGCCCAGGCTGGTGGCGGCCTCCTTGCCGCCCAGGCGCCGCCCGGCCACCGCGTGCTTGCCCGCCACCTGGGCCAGCAGTTCGGCCAGCACCTCCTCGTTGCCGTACTTCGGCCGCCAGCCCGCCTCGTGCAGCCGGCTGCCGGAGACCACCCAGGGGTACATGGTGTACGCCAGGTCGCCGGCCGGCGCCGGGGTCAGCCCGAGCCGGTGCAGCCGGGCCGCGGTACCCAGGGCCAGCGAGGCGGGCAGCTCCATCCGGCGGATCCCGGACAGCTCCTCCACCTCCTCCTGCTCCAGCCAGCCGTCGCAGCCCACCGTGACCTCGCCCTCGACCAGGCCGAGCGCCGCGTACTCCAGCGCACTGGCCAGGTCGTCCAGGTGGCAGAACTGCCAGCACGGCCGGGAACCGGCCACCACCAGCAGCCGGGGCGCCTCGAAGTGCCTGGTCAGCACGGTGTCCACGCCGGGGCCGACCACCACGGCCGGGCGCAGCACGGTGACCTGCAGGCCCGGGTGGGCCCGGGGCACCCGGCGGGCCAGCCGCTCGATCTCCAGCAGGTCGCCGACCAGGCTGGCCTCCTCGGTGGCCCGCAGCTCGCCGTCCTCGGCCAGCGGCACCTCGTTGTCCGGCAGCGCGCCGTAGACCATGGCCGAGGTGCACAGCACCACCCGGGGCACCCCGGCGGCCGCAGCCGCCGTGACCACCGTCTGCGCCCCGCGCACGTTGTAGGCACTGCGGGTGCGCGGGTCGGCCTCCATCCCGAAGTCCATCGCCAGGTGCACCACCACGTCGGCCCCGCGCAGCCGCTCGGCCACCGCCGGGTCGCGCACGTCCAGCACCCGCCACTGCACCCCGGAGGCCTCGCCGCGCCGGTCGTCGATCGCCAGCACCTTGCGCACGCCGGGCGACTCGACCAACCGGGCCACCAGCCGGGCGCCGAGCACGCCGGCCGCGCCCGTGACGGCGACGGTGAGCGGTCGGCCGCCGTAGGCTGGGGGCGCGGACCCGGGCGCCACCTGGGCCTGGTCGCCTCCGGTCAGCCCAGAGCGAACGTCCGAAGGCGGGGAACTCACCGGCGATCCTCCACGGTTAGCTTAAGTGCGTACGTACGAGTGTCACGTACGGTCCATCCTGCCCGAGGAGAGGGCCCGGCGGTGCACCCGGCGCGGGCGCGCCCGCCCGTCCACTGTCCTGAAGTTGCTTTCCCGCCACCCGACCAGCGTGACGGCCGACCAGATCGAGGAACCCGTGAGCGACCTCCCCTTCGGATTCGGTGTCCCGCCCGAGGAGCCCGAGGAGGGCAAGGACCAGGGCGAAGGCAAGAAGCACGAACCTCCCCGCGACCAGCCGCAGCAGCCGGACCAGCCCCAGCCGTTCGGCTTCGGCGGGGCCAACCCGTTCGGCGCGCTGTTCGGGGCCGGCGGTCCGGGCCAGGGCGGCGACAACCCGTTCGCGTCCATGATGGGCGGCCTCAACCCGAACGACCTCGGCGCCGCCTTCCAGCAGCTGGGCCAGATGCTCTCGTTCGACGGCGGCCCGGTCAACTGGCAGCTGGCCAAGGACATCGCCCGGCAGAGCGTGGTGGCCGAGCAGCCCGAGGGCCGCACCAAGGACCGCTCGGTCAGCGCTACCGAGCGCTCCGCGGTGGCCGAGGCGGTCCGCCTCGCCGAGCTCTGGCTGGATTCGGTGACCGAGTTCCCGTCCTCCTCGGCCACCGCGGTGGCCTGGAGCCGGGCCGAGTGGATCGAGGCCACCCTGCCGGTCTGGCAGGAGCTGGTCGACCCGGTCGCCGAGCGGGTCGGCAACGCCATGGGCGGCGTGCTGCCCGAGGAGATGCAGGCCATGGCCGGCCCGCTGATGGGCGTGATGCGCTCGATGGGCGGGGCCATGTTCGGCACCCAGATCGGCCAGGCGCTGGGCGCGCTGGCCGCCGAGGTGCTCGGCTCCACCGACGTCGGCCTGCCGCTGGCCCCGGCCGGCAAGGCCGCGCTGCTGCCGCAGAACATCGCCGAGTTCGGCGAGGGCCTGTCCGTCCCCGCCGACGAGGTGCGGCTCTAC
Organism: Streptomyces tateyamensis; assembly: GCF_003205575.1. Lineage (GTDB taxonomy): Bacteria > Actinomycetota > Actinomycetes > Streptomycetales > Streptomycetaceae > Kitasatospora > Kitasatospora tateyamensis. Next base: position 53,434 of record NZ_PYBW01000155.1, read on the forward strand.
CTGGCCCTGCGCGAGGCCGCCCACCAGCGGCTCTTCGCGCACGTGCCGTGGCTGCGGGCGCACCTGTTCGGCGCGGTCGAGGCCTACGCCCGGGGGATCAAGGTGGACACCTCCCGGATGGAGGAGCTGATGGGCCGCCTCGACCTGGAGAACCCCGAGGCGCTCCAGGAGGCACTGGGCAACGGCCTGCTGCAGCCCGAGGACACCCCCGAGCAGAAGGCCGCGCTGGCCCGCCTGGAGACGGCGCTGGCGCTGGTCGAGGGCTGGGTGGACGCGGTGGTGCACGCCGCCGCCGAGCCGCACCTGCCGCAGGCCTCGGCGCTGCGCGAGACGCTGCGCCGGCGCCGGGCCACCGGCGGACCGGCCGAGCAGACCTTCGCCACCCTGGTCGGCCTGGAGCTGCGGCCGCGCCGGCTGCGCGACGCCTCCCGGCTGTGGGCCTCGCTGGCCGACGCGCGCGGCACCGAGGGCCGGGACGCGCTGTGGCAGCACCCCGACATGCTGCCCACGGCGACCGACCTGGACGACCCGGACGGCTTCGTGCACCGCGGTACCGGGGAGCCGGTCGAGGGCGGCCTGGACTTCGACGCGATCGACCGGCTGCTGGGCGAGGCGGCGCAGGGCGCTGCCGGCCGCGGTTCGGGGGGCGCCTCCGGCGGCGGTGCGTCCGCTGCCGACGGCGGTGCCTCCGCGTCCGGCGAGGGCGTCGAGGACGCCAAGGGTTCCGGGGACGCGGACGGCAAGGACAAGCCCGCTTCATGAGCACGCTGCACGAGGACGCGGTCGCGGCGCTGACCGCCTGGGCGCCCGCCGAGGACGACCAGCGCGAGCTGCGCCGCGACTACCTGGCCCACCTGGCGGATCGTCAGGACGGGTTGTACAAGTCCTGCCTGCCCGCGCACCTGACCGCCAGCGCGCTGGTGGTGGACCCGGCCGACCGGCGGGTGCTGCTGACCCTGCACCCCAAGGTCGGCCTCTGGCTGCAGATGGGCGGCCACTGCGAGCCCGCCGACGCCACGCTGGGCGCGGCCGCGCTGCGCGAGGCGGTGGAGGAGTCCGGGATCGCCGGGCTCACGCTGCTGGCGACCGGCGGGGCCGGGCGACCGTCCCCGGTGAAGCTGGACCGGCACCAGGTGCACTGCACCGGCAAGGACCGGCCGGCCAACACCCACCTGGACGTGCAGTACGTGGCGCTGGCCCCGGCCGGTGCCCGGGAGCTGATCAGCGAGGAGTCGCTGGACCTGCGCTGGTTCGGCTTCGACGAGCTGCCGGAGCTGACCGACGACTCGGTGCGCCGGCTGGTCGGGCTGGCCCGCGCCCTGGTGGGCTGAGTACTGACGGGTCGAGGCCTGCTGGGTCGAGGCTTGGGGCTGAGTACTGACGGGTCGAGGCCTGCTGGACCGAGGCCTGGGGCTGAGTACTGGGGCCCGTGCCCTGGTGGGCTGAGGCCGCTCGGCGCGGGCCGGGCCGGGGGGAGGTCTGCGGCTCAGCCGCAGACCTCGGGCTCGCCGCCGGGCAGCTCCTCCGCGCCGCGGGCACCGGGGACGTGCGGCAGCCGGGCGGCGGCCGCGACCCCCTCCAGGTAGCCGCGGGCCCGCTCGGTGCGCGGGTAGGCCTCCAGCAGCGCCCAGAACCGCGGGCCGTGGTCGGCCACCAGCAGGTGGGCCAGCTCGTGCAGCAGGACGTAGTCCAGCACGTACTCGGGCATGCCCTGCAGCCGGTGGGAGAGCCGGATGGTGCGCTCGCTCGGGGTGCAGGACCCCCAGCGGGAGTTCTGGTTGGTCACCCAGCGGACCCGGTCCGGCCGGGCCCGGCCGCCGAGGAACTCGGCGGACAGGCGGCGGGCCTTCTCGAACAGCGCCTCGTCACCCAGGGTGCGGCGGCTCTCCTGGGCGGCGAGCCGGTCCAGCATCTGCGCGACCCAGCGCTGCTCCTCGGCCGGCGACATCCGGGCCGGGATCAGCACGATCGTGCGGTCGCCCTCGCGGTAGGCCGAGACCGTGCGGCTGCGGCGGGCACTGCGACGCACCTCGACCGGGCCGCCGTGGGCGTGGCCATGGGGGGTGCGGGGGGCGTCGGTCGGGCGCTGGGGGGCGCCGGGCGCCTCCACCGTGCGGTGCGCGGGCGTCGCGGGACCCGGCCCGGCCGCGGCACGGGCACGCCGAGGCGACGCCGAGGGCTTGGAATCCCGTTCGGCTGCCATGGCACACGACGTTACCCGGTGGGGCTGACATAAGTCCGCTGCCCGGGCCGGATTTCTTTCTCCCGGTGATCAGCATTCACCTTCCGGAATGCGGACCGCCTGAATGCTGGTCAGATGATCTCCGCTGCCTGTGGACAACTGGGTTGGTGAAATTCCGCAGCTGAGGCAGGCTCTCATTACGCACCGGAGTCGGGTGAAGCCATTCGGCAATCGGCGTGCGCACTGTCCCGCGGGGAATTGGAGTCGCCATGTCGACCGTGCAGACCGAGCAGCGCGCGCTGCCCCGCTCCGGGGCGGCTGCGGTGCGGCCGCTCCTCAAGCCCGCGCTCTCCCGCGCCTGGCGGGACGGGCGGACGCTGCAGTTCGGCACCGACCCTGAGCGCGCCCAGGTGGTCGCCGAGGCGGACGAGCGGTACCGCTCCTTCCTCGCCCTGCTCGACGGGGAGCGGGACACCAGCGCGGTCGAGGCCGCCGCCGGCCGCCTGGGGCTGGCCCCGCCGTACGTCCGCGAGGCGCTGGCCGAGCTGGCCCGCACCGGCCTGCTGGAGGACGCGGGCGCCGTCGAGCGCGAGCTGACCGGGTTGGTGCCCAGCCGGCGCGCGTTGCTCGGCCCCGATCTGGCCTCGCTCTCGCTGCTCCATCCACCGCCCGGGGCGGGTGCCGCCAAGCTCGCCGCGCGGGCGCGGGCCCGGGTCGAGGTGCGCGGCGCCGGGCGGGTCGGGGCGGCGCTGGCGGCCGCGCTGGCGGCGGCCGGGGTGGGCGCGGTCGCGGTGCTGGACGAGGGGCGGGTGCACCCCGCGGACTGCTCCCCCGCCGGGCTCGGGCCCGAACAGCTGGGCCGCTCCCGGGTCGGCGCGGCGCGCGAGGTGGTGGCCCGGGCCGCCGGCCGGCCCGCGGCGGGGACCGGGCCGCCCACCGGGCAGCCGGGGCAGTCGGGGCACCTCGAGCGGCCTGAGCGGCCGCCCCGGCCGGATCTGGTGGTGTTCGCCCCGCGGGACGGCAGCGGTGCCTTCGCCGGTCCGGCGGTGGCGGCCCGGGCGTTGCTGCGGGCCGGGGTGCCGCACCTCTACACCGGGGTGGTCGAGCACCTGGGGGTGGTCGGCCCGCTGGTGCTGCCCGGGGCCTCGGCCTGCGGCGGCTGCGTCGCGCTGACCCGGGCCGAGCAGGATTCGGCCTGGCCGCAACTGCTCGCGCAGCTGGCCGACGGCGGGCCAGGCCGGCCGCCGGAGCCGGCCTGTGACGGGGCGCTGGCCACCGCGGTCGCCGGCCTGGCCGCCCTGCAGGTGCTGCTCCAGCTGGACGGCGCCCGACCGCTCAGCGTGGACGGCTACTTCGAGGTCTCCGCCGCCGACGGCATGGCCCGTCGGCGGCGCCTGCCGCCCCACCTGGACTGCGGCTGCTTCTGGCGCTGATCCGGCGGCCGGGGCGCCGCACCGCCCCGCTCGATGCCGAGCCGTCCCGCCCGATCCGGTCGGCCGGCGCTGGCCGGGTGCAAGCGGGGAGCGGGCACAATGGCCTAGTGGCCGCCGTCCCCCGGCCACAGCAGGCCATTCGTGAGGGGTGGCAGGATTGGGAGGCCCCGGGTGAGCGATCTTCCGCGCAAGGCTATGACCCGCACCGCACGGCTCGCCGCGCTGCCCTTGGGGATCGCGGGCCGGGCCACCCTGGGCTTGGGCAAGCGGATCGGCGGCCGGTCCGCCGAGGCGGTCACCGCCGAGCTCCAGCAAGCCACCGCGGACCAGCTGTTCAAGGTCCTCGGCGAGCTCAAGGGCGGCGCCATGAAGTTCGGTCAGGTGCTCTCGGTCTTCGAGGCGGCCCTGCCCGAGGAGGTGGCCGGCCCCTACCGGGCCGCGCTGACGAAGCTTCAGGACGCGGCGCCGCCGATGCCGGCCGCCAGCGTTCACGCGGCGCTGGCCGAGCGGCTCGGCAAGGACTGGCGCTCCGACTTCCGCAGCTTCGACGACCGCCCGGCCGCCGCCGCCTCGATCGGCCAGGTTCACCGGGCGGTCTGGCAGGACGGCCGGCCGGTCGCGGTCAAGGTGCAGTACCCCGGGGCCGGCGAGGCGCTGCTGTCCGACCTGGGCCAGCTCAGCCGGGTGGCCTGGCTGGTCGGCCCGCTGATCCCCGGGCTGGACATCAAGCCGCTGATCACCGAGTTGCGCGAGCGGATCTGCGAGGAGCTGGACTACGCGCTGGAGGCCGAGGCCCAGCGCGCGCACGCCGCGGAGTTCGCCGGCGACCCGGACATCCAGGTGCCGGGCGTGGTGGCCCAGGCCGACCAGGTGCTGGTCACCGAGTGGATGGACGGCACGCCGCTGGCCGAGGTGATCTCCGCCGGGAGCCAGGCCGAGCGCAACCGGGCCGGGCACCTGCTGGCGCACTTCCTGTTCGCCGGCCCGGCCCGCACCGGCTTGCTGCACGCCGATCCGCACCCGGGCAACTTCCGGCTGCTCAAGGACGACGGCCCGATCGAGGGCTGGCGCCTGGGCGTGCTGGATTTCGGCACCGTGGACCGGCTGCCCGGCGGCCTGCCCCGCCCGATCGGCGACTCGCTGCGGCTGGCCCTGGCCGACGACGCGGTCGGCGTGCTGGACATGCTGCGGACCGAGGGCTTCGTCAAGCCGACCATCCAGCTCGACCCGGACGCGGTGCTGGACTACCTGCGCCCGATCATCGAGCCGGCCGCGGTAGACCGGTTCCACTTCACCCGGTCCTGGATGCGGGCGCAGGCGGCCCGGATCGCCGATCCCCGCTCCCCCGCCCACAACCTGGGCAAGCAGCTCAACCTGCCGCCGGACTACCTGCTGATCCACCGGGTCACCCTGAGCACCATCGGGGTGCTCTGCCAGCTGGGCGCCCAGGCGCCGTTCCGCCGCGAGATGCTCGACTGGCTGCCGGGCTTCGCCGAGGCCGAGTAGCCGCCGAGCAGGCCCGGCCGCGCCGCCCGCGCGGCGTCCGGGGCCGGACGCGGCGGTGCCCCGGCCGTCCCTTCCTCGGGGACTGCCGGGGCACCGCCACCGCAAGCGTCAGGTCGGACAGTCGACGGGCCCTGGGGCCGCCGGCTCAGAGCACCGCGGTGGCCAGCACCTTGCGAGCCCGCAGCGAGGCCCGCTCGGCCTTGCGGCGCAGCTTGGCGACCCGCATCGCCCGCAGGGCCAGGCGTTGGTCCTCCGCCTCCTGCAGGCGCTCTTGCATATGGGCGCGGGCCAGGTTTTCTTGCAGTAGATGCATCTCGAGGGTCCTGTTCTGGATCGAAAGTTCGGTGGTCTGCTCGGCGCGGGCGTTCGGCCCCGCGGTGATCGCCATGTCGTGGTCCTGCTCGTGGTGCGTGGTCGGATAGGGGGTCTGTACCGCGGCATCAGCCTGGGCATGGGCGATGCGAACGGAGTGGCGCAGGGCGCCGTCCGCCGGGGGGCATTCCCGGGGGACTGTCGCTGCTCGAAGCGGGTTCACGCGGAAACCTCGGTCTTGCGCGGACGCCCACGCGGCCGCTTGCGGGCCACCACGACACCCTGGACGAAGAGCTCGCCACCCCAGACGCCCCACGGCTCGCGGCGGTCGAGGGCGCCGGCCAGGCAGGCCTCCTTGACCGGGCAGGTGCCGCACAGGGTCTTCGCGTACTCCACGTCAGCCGGGGTCTCGGCGAAGAAGACCTCGGGGTCGAAGGAGCGGCACGGGATGGGAGCGCCGAGCGTCTCGGCGTCGTCGAGCGAGGTGAGCTGCATGAGAGAGCCTTCCGGAGGGGGGAACGGAGCAGGAGTAGCCGGGATCGGCACTGCCGGTACGGACGGGAGGGGCGGTGTGATGACCGTGGACACTGGTGGCGTCTTCCTCGTCTTGTTGTGGTTCCGGTCCAGCTGACTGGTCGGGCTGGGCCGGAGGCCCCGGAGGGCCTTGGGTGGTCTGTCGTACCGGACATAACAGAAGGGCCGCGGATCCCGTGAGACGGGTTCCGCGGCCCTGGAGTGGCCGACCTGAGGGTTCCTCAGGTTCGCTCTCTCCAGGGTTCAGGCCCGCGGAAGGCCCGGCTCCGGACGGCCTCGGCGCCTGCAAAGGCGGCCTTGGCCTGGTTGATCAGCTGCTCGTCCTGCTTGGCGGCTCCGGCACCGCCGGCCCGCAGATAGGCGCCATGCTCGGCCGCCACTGCCACTGCCTTCGGTGCCTTGGTCGGTCGCTCGTCGCGCATCACGCGCACCGAGTCGACGGAGACCTCGCCCCAGCCCAGGAACAGACCCGTCTCGACACCCGTCCCCAGGACACTGGGGGCGAGGGAGGCGCTGAGCAGACCGGCGCACGAAGCGCTGGCACCGCCGGCAACGCCGCCGGGAATGGCGTCGAGACCCAGACCGCCGAGCACGCCGGACAGCGAGGCAACGACAGAGGTCTGGCCAGTCAGTTTGGTGATCATCTGGTTCGTTCCCACTGTCTTCGCCTCCTCTCGGCGTCTCGCGGTGCCCAGTCCCCCGGGCTCCGGTGTTCGGATGTCTGTCAGGTCGTGCGTCCTGCCGGGGCAGGGTCAAGCAAGATCATGCGCAGGGGAAAGCCAGGTCAGGATGGTTCCCGAGGCTTTTGCGGCCGCGTCCCCTTGACCGCTCCGGCAGGCTATTGCGCTTCATGCACAGCGCGCAAACTATTTTTCCGGCGAGTTTTCGGACTCGTCCTCGGCAAGGCCTGCGTCGACCTCACCCGAGGGGTCGTCCGACTCAGCGGCCTGCTCCACCTCGGGGTCTTCCCCCGAGCACAACGAGAGCACGTCAGCCCCGTACTTGTCCAGCTTCATGGCACCGACGCCGGAGATCTGGGTCAGTTCCGCGACGCTTGCGGGCACGTCCTCGGCGATCGCCATCAGGGTGGCGTCGGTGAAGACCACGTAGGCGGGGACCCCCTGCTCCTTGGCGCGGCGCGAGCGCCACTCGCGCAGCCGCTCGTACAGCCCCTCGTCCATCGTGGAGGGGCAGTCCTCGCAGCGGCGCAGCTTGCGCTCCACCGCCTCCGTCAGGGTCCGCCCGCAGACCCGGCAGCGGACCGGCCCGCGCGGCGCCCGGCGCGCCGCCGAACGCTCCCCCGAGCCCTCCGCGCCGCCACGCGCCCCGGTGCGGGAGCCGCCCGCGCCGGAGCCCGGGCGCAGCCCGTCCAGGAAGCGGGTGGGTTTGCGGCCGGCCCGGCCGCCCGGCGAGCGGGCCAGCGCCCAGGAGAGCGACAGGTGGGCCCGGGCCCTGGTCACCCCGACGTAGAGCAGCCGGCGTTCCTCCTCCAACTGCTCGTCCGTCTTGGCGTAGATGATCGGCAGGGTGCCCTCGGTCAGGCCGACCAGGAACACCGCGTCCCACTCCAGGCCCTTGGCGGCGTGCAGCGAGGCCAGGGTGACCCCTTCGACGGCGGGCGCGTGCTGGGCGGCGGCCCGGGCGTCCAACTCGGCCACGTAGGCCGGCAGGTCGGCCGGCTCCCCGGCCGCCCGGCGCCCGGCCTCGAACTCCTCGGCCAGGCGGACCAGCGCGGCCAGCGACTCCCAGCGCTCGCGCACCGCACCGGAGCCGGCCGGCGCGGTGGCGGTGAAACCCCGGGTGGCCAGCACCGCGCGGACCTGGGCGGCCAGGTCGGGGGCGTCGGCGGTGAGCGGATCGCTGCCGGCCCGGGCCGCGCCGCGCAGCAGCAGCCCGGCCTCGCGCACCTCGGGCCGCTCGAAGAACCGCTCGGCGCCCTTGAGCTGGTAGGCCAGCCCCAGGTCGGCGAGCGCCTGCTCGTAGATCTCGGACATGCCGTTGGTGCGGAACAGCACCGCGATCTCGCTGGGCCGCACGCCCTGCTCGATCAGCTCCTTGATCCGGTAGGCGGTGGCCTCGGCCTCGGCGGGCTCGTCCGGGTACTCGAGGTAGACCGGCTCGGGGCCGCTGGGGCGCTGCGAGACCAGCTCGAGGCGGTGCCGGGCGGCCTCGCCGCGGGCGTGGCCGAGCAGGCCGTTGGCCAGGTGCACCACCTGCGGGGTGGAGCGGTAGTCCCGGACCAGCTTCACCACGGTGGCGTCGGGGTGCTTGGTGCGGAAGTTCAGCAGGTAGTCGGGGGTGGCGCCGGTGAACGAGTAGATGGTCTGGCTGGCGTCGCCGACCACGCACAGGCCGGCCCCGGCCCCGCCGCCGGTCCACTGGTCGAGCAGGCGCTGCTGCAGCGGGGAGACGTCCTGGTACTCGTCCACGGTGAAGTGGCGGTACTGGCCGCGCACCCGCTCGGCGATCTCCGGGCGGTCCTCCAGGATGGCGGCGGTGAGCAGCAGCACGTCCTCGAAGTCGATCACGTTGCGGTCGCGCTTGGCCTGCTCGTAGGCCGCGTAGACGCGGGTGATCTCGCTCGCGTCCCGGGGGGCGTCGCGGCCGGCCTTGGCGACCGCGACCGGGTAGTCGTCCGGCACGATCTGGGTGACCTTGGCCCACTCGATCTCACTGGTCAGGTCGCGCAGTTCGGAGCGCTGCACCCGCAGGCCGCTGCGGCCGGCCGCCTCGGCCACCAACTGCACCTTGCGCTCCAGCAGCCGGGGCACCTCCCCGCCGACCGCGCGCGGCCAGAAGTACTGGAGCTGGCGCAGCGCGGCTGAGTGGAAGGTGCGGGCCTGCACCCCGTCGGCGCCGAGCTGGCGCAGCCGGCCGCGCATCTCGCCGGCGGCGCGCGCGGTGAAGGTCACCGCGAGCACCTGCTGCGGCTGGAAGACGCCGGTGCGCACCCCGTAGGCGATCCGGTGGGTGATCGCCCTGGTCTTGCCGGTGCCGGCGCCGGCCAGCACGCAGACCGGCCCGTGCAGGGCGGTGGCGACCGCGCGCTGCTCCGGGTCCAGCCCGGCCAGCACCGCGTCCGGATCGCTCGGGCGGGCGCCGTACCAGCTCGCACCGCCGGGCCCGCCGACCCCGGCGCCGTCCATCGAGAGCTCCTGCTGCATGGGCCCCATCCTCGCAGCCGCGACCGACACCGTGCGCCGCGTTGTCCACAACCCCGACAGGATCGTCATACGGTCCGCTCGTCATCGCGGGGCTGTGGACAACGCAGACCGGAATGGGCGGGCGAGGGCGTACGTTGTGCTTCCCGGCGGCCCGCTTCCGGCGGCGCCGCCTCGTCGCACTCCGACGGACCCACCCCGACGAAGGAGCCTGTTCGATGTCCGGCAGCGTCACGATGTACAGCACGACCTGGTGCGGCTACTGCAACCGTCTCAAGAGCCAGCTCGACCGCGAGGGCATCGCCTACACCGAGATCAACATCGAGCAGGACCCGGCCTCGGCCGCCTTCGTCGAGAAGGTCAACAACGGCAACCAGACCGTGCCGACCGTCCTGGTCACCGGCACCAGCGGCGAGGAGGCCGTGATGACCAACCCGAGCCTGCTGCAGGTCAAGAAGGCGCTGGCCGCCTGATCCGGCGCCGGCCGGCCGGGCCGCTCGTCCCCCGGGGGCGGGCGGCCCGGTCAGCGGCCCCGGTCAGCGGGCGCCGAGCTCGCCCAGCCCGTAGACCAGCCGGCAGCGGTCCGCCGAGTACCGGGTCTCGATCACCCGCACCGGCCCGCGCCGGTCGTAGGTGACCCGGGTCTGCACCAGCAGCGGCACCCCGGGCCCGCCCTGGAACCACTGGGCCTCCTCCGGCCCGGGCATCCGGGCCACCAACTGGTCCACCGCGCCCACCTCCTGGCGGCCGAGCGCCGCCAGCACCGCCTCGTCCCCGCCGGGCACCGGGTCCGGCTCCATCAGCGCCGTCCCCGCGGCCACCCCGGCCCGGTAGTGGCTCTCCTCGATCGAGTAGGGCTCGCGGTCCAGCAGCCGCAGCTGGCGGCGGACCACCACGGCCTCCCCCGGCCGCAGCCCGAGCCGTTCGGCCACGTCCACCCGGGCCCGCACGATCAGCATCTCGAACTCGGCGCTGAGCACCCGCCCGGCGGCGTCCGCCTCGACGCTGTACACCTCGCTGGGCGCCGCCAGCCCGTCCCGCTGGGTCGGCACCGGCAGCGGCGCGGCCGGCGGCCCGTAGGCCCGGTGGTCCAGCATCGGGTGCTCGCGCAGGAACGTGCCCTTGCCCTGCAGCCGGACCAGCCTCCCCTCGTTGACCAGCACGTCCACCGCGAGCCGCACCGTGTTGCGGGCCACGCCGTACTGCTGCTCCAGCTCCGACTCCACCGGCAGCGCGGTGTCCGCGCGCCACTCTCCGGCCGCGATCCGGCGCCGCAGATCGGCGGCCAGCCGCTGGTACTTGGGGGACGACACGCTGCCACTGGAGAGGGTCACCCCGGAAATGTATCGAGCAGGGTGACGGCCTTTCAGCTAAACCGACCATAACTGGCCATGATTGCTCCGTCAGCTCCGGCCCGGATCATCCACAGAACGTTCCTGACCTGTGTGGATGAACAGTTCTGCATCGACTCCCGGGTATTCCGTGGGCAATGCAGCAAGAAGGGGCGTGCGATCGAATCGCACGCCCCCGGACAATTCACGCCGTCACCACCGCGCCGTCTGCGGTATCGGTTCTCCGTACCAGTCCTCGATCAGGTGCCGGGCGATCGAGATCCCGGTCGGCGGCACGATCTCGCCCGACTCCCAGCCCGCCCGCAGGTCCTCCCGGGAGAACCACCGGGCCTCGGCCAGCTCCTCGCCGTCCACCGTGATCTGGGCCCCGCCCGGGGCCACCGTGCCGGTGAAGCCCAGCATCAGGCTGGCCGGGAACGGCCACGGCTGGCTGGCCACATAGGCGACCTCGCCCACCCGTACCCCGGCCTCCTCGAGCACCTCGCGGGCCACCGCCTGCTCGATCGACTCGCCCGGCTCGACGAACCCGGCCAGCGTGGACCAGCGCCCCTCCGGCCAGATCGCCTGCCGGCCCAGCAGGCAGCGGTCCTGCTCGTCGGTGATCAGCATGATCACCGCCGGGTCGGTGCGCGGGTAGTGCTCGGCCGCGCAGGAGGTGCACCGGCGCAGGTGCCCGGCGCCCGCCTTCTCGGTCGGGTGCCCGCAGCGCGAGCAGAAGCTGTGCAGCCGGTGCCAGTGCTCCAGCGCCACCGCGTGCACCAGCAGCCCGGCGTCACGGGGCGACAGCGAGCCGCCCACCTCGCGCAGCCCGGCGGGCCGGGCGTCGCCGTCCAGCCGCCCGGGCAGCGCCTCGCCGGCCAGCGCGAAGTAGCAGACCCCGTCCTCGTCGATGCCCAGGAAGTAGCGGTCCCCGCCCTGCGGCGCCTCGAAGGAGGGCAGAAGCACCAGCTCGGAGCCCTCCCCGGTGTCCACCACGAAGGCCTCGCCCCCGGCGATCGGCAGCACCTTGGTGCTCGGGTGGCTCCAGGCGGCCGCCAGCCACGGCTCGTCCAGCCGGTGCTGCGCCGCCCGGTCCACCCCGGCCCGGGCCAGCGGCAGTGGGCGTGCGGTCTCAGACTTGCTCATGGTGCTCCGTCCCCGTTTCGCGCGGTCTTCGTCATCTCAGCGTCCACCGGGGCTCAGCGGTGGTTCTCGGCCAGGTCGCCCCACAGGTAGGCGGCGGCCTCGACACCCTTGAGGAGCAGGTCCAGCTCGACCTTCTCGTCCACCGAGTGCCAGCCGTCCGAGGGCACCGAGATGCCCAGGAACAGCACGGTGGCGCCGAGCACGTCGCGCAGGTCGGCGGCCGGCCCGGAGCCGCCCTCCCGGGTGAAGAGCACCTCCTGCTCGAAGGCCCGCTCCATCGCCCGCACCGTGGAGCGCAGCGCCGGGTGGTCCAGCGGGGTCAGGCAGGGCCGGGTGATGCTGCCGAAGTGCACCCGGTGCCCGATCCCGGCCGGCACCCGGGCGGCCACCCAGTCCCGCACCGTCTGCTCGATCCGCTCCGGCTCCTGGCCGGCGACCAGCCGGAAGGAGAGCTTGAGGTGCGCCTCGGCCGGCACGATGGTCTTGGTGCCGGGGCCGGTGTAGCCGCCCCAGACGCCGTTCACCTCGGCGGTGGGCCGGGCCCAGATCCGCTCCAGGGTGGAGTAGCCGGCCTCGCCCTGCAGGCCGTGCGACTTCGCGGTGGCCAGCCAGCCCGCCTCGTCGAAGGGGAGCTTGGCGAACAGCTCGCGCTCGCGCTCGGTCAGCTCCACGATCCCGTCGTAGAAGCCGGGCAGCGCGATCCGCCGCTGCTCGTCGTGGAGCGCGGCCGCGAGCTCGGCCGCGGTGGTGGCCGGGTTGGGCACCGCGCCGCCGAAGGAGCCGGAGTGGATGTCGCTGTCCGGCCCGGTCAGGTCGATCTGGCAGTCGAGCTTGCCGCGCATGCCGGTGCAGACGGTCGGGGTGCGCTCGTCCCACATCCCGGTGTCGGAGACCACCACCAGGTCGGCGGCCAGCCGCTCGGCCTGACGGCGGATCAGCGCGCCGAAGTTCGGCGAGCCGGACTCCTCCTCGCCCTCGATCAGCAGCTTGAGGTTGACTGCCGGCGCGCTGCGGCCGGTGGCGGCCAGGTGCGCGCGCAGCCCCAGGGTGTGGAAGAAGACCTGGCCCTTGTCGTCGGCCGCGCCGCGCGCGTGCAGCCGGTTGCCGACCACGGTCGGCTCGAACGGCTCGGTCCGCCAGCCGTCCGCCTTGGCGGCCGGCTGCACGTCGTGGTGGCCGTAGACCAGCACGGTGGGCACCCCGGCCTCGCCCGCGGGCCACTCGGCGAAGACCGCCGGCAGTCCGTCCGTCTCCCAGACCTCCACCACCGGGAACCCGGTCCCGCGCAGCTTCTCGGCCAGCCACTCGGCCGAGCGGCGCACGTCGCCGGCCCGGTCGGGGTCGGCGGAGACCGAGGGGATGCGCAGCCAGTCGGCGAGGTCGGCCAGGAAGGCCTCCTGGTGCTGGGCGATGTAGGAGCGGACGGCGCTGTCCGGGGTTTTCGTCATACGGTTGACCTTAGTTCGCCCCGAAGGGTGGGCGCCGCCGAGGTCCGGGGTGCGGACCGCGGCGGCGCTGTGGGGTCGGTCACGCCGTCCGGCGGGCCAGCACCGTGCGCGAGCGGGTGACCACGGCCGCCAGCAGGGCCGCCAGCAGCGGCAGCGCCACCAGGGTGAGCCCGAGGTTCAGCCACGGCACGGCGATCACCACGTGCGCCTGGCCCTCCAGCAGCCGGGAGGGCGGGGCCATCCCCTTCGCCTCCCGCAGCGCCACCGCCGGCACCATCCCGCACACCGTGCCCAGCACCGCCCCCATCGCGGCGATCACTCCGCACTGGAAGCCGGACAGGCTGCGCCGGATCCGCGGTTCGGCGCCGACCGCCGCCAGGGTGGCCAGGTCCCGCTGCGAGTCGGCCGCGGCCAGCCCGGTGGCGATCCCGGCCGCACCGAGCGCGACCAGCGCGGCGAAACCGGTCAGTCCCAGCTCCATGGCGGAGTTCTGCGCCCGGTAGCCGCGCTCCACCGAGAACTGCCAACTGCGCACCCCGAGCTTGCCCAGCGCGCCCTGCGCCCGCTGCTCGGCGCCCGCGGAGGGCACCGCCGCCGGCCGCCAGACCGAACCGAAGTCGCGGGTCAGCAGCCCGAGCTCGGCCACGGCTGCCGGGCTGAAGTAGCTGGTGTGGACGGCGGGACCACTGCGGACCAGCACCGCGTCCACCAGCTGGTCGTGGTGGGTCCAGGCCGGGTTGGCGGGGTCGCTCTGGCCCGACACCCGCAGCACGGTCTTGCCGTTGTCGATCATCGACGGGTCGAAGACCACCACCTTGCCGTCGGCCGCGGCCTGGCGCACCGCCGCGTCGTCCACTCCGAACAGGCTGTGCAGCAGCGCCGGGTCGCCGGAGACCATCGGACCGAACCTGACGGACTCCACCGGGTTCAGGCAGCGCGGGTCGCGCGCGAGCGCCAGGTCGCCGGGCCCGCTCGGGCTCTGCTGGTCCATCAGCGGGCAGCGCTTGGCCGGCGGCGCCACCAGGCTGGCCGAGCTGGTCGCCTGGTGGCAGTCGGCCGGACCGAGCACGCAACTGCCCGGGGAGTCGACCGCCCGCACGTCGGCCCGCTCACCCAGCCCGGGCATCGCCCGCTCGACCGCGGCCCGCTGCCGGTCCAGCGGGGCAGCGGCCGGATCGGGGTAGCTGAGCAGGGTGACCGCGCCGGCCGGTGCGGTGGCGACGTAGTGCTCGCGCATCTCCTGGTCGTTGCTGGCGCCGTAGACGCCGACCGCGACCGCGCCGGCCACCGCGGCCATCACGGCGGCCACCGCCGGCGAGGTGCGGCCGCGGTGGCGCACCGAGTCGCGCAGCGCCAGCCGCGGGGCCAGCGGCAGCACCTTCCCGAGTCGGCCGAACAGGCCCACCAGCACCGGGGTGCAGGCGACCATGCCCAGCTCGGCCACCGCCGAGCCGCCCAGCACCGCGGTGTTGCGCATGGTCCCGTTGCTCACCCCGAACAGCGCGAGCGCCGCCCCGCCCAGCACCATCAGCACGCCCAGCAGGGTCAGCAGGCGCGGCACCGGCTTCAGCTCACCGCGCCCGGTCAGCGCGACCAGCACCTCCTGCCGCCCGGCCTGCACCGCCGGCACCACGGCCGCCAGCAGCCCGGTGGCCAGCCCGAGCCCGGCCACCGCGAGCAGGTCCAGCGGCGCCAGCGCGAAGGAGCCGAACCGGGCACCCCCGGCCCGCTCCAGCCACGGCCGGGCCACCAGCACGCCCAGCGCCCCGAGCAGCACCCCGACCACCGCCCCGGCCAGGCCGAGCACCGCACCGCTGCCGAGCACCACCGCGCGCACCTGAGCCCGGTCGCCGCCGCCGGCCGCGATGAGCCCCAGCTGGCGCCGGGACCGCCGGGCCCCGACAGCGAACGCGGGGCCCGCGAGCAGCACCACCTCCAGCAGCGCCATGCCGACCACGGTGACCAGCACCACGGTGGCCGAGCGGTCGCTGCTGCCCGTGGACTGCTGGGCGTAGTAGGGGACCTGGTTCCGAGCCGGCGGGTGCAGCGCCACCGCCCGCGAACTGGCCGCGAATCCGTACTTGTTGAGCTGCTGCACGGCCGGCCAGTCCACGCTCGCGCCGGCCGGCAGCCGCACCAGCCAGCTGTAGTTCCGGTCCGGACCGGTGGGCATCAGGTCGCCGAACGCGCCGGGCCGGCCGACCGCCTCGACCAGCCGCAGCTGGTCCGGATGCTCGACCACCCCGGTGATGGTGAAGGACTTCCCGTGGTCGCCGCCGAGCACGGTGCTCGCGCCCAGCCGCAGGCCGGCGGAGTCCAGGAAGGCCTGGGTCACGGCGATCTGGTCGTCCGTCACCGGGGCGTGGCCGCCCACCAGGTTGATCCGGCCGTGCCAGACCTGGTCGGTCAGGTCCGCCTGGGTCAGCCGACTGCGCAGCAGGCCGTCCTTGCTGCCGGCCATCGTGTCGGCGGTGGTCAGCGGGTAGAGCACCGAGCCGGGCGGCAGCAGCCGGGCGGCCAGGGCGCCCGGCTCGGTGTCCTTGCTGCTCTGCTGCTCGGGCCCCGGCTGGACCCAGTGCCCGATCTGGCCGTCCCAGGCGAGCGGGGCCTGCACGACCTCGTAGCCGGACCCGCTGGACTGCAGCAGCACGTCCGCCCGGCCGAGCTGACGCTCCACCTGCTGAGCCGTGGTCAGGTCGGTGCTGCGGTAGACCACGTCGGCACCGGCCACCCCGAGCACCGGCAGCGCGATCATGGCCAGCACCAGGGCGCTGCGCCCCTTGGCCCGCAACGCGTCGCGGCGTGCGATCCGCAGCGCGGCCCGCAGCGCGGGGAGCCTCACAGCTCGCCCCCCTGGGCGTTGCCGGCGGCAGCGGCGAGCAGCTGCTCGGCGCTCTGCCGGCCGGTCTCGTCCACCATCCGGCCGTCGCGCAGGAAGACCACCCGGTCCGCCCAGGCCGCGTGCCGGGCCTCGTGGGTGACCAGCACCGCGGCCGCGCCCGCGTCGCAGCGGGTCCGCAGCACCGCCAGCACCGCCTCTCCGGTGCTGGAGTCCAGCGCGCCGGTGGGCTCGTCGGCCAGCACCAGGCCCCGCTCGCCGATCAGCGCCCGGGCGATCGCGACCCGCTGCTGCTGGCCGCCCGACATGTCGTCGGGGAACCGGTCCGCCAGCTCGGCGATGCCGACCTCGGCCAGCGCCTCCATGGCCTCGCGCCGTGCGGTGCGGGCCGGCACCCCGTCCAACTCGCGCGGCAGCATGGTGTTCTCCACCGCGGTCAGCGCCGGGATCAGGTTGTAGTCCTGGAAGACGTAGCCGACCGCGCGCCGGCGCACCTGCGCCAGCTGACGGCGGCTCAGCTCGCCGAGCGAGCGGCCCTGCACCAGCACCCGCCCGCCGCTGGGGCGGTCCAGGCCGCCGGCCAGGGTGAGCAGGGTGGACTTGCCGGAGCCGGAGGGACCCATCACGGCGACGAACTCGCCGGGGTGCACCGCCAGGCTCACCGAGCGCAGTGCGTGCACCTCGGCGGCGCCCTGGCCGTGCACCCGGGTCACCTGCTCCAGCCGCAGTATCGGGTCGGTGGTGGTGGTCATCGTTCCCCCTGTCGTTGCTTCCCGCGTCCACGCGTCGTCGGCGCGGGTTCCTGCTCGCCGGTGCCGGGTGCGGGTTCCTGCGCCGGGACCGGCTGTGGGCGGTGCTGGGCCAGCCGGGTCTCGCAGTGGTCCAGCCAGCGGACCTCGGCCTCGGTCTGGAAGATCAACTGGTCGAGCACCAGCAGCCAGGCCAGCTCGGTCCCGCCGGCGGCCGGTTCGGCCACCGCCGCGAGCGCCCGGGCCTTGAGCCGGGTGTAGTCCTGCAGCGCCTGGATGCTGTGCCGGCGCTGGCCCTGGACCACCGCCTGGACGTCCACCCCGGGCACCGTGACCGCCATCGCCAGCTTGATCGCCAGCTCGTCCCGGGGCGGGTTGGTGCGCGGCACCGGGGTCTCGAACCAGTTGCGCAGCTCGGCCCGGCCGCGGTCGGTGACCCGGTAGAAGAGGTGGCCCTCCTCGTCCTCCCCGTCCGGGAGCACCAGGCCGTCCCGCTCCAGCCGACCCAGCGTGGTGTACACCTGCCCGACGTTCAGCGGCCAGGTGGCGCCGGTGCGCGCCTCGAACTCGGTGCGCAGCTGGTAGCCGTATCTGGGCCCCTGGTCGAGCAGGGCGAGCAGACCGTGTTTGATCGACATACCGAGTATGTATACCGGGTATGTGCCGTCTCCTCAAGCCCGTCGCGCACCCCACGCCGTGTCAGGTGGGCGTACCGTCACCAGTTGTGAGCCCACTGCGCATCGCGACCTTCAACCTGCTGCACGGCCAGCCGCTGGCCGCCGACGGCAGCCCGCTCCCCTACCCCACCGAGGCCGCCGAGCCGCTGCACGAGGCGATCGCCGCCCTGGACGCCGACGTGCTGGCGCTCCAGGAGGTGGACCGGCACCAGCAGCGGTCCGGGCTGGCCGACCAGACGGCGGTGGCGGCCAAGGCGATGGACGCGGCCGACTGGCGGTTCGCCGCCGCGCTGCACGGACGCCCGGCCCCGGTGGCCGGCTGGCTGCGCGATCCCGAACCCGACGGCCTGCGGGTCTACGGCCCGCAGGACCTGGGCGCCGCCGCCGACCGCCCCTCCTACGGCACCGCCCTGCTCAGCCGGCTCCCGGTGCGGCACTGGCGGGCCCGGCGGTTCGCGCCGGCGCCGTTCGGCCTGCCGCTGCGGGTGGCCGGCCGGCGCGGGCTGACGCCGGTGCCGGACGAGCCGCGGGCCGCGCTGGCCGCGGTCCTGGCGGGCGAGCAGGGCGAGTTCACCGTGGTGGCCACCCACCTGTCCTTCGTGCCCGGCTGGAACATGGCCCAGCTGGCCGGGATCCGCCGCTGGATCGCCGACCTGCCCCGGCCCTACCTGGTGCTGGGGGACTTCAACCTGGTCGGGCCGGTGCCGCGGACCGTGCTCGGCTCGGCCACCGCGCTGGACCGGGCCCCGGCCTCGCCGCGCCGGATCCGCGAGCTGCGCGCGGCCCGGCACGCCCGCGGGGCGCTGCCCGGCGGGCGGCGGCGCGGGCGCGAGGTGGGCCCGCGACTGCAGGGCTGGCACGACCTGGCCCGCACCCCCACCTACCCCTCGCACCGGCCGGCCGTGCAGTTCGACCACGTGCTGGCGGTGGGCGTGCCGCGCACCGCCGTGGGCCTGGTGGCCGCCCCCCGGGTCGGGGTCAGCGACCACCGGCCGCTGCTGGTGGAGGTCGAGCTGTAGATCAGCGGGACCGGGCTACTGGTGCGCCAGCCGGACGTTCTGGTGCGGCAGTTGCGTCTCGCCGGGCACGGCCGGCCGGTACTCGAGCAGCAGCATCGCCGCGTCGTCCCCCAGTTGGCGGCCGACGTGGCGCACCACGTCCTCGTGCAGGCGGTCCAGCACCTCCACCGGGCTGCCCGCGGCGCAGCCGGGCAGCCGCTCGGCCAGCGGGTAGAACCGGCCGGCCCGGTCGCGGGCCTCGATCACCCCGTCGGTGAAGAGCAGCACCCGGTCGCCCGGCTCGAACGGCACCCGCTGCACCGGCGGCGCCACCAGCTCCGGGTCCAGCACCCCGATCGGCGGCACCGTGTCGGCCAGCTCCAGCGCCCGCACCTGCCCGTCCGCGCGCAGCAGCAGCGGGGCCGGGTGGCCGCAGTTGACGATCTCCGCGGCGCCGTCCGGCGCGACCCCGATCAGCACCAGGGTGACGAACTCCTCCTCCACCCCGGGGTGGTCGTTCTCGTGCAGCGCGCGGTCCAGGCTGACGGCCAGCCAGCCGGCCACCCGGTCCAGGGCCGGCTCCTGGTGGGCCGCCTCCCGGAAGGCGCCCAGCACGACGGCGGCCGTCTCCACCGCGTTGAGCCCCTTGCCGCGCACGTCGCCGACCACGGCGCGCACCCCGTGCCGGGTGTTGACCACCTCGTACAGGTCGCCGCCGATCCGGGCGTGCGCGGCGGCGGCCGCGTAGTGCACGGCGGCCCGCACGCTGCCCACCCGGTCCGGGACCGAGCGCAGCAGCACCCGCCGGGCGATCTCGGCCACCAGCTGGGCGTCGGCCAGCGCCTGGTCCTGACGGACCCGCAGGGTGGCGCTGACCCAGCTGATCGCGGTGACCAGCGCGATGGCCAGGACGGTGGCGCTGTGCACCGAGTCGCCCAGCACGCCGTTGTAGGTGGCCATCGCGAAGGCCGCCCCCTCGGCCAGCAGGCCGGTCAGGATCGGGTACCAGACCCGGCGGCTGACGATCGCGGCCAGCGCCGGTACCGCGGTCAGCGCCGGCTCGACCGTCACTTCGAGGGTGGACAGGTAGTCCAGGCAGATCACCAGCGCCATGCCGACGAACGGCAGCGTCAGCGCCGTCCTGGGCCAGGTGCCCGACGGGCGGGCGGCGGCGGGGCCCGGACCGGCGAGCCGGTGGGCCGGGATCCGGTTCCATGTCGCGATCAACTTCCCCATCGCGCTCAACTCAGGTCTCTCCAGCAGAAGGCGCCCGCGCCGACGGCAGCTGGGGCGATGACTGAGGGTGATGATCGGGGGCCTTCCGGTGGCCCGGCAGACGCGGGTGACCGGTTACCGACCCCACAATAGGGGCGAAACGTGCACTCTGCATCGGTTTCGCGCGACCGTGTGACGGGTTGGATGCTCTCTGTGACCTCTTAGTCACTCTTCCCGATCAGGAGCGTTTCCAACGCGTTCCGGTCAGGAAGTCCTACCGGTCTTTCGACCCGCCCGCTGCGGATGTGGCAGAACGCCGCAGTGACCTGCTCCAGCTCCAGCCCGAGCTGCTCGGCCCAGGCCAGCCGGTAGACCGCCAGCTGCAGCGGGTCGGCCCGCTCCTCGTGGCCGGTCTTCCAGTCCACCACCTCGAAGCGTGACCCTGACAGGCCGTCACCGAGCCGGTAGACCGCGTCGATCCGGCCGCGCACCACCCGGCCCGCCAGCACCACCTGAACCGGCGCCTCCACCCGGTACGGGCGCCGGTGGGCGTACGGGCCGCGCAGGAAGGCCTGCTTGAGCTGCTCCAGGTCGTGCTCGTCGGCGATGTCCTCGACCTCGTCCAGGCCGGGCAGCGCCTCCGGCTCCAGCAGCGGCAGCGGCGCGTACTGGGCCTGGATCCAGGCGTGGAAGCGGGTGCCCCGGCGGGCCGCGGGCTGCGGCGGGCGGGGCAGCGGGCGGGCCAGCTCCTTGGCGAAGCCGTCCGGGTCGGCGGCCAGCCGCATCAGCTGGGTGGCCGACAGCGCGGGCGGCAGCGGTACCTCGCGCACCCCGCCGCGGGCCCGGGCCAGCTCGCCCAGCAGCGCGCTCAGGTCGCGGTCCCAGGAGTCCACCAGCCGCTGCTCCTCGGGGACCAGCTGCTCGGGCGCGGGGGCCGGCCGGCCCGCCAGCCGCTCGCGCACCACCTCGGCCACCCGCTGCCGGGCCAGCCGGGCGGCCGGGTCCAGCGGCAGCGGCCACGGGGTGTCGGCCGCCTGGCGCAGCGCCGGGTTCTCGGCGCCGGCCACCGGCGGCTCGGCCCAGTGCTCGACCTCGCCCGCGCCGGGCCGCTCGGCGTGCCCGCGCAGCGCCTCCAGGTACTCGGAGGGGCCGCGCACGGTGGACTGGGTCGGGCCCCACCAGTGCCCCGAGGCGAGCAGCCGGGTGCGCGGGCGGGTCACCGCCACGTAGCCCAGGCGCAGCTCCTCGGTCGCGGCCTGCTCCCGCAGCGCCGTCCGGAAGGCGGCCAGGCCCTTGGCGTTCCAGGCCGGCACCTCGGGCAGGGTGGCCGCGTCGCCGCGCAGCGGGTACGGCAGCACCGGGCGGCGGCTGGTCCACCGCTCGCGCGAGCGGTTGCTCGGGAAGGCGCCCTTGACCAGGCCGGGCAGCGCCACCACGTCCCACTCCAGCCCCTTGGCCTTGTGCGCGGTGAGCACCTTCACGGTGTCCTCCCCGCCCGGCAGGCTGGAGTCCAGGCCGCGGTCGTACTCCTCGGCGGCCCTCAGGAAGGACAGGAACGCGGACAGGCCCGGGTCGCCGTCCAGGTCGGCGAACCGGGCCGCGATGTCCAGGAAGGCCTGCAGGCTCTCCCGGCGCCGGGCGGCCAGCGCCTGCGGGGAGGCGGCCAGCTCGATCTCCAGGCCGGTGACCGCCAGCACCCGGTGCAGCACCTCCAGCAGCGGCTCGGCCAGCACCCGGCGCAGCTCGCGGATCTCCCGGGCGCAGTGCGCGAACCTGGTCCGGGCCTCGGGCGAGAACGGCAGCGTGTCGGGCTGCTCGGACTCCAGGAAGGTCTCCAGCGCGTCGCTGAGCGAGACCACCTCGGTCGGATCGGCCTGCGCGACCGCCGCGGCCAGCGGATCGCTCTCGGCCGTCCCCGCGGTGCGCACCAGCTCGGCCGCCCGGCGGCCGAGCAGCGCCAGGTCGCGCGGGCCGATCCGCCAGCGCGGGCCGACCAGCAGCCGCACCAGGGAGGCGTTGGCGGTCGGGTCCTGCAGCACCTCGCAGACGGCCACCAGGTCGGCCACCTCGGGCAGCTGCAGCAGGCCGCCGAGCCCGACCACCTCGACCGGGATCCGGCGGGCCACCAGTGCGGCGTGGATGTCGGGGAAGGTGGCCGCGCCCCGGCAGAGCACCGCGATCGCCCCCGGCCGGGTGCCGGTGGCCACCAGGTGGGCGATCGAGTCGGCCAGCCAGTCCACCTCCTCGGCGTGCGTGGGCAGCAGGGCGACCCGGACCAGGCCGTCCAGTTCCGCCCCCGGGGCCGGGCGCAGCGCCTCGACGCCCTGGTGCAGCGCGCGCAGCGGGGCGGCCAGCCCGTTGGCGAAGGCGAGCAGCCGGCCGCCGCTGCGCCGGTTCTCGCTCAGCGCGTAGCGGGCCGCGGGGCCGGCGTCGGCCTTCGGGAAGTGGTGCGGGAACTCGTCCAGGTTGGCCACCGAGGCGCCGCGCCAGCCGTAGATCGCCTGGCACGGGTCGCCGACCGCGGTGACCGGGTGGCCGCCGGACTCCGGGCCGCCGAACAGGCCGGCCAGCAGCAGCCGCTGGGCCACCGAGGTGTCCTGGTACTCGTCCAGCAGCACCACCCGGTACTGCTCGCGCAGCAGCCGGCCCACCTCCGGGCGCTCCAGGGCCAGCCGGGCCGAGGCGGCTATCTGGTCGCCGAAGTCCATCAGGCCGCCCGCCTGCTTGCGGCGGCGGTACTCCTCGACCAGGGTGAGCAGCTCCTGGCGGCCCCGGGCGGCCTCCGGGACCTCGCGCAGCTCCTGGTTGGTCAGCTTGGCGACGGCCAGCTCGTCCAGCAGCTCGGTGTCGAAGGCGCGCAGCCGGGCGGGCGGGACCAGGTGCTCGGAGAGCTCGGCGTCCAGCGCGGTCAGCTCGGCGACCAGGGCGGTGAACCGGTCCTTGAGGTGCGGGAAGGGGCCGCGGGCGGAGCGCAGCACCTTGGCGGCGAGCTGGAACCGGGTGGCGTCGGCGAGCAGGCGCACGTCCGGCTCGATGCCGATCCGCAGGCCGTGCTCCTTGAGCAGACGGCCGGCGAAGGCGTGGTACGTGGAGATCTCCGGCTCGCCCGGGTCGAACCCGCCGTGTCCGCCCGGCTCGGAGCCCTCGCGCAGGCCGGCCCGGGCCAGCGCGGTGCGCACCCGCTCGGCCAGCTCGGCGGCCGCCTTGTTGGTGAAGGTCAGGCCCAGCACCTGCTCGGGGGCCACCTGGCCGGAGCCGACCAGCCAGACCACCCGGGCGGCCATCACCGTGGTCTTGCCCGAGCCGGCGCCCGCCACGATCACCGCCGGCTCCAGCGGCGCCCCGATCGCCGCGAGCTGCTCGGGGTTGAAGGGGATGCCGAGCAGTTCCTTGAGCTGTTCGGGGTGGCTGAGCATCGGACCACGGTAACCGCAGGCGCGGACAGCGCGCCTACTCCACCAGCTGGCGGCCGTCCCGCTGGGCCGAGCAGCTGCGCTTGAAGGAGCAGGTGCCGCAGGCCTCGCCGGTGCTGGGGGCGAAGCGCTCGGCCAGCACCCGGCCGGCCGCGTCGGCGAGCAGGTTCTCGATCCACGGCTCGCCCTCGGGCGGCGGCTGGTGCTGCACCTTCGGGGCCTCCGCAAGCTTCTTGTCCTCGAACCGCAGCTGCACCAGCTCGGCCCCGCCCAGCGGCGGGCGCTCGTTCAGCAGCGGGTCCAGCGCGCCCTCACGGACCGCCAGCTGATAGACCGCCAGCTGCTTGTGCTCGGGCAGCGACTTGTCGGTCGGGGCCCGCTTGCCGGTCTTGAAGTCCACCACGTAGGCCCGCCCGAGTGCGTCCTGCTCGACCCGGTCCATCACGCCGCGGATCCGCACCGAGACCTCGCCGACCGGCAGGGTCAGGTCGAAGTCGTGCTCGGTGGCCAGCACCGTGCGCCCGCGCTCCAGCACGTGCCAGTGCAGGAACCGCTCCAGCGCCGCCCGGGCCTGGCCCTTCTCCTGGTCCGACTTCCACGGCGCGTCGAAGGCCAGCGCGTCCCAGACCGTGTCCAGCCGCTCCAGCAGCACCGCGAGGTCGGCCGGGCTGCGGCCCGAACCCACCTCGTCGGCCAGCGCGTGCAGCACGTTGCCGAAGCCCTGGGCCCCGGAGGTGGCGGTCTGCGCCTTGACCTCCTTGCTCAGGAACCACTGCAGCGAGCAGGCGTCCAACTGCTCCAGGCCGCTGCCGGACAACTGCACCGGGCGGTCCGGCTCGCGCAGCGGGACCGGGTTGCTGGTCGGCTCGGCCATCCCCCACCAGCGGTCGGGGTGGGCCAGCGGGACCAGCGGGACGCCGCCGGCGTCGGCCGCGCCGGCCAGCTGCGCGAGGCGCTCGGCGGCGGTGCGGCGCAGCCCGGGCGAGCGGGTCGGGTCGACGGTGACCGCGCGCAGCTCGGCGACCAGGGCGGCGACCGAGAGCGGGCGGCGCGGGCGCTGGGTCACGTCGGCGACGGTGGCCGGCGGGGTGCGGCGCAGCACCTTGCCGGTCCTGGGGTCGAGCTCCTCGCGGTAGAGCTCGCGCAGGAACCGGGAGGGCTCGTCGCCGTCCTCGGCGGCGGCCTTGACCGCCGTCACCACCAGGCGCTCCTTGGCCCGGGTCGCGGCCACGTAGAAGAGCCGGCGCTCCTCGGCGAGCAGGGCGGCGGGGGTGAGGGGTTCGGCCAGGCCGTCCCGGCCGATCCGGTCGGCCTCCAGCAGTGAGCCGCGGCGGCGCAGGTCGGGCCACAGGCCCTGCTGCACCCCTGCCACCACCACCAGGTGCCACTCCAGGCCCTTGGCGCGGTGGGCGGTCATCAGGCGCACCGCCTCCTGGCGGGCGGTGCGCACGGTGAGGGTGTCGGCGGCGATGTCCTGGGCGGCCAGCTCGGCGAGCAGGTCGAGGGCGCCGCGGTGGCCGGTGACCTGCTCCTCGGCGCGGGCGGCGGTGTCGAACAGGGCGCACAGGGCGTCGAGGTCGCGGTCGGCGTTGCGGCCCACCGCGCCGCCGCGCAGGGCGGCCCGCTCCAGGCGCTCGCGCCAGCGGGGGCTGCCGTCCCAGAGCTGCCAGAGGGCCTCCTCGGCGGTGCCGCCGCCGATCAGCAGGTCGCGGACCTTGCGGAGCAGGACACCGAGGTCGCGGGCGCGGCGGGCGGGGGCGCTGTCGAGGGTCACCAGGCGCTCGGGGTGGGCGAGCGCCTCCCGGATGAGCTCCTGTGCCGGGCGCACGACGGCGTGAGTGCGCCCTCGCTGCGCTGCCTGCCCCTGTTCCCGGGCCGCGACGGGAGCCTCCCCGGCCTCCCCGGGCTCCCCGGCCTCCTCGGGTTCCCGGGGCTCCCCCGCCCGCTCGCGCAGGGCGGCGCGCTCCTCCTCGCGCAGGGCGCGGCCCAGGCGGCGCAGGGCGGCGCCGTCGAGGGCGGCCAGCGGGCCCGTCAGCAGGGTTTCGGCCAGTTCGGGGGTCAGCGGGTCGTCCTCGGACGCCGGTCCGGTCGCCTTCTCCCGCGCGGCCCCCTCCGCACACACCCGCAGCGCCAGGAGCAGCGGCACCACGGCCGGTTCCTCGCGCAGCGGCGCGTCGTCGCCGTCGATCTCCAGCGGTACCCCCGCCGCGCTGAGCGCCCGCCGGACCCCGGGGATCGCCCGGGCCCCGGCGCGGACCAGCACCGCCATCTCGCCCCACGGCACCCCGTCCTCCAGGTGCGCGCGGCGCAGCAGGTCGGCGACCGTCTCCAGCTCGGCGCCCGGGGTGGGGAAGGTGAGCACCTCCAGCCGCCCGGGTCCGCCCTCGCGGCCCGGCAGCAGCGCCCGGTGCTGGGCCAGCTTGTCGGCGGGCAGCCGGCCCATCGGCAGCCGCCCGGCCAGCTCCCGGGAGGCCGCCAGCAGCACCGGCGCGGCCCGGCGGCAGACCCGCAGCACCTTCACCTCGGCCGGCCGCCCGTCCCGGCGCGGGAACTGCTGCGGGAAGTCGAGGATGCCGTTGACGTCCGCGCCGCGGAAGGCGTAGATCGACTGGTCCGGGTCGCCGACCGCGACCAGCGTCCGCCCGCCCCCGGCCAGCTGCCGCAGCAGCCGCACCTGGGCCGGATCCGTGTCCTGGTACTCGTCCACGAAGACCGCGTCGTACCGCCCGGCCAGGTCGCTGTCGGGCCGCTCGGCCAGCAGCACCGCGCGGTGCACCAGCTCCGCGTAGTCCAGCACCCCGCGCGCGTCCAGCACGTCCAGGTAGTCGGCCAGGAAGTGCGCCGCCGCCGACCAGTCCGGCCGCTGCACCCGCTCGGCGAACCGGGCCAGCTCTGTTTCGTCCAGGCCCAGCTCGCGGCTGCGGGCCAGCACCGCGCGCACCTCGTCGGCGAAGCCGCGGGTGGTCAGGCAGGCCCGCAGGTCCAGCGGCCAGCCGATCCGGCCCGGGGCCCCGCCCGCCGCGTCCTCGGCGTCGCCGGCCAGCAGCTCACGGACCATCACGTCCTGCTCCGGACCGGAGAGCAGCCGCAGCGGCTCGGCGTACCGCTCGGGCTCCTGGTGGGCCCGCAGCAGCGCGTAGCAGAACGAGTGGAAGGTGGTGGCCTGCGGCGCGGCCGCCAGCCGGACCGCGAGCCGGTCGCGCAGCTCCATCGCGGCCTTGCGGCTGAAGGTGAGGACCAGGATCCGCTCCGGATCGGTGCCCGCCTCGACCCGCCGGGCCACCGCCTCCACCAGCGTGGTGGTCTTCCCGGTGCCGGGGCCCGCGAGCACCAGCAGCGGACCGTCCGCGTGCTCGGCCACCGCCTGCTGGTAGGGGTCCAGCACCGGCGGGGCGGGCGTCGCGAGCGGGCTGCGCACCAAGCGGTAAGGGGCGGCCACGGGCGTCCTCGGGTCAGGAATCGAAGACCCTACAGCCTACGAGACCGCGCGGGGTGCTCCGGTCAGCGCCCGTCCCAGCGGGCCTGGCGCAGGTCCAGCCGCCACTGCTCGCCGCGCTCGCGCAGCGGGGTGCCCTCGACCCGGTAGGCGGCCAGCGCCCGCTGCTCGTGCCCGGGCAGCAGGGCGCCGTCCGCGCGCACCACCCGCCACCAGGCCACCGCCCCGCCGTACAGCGCCATCACCCGGCCCACCTGGCGCGGGCCGCCCTGACCGAGGAACTCGGCCACGTCCCCGTACGTCATGACCCGGCCGGGCGGGATACGGTCGACCACATCGAGCACCGACTCGGCGAACGGGGGCAGGTCTGCGGCCGGGCGAGCGCCCGCGCGGTTGTCCGTCACCCGGGCATTCTTGCCCATCCGGGCCGGCCGGCGATCTCCTGCGGGGTATTCGCCGCGCCCGGCCCGGCCCCTGTCCGGCGGCGGGGTGTCCGGCATGCCACCATCTTCCAGGCGGTGAGTGGTGATACGAGGACAAGACCAGATGACCGGGACGGGTGACGTGGACGTGGACCAGGGCTCCGACGAGTCCACCCCCGCACACTCAGCGGCCGGTCCGGGCGGGGAGCCGAAGATCTCGCTCCGCAAGCAGCAGCCGCCGCAGCCGGACCCGGACCCCGTTCCCGGCCCCGCCGCCGAGCCCGCACCCGGCTCCGCCGGCGAACCCGCACCCGAGCCCGCACCGGCCGCCGAGTCCGCGTCCGAGTCCGCACCCGCACCCGCGCCGGCCGCTGCGGTCGTGGACGACCACCACCTCTCGGTGGACGAGCCGCTGCTCGCCGCCCGGGCCCACCGCCCCTCCGACCTGATCCGCTTCGTGATCGGCCTGCTCGGCATCGTCTCGCTCTTCGTGATCGCCAACATCGCCACCTCCACCACCAGCGGCATCGAGAAGGACATCCACGCCAACATCCGCCACGTCACCCCCTGGCTCTCCACCCTGGGCAGCCTGCTCTCCGGGGTGGCGGTGCTCGGCGTGCCGGTGGCCTTCGCCGTGGAGCGGCTGATCAAGCGCGACGGCCTGCGGGTGGCCGACGGCGTGCTCGCCTCGGTGCTGGCCTACGGGGTCTCGCTGGCGGTGGACTGGTGGGTCGCCGAGGGCGCCACCGAATCGATCCGCACCGCCTTCACCCAGCTGCCCGCGGGCAGCAGCTCGATCACCGAACCGGTGCACGGCTACCTGGCGCCGGTGATCGCCTTCATGACCGCGGTCGGCATGCACAGCCGGCCGCGCTGGCGGGTCGCGCTCTGGGTGGTGGTGCTGCTCAGCGGGGCCACCGAGCTGATCAGCGGAAACACCACGCCGCTCGCGCTGCTGCTGACCCTGCTGATCGGCTGGTCGGTCGCCTACGGGACGCTCTACGCCATCGGCTCGCCCAACATCCGGCCCACCGGACAGCACCTGATGCTGGGCCTGCGCCGGGTCGGGTTCACCCCGCGCACCGGCTACCGGGCCCCGGACGCCCCCGGCGGTACCCGGCGCTACTTCGTCCAGCAGCAGGACGGCCCGGCGCTGGACGTGCACATCATCGACCGCGAGCAGCAGGCCTCCGGCTTCTTCTACCGGGCCTGGCGGCGGCTGCGGCTGCGTTCGGTGGCGGTGCGGCGCAGCCCGCAGTCGCTGCGCCAGGCACTGGAGCAGGAGGCGCTGATCGCCTACGCGGCCACCGCCGCCGGGGCCAGCGCGCCGCAGCTGGTGGCCACCTCGGAGCTGGGGCCGGACGCCGCGATCCTGGTCTACCAGAAGATCGAGGGCCACACCCTGGACGAACTGGCGGACGACCAGGTCACCGACGAGGTGATGGCCTCGTTCTGGGAGTCGGTCGGGGCGCTGCACGGACGCCGGATCGCCCACCGCCGGCTCACCGGCGAATCGCTGCTGGTGGTGGACGAGAAGCACGGCGCGCTGGTCAACCTGTCCGGCGGCGACATCGCCTCCGGCGACCTGACGCTGCGCATCGACGTGGCCCAGCTGCTCACCACCTTCGCGCTGCGGGTCGGCCCGGAGCGGGCGGTGGCCACCGCCAACCGGGTGCTCGGCGCGGACAAGGTGGCGGCCGCGCTGCCGCTGCTGCAGCCGGTCGGGATGAGCCGGCAGACCCGGGCCGACCTGGCCAAGCAGGTCAAGGAGCGCAAGGCGGCCGCGCAGGCGCTGGCGTTGGAGCAGGTGGCGGCCGGCGAGCTGACCCAGGCCCAGGCCGAGGAGGACATCGCGACGGCCGGCGAGGACCTGCTCACCCGGATCCGGGCGCAGATCCTGCAGATCGCCCCCGAGGCGCCGGAGGCACCGGCCAGGCTGGAGCGGCTCAAGCCGAAGACGCTGATCACCTGGATCGCCCTGGCCTTCGCCGCCTACCTGGCGGTGACCACGATCCAACCCGGCCAGCTCAAGCTCTCGCACATGAACTGGGGCTGGACGGCGGTCGCGGTCACCGCGGCCACGCTCAGCTACGTGGCCGCCGCGATGAGCCTGACCGGCTTCGTGCCCGAGCGGCTGCCGTTCGGGCGCACGGTGGCGGCCCAGGTGGCCGGCTCCTTCGTGAAGCTGGTCGCGCCGGCCGCGATCGGCGGCATGGCGCTGAACACCCGTTACCTGCAGAAGTCCGGCGTGCGGCCCGGGCAGGCGGTGGCCAGCGTGGGCGCCTCGCAGCTGGCGGGCCTGGGCGGGCACCTGCTGCTGCTCTTCGCCTTCGGCCTGATCACCGGCAGCCAGAACGGCGGCGAGGTGGGCAACCAGCGCGCGGTGATCATCGGGGTGCTGACCGCGGCGGTGCTCTCGCTGGTGATCGCCGCGGTCGGCCCGCTGCGCCGGTTCGTGGTGAACCGGGTCCGCTCGCTCTTCTTCGGCGTGGTGCCGCGGATGCTGGACCTGATGCAGCGGCCGAGCAAGCTGCTCTCCGGCTTCGGCGGCATCCTGCTGCTGACCCTGGCCTTCACCGCCTGCCTGGACGCCTCGCTGCGCGCCTTCGGCGGCTCGATGAGCTTCCCGGCCGTCGCGGTGATCTTCCTGACCGCCAACGCGGCCGGCTCGGCGGTGCCGACCCCGGGCGGGATCGGCGCGGTCGAGGTGGCCATCATCACCGCCCTGGGCTTTGCCGGGCTGCCGGCCGCCACCGCGACCTCGGCGGTCTTCCTGTACCGGGTGCTGACCTTCTGGCTGCCGGTGCTGCCGGGCTGGATCGCCTACAGCGTCCTGCAGCGCCGCGGCAGCCTCTGACCGGGCGGGACAGACCGAGCAGGACAACGGGGTCGGCCCCCACTCCCGACGAGAGTGGGGGCCGACCCCGTCACGCAGCTGCGGTGACTAGTACACCGGCTTCTCGGGCTCGATCTGGTGGACCCAGCCGATCACGCCGCTGCCCAGGTGGACCGAGTTGGCGAACCCGGCCGCCTTGAGCACGGCCAGCACCTCGGCCGAGCGGACACCGGTCTTGCAGTGCACCACGATCTTCTTGTCCTGGGGCATCCGCTCCAGCGCACTGCCCATCAGGAACTCGTTCTTCGGGATCAGCACGGCGCCCGGGATGCTGACGATCTCGTACTCGTTCTGCTCGCGGACGTCGATCAGCAGGATGTCCTCGTGGTTGTCCTGCATCTCCTTGAGCTGCTTGGGCGTGATGGTCGAACCGAGGGCCGCCTCCTGGGCCTCCTCGGAGACCACGCCGCAGAACGCCTCGTAGTCGATCAGCTCGGTGACCGTCGGGTTCTTGCCGCAGACCGCGCAGTCGGGGTCCTTGCGGACCTTGACCTGACGGTAGTTCATCTCCAGGGCGTCGTAGATCATCAGCCGGCCGACCAGCGGCTCGCCGACCCCGGCCAGCAGCTTGATCGCCTCGGTGACCTGGATCGAGCCGATCGAGGCGCAGAGCACCCCGAGCACGCCGCCCTCGGCGCAGGAGGGGACCATGCCCGGCGGCGGCGCCTCCGGGTAGAGGCAGCGGTAGCACGGGCCGTGCTCGGCCCAGAAGACGCTGGCCTGGCCGTCGAACCGGTAGATCGAACCCCACACGTACGGCTTGCCGAGCAGCACCGCGGCGTCGTTCACCAGGTACCGGGTGGCGAAGTTGTCCGTCCCGTCGACGATCAGGTCGTAGCCGGAGAAGATCTCCATCACGTTGTCGTTGTCGAGCCGCTCGTCGTGCAGGATCACGTTGACGTACGGGTTGATCTCCTTGACCGAGTCGCGCGCGGACTCGCCCTTGGAGCGGCCGATGTCGGACTGCCCGTGGATGATCTGGCGCTGCAGGTTGGACTCGTCGACGGTGTCGAACTCGACGATGCCCAGCGTGCCGACACCAGCCGCAGCCAGGTACATCAGTGCCGGGGAACCGAGGCCGCCGGCGCCCACACAGAGCACCTTGGCGTTCTTCAGCCGCTTCTGCCCGGCCATCCCGACGTCCGGGATGATCAGGTGGCGGGAGTACCGGCGGACCTCGTCTACGGTGAGCTCGTCAGCCGGCTCGACCAGGGGTGGCAGCGACACAGGGACTCCGATGGTCGTCAAACGGTGGTGTCTACGGCCAACAGTGTCATGCCGGCCCGTTATTCCGAGACAGCATGTCCGAAGAGCGAGACGGGTACCACCGGATGGTGGGACCGGGCGGGGCCGCCCGAGGCCGGCCCGACGCCGGCTCAGACCCGGCAGGCCGTCTCCAGCCAGACGTCCCCGAACGACTCCTCCAACGGGGTGCCGGCCCGCCAGCCCAGCCGCTCCCGCGCGGTGCGGACGTCCGCCTGGCGCCACGGGACCGGCTCCACCGGCGGCAGCGGCGCGAGGGTCGCGACCGCGCGCGAGCCCGGCTCGGCCACGGCCTGCGCGGGGACCAGCGCGGGCGGGCGCAGTTCCTCGGTCAGCGAGCCCTCGAAGCCGGAGACGCGCACCAGCAGGTCGGCCGCCTCCCGGGCCCGCACCGCGTGCCCGGTGCCGATGTTGATCACACCGGTGGCGGCCGAGACCGCGGCGGCGCAGACCGCCCGGGCCACGTCCCGCACGTCCACGAAGTCCCGGAACGCGGACAGGTCCGGCATCCGGACCTGCGGCTCCTGCTGCTCGATCGCCCGGCGCAGCCCCTCGGCCAGCCGACCGAAGAGCGAGGCGGCCGGCGCCCCGGGGCCGACCACGTCGAAGGCGCGCAGCACCGCCGCGTCCAGCCCGGAGCCCAGCACCAGCTCGGTACCGGCCAGCTTGGACACCCCGTACGGACCGACCGGGCGCGGCTCGCTGGACTCCGCCACCGGTGTCCCGAACGGGACCGGGCCGTACTCGGCGGCCGAGGCCAGGTGCACCAGCCGGGCCGGCTCGCGGCTGCGCCGGATCGCCTCGCAGACGGTGGCCACCGCGATCGCGTTGGCCCGCACCAGGGCCCGCGGGGTGCCGTAGGTGGCGCCGGCGCAGTTGATCACCACGTGCGGCGCCACCGCGTCCAGGAACCGGGCCAGCGCGCCCGGGCTCCCGGCCGCCAGATCGAACCGGATGTCGGCCGCGTCCCGCCGGCCCAGCACGGTGACCTGCAGGTCGCGGTCCTGCAGCAACCGGTCGGCGACCCGGCGGCCGATGTACCCGCCGGCCCCCAGCAACAGCACCCTCATCGGGCGTCCTTCCACGAGATGACTGAAGAGAACGGACCGACCACCCGTCAGCAGGAGCGCGGGCGGGTGGCTGCTCAGCGGTGCGCAACGGGCTCGCTGACGACCAGCCAGCTGTACGGCAGCACCACCGCCGCCGCGAGCGCGGCGGCCAGCGCGGTGAGCGGACCGGGGCCGGCCAACCAGGCCGGCAGCCCGCCCAGTGCGCGCAGCCCCACCAGCAGTGCGCCCAGCCCGGCCGCGCCC
The DNA here is from genome assembly GCF_003205575.1 of Streptomyces tateyamensis. Classification (GTDB taxonomy): domain Bacteria; phylum Actinomycetota; class Actinomycetes; order Streptomycetales; family Streptomycetaceae; genus Kitasatospora; species Kitasatospora tateyamensis. The sequence goes on from NZ_PYBW01000155.1 coordinate 85,708, forward strand.
AGCAGCCCGAGCGGCCCCGCCGGCCGGGCCCCGCACCGGCGCAGCACGGCGGCGCCGGCCAGCAGCAGCCCGACCGCCGCCTGCCCGGCCCACTGGGCGGGGCAGGCCTGCTGCACCGCGGCCTGCAACAGGCCGCCGGTGGCCGGGCCCGGGCGCGGCGCCAGCGCGGTGAGCACGGCGAGCGCGGCGAAGCTGGTGGCAGCGAGCACGGCCAACTGCAGACCGAGCGCCACCGGCAGCACCGGGCGCATCCGGGCCCGGAACTCCGCGACGGTGGCCGCCGAGCGCAGCTGCGCCTGCCCGGCGTGCCGGACCCAGCGGGCCGACCAGTCGGCCGGGGCCGCGGCCGCCCAGGCCGCCACCGCCAGCGCGGCGGGCACCCGGACCGCGCCCGGACCGCCGGCCGGCCCCAGCACTGTGACCAGCGGCAGCAGCACCACGCCCAGCAGGCCGAGCAGCCGGCCCGCCCGGTAGCGCCGACCCGGTCCGGCCGGCGCCCGTTGGCCGCCGGGCGCGGTCGCACCCGACTCGTCGGGCCGCCGGGGCACCCGGGCGAACAGCTCCTCGGCCAACGCGAACACGTCCGCGTGGCGGTAGCGCCCTGCGGTGGCGGCGGCCACCCCGGCCTCCTCCAGTCCGGCCGCGATCTCCAGCGGGTGGGTGGCCCGCTCGCACAGCTCCCGGTGAGCCGCCATCAGCTCCCGCACCGGATCGGCCACCGGGTGCGGCGGGCCTGCCGGAACGGGCGGGGTGGGCG
>NZ_PYBW01000155.1:86524-90909 GCF_003205575.1 Streptomyces tateyamensis
GGTGGGCGGAACGGGCGGGGCCGGACGGGCGGCGGCCATCAAGGCACCCGCGCCATCGCCGCGGTGCCCTCGGCCGCCACCAGCGCCGACTCCCCGGTGCCCGGGGCCGCACCCGCTATCGCGGGGCCCGGCTCCTCCTCGCCCGCCACCCAGTACTCGGCGGGCCGGGTGAACGGCCGCGGCACCGCACCCGGGCGCCGCTCGGCGGCCGGGAAGGCGGGCCACTGCGAGACCAGCTCGAGGTAGATCTCCCGGAACGCCGCCGTCACCGGCTCCACCGCGAACCGCTCCTGGGCCCGCAGCCGACCGGACAGGCCCAGCCGGGCCCGCCGCTCCTCGTCCCCCAGCAGTGCCAGGCAGGCCACCGCCAGCGCGGCCGGGTCGCACGGCGGCACCAGCAGCCCCGTCGGCCCGACCACCTCGCGGGCCACCCCCACGTCGGTGGCCACCAGCGCGCGGCCGCTGAGCATCGCGTCGGCCAGCGGGCGGGGCCGGGACAGCGAGCGGGCCGAGAAGACCGCGACGGTGCCGCCGCCCCACACCTCGGCCGCCGGCAGCGGCCGCTGCGGGAACTCCACCTGCTCGGCCACCCCGAGCCGGGCCGCCACCGCCAGGCAGTGCGCCCGGTAGCCGGGCAGCCCCTCCGGGCCGTGCATGACCAGCCGGGCGGCGGGCAGGTCGGCCCGGATCCGGGCGAAGGCGTGCAGCATCAGCTCCGGGTCGGCGGCCGGCTCCAACCGCCCCGCCCAGACCAGGGTGGGCCGCTCCGGCTCGGGCCCGGCCGCCGGGCGGGCCACCGCGGGCAGGCCCTGGTAGACCACCCGGACCCGCTCCGGTCTGGCCCCGCAGCGCAGTTGCCACTCGCGGTCGTAGCCGCTGCCGGGGGTGAGCAGCGCGGCCTGCCGGTACGTCTCGGCGGTGAGCAGCCGGAAGAAGCTCAGCAGCAGCGCCCGGACCGGCCAGCGGTACGGCGCCTGACGGTAGCCCAGGTACTGCTCGCGCAGGTGCAGCCCGTGCTCGGTGAGCACGAACGGCACTCCGTACCGCTCCTTGGCGACCAGCGCGGGCAGCGCGGCCGGGCCGCCGCCGACCACGTGGCACAGGTCGACCGCGCCGAGGCCGCCGGGCTCCTCGCCGTACCAGTCGGCGGCCAGTGGGCGCAGGCACTGCTCCAGCAGGTCGCCGGCCACCAGCACGTCCCGGACCAGCGGCTGGCCGGCCGCCGTCTCCGCGCCGGGCGAGCGCCAGACCCGCTCCAGCACCGCGTGTGCGTGCCCGGAGGCGAGGAAGGCGGGCAGCGCACCGTCCTCCCGGGCGAGCGCGGCCAAACGGTGCAGCCCCGGCGCGAAACCGCCGCGCTCGCGCGGCAGGACCAGGGCGCGGACCAGCTGCTCGTAGGCCCGGGCGTAGTGCCGGCGGCGGACCGCACCGGGCCGGCGGCCGGCCGGCCGCGGGCCGCGCAGCGCCAGGGTGCGCAGGCCGGGCCGGTCGGCCGCGGCCGGCGCCGCGCTGCCGGCCAGCAGCAGGTAGCGCTCGAACTCGTGCTCCGGCAGACCCTCCACCAACCGGTCGCACCAGCCGGTGCCCCGCACGGCGCCGAAGCGCTGCGGAACGGAGTGGACACCCTCGGTGAGCAGGGCAATGCGCACGACGACCTCCAGAGGCAGAGCGAAACGGGACGACCGGACCGGCGGAACCAGCTACTGCGCGCGCGACGGGCCTGCTGCCCGCCCTGGCTCACCGGGCGCCCCCGCGCGCCGGCACCGGCGGGCCGTGCCCGCCCGCTGCGCATCTCACACACCCTCGGGCGCCCCCGCGCCCCCCACATCTGTTCGGTCCGACACCTAGAAGGTAGAACGGAAGCGGCCGCCACACCGGCAGGCCCACTCGGCGGCCACCTGAACGAGTGAACGCCCGTAACCAGGGGCCTTCTCGTCCGTTCTAACGCCGGGTCAGTCCCGGGCCGCCGCCCGCTCCCGCTCGACCTCGCCCAGGAACTCCCGCACCGCCCGCCCGACCTGCACCGGGTGCTCCATCATCGCCACGTGCCCGGACTGCGGGAGCACCAGCAGCCGGGCGTCCTTGAACGCGGCGCAGGCCCGGGCGGCGGAGCGGTAGGAGACCAGCTTGTCGCGCAGCCCGTAGACCAGCAGCACCGGCGCCTCGACCCGCTCGGCCTGGCGCCACAGCGCCTGCTCACCGCGCTCGGTGTAGGCGGAGACGATCCCGCGGGCGGAACCGACCATCACCTGCATCGCGTACGGCAGCCCCATCCGCCGCCGGTACTCGGCCACCGCCTCGTCGCGCTTGTCCGCCGGGATCGCCCGGGCGTTGCCGTAGACCAGGTCGAGCAGCCCGTCGGTGGCCTGCTCCACACTTCGCCCGCCCGCCGGGATCCGGGACAGCAGCCGGGGAATCCCGGGGATGGCCAGCATCCCGGTGGGCAGCGCCGAGTGCTGCGGCGGCAGCTCGGGCAGCGCCGGGGAGACCAGGGTCAGGCTGCGCACCAGGTCGGGCCGCAGCGCCGCGAGCCGCACCGAGACCGCGCCGCCGAGCGAGTTGCCGAACAGGTGCACCGGCCCGCGTCCGGTCGCCTCCAGGTACCCGATCACCGCCCGGACGTGCCCGCTGACCGAGAGGTTGCCGTCCACCGGCGGCGGCGACCAGCCGAAGCCGGGCAGGTCCAGCGCCTCGCCGCGGACCACCCCGTCGAGGTCGGCCATCAGCTCGGTCCAGTTCTCCGCCGAGCCGCCCAGGCCGTGCACGAAGAGCGCCTCCGGCAGCGCGGCGGACTCCGGCGCGGTGGGCCCGGTGACGGCGAGCACGGCGCCCGGCACCTCCACCGACCTGGTCCGCCACCGGCCCGCAGGCCGACCGGCGGCCCCGCTCCGGCCGCCCCCGTCCGGCTCGGCTCCGGCCCGCTCCCGCTGCTCAGTGCTCATGGGAGAAGATGGTAGTGAGACTCTGGCGCCGGACGGGGGCACGCGCCGTATTGTGGGCATCCGACAAGCCGAGAGCTGCGCTTTTCCCCGTTCGGGCAGGCGCGCCGCCGGTTACTCGAAAGTAGAATCAGCCGCCTGCCCGCCCGACCGTGCAGTGTTCGACTGTGCATGTCCGACCGTGAAGTGAGGAGCGCCGTGACGGCCATCCAGGAAGCCCAGGACCGCCCGCGTGGCGCCCGGCTGCCGCGTAGCGCCCGCCGGGAGCAGTTGCTCGGAGCCGCCCAGGAAGTGTTCGTCGCTCAGGGCTACCACGCCGCCGCGATGGACGACATCGCCGAGCGGGCCGGGGTTAGCAAGCCCGTGCTCTACCAGCACTTCCCCGGGAAGCTGGAGCTCTACCTGGCGCTGCTGGACAAGCACTGCGACGCCCTGGTCGAGGCCACCCGGTCCGCGCTGGACGCCACCACGGACAACAAGCTGCGGGTGGCCGCCACCATGCAGGCCTACTTCGACTACGTGGCCAGCGAGTCCGGCTCGTTCCGGCTGGTCTTCGAGTCCGACCTGACCAACGAGCCCTCGGTGCGCGAGCGGGTGGACCGGGCCTCGGACATGAGCGCCACCCTGGTCAGCCAGGTGATCGCGGAGGACACCGACCTGCCCGAGGGGCAGGCCAAGCTGCTGGCCGTCGGCGTCTGCGGGCTGGCCCAGATCACCGCCCGGTACTGGCTCTCCCAGGGCCGCGAGATCCCGCGGGACGAGGCGGTCCGACTGGTGGCCAGCCTGGCCTGGCGCGGTCTCAAGGGCTTCCCGATGCACCCGGGCGACCAGCCCCTGCTCCCGGCCGACAACTGATCCACCGAGTCGCCACCCGGTTGCTCTAAGGTGAAGCCGTACGGCGCGGCCGCCAGGCCTACGGGTTCGGCTGCCGCGCGTGGAGGCTGCAACCGGAGGGACCAAGCCGTGGAGGTCAAGATCGGCGTGCAGAACGCGCCGCGAGAGATCGTCATCGAGAGCCCGCAGACCGCGGACGAGGTCGAGAACGCGGTGGCGAAGGCGCTGGACGGCACCGCCAAGCTGTTGACGCTGACGGACGAGCACGGCCGTCGCATCCTCGTCCCGGCCGAGCGGCTGGCGTACGTCGAGATCGGTGAGCAGGCCGTGCGCAAGGTGGGCTTCGGCACCATCTGAGCCGGCGGTACCTGACGAGGCGAGCCGCCGTCCCCCGGGCAAGCCGGGGGGGGCGGCTCGCCTCGTCCCCGCGCCGACGGGCCGCGGGTGGCTGCGGGCGGGCGGCCTGCTCCCCTGTGGGGGGCGTGGCACCCATGCCGGGGATTCCGGACACTGTGCGGTTCCGAACCGGCTCCCCCGGGTAGGGGTCGAGCCACCGCGGGCCCCCCCCCGCGGCCCCCACCAGCCTCCGGGGGGCCGCCCGCGCCCCTGCCC
>NZ_PYBW01000156.1 GCF_003205575.1 Streptomyces tateyamensis
GTTGCCGGCGGCGTCGTAGGCGCTGACGGTGTACTGGTAGGCGGTGGCTGCGGTCAGGCCGGTGTCGGTGTAGCTGGTGGTGGTGGCGGTGCCGACCTTGGTGCCGTTGCGGTAGACGTTGTAGCCGGTGACGGCGACGTTGTCGGTGGCGGCGCTCCAGGAGAGCGAGACGCTGCCGGCGGTGGTGCCGGTGACGGTCAGGCCGGCCGGGGTGCTGGGCGGCGTGGTGTCACCGCCGCCGCCGCCGGAGGTGGTGCCGGTGACGGGCGCCGAGCTCGGGGAGGTGTTGCCGGCGGCGTCGTAGGCGCTGGCGGTGTACTGGTAGGCGGTGGCTGCGGTCAGGCCGGTGTCGGTGTAGCTTGTTGTGGTGTCTGTTCCCTCCTTGTTTCCGTTCCGGTT
>NZ_PYBW01000157.1 GCF_003205575.1 Streptomyces tateyamensis
GGCGGGACGTCCCTGAGCGCTATGGATCCTGGTCGACCGTCTACGGCCGGTTCCAGATCTGGGCGACCACGGGGACCTTCCAGGCGCTGATGGAGGGGATGATCGCCGAGGCCGCAGCCCGTGGGCAGGTCGATCTCAGCCTGGTCAGCGTGGACTCCACGGTCGCCCGCGCGCACCACCACGCGGCCGGGATGGTCGTCGACCCGGAGTTGCTGCAGGATCTGGAGAAGGCCGCCACAGAGGAAAAGGGGCTTCGCAAAAGGGTCAAACCGAACCGTTAGTGGCAGCGCCCGGCTCGGGCGGCGAGACGGACGACGCGACTCGCGAGGAACGCCGCCGTGTTCGCCGTCGCCGCAAGGCCCGGCTTCGCGCGGCCGAGTTGGGGCGCTCTCGCGGCGGGCTGACCACCAAGACCCACCTCGCGGCCGAGCGCCGCTGCCGGCCACTGTCGTTCGTGATCACGCCCGGGCAGTCGGCCGACAGCCCGCGCTTCATCGAGGTTGTCGAGCGGGTCAAGGTCCGCGTCCCGGTCGGTCGGCCCCGCACCCGCCCGGACGCGATCGCCGGCGACAAGGCCTATTCCTCCCGCGCCAACCGCGCCTACCTGCGCCGCCGCCGGATCAGGGCCGTGATCCCGGAGAAGGCCGACCAGGCCGCCAACCGCAGGAAGAAGGGCTCGCGCGGCGGCCGTCCCGTCACGCACGACGCCGACCTCTACAAGGACCGCAACACCGTCGAGCGCTGTATCAACAAGATCAAGGAGTGGCGCGGTCTGGCCACTCGCTATGACAAGACCCCCGACAGCTACCTCGCCGGACTCCACCTACGCGGCGCCGTCATATGGCTCCGAAGCCTACGGCCCGCCACATGATCTGAACTCGGAACAGGCCCTAG
>NZ_PYBW01000158.1 GCF_003205575.1 Streptomyces tateyamensis
CATGTACGCGGCACCGTCCGGTTCGCGGATGCGTTGACCACCCTCGTCAACGACGGCGTCACCCGTTTCGTCGAGGTCGGCCCCGACGCGGCCCTCACCCCCATGCGCCTGGACGACCCTTCCCTCCTGTTCGTGGCCACCGCTCGCCGCGACCGCGACGAGGTGCGCGAGCTTGTCGCGGCGCTGGGTACGGTGCACGCCCACGGCGTCCGGGTGAACTGGCCCGGCTTCTTCGCCGGCCGGGGCGCCCAGCGGGTCGACCTGCCCACCTACGCCTTCCAGCGCCGCCGGTTCTGGCTGGAGCAGCAGCCGGCCACCGGCGACGTGACCTCGGTCGGGCTCGACCCGGCCGATCACCCGCTGCTCGGTGCCGCGATCGCGCTGGCCGACACCGGCGGCTACCTGTTCACCAGCCGCCTCTCGGTGCAATCCCACCCGTGGCTGGCCGACCACGACACCCTCGGCTCGGTGCTGCTGCCGGGCACGGCTTTCGTCGAGCTGGCGCTGCGGGCCGGCCAGCAGGCCGGCTGCGACCTGCTGGAGGAGCTCACCCTGCAGTCCCCGCTGCTGCTGCCGGAGCAGGGCGGCGTGCAGGTCCAGGTGCTGGTCGGGGCCGCCGACGAGTCCGGCAGCCACCCGGTCAGCATCCTGTCCCGCCGCGAGGGCCTGGACCTGCCGTGGACCCTGAACGCGGCCGGCAGCCTGGCCGCCGGCGCGCCCGTGCCCGACTTCGAGCTGGCCGACTGGCCGCCCGTCGGCGCCGAGCCGATCGAGGTGGAAGGCGCGTACGAGAAGCTGGCCGGCGGCGGGTGCTACGCCTACGGCCCCGCCTTCCAGGGTCTGCAAGCGGCCTGGCGGCGCGGCGCCGAGGTGTTCGCCGAGGTTGTGCTGCCGAACGCGGCCGAGGCCGACGCCGGCAAGTACGGCCTGCACCCGGCCGCGCTCGACGCCTGCCTGCACGTCGCCCTGGTGGACGATCAGGCGCCCGGTGCCGGGGAGATCGTGCTCCCGTTCGCCTGGGAGGGCGTCTCGCTGCACGCGGCCGGTGCGGCCGCGCTGCGGGTGCGGATCACCCCCGGCAGCGGCGACAGCGTCGCGCTCGCGGTGGCCGACCAGAGCGGCCGCCCGGTGCTCTCCGCCGCCTCGATGATCAGCCGCCCGGTTTCGCTGGAGCAACTGAGTGCCCCGCAGGCCGAGCCGGTGCACCAGCTCGCCTGGCAGCCGCTGGCCGACCGCCCCGCTGCTCCGGCCGCCGTGGCCGTGGCCGTGCTGGGCGCCGACCACGGTGATCACGCCGACCACGCCGATTACGCCAACTACGCCGACCTGGCCGCGCTGCGCGCCGCCGTCGCCGCCGGGACACCGGCGCCCGAGCTGGTGCTCTGCAACGTCCCCAGCAGCGAGGGCGAGCTGCTGACCGCCGTCCGAGCTCGGCTCGCCGAGGTGCTGGAGCTGGCCCAGGAGTGGTCCACCGCCCCGGAGTTCGCCTCCGCCAAGCTGGCCGTGGTGACCACCGGCGCGGTCCACACCGGCACCGGCGACCAACCGCTGGACCTGGCCGCCGCCCCGGTCTGGGGCCTGCTGCGCGCCGCCCAGGCCGAGCACCCCGACCGCTTCGTGCTGCTGGACACCGACGGCCACCCCGGATCGACCGGCCTGCTGGCCGCAGCCGCCGCCACCGGCGAGCCCGAACTGGCCCTGCGGGCAGACGTGCTGTACTGCACGCGGCTGGTCCGCGCGACCGCAGCGGCGCAGCCTCTCGCCTTGGACCAGGCCGGCACGGTGCTGATCACCGGCGGCACCGGCGGCCTCGGTGCCCGGGTGGCCCGGCAGTTGGCCGAGCGCCACGGCGTGCGCCACCTGCTGCTGACCAGCCGACGCGGCTCAGCTACCCCTGGCGCGGCCGAACTGGTCGCCGAACTCGCCGAGCTGGGTGCCGAAGCCACCGTCGCCGCGTGCGACGTGGCCGACCGGTCGGCGCTGGCCGAGCTGCTCGCCGCCATCCCTGCGGCGCACCCGCTGACCGGCGTGGTGCACTCCGCGGGCGTCCTGGACGACGGTCTGCTGGACGCGCTGACCCCCGAGCGGTTCGACGCCGTGCTCCGGCCCAAGGCCGATGCTGCCTGGCACCTGCACGAACTGACGAAGGAACAACCGCTCAGCCTGTTTGTCCTGTTCTCCTCCGCCGCCGGCAGTCTGGGGGCTGCCGGGCAGGCCAACTACGCTGCCGCCAACGTCTTCCTGGACACGCTGGCCGCGCACCGCCGGACCATCGGCCTGGCCGGCCAGGCCCAGGCCTGGGGCCTGTGGGCCGAGGGCGGCATGGGCGATCAGCTGGACGAGGCGGACGTGCGCAGGCTGACCCGCCAGGGCTTCCCACCGCTGTCCGTCGCCGAGGGCCTGGCGCTGTTCGATGCCGCGCTGACCACCCCGGTCTCCGGCGCCGTGCTGCTCCGGCTCGACCTGGCCGCGCTGCGGGCCCTCGCGGTGGCCGGCACGGTTCAGCCGGTGCTCACCGAGCTGGTGAAGGTTCCCGCCCGGCAGGGTGGTTCGACGACGGCCGGGGGCAGCGCGGGCGCGCTGCGTGCACGGCTGGCCGGGCTCGGCGAGGCCGAGGCGGAGCGGGAGCTGCTGGCCCTGGTCCAGGACCAGGTGGCCGCCGTGCTCGGCCACGCTTCGGGCGCCGAGGTGGAACCCGACCGTGCCTTCCAGGAGCTCGGATTCGACTCACTGGCCGCCCTCGAACTGCGCAACGCGCTCAACTCCGCGACCGGCCTGAAGCTCTCGGCCACCCTGACCTTCGACTACCCGACCTCGGCGGCGGTGGCCGGCCACCTCGGCGAGCAACTGGCCGGTGCGGTCGCGGCGGTGGCCGCCACTCGGCCGGTCGCGGCGCGCAGCGGCGACGAGCCGATCGCCATCGTCGCCATGGCCTGCCGCTACCCCGGCGAGGTCAGCACCCCGGAGCAGCTCTGGCAACTGGTCGCCGACGGTCGGGAAGCCATCACCGGCCTTCCCGCCAACCGCGGTTGGGACCTGGACGGCGGCTACGACCCGGAGCCCGGCACCCCCGGCAAGTACTACACCCGCGGCGGCGGCTACCTGCTGGACGCCGGACGCTTCGACGCCGGCTTCTTCGGGATCAGTCCCAACGAGGCGCGTTCGATGGACCCGCAGCAGCGCCTGCTGCTGGAGACCAGCTGGGAGGCGTTCGAGCGGGCGGGCATCGACCCGGGCACGCTGAAGGGGTCGGCCACCGGTGTGTTCGCCGGCGTGATGTACCACGACTACGCACTCAACAACGCCACCGGCTCGATCGCCAGCGGCCGGCTCTCCTACGTCTTCGGCCTGGAGGGCCCGGCCGTCACGGTGGACACCGCCTGCTCTTCCTCGCTGGTGGCCCTGCACCTGGCGGTGCAGGCGCTGCGCAGCGGCGAGTGCTCGCTGGCGCTGGCCGGCGGCGTCACGGTGATGGCCACCGACGAGACCCTGGTCGACTTCAGCCAGCAGCGCGGCCTGTCGCCCGACGGGCGGTGCCGCTCCTTCGCCACCTCGGCCGACGGCACCGGCTTCTCCGAGGGTGCGGGCATGCTGCTGGTCGAGCGGCTCTCGGATGCGCGGCGCAACGGGCACCCGGTGCTGGCGATCGTGCGCGGGTCGGCGATCAACCAGGACGGTGCGTCGAACGGCCTGACGGCGCCGAACGGCCCCGCCCAGCAGCGGGTGATCCGGCAGGCCCTGGCCAATGCCCAGCTGACGGTGGACCAGATCGACGCGGTCGAGGCGCACGGGACCGGCACGGTGCTGGGTGACCCGATCGAGGCGCAGGCGCTGCTGGCCACCTACGGCCAGGAGCGCGGAGCCGCAGGGCCGTTGCTGCTGGGTTCGATCAAGTCGAACATGGGTCACACGCAGGCGGCTGCGGGTGTGGCCGGGATCATCAAGATGGTCCAGGCGATGGAGCACGGGGTGTTGCCGCGGACGCTGCACGTGGACGAGCCGTCGAGCAAGGTGGACTGGTCGGCGGGTGCGGTGGAGCTGCTCACCGAGGCGCGCGAGTGGCCGGCGGTCGAGCGGCCGCGCCGGGTGGGGATCTCCTCGTTCGGCCTGAGCGGCACCAACGCGCACGTGATCCTGGAGCAGCCCCCGGCGGCGGTCGTCGAGGAGACAGTGGCCGGGGCCAACGAGCTTCCGGTGGTGCCCTGGTTGCTGTCGGCGAAGACACCCGAGGCGCTGCGCGAGCAGGCGGCGCGGCTGCGGGCGTGGGTGGCCGACCGGCCGCAGTTGCGGCCGGTGGACGTCGCCTACTCGCTGGCGACCGGACGGGCCCCGTTCGAGCACCGGGCGGCTGTGCTGGGGGCGAACCGCGAGGCGCTGCTCGACGCGCTGTCACGACCGGTCAGCCCCGTGGTCCGGGGGAACGGGCGCACGGCGTTCCTGTTCTCGGGTCAGGGGAGCCAGCGGGTGGGGATGGGTCGTCAGTTGGCGGCTGCGTTCCCGGTGTTTGCGGCGGCGTGGGATGAGCTGGCTGGGCATCTGGATCTGGGTAGTGATGAGGAGTTGAACCAGACGCAGTATGCGCAGCCGGCGATCTTTGCGTTCGAGGTGGCGTTGTTCCGGTTGCTGGAGTCCTGGGGGGTTAGGCCGGATTATCTGGCGGGTCACTCGATCGGTGAGATCGCGGCTGCGCATGTGGCGGGTGTGTTCTCGTTGGAGGATGCCGCGAAGCTGGTCACGGCGCGTGGTCGCCTGATGCAGGCCCTGCCCGCGGGTGGGGCGATGCTGGCGGTGGAGGCGACGGAGGCTGAGGTTACCGGCCTCGGTGTGGATGTCGCGGCGGTGAACGGTCCGCGTGCGGTGGTGCTGTCCGGTCCCGAGGCGGACATTGACCGGGTTGCGGAGCACTTTGCGGATCGTCGTACGAAGCGGTTGACCGTCTCTCACGCGTTCCACCCGTCACTGATGGATCCGAT
>NZ_PYBW01000016.1 GCF_003205575.1 Streptomyces tateyamensis
CTCGTGAAACGCCGAGGCCGAGGCTCGTGTCTCGACGGGTGCTCCCTCACGAGGCGCGGGGTGGGTGCGCCTTCACCGAGCTCGGCTTCTGTCAGGATCCGCCGACTTCCTCAGGTTGAACTCGCGATGTCGGTGGTGTCTGCGGTCGTTGGTTGCAGGGGCGTTTCAACGCCCCGATGATCACGTGAGTCCGCAGGCCAGAGCGGTCTGGAGAGTCCGAGTCGGCCCGTCACGTACGCATCGAGGTTCCAGTTGAACGAGGTGACCTTGCCAAGTCGCCTTGAACTGCTGGAGCTTCGATGCGCCGCCAGTCTGCCACCGTCTGCCTCGTCAAATCGCCGGCTGTGGAGGATGTAGTGGGGTTCTCGCTCGCCTCGATTCGTCAGTGGGCGTTTTGGCATCTCTGGTCCTTTAAGTGAATTATGGCCGTGTCGCTACGGAGCACGGACGCTGCCGAGGTCCCCACGCCAGCCGCCACGCGCGAAGACGCGGTCCTGCTTCAGTTCAGTCGGTGCCGACGGCGGTCACACGGGGAATTCCATCACTGCACCCCCTGGGGAGCGGTGGTGCGTCGGTCGGGGCAGGTTCAGATGCCGGCTGCGCCGAGCGCGAGACCCACGGAGTAGGTGATCGCCATGGCCAGCGCTCCTCCGAGGACGTTGCGCAGGATCGCCCGGCCCGGAGGAGCCCCGCCCAGGCGGGCGCTGAGGGCCCCGGTGGCCCAGAGGACACCGAGGACAGCCACGGCGGTGATCGGCACACGGGAGGAGGCCGGCAGTAGCAGGATGACCAGCAGGGGCAGCAGTGAGCCGACGGTGAAGGACACGAAGCTGGCCCCGGCCGCCTGCCAGGCACTCGTCAGTCCGTCGGGGTCGATCTTCAGCTCCGCGTCCGCGTGCGCTGCCAGCGGGTCCTTCTCCGTCAGCCGCTCGGCCACCTCCCGGGCCAGCTCGGCCGACAGCCCCTTGACCTCGTACAGGCCGGCCAGCTCCTCCAGCTCCGCCTCCGGGCTCTCCGCCAGTTCGCGCTGCTCGGTGTGCAGCGCCGCCCGTTCGGAGTCCCGCTGGCTGCTGACCGACACGTACTCGCCCACCGCCATCGACATAGACCCGGCCAGCAGCCCGGCCAGCCCGGCAGTCAGCAGGGCCGTATGCGAGGTGGTAGCGCCGGCCACGCCGATGACGAGCCCGGCGGTCGAGACGACACCGTCGTTCGCTCCCAGGACTCCGGCCCGCAGCCAGTTGAGGCGTCGGCCCAGGGAACGGCCGTGCGGCTCATCGTGCCCGGTGACCTGTCCCGTCATCGTGGGTTCCCTCCTTCTGTGACAGGATCGCGTGAACCGGAAGCCAGCACCCCCGTGCGAGGTCAGTTGCACTCCGGCGGCGAAGTTGCTGTCATCAGCGGTGAGGGACGACGGCGACCGGGCAGTGCGCGTGGTGGACCACGGCCTGGCTGACCGATCCGAGGCGGCGCAGCGGTCCGTCCGTCGTGTTCCCGTTGCGCCCCACCACCACGAGTTGGTGGGTGGTCGAGAGGTCGACCAGGTGTTTCGCCGGGCCGGCTCGCAGGAGGTCCTCGGTGACGGTGACGTCGGGGTACTGCTGGCGCCAGCCGGCCAGGATCTCGGCGATCAGCCGTTGTTCCTCCCCGTCCACGTGGCTCTCCTCGTAGAGGGGTGGCAGGGTGTGCCCGGGCCCCAGGACGATCGGCAGGCTCCAGGCGTGGACGACGCGCAGTGCGAGGTGACGTCGCTGGGCGCTGTCGAAGGCGAAGGTCAGCAGTTCGTCGCACGGCTTTCGGCCGTGCAGTCCCACGACCACGCCGCCGCGGGTGCCGCCGTCGGGCATGGCCGCGGTCGCGGTGCCGCGGATGACGACGACCGGGCAGGCGGCGTGGGCGACCACGTGCAGGCTCGTCGAGCCGATCAGAAGTCCGGAGAATCCTCCCGAGCCGCGCGGACCCAGCACGAGCAGGTCGGCGGCCGAGCTGAGCGCGATCAGTGCTTGGAGCGGGTTGGAGTCGACCACTCCGCTGCTGACCTCGAGATCGGGGTGATGGCTCGCTACCCGTCCGGTGAGCGCGTTCAGGGCCTGCTCGCCCTGGCGGCGGATCAGCGGGCCGTTCAACGAGGCCGGTGCTTGGTGCGGCTCCCACAGCCAGGCGTGGACCAGGTGCAGCCGCAGACCGCGCAGGTGCGCCTCGTCGGCGGCCCAGTCCACCGCCTCCTCGGCCCCGGCTGCCTCATCGACGCCGACGATCACGGGTTGTGCCATGATCCACTCTCCCTTCGTCCCGCTCGGCCGGACCGCGTCGCGGGCTCCTTGGTGGGCTGCGGAGCCGATCCCTGGGTCAGACCGGCGCCGGTACGGTGACGACGGGGCATCGTGCATGGTGCAGGACGCCCTGGCCTACGGAGGAGCCGAGAAGCATTCCGGTGAAGCCGCCCAGGCCGCGCGTGCCGACCACGAGTGCGAGTGCGTGCTTGGAGGCTTCGGTCAGGACGGCCACCGGGTGGCCGCGCAGCACCTCGTGCGTCAGCTCGACGTCGGGGTGGGTCTCCCGGCGTCCGGCCACGGTCTCCGCCAGGACCCGGCGGCTCACGAGCTCGGCCTGGTGTTCGTCGACCCAGTCGGGATGCGAGGGGTGGAGAGCGAAGATCGCCCGCAGCCCGGCGCCGCGCAGGGCCGCGGCGTCGAAGGCGTAGTCCACGGCGGCGTGTGACGAAGGGCTGCCGTCCACTCCGACGACGAGGTACGGAGGTTGCTGGGTGGTGTGCTCCGGGTCCCGGACAACCGCCACCGGGCAGTGCGCGCGGGCGATCGACGCAACCGCAGCCGCCCCGGCGGTGAACAGCTCCCGAGTGGCGGTGAGCCGTCGGGAACCGAGGACGAGCAGCGTCGCCCCGGTGGACTGATCGTGCAGGACGTCGGCCGGCTCGCCGGCGGCGCGGGTGTGGTCGGTCTGTTCCCGGAGTTCGGGCCAGGTCACGTGCCAGTTGCCCGCGCGGGTCGCCGGCTTGCAGGCCAGCACCAGGGTCAGGGGCTGGCGGCGGCGTTCGGCCTCGTCGGCGGCCCAGGCCAGGAGAAGTCGGCTCGGCTGGTCAGGGTCGACTCCCGCGACGACCGGGTGCTGTTCGTCGGGCTTCATCATCGAGTCCCCTCACCGTGGCGGGCCCGCCTTGGGTTACTGGCCCGGGGAGGTACACGTGCGCGGGCCGGGGAGTGCGAGGGCGGGACCATACGGACCGTGCGGGGCAGCGGCCCTCTCCTTCCAGCATCCCCCGCCGAGCGCGTTCGGGCCTGGGGAGACGTTCGCCATGGCACGGGCCAGGCCCGCCCGCCTCACAGCCGGCCGGAGTGGAGAATGAAGGCGGCGGGGAACACCCCTACCGGAGGAGTCGGCCATGACCGAAACCGGATCCGCGGGTCAACGTACGAGGGCCTGGGTGGTGGAGTGCCCCGGCCCGATCCGCTCGTCCCCGCTGCGCCGGGTGGAACGGGTACTGGATCCTCCCGGGCCGCGGGAACTGCTGGTCGAGGTCGGGGCCTGCGGGGTCTGCCGCACCGACCTGCACCTGGCCGAGGGCGACTTGCCACCGCATCGGGCCGCCTGCACGCCGGGGCACGAGATCGTCGGCCGGGTGCTGGCTGCGGGCCTGGAGGTGCGGGACTTCGCACCCGGTGACCGGGTCGGCGCGGCCTGGCTGGCCAGTACCTGCGGCACCTGCCGGTACTGCCGGGCCAGCCATGAGAACCTCTGCCCGTACTCCCGCTACACCGGCTGGGACATCCACGGCGGCTACGCCGGACACACCCTCGTGGACGCCGGATACGCCTACCCGCTCCCCGAAGGGCCGCCGGACGAGGAGCTCGCCCCGTTGCTGTGCGCCGGCATCATCGGCTACCGGGCTCTCGAGCGCGCGCAAGTGCCGCCCGGCGGACGCCTTGGCATCTACGGCTACGGCGCCTCGGGCCACCTCACCGCGCAACTCGCGCTCTCCCGGGGTGCCACCGTGCACGTCCTCACCCGGGCCGAGGATGCCCGGCGCCTGGCTCTGGAGCTGGGCGCGGCCTCCGCACGCGGTGCCTACGACACTCCGCCCGAGCCCCTGGACGCGGCCGTCCTGTTCGCGCCGGTGGGTGAACTGGTGCCGGTCGCGCTCGCCGCACTGGAGCGCGGCGGCACGCTGGCGGTGGCCGGTATCCACCTGACCGACATCCCCGCCCTCAACTACCAGCAGCACCTGTTCCAGGAGCGCAGCCTGCGCAGCGTCACCGCCAACACACGCGAGGACGGCCTCGCCTACCTCGCCGAGGCTGCCCGCCACCACCCGACCGTCCACGTGCAGCGCTACCCCATGAACCACGCCGACACCGCGCTGGGCGACCTCGCAGCGGGCCGGATCACCGGGGCCGCCGTCCTCATGGCACGGTGACGGGCGCACCGACGCCCGGGGACCGGCACGGCCGACTCAGGTGATCAGGACCTGCTCGCCAGGTCGCGGGACGACTGCGGTCCAGCCGAGTTCGCGGTCGATGCGGTCGCGCAGTGCGCTGGAGCCGTCGGGTTCGCCGTGCACCAGGTAGGTGGCGCTCGGCGGCGGAGCGCCGCCCAGCCAGTCGAGGATCTCGCCCGCGTCGGCGTGGGCAGAGAAGCCGGGGACGCTGACCACTTCGGCGCGCACCGGCACGTAGCCGCCGAAGATCTTGACTGTGGACGTGCCGTTCACCAGGTCCCGGGCGCGGGTGCCCAGTGCGGCGAACCCGACGATCAGGACGGTGTTGCGCGGGCCGGGCAGCAGCCCGCGCAGGTGGTGCACCACCCTCCCGCCGGTGGCCATTCCCGAGGCCGAGACGATGACCGAGGGGACGTCCGAGTGCCGGATCGCGATCGACTCCTGGGTCGAGCGGGCCGCGGTGAAGGGCGCCGGGTCCAGGGCCGCCGTGCCCGTCAGTTTGGGGCGAAGCTCCGGGGAGCCGTTCGCGACCGCGTCGCGGTAGATCTGGAGGGCCGCCAGTGCCATAGGGCTGTCCGCGTACACCGGCACACCGGCGGGGAGCCGGCCCGAGCGGCGCAGTTCGGCGAGCTCGTGCAGCACGATCTCGGTGCGGTCGACCGCGAAGGAGGGGATGAGGACCGTGCCGCCCCGGGCCAGCGCCCGCTCCACGGCATCGGCGAATCGCACGCGGGAGCCCCGCAGGTCGTGGTGCCGGTTGCCGTAGGTCGACTCCACCAGCAGCACGTCCGCGCCGGTGAACGGCTCGGGCGGGCGCAGCAGCGGGTGGACCGGGCGGCCGAGGTCACCGCTGGTGGCCACGGTGTGACCGTCCTCCAGGGTGAGGTGGGCCCATGCCGAGCCGAGGATGTGGCCCGCGTGGTGCAGGCGCAGCACCGTGCTCTCGGCGATGACGGTGTCGACTCCGGTGGGGACGGGTTCGAACAGGCGCAGGGTGAGGTCCACGTCCTGGTCGTCGTAGAGCGGGTGGGCGGGATGGTGCTTGGACCAGCCGTGCTGGTTGGCGTGCTCGGCCTCCTCCTGCTGCAGGTGCGCGCTGTCGCGCAGCACCAACTCGGCCAGCCTCGCGGTGTCGGGTGTGCAGAACACGGGTCCGTGGAAGCCTTGCCTGACCAGACGGGGCAGGTAGCCGCAGTGGTCGAGGTGGGCGTGGGTCAGCACCACGGCGTGCAGGTCGGCCGCGACCAGCGGCAGTGGTTGCCGGTTGCGCCGGCGCAGCTCGGCCGCGCCCTGGAACAGGCCGCAGTCCAGGAGCACCCGAGCGTGCTCGGTCTCGACCAGGAACTTGCTGCCGGTCACCGTGCCGACGCCGCCGAGAAACGTCAGCCGACCCGGACGGGACCTCGGCGCGCGCTTGTGCTGTGCCGTCGGTGACACCGTGCTGCTGGTCTCCATTATCGGCCTCCCGCTTGGCACGGCTGTGCCGCACTGACCCCTACCGCTCCACTGTCGTCCGGCTTTGGCGCATCGGCCACCAGAGGCACTGGACGAGGGGAACCCGCGTTCGCGGCCGGCGGTGTGAGGTGGGTAATCCATGCCATCCTGGAGGCACGTAGCGCGCCCGGGTCCGTTCGGACTTCGTGCCCTCGCCGGGCGTGACGTGTGCCCGAAGGCGGCGATCGGCATGACGCAGCAGCAGTCCCTCGCGCTCCGACCCGGTAGCTTCGCGTGCTGATCGCCGTCGTCCGAGCAGGTCAGGACCGCCTCCGGTGAGTGTCTCCGCTCCGGTGCAGCAACCCGCGCCCGTGGACGGGGTGGTGGTGGCGGCGACGCTACCGGGGGCCGATGTCCTTCGCGGGCTCGGCGCCGGTCCCAAGGAGGGGCTGAGCGGCGAGGAAGTCGCCAGGCGGCAGGCGCAGTTCGGCCCCAATGCGGTCTCCTCGCACCGGGCCCGGTTCTTCCCCGTGCTCTGGCACCAGCTGCGCTCTCCGTTGCTCGGTCTGCTGCTGGGTGCCGCCGTGGCGTCGTTCCTGGTGGGCGAGCGCAGTGACGCCGTGATCATCGGGGTGATCGTCGCCGTGTCGGTGGGGCTCGGTTTCGTCAACGAGTACCGGGCCGAGAGAGCCGCCGAGGCGCTGCACTCGCAGATCCGCCACACGACGGTGGTGGTGCGAGACGGGCGCGCCGCGTCGGTGGATGTCACCGCGCTGGTTCCCGGCGACCTGGTGGAGCTGCATCTCGGGGACGTGATCCCCGCCGATCTGCGGCTGCTGGAGGTCACTGGCCTGGAGTGCGACGAGTCGGTGCTGACCGGCGAGTCGCTCCCCGTCGACAAGACCACCGCCGCCGTGCCGGCCGGGACCCCGCTCGCCGAGCTGGCCGGATGCGCGCTGATGGGAACGGTGGTGCGCACCGGCAGCGCCCGAGGCGTCGCGGTGTCCACCGGCGTGCACACCGAGTTCGGCAAGATCGCCGCCGGGCTTAGCACGCACCAGCTCGACACCGCGTTCCAGGTCGGCCTGCGCCGCTTCTCACTGCTACTCGTCTACGTCGCGGGTGCGCTCACCACCTCGATTTTCGTGATCAACGTGGCGCTGCACAAGCCGATCATCGACGCGCTGCTGTTCTCGCTGGCCATCGCGGTCGGCATCACCCCGCAGCTGCTGCCCGCCGTGGTCTCCACCAGTCTGGCCGCCGGCTCGCGGCGGATGAGCCGGCGCAAGGTCCTGGTCAAGCGACTGGTCTGCATCGAGGACCTCGGCGACGTCGACGTCCTGTTCACCGACAAGACCGGCACCCTCACCCTGGGCCGCATCGACTACATGCGCGCCGTGCCCGCCGGGACCGACGATCCCGGCGCGGTGCTGCGCTGGGGGCTGCTCTGCACCGAGAACGCGGCCCAGGACGAGCAGGACGTCGGCGGCAACCCGCTCGACCAGGCCCTGTGGCGATCACCGGCCTGCGCGGGCGAGCGGACCGCGCTGGCCGGCTACACCCAGCTCGCGGTGCTGCCCTTCGACCACGAGCGCCGCATGATCTCCGTCCTGGTGCGCGACGTGTCCGGCCGGTCGACCCTGGTCACCAAGGGCGCGCCGGAGACCGTCCTGGACCGCTGCGCCGACGTGCCGCCCGCCGCCCGCGACGCGCTGGCGGCGGAGTTCGCCGCCGGAAACCGGGTGGTCGCCGTCGCCACCCGCCCCGGCGCCCCCGGCACCGGACCACCGGTCATCAGCGCCGCGGACGAGAGCGGCCTTCGCCTGGCAGGACTGCTGGTCTTCCTCGACCCGCCCAAGCCGGACGCGGCCGCTGCGCTGGGCAGGCTGGCCGGTCTCGGCATCGCGGTGAAGGTGGTCACCGGCGACAACGCCGCGGTCGCCGCCAAGGTCTGCCACGACCTGGGACTCGGCGAGGGCGACGCGATGACCGGCACCGAGATCGACGCGCTGGACGACTCCGCGCTGGCCGAGGCGATCACCAGGACCACCGTCTTCGCCCGGGTCAGCCCCGAGGCCAAGGCCCGCATCGTGCACGCCCAGCGCAGCAGCGGCGGCGGAGTCGCCTTCCTAGGCGACGGCGTCAACGACGCACTCGCCCTGCACGCCGCCGACGTCGGCATCTCGGTCGACTCGGCCACCGACGTGGCCAAGGACGCCGCCGACGTGATCCTGCTGGAGAAGGACCTCGACGTGCTCGCCGACGGCGTGTCAGAGGGCCGGAGGATCTTCGCCAACACCATCAAGTACGTGCTGATGGGCACCTCCAGCAACTTCGGCAACATGGCCTCCGCAGCCGGCGCTTCGCTGTTCCTGTCGTTCCTGCCGATGCTGCCCTCCCAGATCCTGCTGAACAACCTGCTCTACGACAGCAGCCAACTCGCCATCCCCACCGACAACGTGGACGAGGAGCAGCTGCGCAAGCCCTCACACTGGGACATCGCCTTCATCCGCCGGTTCATGATCTGCTTCGGCCCGCTCAGCTCGGTGTTCGACTTCGTCACCTTCGGCGTCATGCTCTGGGTCTTCCACGCCGGCCCGGCGCTGTTCCGCTCCGGCTGGTTCGTCGAGTCGCTGGCCACCCAGACGCTGGTGATCTTCGCGATCCGCACCCGGCGCATCCCGTTCTTCCGCAGCCACCCCAGCCTCCCGCTGACGCTGGCGGCCCTCGGCGTGGTCGCCGTCGGCAGCCTGCTGCCCGCCACCCCTCTGGCCGCCACCCTCGGCTTCCAGCCGCTGCCGGGGGCCTTCTTCGCCGCTCTGGTCGCCATGATCATCGCCTACCTGGTCCTGATCGAGATCGGCAAACGCCTCTTCTACGGCGCGGCCGCCACCTCCGCTGCCAAGCCGCTGCCCTACGGGCCCCTGCGCCACCTGCGTCGCCGCGCCGCCTACTTCAGCACCGCCGCACACCGCACCGCCACCCCGTCCACCGAACACTGGCCCCGCGGACGCGGCTTCCGGCGCGGACCGGGCCCGGATGCCGTGACGAGACGCAGCGTGGAGGCATCGGCCGACCAGTGAGGTGTGTCATGGACCGTGTCGTTGTCGGTGGCCACCAGCGATGACCGAGGAGCATCAGCCGTCCCTCGCGGTCGGCCCCGATGAGCTCCTGCTTCCGGCGCGGCGTCCCGAGGACCTGGTGCGTTTCGTACTGGGCGCGGCCTTGATCGCGCTGACGCTCCTGGCGGCCGACGCCGCCCAGAGCACCGCGGGCGGACTGAACACCGGCCAGTACGGCGACCTCCTCGCCCCGCACCCGGTCCATCCGTCCCTCCGCGTTCAGTGTGCTCCCGCCCCTGGACGTCCCGACGACCACGCAGGCCTCCTCACCGGTTGTCGGCCAGCAGGGCGGTGGCGCTCTGGATGTTGTGCACGTCCGCAGCGGCAGCCATCAACTGGGCGGCTCGCGCGGGCTCGCACTCGGGCGGGATCACCAGAAGGTCCCAGCGCCCGGTGTGGTAGGACAGCAGGCACAGGTCGGCGGGTTCCTGCTCCGCGTCGAACCAGCCCACGCGCAGGACGTGACTGCCTGTCGGTACCTTCGCGGGGATGTGCGGCCACATCCGCACGTTCACCGTGACGCGCGTGATCCGCGCCCAGCAATCGTCCAACACCGCTATCAGTGAAGGAAGTTCCCTGGTGAGGTCGCGTGATCGGGGCCACCAGGCGCCATCCACCATCCCTCGGGTCTCGCCAAGGGGTTTCAAGGACATCCGTACCTCATGCGTCGAGCCGGGGACCGGCTCCGTCGGCATCGGGCGGACGGTGGTCGTGGTCATGGTGCGAACCCGTCTCCGGGCCGCTGAAGGCCCGGACTGGTCGTTCGCCGGAGACGATGCCGCCCTGAATGGCGATGTACGAAAAGCCCTCGGTAGTTCAACAGTACTCCGGCGCGGTCCTGCCCGGACCGTCCCGACGACGCCGACTGCCACGCCATGGCAGGTGACCGACAGACCCTGGTGGCGGATGGCCCGGTTGGCTCAACGCGTCGCACTCCGACAGGCCATGGCGCGACCGCGCTGCGCCGACCGGGCTACACACCGCCCGCTACCACGCGGAGCCGATGCGATGCTGAGACCCGAGCACTCCGACGAGCCAGACCTGTCATCGCACACAAGCACATCAGGACAGCCCGCCGAGGCCGCCGCCCCGAACCCCGAGGTACCCATGACACAGTCCGCGCGCAGAAACGGCAGACCCGAAGTGGACCGGTCCGAGGGCTTCGGCGAGCGCCTGCTGGGGCACCTGCTGGACCGGGCCCACGAGATGCCTCCGCAGCTCATCGCGCCGCTGGTGGCCGAGGAAGTACACGCGATGGGCGGCCGCGACGTCTCGATCCTCCTCCAGGACTACGAACAGATCATGCTCGTCCCCCTGTCCGGCCAGGGACTGACGGTCGGTGCCCCCGTGCCGATCGACGGGTCCACGGCCGGCGCGGCCTTCCTACGCACGACCCCCGTCGAGCAGCCGCTGGCGGACGGCACCCGGATCTTCCTGCCGCTGCTGGACGGCAGCGACGAGGTGGGCGTTCTCGTGCTCACCCTGGACCGCATCGACGACGACGACCGGCGTCTGCTGCGCCGGCTGGCCGGGCTGGTGGCGGAGATGCTGGTCACCAAGAACGCCTACACCGACCTGTTCCTCCGCACCAGGCGCCGCGAGCCGATGAGCGTGGCAGCCGAGATCCAGTGGTCTCTGCTGCCCCCGCTGACGATGACCACCCCTCAGGTCGCGGTGGCCGGCATCCTGGAACCGGCCTACAGCGTCGCCGGCGACAGCCTGGACTACGCCCTCAACGGTGACACCCTGCACCTGGCCGTCATCGACGCGATGGGACACGGCCTGAACGCCGCCGTGCTCGCCACCGTCGCGATGGGCGCCTACCGACACGCCAGGCGCACCGACGTCGGGCTCGCGGAGCTGTACGCGTTCATGGACAACGCCGTCGACCAGCAGTTCGGCCCCGACCAGTTCGTCACCGCCCAGATGATGACCCTCGACGTCAGCACCGGCTACCTACAGGCCGTCAACGCCGGCCACCCGGCGCCCCTGCTGATCCGCGACAACAAGGTCAATCAGACACTGGAGAGCCCGGGCACCCTGCCGGTCGGCTTCGGCGGCGCCACCCCGCTGATCAGCACCCAGCAGTTGCTGCCCGGCGACCGGGTGCTCTTCTACACCGACGGCCTCGTCGAGGAACACACGCGCGGCGGAGAGCAGTTCGGCGAGGACCGCCTCGTCGAGGCCGTCGAGCGCGTCGCACG
Source organism: Streptomyces tateyamensis (assembly GCF_003205575.1). Classification (GTDB taxonomy): domain Bacteria; phylum Actinomycetota; class Actinomycetes; order Streptomycetales; family Streptomycetaceae; genus Kitasatospora; species Kitasatospora tateyamensis. The sequence goes on from NZ_PYBW01000016.1 coordinate 11,217, forward strand.
GGCCACCGGCAGCGTGCAGGAGACGGTTCGCGGCCTCTCCCACGCGCTGATGCGCGAACGCGCCGGGATCACCAGCGACGACGCAACCCTCTTCCTCGTCGAGTGGCGCGGAACGAGCCCGCGCGGGTAACTCCAGGAGTCATCCGCCGGCTCGAAGCCGCTCAGAGGTGTCTGGACGTGGGGGGCCGCAGGGTGCCCTGTGCGGAGCGGGATCCGCCGGGTCCGCCGCCTGGTCCGCGCAGCATGTACGCGGCGGCGACCGCGGCCAGCGCGCCGACCAGCGGCGCCGTGAGGTAGATCCACAGATTGTGCAGCTCCGGACTGACGAGCGCGGGCCCCAGCGAGCGGGCCGGATTCATGGACGCGCCGCTGACGGGCCCCGCCCACAGGCCGGCCAGCACGATGTAGGCACCGACACCCACGGCGGAGAGCGAGCCCACGTTCTGCGCGCTGGAGGCCGTACCCAGGATGGTGCTGACCAGCCCGAGGGTGAGCACGGCTTCGACGACGAAGGCCTGGGCCGCGGAGAAGCCGGGCCCGGGCAGGGTCGCGCCCAGGTGCGCCACGTCGCCGAAGGTGGCCCGCAGGAGCAGGCAGGCCAGCACGGCGCCGACGACCTGCACGGCGACGTAGCCGGGGACGCGGCGCCAGGCGAAGTCACCGCGAAGGGCGAAGGCGACGCTGACGACGGGGTTCAGGTGGGCTCCGGAGACGGCGCCCATGAAGAGGATGACGGCCAGCACGGTCAGCCCGGGAGCCGTGACTTCGGCACCGCGGCCGATCCCTTCGTGGGTGACGGATTCCAGGACCGCGCCTCCGGCTCCGGCGAGGACGAGCAGGAACGTGCCGAACAGTTCGCTGAACAGCCGTCGCCCCTCGTAGGACAGGTCGGTGAAGTCACGGGCCCAGACCGGCTCACGCTCGAGTTCGGCTGCGATCAGCGGCCCGTGCCGGGCCTGAACGATCGCTTCGACGTGATCCAGGGCGTCCTGTCCGGGCCTTTCCGGTGGCCCTGCGCCGTCCTGCTGGTCAGGACCCGTCACGGCATCTCGTCCTCTCGACCCGGGTCGGTCCGATCCACCGGCTTCCGGAAGGAAGCACCATTCCCCACACGGTCTACCGGCACACCACGTTCACCCGTACGGTGGGCCGGTTCCGTGCTGTGGCTCGTCATCCGCCGTGGCTCCGGTCACGGGCTCCCGGTCCAGGTCCAGTCGCAGATCTCCGGCAGGTCCTTTCCGTGGTGCCCGATGTACTGGCTGTGCTCGACCAGCTTGTCCCGCATCTGCTGCTTCAGGTAGTCGCCGCTGGCGCCGAGTTGGGGCAGTCGGTCGATGACGTCCTGGACGAGGTGGAAGCGGTCCAGGCGGTTCTGCACCCGCATGTCGAAGGCAGTGGTGATGGTGCCCTCCTCGTTGTAGCCGCGCACGTGCAGGTTGTGGTTGGCGCGGCGGTAGGCGAGCCGGTGGATCAGCGAAGGGTATCCGTGGAAGGCGAAGATGATGTGCTTGTCCCTGGTGAAGAGCGAGTCGTAGTCCTGATCGCTGAGTCCGTGCGGGTGCACCGTCTCCGGTTCCAGCTTCATCAGGTCGACGACGTTGACCACCCGGACCCTCAGGTCGGGCAGGTGCTCGCGCAGGATCGACGCCGCGGCCAGGACCTCCAGGGTCGGGGTGTCCCCGCAGCAGGCCAGCACCACGTCCGGCTCGCCGCCCTGGTCGTTGCTCGCCCACGGCCAGATGCCGATGCCCTCGGTGCAGTGCACGACAGCGTCCTCCATGGACAGCCACTGCGGCATCGCGCGCTTGCCCGCCACCACGACGTTCACGTAGTGCCGGCTGCGCAGGCAGTGGTCCATCACGGACAGCAGGCAGTTGGCGTCCGGCGGGAGGTAGACCCGCACGACGTCGGCCTTCTTGTTCACCACGTGGTCCAGGAATCCCGGGTCCTGGTGGGTGAAACCGTTGTGGTCCTGCTGCCAGACGTGCGACGTGAGCAGGTAGTTGAGGGAGGCGATGTCGCGCCGCCAGGGCAGCTGCCTGGTGACTTTCAGCCACTTGGCATGCTGGTTGAACATCGAGTCGACGATGTGGACGAACGCCTCGTAGCAGTTGAACACCCCGTGCCGACCGGTGAGCAGGTAGCCCTCCAGCCAGCCCTCGCACTGGTGCTCGCTGAGCATGGAATCCAACACCCGACCCGACGGCGCGAGGAACTCGTCGCCCTCCACCGTGCCGGCGTTCCACTGGCGGCTGGTCGCCTCGAAGACCGCGCCCAGCATGTTGGACAGCGTCTCGTCGGGGCCGACGATGCGGAAGTTGCGCTGCTCCTCGTTGAGCGCGATGACGTCCCGCAGGAACCGGCCCAGGACCAGGGTGTCCTTCCCGCTGACCGTACCGGGTGCGCGGACGTCCACGGCGTGGTCCCGGAAGTCGGGCATCCGCAGGTCCCGCAGGAGCAGCCCGCCGTTGGCGTGCGGGTTGGCGCCCATCCGCCGGTCGCCCTCGGGGGCCAGTGCGGCCAGGTCCGGCAGCAGCCGGCCGCGCTCGTCGAAGAGTTCCTGCGGCTTGTAGCTGCGCATCCAGCTCTCCAACTGCTCGACACGGCCAGGGTGGTCGCCGTCCACCAGGAGCGGCACCTGGTGCGAGCGGAAGGTGCCCTCGATCGGCAGGCCGTCGACGACCTTGGGGCCCGTCCAGCCCTTGGGCGAGCGCAGGACGATCATCGGCCAGCTCGGACGGGTGGTGGCCGAGCCGGTGCGCGCGGCCTGCTGGATCTGCCGGATCCGCTCCACGACCCGGTCAAGCGTGGCGGCCATGAGCTGGTGCATGGTCTCGGGGTCGTCACCGGAGACGAAGTGCGGCTCCCAGCCGCAGCCTTGCAGGAACTGCGTCAGCTGCTCGTCGCCGATGCGGGCCAGGACGGCGGGATTGCTGATCTTGTAGCCGTTCAGGTGCAGGATCGGCAGCACCGCTCCGTCCCCGACCGGGTCGAGGAACCGGGTGGACTGCCAGGAGGTGGCCAGCGGCCCGGTCTCGGCCTCGCCGTCACCCACCATGCAGGCCACCACCAGGTCGGGGTTGTCCAGTACCGCCCCGAAGGAGTGACTGAGGGAGTACCCGAGTTCGCCGCCCTCGTGGATCGAGCCGGGCGTGGTGGGTGCGACGTGGCTGGAGATCCCGCCTGGGAAGGAGAACTGGGTGAAGAGCCGCTTCATCCCGGCCTCGTCCTGGCTGACGTCCGGGTAGACCTCGCTGTAGGTGCCCTCCAGGTAGGTGTTGCCCACCAGGGCCGGGCCGCCGTGGCCGGGGCCCGCGACGTAGAGCATGTCCAGGTCGTACTTGGTGATGACCCGGTTCAGGTGCACGTAGACGAAGTTCTGACCCGGGGTCGTCCCCCAGTGCCCGACGACCAGCGGCTTCACGTCGGCCAGTTCCAGGGGGCGCTTCAGCAGCGGGTTGTCGTAGAGGTAGAGCTGACCGACCGACAGGTAGTTGGCGGCGCGCCAGTAGGCGTCCATCCGGTGCAGCAGTTCGGGGGTGAGGGTCGGGGCGTTCACTTGGGCCAGGGCTCCTTCAGCGGCTGGAGGGCACCGTCGCGGGATTCAGCGGTTCGCTGGGAGTCACGGGCGGCCGCGTGCTCATCCGGCGGGGGCAGGTCACTGAGGGCCCTCGGTGTTCGCCTGGTGATGGTGGTGCCGGTGGTGCCGGCGAGCAGTGCACACGTGTCGGACAGCTGGCCGATGGCGGCCCGGCCGCCAGTGGCTTCGACGAACTGCCGGCAGGCGGCGATCTTGGGCCCCATCGATCCAGCGGGGAATTGGAGGGCGGCCAGGTCGTCCAGGTCGAGGTGGCGCAGCGCGGTGGCCTGCGGTGTGCCGAAGTGCGCCATCACGGCGGGCACGTCGGTGAGCACGAGCAGCACCTCGGCCTGGACGGTGATCGCGAGCAGGGCTGCGACGGAGTCCTTGTCGACGACGGCCTCAACCCCGCTCATCCGGCCTTCGCTGTCGGCGGTGACCGGCGCGCCGCCGCCACCGCCGCAGATGACAACTGTCCCATGGTGCAGCAGGTGTGTGATCGAGTCCTGTTCGACGATCCGTTGCGGCTCGGGTGAGGCGACGACCCGCCGCCATCGCTCGCCGTCCGCGGCGATGGCCCAGCCGTGCAGTTCGGCCAGCTGGTGGGCGCGCTGGCGGCTGTACACGGGGCCGACGAACTTCGTCGGCTCGGCGAACGCCGGGTCGCCCGGGTCGACCAGTGTCTGGGTGACCAGGCCGAGGACGGGCTTGGCCACGCCTTCGTTGCGCAGGCACTGAGCCAGCCAATAGCCGATCATGCCCTGTGTCTGGGCTACGAGGGCGTCCAGCGGGTAGGGGCGGCTGAGCGCCTGGTCGCTCTCGCTCTCCAGGGAGAGCATGCCGACCTGCGGGCCGTTGCCGTGACAGATGATCAGCTCGTGCTGCGCGGCCAGCGGTGCCAGCGCCGCGGCGGCAGCGCGGACGTGAACCAACTGGACTGCGGCGTCCGGCTTCTCACCGCGTCGCAGCAGTGCGTTGCCGCCCAGGGCCACCACGATGCGCATGTCAGTCGGCCCGTGCGGCCACCAGCACCGCTTCGACGGGGTGGAGCCGGTTCTCGGGCTGGTCGAAGCCGTCGGACATCGGGCCCAGTGCACGGGCGGTGTCGGGGACCGGCTCCTCGCGTCCGATGGGGGAGCCCTCGGGGCCGAGGTGGGGCACGTGGGCGCCCTGATGGTGGGCGGCGACCTCGAAGGCGCGGCGGGTGCGGGTGGAGCGCTTCTCGAAGACCGGCGCGATGTTCTCGCCTGTCAGCCGGGGCCGGATGGTGCTGCCCTCGATCTTCAGGCGTTCGAGTTGCGCGGCCCGGGTGGTCAGCGCCAGGAACTGGGCTTTGTCCAGGTCGAGTTCCTGGAGCAGGGAGCCGGGGTGGCGGATGGTGACCATGAGGGCGGTCATGAGGTCCTTGCCTTCGTATGCCGTCGCATGTGACCGGCGGGTCGTGCGGCGGGTGCCGGGCGGTCGGGTTTGGTGACGCTCGGGCGGCTTGCAGGGCCGAGGCTTCGAGCCATCGCGCTGCTGTGGGCGGCTTTGCTCCGCACGCGTTGCTCGAAGCCTCGGATGGACGGCGGCTACCTCTGCGGTACGGCGGGTCCTCCGTCTACCGGTGCCTCTTGGGCCGGCAGGGGGTGGGTCGGGTGCTTGATGAGCGGCAGTGCGGTGACCGCTTCCGGCTTGTCCAGCCCCACCACAGGCACTGGCGGGGCCAGTGGGGTAGCGGCTGCGGCCTTCTCGCGGGCGAGGAAGGAGCCGAGTTCGCCGATGGTGCTCATCAGCGGGGCGGGGAAGACGACGGTGGTGTTCTTGTCCACGCCGATCTCCACCAGGCTCTGCAGGTTGCGCAGTTGCAGGGCCAGCGGGTGAGCCATCATGGTGTCCGAGGCGTCGCCCAGCGCGGCGGCGGCGAGGGATTCGCCCTCGGCGTTGATGATCTTCGCCCTCTTCTCCCGCTCGGCCTCGGCCTGCCGGGCCATCGCCCGCTTCATGCTCTCGGGCAACTGGATGTCCTTCAGCTCAACCAGTGTGACCTCGACGCCCCACTCCACGGTGGACACGTCGAGGATCTCGCGAATACCCAGGTTGATCGTGTCGGTCTCGGAGAGCGTCTCGTCCAGCGTGTGTTGTCCGACCACCTTGCGCAGCGTGGTCTGGGCGATCTGGTTGATCGCGGCGTTCACGTTCTCGATCGCGACGACCGACTTCACCGCGTCGACGACTCGGAAGTAGGCGACCGCGGAGACGTCGACACTGACGTTGTCGCGGGTGATGATGCCCTGGGACTGGATCGGCATCGTGACGATCCGCAGCGAGATCCGGTGCAGGACGTCGACGACCGGGATGATCAGGGTGAATCCGGGCTTCCTCGAGCTGCGGACCCGGCCGAGCCGGAACAGCACACCCTGCTCGTACTGCTTGACGATCTTCGCGGACAGGGCGAACGCCAGCAGGACGGCCAGTACGACGATGACGAGGACGATGATCAAGGCTTTCATGGTGTGCCTCTGTTCAGTTGTTGGCGGGACGCCGCGTACGGGCCTGTGAGCGTGAGCTGCGGGAGAGGCGGTCCGCTGCGGCCCTGGCCGACGTCGACCTGTCGGGCGGGCAGGGGCGGCGATTCGTCCGCGGGAGATGCCGGTTCGACGACGGGGGCGGCGGCCGGGGCGCCGTCGTCCGGGCAGCGCTGAGCGACGGTCCGTCCATCGGCCGGGCCGTCCGGGGAAGGCGGGATGCCTGGGGTGGTGGAGAGCTGCATGAACATGGTGATCCTCGCGTGAGGAGGTCACCGGATGTGCCCGGTTGCGAGCTGATCGCTCCCGAGGCGGGCATGATGCCGACCGTCGTCTCCGAGCTGGCTGCTGACTCAACCACCTTCGACAGTACTCTCGCGCGGCCCGCAGCGTCGAAGGCTCCCGCTCGCCGCCGGTCGGGCGGACAATGGGCACCAGCACGGCCGGCCCGAGAACCCGCGCCGGCGAAGGAGCGGTCGACCGCGCGAACTCGGAGAACGGAAAGCGCCATGACGCAGACAGGCCCCGGTTCACCGGAGCACGGAGACACGCCACCGCCGGGCTCGGGCACCGGCCGGTCCGTTGCCGACGACGAGGATCTGCGGGAGAGCCTGGCCGACCTGTCACGGCTGGCCACCGCCCGGCTGGACCTACGAGACCTGCTGACGCACGTCGCCGGGTTCGCCGTGCGCGCGATCCCGGGCGCGGACGGCGCGGGGCTGACCCTGCTGGAGAACGACCGGGCCGACACCATCGTCGCGAGCGCGGAGTTCGTCCGGGAGGTCGATGCGATCCAGTACGGCATCGGCGAGGGACCGTGCATCACCGCAGCGGCCGAACGACGCACGGTGCACTCCGCGTCCCTGGACAAGGACCCCGCATGGCCGCGGTTCGGGCCGCAGGTCGGCCGACTGGGCGTGCACAGCGTGGTGTCGCTCCCGCTGCTGGCCGGCGACAGCGTGCTGGGGGCGATGAACGTCTACGCCCGTGCCGAGAACGCCTTCGACCCGCGGGCCGTGGAACTCGGCGAACTGTTCGCCGTGCCGGCCGCGATCTCCGTCCAGAACGCCCAGGCCCTCGCCCAGGCCCAGCGGCTGGCCGCACAGCTGCAGTCCGCCCTGACCCACCGCGCCTCGATCGACCAGGCGCTCGGCATCCTCATGAGCCGCAGCGGCTGCACCCCCGCCGAGGCATTCGACAGACTCCGCGTGATGAGCCAGACCCAGAACCGCAAGGCATCCGTGGTGGCGCAGCAGCTGCTCGACGAGGCCGTAGCCCGCGCGCGCGCCCGCCACAGCGCTGACTGACACCCGCGCCGGGCCGGCCCGGGTGACACTGGCCCCGCCGGCGACGGCAGCGTAGCGTCGAGGGTACGGAGGCCGCGAGACGGCGGGCCCCGACCCGCCGCCGATCTCCGTCACACCGCGCGCCGCGACCCGCCGCGAGCGGACCGGGCAGCACTGCCGGGCGATCGGGACACCCGGAGTCCCGTTGTGGACCTCTCCGGCACACTTGCCGCCGACCTCACGACCCTCACCGAAGCCCTCGGGCGCCCCGCCGCCGACCTCACGGACTCCGTGCAGAACCTGGCCGACAGCATGCGCTCGGCCGTGCCGTCCTGGCTCGGCCTCACGATGACCATCGTCCTGGACGGCCTTCCGCTGGCACTCACCATCCTGGACGACTCCGCGGCCCCCCACCGCGTCGCCACCTCCGCAGCACTGCCGCTGACATCAGACCAAGGCACCGGGCCCGGTAGCACGATCGTGTTCTACGCCGGCACCCCAGGCGCCTTCGTCGACTTCGCCGCCGACCTGACCTTCGCACTCAGCCTGGAACTGGACGATGTCGCGCTCGACCAGCACCTCACCCCACCGCGCGAGACGTCGGGCCTCAGCGGACTGACCGACGCGGCCGGCCTCAACCAGGCCATCGGAATCCTCATCGACCGAGGCCGTACCCAGGACGAGGCCACGGCCGAACTCTGCCGCCTCACCCAGGTCGACCTGACCACCACGGCCAAACAGATCATCAGATCGACCTCACGGCAGCCCCGACCGGGAGCAGCGTGACACCCGGGCCAGCAGTCACTCCACCCCGCATCGAGGCTCAGCGGCTCCTTGTCGCTGGGGAGCCTGAGCGGAGACGGCCGAGGTCCCCAAATCGCATGCCTCGAACCACATCAAGCCAGGTTCGCCAGAGTGCGACGGCATCGACTGCGTGGCATGGGACTGATTGGCTTCGGTTCCCAGGGCGGCACCACAGACACCGCTTCGTGGCCGTCGACCCTTCAGCTCAGCGCCCCTGGCCGGGTCGAACGCGTCCTCAACATGGGAGCTTTCTTCGTCGGCGCCGCCACTCCTGCCCGGACGGCTACAGCAGGGTCACCGCCTGAACTCGCCGCGCCCTGCGGCGACCCGGGCGGAACCGGGCCGCCACACGTGCCTGCACGTCACCTCCCGACCGGGTGATCGACGATCACCGCTGTGCGAGGAAGCCCAATCGTCGTGGTACGGCTCACGCGCCGGGCCGACCCGCCTTCCTTCCACCGTCGATACGCGAGGCCAGACGGGCGGCGTACGTGTCGAGTTGGCCACGCAGGACGACGCGCACGGTGCCCGTCTGGTTGACCGGGGTGTAGGTCTGGGCGATGTTGTCGACGAGCCTGCTGGTGTCCGTGCCGCAGCGTCGCATCCCGGTCAGGACGGGGCTGTGGGCGTACTCGTCCTGGGTGAGCTCGGTCCACAACAGCAACAGGGATCGCGGGCTTCGGCGTCGTTCAGCCGCCCAAGGAGCCGCTGTCGCATGGTACTGAGCTGCGGCTCTACCGGGGGATCAGCTGAGGCTGGTCCCCCCGTTGGCGTTCGTCGCGGGGCTGGCGCATCTAGATCAGTTGCGGGGGCCGGGGCGGGTCTCCTTGCCGCGTTCCAGGCGGGTGTAGTAGTCGATGCTGACTCCGGACAGGGTGGCCAGTTCCTCGCGGCGCAGTCCCGGGGTGCGTCGGGTGCCGGGGCCGGGAGTGAGACCGACGGAAGCGGGACTGGTCTGGGTGCGGCGGGCGCGCAGGAAGCGGGCCAGCTCGTTGCCGCCGGGGGTGTGGTCTGGAGCCATGAGCCCAGTGTCGCCCGAGCGGGGCCTGGGCTCCAGGACGGTGGGGGCCCTGTCGCACCCTGGCAGAACCCGGCCTGCCTGAACGGTGTGCGTGGGGGCAGGGTGGAGGACGTCGCCCGACGGACCCGCTGGTCGGCGCCCCAAGAAGGTGCCCGCCGTTTCGAGCACGTCGGGTGGTGGCCCCGATGGGGCCCGTGAGGCTGGATGCGGCCACGATCACGACGGAGAGGGACGACGATGACCGGCTGGAACATCCCGGACTTGGAGAAGATCGGCGTGGCCGAGGAACTGGACCTGTGGTCCGAGCGAGCCGACGGCACCCTGCGCGATCCGGTGACAATGTGGGTGGTCCGCGCCGGCGACCAGGTGTACGTCCGCTCGGTCAAGGGCACCGAGGGCCCGTGGTACCGGGGCACGACCGCCCGCCACCAGGGCCGGATCGAGGCCGGCGGTGTGCGGCGGGAGGTCGTCTTCCGCCCGGCCGATCCCAGCGAGTACACCGACGTCGATGCCGCCTACCAGGTCAAGTACGGGCGGTACACGAGCATCGTCGAGCACGTCCTGACCGAGCAGGCCCGTACCTCCACCCTCCGCCTGGAACCGCGCTGACCCGCCGGCCTCGGCCGCCGCCAGCCGCGCCGCGCCGCCCGTCGGCCACCTGATCAGACCATCACTCGCCTGCACCTTGAGGAGCTGCGCCGATGCGCGCCACCCTGCTGTACGGGGCCGGCGACGTCCGTGTCGAGGACGTCGCCGACCCGAAGATCCAGAACCCCACTGACGCGGTCGTGCGGATCGTGCTGTCCTGCGCCTGCGGCAGCGACCTGTGGCCGTACAAGTCGCTGCAGCCCACCGACACGCCCCGCCACATGGGGCACGAGTTCCTCGGCGTCGTCGAGGAGGCCGGTGCCGCCGTGCGTGGCATCAAGGCCGGCGACGTGGTCGTGGCCCCGTTCGTCTACGCCGACAACACCTGCGTCTACTGCCGCGAAGGGCTGCAGACCTCCTGCGTGCACGGCGGGCAGTGGGGCGTGGGCGGCGTCGACGGCGGCCAGGGCCAGGCCGCCCGCGTCCCCCACGCGGAGGGGACACTGGTCAAGCTGCCGGTCGGTGAGGACTCCGAGCTGCTGCCGGACCTGCTGACCCTGTCCGACATCCTGTGCACCGGCTACCACGCGGCCCGCACCGCGGGCGTGGTGCCCGGCGACACGGTGACCGTCGTCGGCGACGGCGCCGTGGGCCTGGCCGCGGTCATCTCCGCGAAGCTGCTCGGCGCCGAGCAGATCATCCTCATGGGTCGCCACCAGGTGCGCACCGACCTGGGCCGCGCCTTCGGCGCCACCGACGTCGTAGCCGAGCGCGGTGAGGATGGCGTCGCCCGGGTGCGCGAGCTGACCGGCGGCGAGGGCTCCCGGCGGGTCCTGGAGTGCGTGGGGCTGAAGGAGGCGCTCGTGCAGAGCTTCGGCGCGGTCCGCGCCGGCGGCACGATCAGCCGGGTCGGCGCACCCCAGTACCCCGAAGTACCCTTCGGCTTCGGTGACTTCATGCGCAACATCACCCTGACCGGCGGCGTCGCCCCGGCCCGCGCCTACATCGACGAGCTGATGCCGCACATCCTCGACGGCTCGATCACCCCCGGCCGGGTCTTCGACCGCACGCTCGACCTGGAGGACATCGCCGACGGCTACCGGGTGATGAACGACCGCCAGGCTCTGAAGGTCCTGATCCGGCCCTGACCCCGACAGCCGAGCGCGGCCACCTCCGCACCCGGCCAACCCAGCACCAGATCCAGCACAGGGAGAGGAACTCACACAATGAGCAGCGAAAACCCGCGCGAGGTAGTCGTCGTCATCGGCTCCGGCAGCATCGGCCTGGCCATCGCCCGCCGGATCGGGCCGGGCCGCACCGTGCTGCTCGCCGACCACAGCCAGGAAGCGGCCGACGCCGCCGCCACGACGCTGCGCGGCCAGGGGCACGAGGTGCGCACCCAGGTCACCGACGTCTCGGACCGCGCGGCGGTCGAGGCCCTGGCGGACGCGGCAGCCGCGCTCGGCCCGGTCACCCAGGTCGTGCACACCGCCGGGGTCTCCCCGACTCAGGCGAGCATCGAGCGGATCCTCCAGGTCGACCTGCTGGGGACCGCCATGGTCCTGGACGCCTTCGCCCGCGTCGTCGCCCCCGGCGGCGCCGGCCTGGTCGTCGCCAGCATGGCCGGCCACCGCGAAAGCCCCTACGCCCCCGACGTCGAGCACGCGCTCGCCACCACCGCCACCGCCGAGCTGCTCGCGCTGCCGTTCCTCCAGAGCGGCGAGATCGGCTCCACCGTCCACGCGTACGCCCTGTCCAAGCGGGCGAACTCGCTGCGGGTGCAGACCGCTGCCGCCGCGTGGGGCAAGCGCGGTGCCCGTGTGAACGCCGTCAGCCCCGGCGTCATCATCACCCCGCTGGCCCTGGACGAACTGTCCGGGCCGCGCGGCGAGTGGTTCGAGCGCGTGCGCCAGGTGTCGGCTGCCGGGCGCTTCGGCACCCCCGACGAAGTCGCCGACGCCGCCGCGTTCCTCCTCGGCCCCCAAGCCGGTTTCATCACCGGCGCCGACCTGCTGATGGACGGCGGCGTCACCGCCGCCCTGCGCACCGGCGAGCTGACCATGCCCTGACCCTGCCCGCACATCACCCGACCAGCACGACACCCGAGGAGCAGCGATGGAGTTCGTGACGCCCAGGCCGACCGGCAAGGGACCGCAGGAGTGGTTCAACGGAGACGTCTGGTTCGACGTCATCCACGCCGGCCTGGAGCCCTCCCGCCTGCGAGCCAACATGGTCCGCTTCGCCCCCGGCGCCCGCACCGCCTGGCACCACCATGCCGTCGGCCAGACCCTGCACGTCCTCGCCGGCATCGCGCTGATCGGCACCCGCGACGGCACCGTCTTCCAGGCCCACCCCGGCGAGACGGTAACCTGCCCGCCCGGAGAGGAGCACTGGCACGGCGCCATTGAGGACCGCTTCATGCAGCACCTCGCGCTGTGGGACGGCACCGCCCCCGATGACGACCGGCCCGAGACCACCTGGCTGGAACACGTCACCGACGAGCAGTACCGCACCCCGCGCACCCGCAGCCACTGACCACGCGAAGCAGCACCTGCCGCTGCCCGCAACGATGACCGCCCTGCTCGGCGGCACCGGCCCCGACAGGACTACCGGCAGCGCGGACATCCTCGACGGCGTCCTGGACTTGACGAACGGCCCGCCGGACGCCGAACCCGGCAGTGTACGCGCCGACCCCGACGCGACCGCTCCGGCATCCGCAAGGGCGAGGCACTCGCCCTGCGCTGGAACGACGTCGACCTCGAAGACGGCGTGTTCTTCGTCCGCGCCACCCTCTCCGCCGTCGACAACAACCAAGTGGTGCTGACCTCCCCGAAGACCAAGGGCAGCCGGATGTGGGTCGCCCTGTCCGAGCGCGTCGCCTCAGCGCTCGACGACCGCGCCGGCACCCGCGCCTTCGGCAACATCACCGACAGCGGCGGCTACGTCTTCCACCACCACGGCCGCCCCCTCCACCCCAAGCACGTCCTCGACCACTTCCACCTGCTCTGCGACAAGGCTGGCGTCCCCCGCATCGCCCTCCACGACCTGCGCCACCTCATGACCAGCTTCGCCCTGGCTGCCGGCGTCCCCCTGCCCGTCATCTCCAAGACGCTGCGCCACCGCACCCTGTCGACCAGCGCGAACATCTACGCCGACCTCACCCGCCTCGCCGCCCGCGCGGCCGTCGACGCCGTCGCCTGGACCCTCGACAACGCCGACCGCGCCGTCCTCGGCCGACCCGTCTGCCGCGCCCACCGCCCCTGGCGCCAGCACCCGCGCCCGCACCGGCAACTGCCCGCTTATCAGCAGACACGAACAGAAGAACCGTCGACGTCCTGGCCGATGTGGCCTGGCGACCACCGTGCGACCACCAGCTGACGCGGCAACAGAAAGAGCCGGCACCTGGTTTCCCAAGTACCGGCCCTCACAACCGACTTCACAGTCGGGACGACAGGATTTGAACCTGCGACCCCTTGACCCCCAGTCAAGTGCGCTACCAAGCTGCGCCACGTCCCGTGGTCTCGTTGCTTCGCCGGGCTGGTGGGCTCGGGTGGCTTCTTGACCTGTCGGCCGGGTGTTCCGGCGACGTGGAAAACAATACAGCACGGTGGGGGGTGCTCGCTGCCAGGTTTCGGTGCAGGTCACGGGGTGGGGTGGCGGGCGTCGTAGCGGAGGAAGGCGGGGCGGCGGGTGGTGAGGAGGAGGACGGCGGCGACGCAGGCGAGGCCGCCGGTGATGACGGATACGGCCGGGGTGGTGAGGGCGGCGACGGTGCCGGACTCGAAGTCGCCGAGGCGGGGGCCGCCGGCGACCACCACGATGAAGATGCCCTGGAGGCGGCCGCGCATTTCGTCGGGGGCGGCGACCTGCATCATGGTGTTGCGGAAGATCATGCTCACGGTGTCCGCGCAGCCGGCGGCGGCGAGCAGGACGAGGCCGAGCCAGAGGTGGTGGGCGGTGAGGCCGAAGGCGGCGATGGACAGGCCCCAGGCGGCGACGGCGACCAGGACGGCCAGGCCGTGCCGGTGCACGCGGGATATCCAGCCGCTGAACAGGGCGCCGGCCAGGGCGCCGACGGCCGGGGCCGCGACCAGCAGGCCGACGGTGCCGGCGCCGCCGCCGTAGAAGGTGACTGCGAGGGCGGGGAAGAGGGAGCGGGGCAGGCCGAAGATCATCGCGGCCAGGTCGGCCAGGAAGCTGGTGCGCAGGTTGGGCTGCTCGCGCAGGAAGCGCAGGCCGTCCAGGACCGAGGCGCGGGCGGGGGGCGTGCTGCCGTCGCCGGGCAGCATCGCGGGCAGGCGCCACATCGCGTGGAGCACGGCGGCGAAGGCGACCGTGTCGACCAGGTAGGCCGCCTGGCTGCCGTAGGCGCCGATCAGCAGGCCGCCGAGCATCGGACCCACCGTCATGCCCAGGTTCATGCTGATGGTGTTGAGCGCGTTGGCGGCCGGCAGCTGCTCGGCGGGCAGCAGGCGCGGGATCATCGAGGACCGGGCGGGCGAGGAGACGGCGAAGAAGCCGCCCTGCAGGGCGACGGCGGCGTACAGCACTCCCACCTGGTGCAGGCCGAGCAGCGCCTGGGCGGCCAGCACCGCGGAGACGGCGGCGAGGCCGGCGGCGCCGACCAGGCCGAGCTTGCGCCGGTCGACCGAGTCGGCGATCGCGCCGCCGTAGAGGCCGAAGCCGATCAGCGGGAGCAGGGAGCAGAGGCCGACCAGGCCGGTGGCGAAGGTGGAGCGGGTGAGCGCGTAGACCTGGACGGCGACCGCGACGGCGGTCATCTGCTGGCCGATCGAGGAGACCGACTGGCCGAACCAGATCCGCCGGTAGTCGGCGCTGGTGCGCAGCGGGGTGAGGTCGGCCAGCACCCGGGCCGGGCGGCGGGGCCGGGACGGGGGCGAGGGGGCCGGCTCGGCAGTGGTGGGATGATTGGTCGACATAGCGACCAATGGTCACCCCGCTCTTCCGGCCGCCCGCACCCGGGGTGCCGTCAGCCGCGCAGCACCTGCTTCTCGCCGGCCCGGACCGCGACCGGCAGCCGGTTGCCCGGGGGCGGGAACGGGCAGACGAAGTGGTCGGCGAAGGCGCAGGGCGGCAGGTAGGCCCGGTTGAGGTCGAGCACGGTGCGGCCCTCGGCGTTGGGGGCGGGCATCGACACGAAGCGGAACCGGTAGGTGTCCTGGCCGCTGGTCGCGTCGGCGATCACGGCGCTCAGGCCGGACCCGCTGCTGCTCACCGTCAGGGCGTAGGGCTCGCCCGCCAGGCGGAAGGCGATCCGGCCGGTGACCGCGAGCGGGCGGTCGTGCCCGTCCGCGTTCGGCACGGTGATGGACTGCTCGCCCGTCTCGAAGGGGGTGTAGACGGCGGGGACGGACCACTCGGGTGCGTAGGGGAAGACGGTGATGCCGGCGAAGCTCGCCCGGGCCTCGGCGGTGGGGTCGAAGACCCGCACCGCGAGCTCGCCCTCGCGCTCGATCGGGACCAGCAGGACGTCCCGGTAGCGGGCCACCTGGGCGTCGGGGTCGGTGTCCGGGCGCAGCCCGACCGCGCCGTCGACCGCCTCCCCGCCCACCGCGAGGTCGTCACCGGCTGCCGCCGCCACCCGGGCCAGCGGGCCGTCGGCGGACCAGTGGCCGGGGACGCCGGGGATCTCCACCGGCTCCTGGGCCAGCCAGTGCGTACCGGTGAGGGAGAGCACGCCGTGCGGGGCGCTCACCTTGGCGGTGCGGGCGTCGGTCCAACGCTTCCATTCCTCGGCGTCGACGGTCATGGCCGGTAGCTCCTCATCAGGGTGGGGGACGGGCTGCGCGGCGGCTCAGTTGGCGCGCAGCGGGCGGAACAGGCCCTCCTGCACCACCGAGACGACCAACTGGCCGCTGCGGTCGAAGATCTGACCGCGGGCCAGGCCGCGCGCGCCGTGCGCGATCGGCGACTCCTGCTGGTAGAGCAGCCAGTCGTCGGCGCGGAACGGGCGGTGGAACCACATCGCATGGTCGAGCGAGGCCATGTCGAAGTTGCGCCGGCCCCAGAGCGGCTCGACGGGGGCGCGGACCGAGTCCAGCAGGGTCATGTCGCTGGCGTAGGTGAGGGCGCAGACGTGGATCAGCGGGGCGTCCGGCAGCGGGCCGTTGGTGCGCAGCCAGACGCCGCTGCGCGGCTGGACGCCGACCAGCTCCTCCTGCGTCCAGCGCAGCCGCTCGACGTAGCGGATGTCGAACGGCTGGCGGCGGCTGATGAACGGCGGCAGCTCGCCGAGCCGGGCGCCGACCTCGTCCAGCGCGCTGGGCAGCTCCTCGGGGGCCGGGACCGGCGGCATCGCCTCCTGGTGCTCGATGCCGCCCGGCTCCGGGACGTGGAAGTCGGCGGTCAGCGCGAAGATGCTGCGGCCGCCCTGGATGCCGAGGACCCGGCGGGTGGTGAAGGAGCGGCCGTCCCGGATCCGGTCGACCTGGTAGACGATCGGGACGCCGGGGACGCCGGGGCGCAGGAAGTAGGCGTGCAGGGAGTGGACCGGGCGGTCCCCGTCCACCGTGCGGCCGGCGGCCACCAGGGCCTGGCCCGCGACCTGGCCGCCGAAGGTGCGCTGCAGCGACTCCTCGGGGCTCCTGCCCCGGAAGATGTTGAGCTCGATCTGTTCGAGATCGAGCAGCTCGACGAGCACGTCGACGGGCGTTCCCATGGCGTAGTCCTCTCCCAGCGGGCACGCCGGAGGCATCGACGCCTTGGCGTTTCTGTCATTCCAGAAGCCCACGAACCGCCTGGTAATTCCCACCCGCCGCCGCGGTCACTGCGGTGGCGCGGGAAACCCGGGCCGCCGGACGTGACCAGCGCGAAGGCGGCCCGCCGAACGCCACGCAGGGTGCGGAGAGCGGCACCCCGAGTGGCGGGGCCGGACGGGGCCGGACGGGGGCGGGCGGGGTCGGGCGGGCTCAGGCCTCGTAGGCCAGCAGGCCGGCCAGCGCGGCGAAGGCGCCGGCGAAGGTGCGGCGCAGCGTGGTGGCCACCGCGGGGCGGGTGGCGATGTGGGTGCGGAAGGTGGCGGCGAACCGGCCGTACAGGGCGAAGACCGCGAAGGTCAGGGCCATGAAGACGGCGCTGAGCTCGATCATCGGCAGCCAGGCGTGGGCCGGGTCGGTGTGCACGAACTGGGGGAGGAAGGCGAAGAAGAAGAGGGTCAGCTTGGGGTTGAGCAGGTTGATCGCGATCCCCTTGGCGATCACCCGGAGCGCGGGGACCTCGGGGGCGTCCTCGGGCACGGTCAGGGCGCTGCGGTCCCGCAGGGTGGCCCAGGCGGTGTAGAGCAGGTAGGCGACGCCGGCGTACTTGAGGGTCTGGAAGGCGGTGGCGCTCGCGTTGAGCAGGGCGGCCAGGCCGGTGACGGCGGCGATCAGGTGCGGCACGATGCCCAGCGTGCAGCCCAGTGCGGCGACCAGCGCCGCGCGGTGGCCACGGGCCAGGCCGGCGGCGACGGTGTAGAGGGCGCCGGTGCCGGGGGTGGCGACGATGACGAGTGAGGTCAGCAGGAAGCTGAGGCTCATGGCGGTCCTTCCGACTGGGCCGGAGTCAGTTGAGTCAGTTTCTGACGGGTCGACACGACGCTATCCCGGCCCCTCAACAGCTGCGGGCGGCACGACTGGCGACGCCATGGGCGCCGGCCGGCGAGTGTGCCAACGGTGCTCTTGGAAAGGGGAGTTGCCTTAAGGGAGGTATAGACCTCCCGGGACAGTACTTAATGGTCTAGACCCTTGACGGGTCCCCGCCCGGGTGGAACCGTACGAGGCAACCCCCAGCGGGCCCTCCCCGGGCATGCCGTCTCCGCGCTCCCCCACTGCACCGAGCCGGCGAGTGGACACCCGCCGTGGGTCGATCGTTCGTTCCTCGTCGAAAGGACCGATCCACCATGCACGTCCCCTCCAACAAGCGCGGCCTGGGCGCGGGCCTGGCCACCGTGCTGCTGCTGGCCGGCGTCGCCGCCTTCGCCGGCGGCGGCTCGGCCGCGGCCGACCCGAACACCACCAGTGCGGTCAGCGCCGGGCCCGCCGGCTTCACCCAGGCGGTGCCGGCCGGCCAGCCCTCGCAGTACAACCAGCCTCTGGAGCGCTGCGCCAACGGCGTCAACTACCCGATCAGCGGCGCCAACCCGGTGCTCAGCGAGCCGGCGACCACCCAGTTCGCCAGCAACGTGGGGCTGTCGGAGTACGTCACCTTCAGCGGCAACCAGTACTACGGCAACTGGCAGTTCGTCTTCACCAACACCACCTCCCAGGTGCTCTCCACCGACTGCGCGGTGCTGGTCTTCCGGGCGCCGTCCGGCTCGGACAACCACGGGTACACCGCCACCGTGCAGTACGGGCACCCGCAGCAGGACTACCTGGAGGTGCCGCGCGGTGACGGCACCTCGTACTACATCGCCCGGATCGACTTCCACGACGTGCCGCTGGCACAGCGTCAGGTCGGCCCCGGACAGTCGTTCAGCTACTCCCTCGGCGGCGCGCCCAACTCCGCGATCACGCTGGCGCAGATGCGTGACTCGTTGAAGTTCACCGCCGACCTGGACCTGAAGGCCAACCAGGCACTGGTCCAGCACTACGGCACCAACCGGCTGACCAACTGACGGCGGTCGGCGCAGGGATGCCCGGTCGGGCCCGGGGCGGTTCGCCGCTCCGGGCCCGACCGGCCCTGGCCGGAGGAGGAGTTGAGGGTGGGTAGCGGAGTGGGAGCGGGCCGGTCGGCGGTGCTGGTGGCAGCCGTGGCGGCGGCGCTGACGGGCTGCGCGGGCAAGCCGGCCGGGCCGTCGGCCCCGCCGGTCGCGCCGCAGCCGCAGACCGCGCAGGCGCAGGCGGTGGCGAGCCAGGAGTTCGGGCTGCTGGCCGGCGGAGGCTGGGCGCCGGCCTGGAGCCTGTGGCCGGCCAGTGCGCAACAGGCGATCAGCGCAGCCGACTTCGTCCGGCTGAACACCGAGTGCAAGCCGCAGCTCGGTACCGCCTACGTGCTGGACAGCAGCACCAAGCTGGACGACACCACGGTGCGGGTCGGTTGGCACCGCGGGGCGCAGAGCGGCAGCAACACGGTGGCGTACCAGGACGGCAAGTGGCGCTTCGTGCCGGACGCGAGCGCGCTGGCGGACTACCGGCTGGGCGTGGACCAACTGGTGGAGCGCAGACGGGCGGCGGGTGACTGCCATTGAGCACGGTGAGGAAGGCGCAGTCGCTGGGCAGGGCGGTCCGGCTGGTCGGGCTGCTGCTCGGATTGCTGTTGGCGGTGCTCGCCCTGGTGCTCGGGGCGGCCGGCCCGGCTGCGGCGCACGCCGTGCTGGTCAGGGCCTCGCCCGCGGACGGCGCGGTGCTGGCGGGCGCGCCCCCGCAGGTGCGGCTGGTCTTCTCCGAGGCGCTGGCGCCCGGCCTCGGCACGGTGCGGGTGATCGGGCCCGAGGGGCGCCGGGCGGACACCGGGGGGCCGCCCGTGGCGCAGGGCGACGCGCTGCTGGTGGGGCTGGACGCCGGCCGGCAGCAGGGGACCTTCGTCGTCGAGTGGCGGGTCACCGCGGCCGACGACGGGCACACCACCGCCGGCGCGGTGGCCTTCTCGGTCGGCGCGCCGAGCCGAAACGCGGCCCTGGGCGCGCCCGGCGGGGGTGACCGGACCACCCAGGCGTTGCTGGACCTGGCGGTCTGGCTGGGCTTCGCCGGACTGGCCGTCATGGTCGGGTCGGCGGCCGTGCGCCTGTGGTGCCTGCCGCCGGACGCCGAGGCACCGGGGGCGCTCGCCCCCGGCTGGGCGGTGCTGCTGGTCGGCACCGTGCTGCAGCTCTTCGCCTACGGTCCCGCGACCCAGGGCGAGTCGCTCGCCCACCTGACGGACCGTTCGCTGCTGGCCGCCACCCTCGCGGGCCATCAGGGCCACGTGCTGGTGGCCCGGATCCTGCTGCTCGCGCTGGCCGCGACCGCCGGCGGACCGCTGCTGCGCCGTCCGGGACCCGCGACCAGGGCGGCCGCGGCGGCCCTGACCCTGCTGTTCGCCCTGACCTGGGCCGAGACCAGCCACGCGGCGGCCGGCCCGCTGGTCCCGCTGGCACTGCTGGCCACCACGCTGCACGTGGCGGCGATGGCGCTCTGGGCCGGCGGGGTCGCCACCCTGGCGCTGCTCGCGGTCCGCGGCGGCGGTGCCGGACTGCCCGCGGTGGCCCGGCGGTTCTCCGGGCTGGCCACTGCCTCGGTGGCGGTGCTGGCGGTCACGGGAGCCTGGCAGGCGCTGCGCGAGGTGGGCAGCACGGCCGCGCTGACCGGCACCCCGTACGGCCGGCTGCTGCTGGCCAAGCTCGCCGTGCTGGCGGTGGTGCTGGCGGCGGCGGGTCTGCTGCGCGGGCGGGTGAGCGGGCGGGTGGACAACCGGGTCGAGGCCGGTGCGGCCGTCCGGCGCGCGGTGCTGCTGGAGCTGGCCGGGGTCACCGCGCTGGTGGTGCTCACCGTGCTGATGATCGGCACCGCCCCGGCCCGCACCGCCGCCCCCGACTCCCAGGCCGGCGCCCCGGACTCCCGACCGGCGGCCGCCGTGACGATTCTCACGGCAGCCGTCCGGGGCCCGGCCAACTGAGCCGCTTTGGCCCGGTTTTCCACCCCGCCGGACCTGGTTCGCCAACGCTGCGCAGGTCCGGCGGGTGGTCGTGGGTGGGCGCGGCGACCGGGGCGCAGAGCGGCGCCGCTAGCATGAGGGCACCCTCACCTACCTCGAAAGATAGAGCTGTGACTGTCAACGACGACGTGTTCACGAACTGGAAGCACCGCGAGGAGATCGCGGAGTCGATGATCCCGCTCATCGGCAAGCTGCACCGCGAGCAGGACGTGACCGTCCTCGTTCACAGCCGCTCGCTGGTGAACAAGTCGGTGGTCAGCATCCTCAAGACCCACCGCTTCGCCCGCCAGATCGCCGGCGAGGAGCTCTCGGTCACCGAGACCATGCCCTTCCTGGCGGCGCTGACCGAGCTGGACCTCGGCCCCTCGCAGATCGACATCGCGATGCTGGCCGAGACCTACAAGGCCGACTCGCGCGGCCTGTCGGTCGCCGAGTTCACCGCCGAGGCGGTCTCCGGCGCCACCGGCCCCAACAAGGTGGAGCGGTCCGAGGGCCGCGACGTGGTGCTGTACGGCTTCGGCCGGATCGGCCGCCTGGTCGCCCGCCTGCTGATCGAGAAGGCCGGCTCGGGCAACGGCCTGCGCCTGCGCGCCGTCGTGGTCCGCAACAGCGGCGGCGAGGACCTGGTCAAGCGCGCCTCGCTGCTGCGCCGCGACTCGATCCACGGCCAGTTCCAGGGCACCATCACGGTCGACGAGGCCAACAACACCATCGTCGCCAACGGCACCGAGATCAAGGTGATCTACTCCGACGACCCGACCACTGTCGACTACACGGAGTACGGGATCAAGGACGCCATCCTGATCGACAACACCGGCCGCTGGCGGGACCGTGCGGGTCTGTCCAAGCACCTGCAGCCGGGCATCGCCAAGGTCGTGCTGACCGCCCCGGGCAAGGGCGACGTGCCGAACATCGTGCACGGCGTCAACCACGACACCGTCAAGCCGGACGAGCAGATCATCTCCTGCGCGTCCTGCACCACCAACGCGATCGTCCCGCCGCTGAAGGCGATGGCGGACAAGTACGGCGTGCTGCGCGGCCACGTGGAGACCGTCCACTCGTTCACCAACGACCAGAACCTGCTGGACAACTACCACAAGGCCGACCGCCGCGGCCGCTCGGCACCGCTGAACATGGTGATCACCGAGACCGGGGCCGCCTCGGCCGTCGCCAAGGCGCTGCCGGACCTGAACGCGAAGATCACCGGCAGCTCGATCCGGGTGCCGGTGCCGGACGTGTCGATCGCGATCCTCAACCTGCAGCTCGCCACCGAGGCCGACCGCGAGGAGGTGCTGGAGTACCTGCGCAACGTCTCGCTGACCTCGCCGCTGCGTCGCCAGATCGACTTCATCGACTCGCCGGACGCCGTCTCCAGCGACTTCATCGGCTCGCGCCACGCCTCGATCGTGGACGCCGGGGCGACCAAGGTCGAGGGCGACAACGCGATCCTCTACCTGTGGTATGACAACGAGTTCGGCTACTCGTGCCAGGTGATCCGGGTGGTCCAGCACATCTCCGGTGTGGAGTACCCGACCTTCCCGCGCGCGGCGGTCTGAGCCCGGGAGTGATCCGGACAGATCCGGAGTGATCCGCCCACGGGCGGCGGTGGGCCGGGTGCCCACCGCCGCCCGTGGCGTTTCTCCCGTTGCGGTGCCGGCAACAGGGTTTGCCGATCGGGGGACGGCGCGCTGCAATGGCGGGATGGAGTACCGGGCTGTACTGGACGAGGTGGCACCGCGGCTGCGCCGGCTACGGGAGGTGCGCGGGCTGACCCTCGGCGCGGTGGCGGAGGCCACCGGCGTCTCGAAGAGCACGCTGTCCCGGCTGGAGTCGGGACAGCGCCGGCCGACCCTGGAACTGCTGCTCCCGCTGGCCGGGCTGTACCGGGTGGCGCTGGACGAACTGGTCGGGGCGCCCGAGGTGGACGACCCCCGGGTGCGGCTCAAGCCGCGCAAGCTGGCCAACGGCGGGACCTACGTTCCGCTGACCCGGGAGGCCGGCCCGCTGCAGGCGTACAAGCTGGTGATCCCCGACCGGGGCGAGCAGCCCGAGCCGCGTTCCCACGAGGGGTACGAGTGGCTGTACGTGCTGCAGGGGCGGCTGCGGCTGGTGCTGGCCGAGCACGACCTGCTGCTCGGGCCCGGTGAGGTGGCGGAGTTCGACACCCGGGTGCCGCACTGGTTCAGCGGGGCGGACGGGCGCCCGGTGGAGGTGCTGAGCCTGTTCGGCCGGCAGGGCGAGCGGATGCACGTGCGGGCCCGACCGCGCTCCTCGGGTACCGGGTCGGCGGGTGCCCGGCCATCGGCAGCTCCACCGACGAGGTGATTCTCAGGCGGGTGCCATGATCCGGTTCCAGGCCGGGCTTCCCAGTCGATTCCCAGTGGCCGTCCGTACCGTGCCACCGCGTCGGCTGCCCGAAGGTGATCACCACGGGGACGGCGGGCCCGGTGGACTCCGCGCGGATCGCGTCGAGCGCAAGGGCGAAGCAGCGGCGTCGACCAGCGGCCGTCCGGACCGGGCGGCCCGGCCCGCCGTGCCCGAGTGCGGCGGGCCGGGCCATCGGAGTACCCACTCCCGCCCCCCGCCGCACGAACCCCGCGTCAACCAACGAGGAGGAGCCGTGCGCGACCACCCGCAGGGGCCGCCGGCCGCGGCCGCCGTGCTCGACCGTCCACAGGAGCCGGAGGAGCCGGAGGAGCCGGAGGGGCCGGTGGCAGTGGCGCCGTCGACCTACCGGCGGTTGCTCGACCTGTTCGACCAGGGCCAGGTGCCCTACCGGCTGCTGGACCATCCGCCGGAAGGCCAGACCAGCCGGGCGAGTGAGCTGCGCGGGCACCGGTTGTCGGCCGCCGCGAAGTGCATGGTGGTGGCGGTGCAGCGCCCCGGCCTGACGCCGTGTCACGTGTTGGCGGTGGTGCCCGGTGACCGCCGGGTGGACCTGGCCGGTGTGGCCCGTGAGTGCGGTGGGCGCAAGGCGAGGTTCGCCGACCAGGCCGATGCCGAGCGGCTGGGTGCGACGGTGAGCGGGACGATCACCCCGTTCTCGTTCCATCCGGAGCTGGCGGTACTGGCGGATCCGGCGTTGTTCGAGGAGCCGGAGCTGTTCTTCAACGCCGCCCGGCTGGACCGCTCGGTGGCGATCCGGGCGGCCGACTACCGGCGGCTGGCCCGGCCCCGGGTGGTCACCATCACCTGACGGCCAGGCCCGGTCCGGCTGGTCGATCCTCCAGCCGGACCGGGCCCGCCCGGTGTGCGCCACCACTCGTTCGCCCTGGTCAGGCGTTGCTTGAATCACCGTGTCGGGCTGTCGAGGCGGTAGGTGGAGCGTGGATCTCAACACGGTGGTGGAGGTGCGCGACGCGCGCCGGCGGGACAGCTGGCAGGCCGGCGACGCCTGGCTCGGCGGCGGGACCTACCTCTTCTCCGAGCCGCAACCGGGCATCCGGCGGCTGCTGGACCTGAGCCGGATGGGCTGGCAGCCGCTGCACGAGGACGCCGCCGCCGGCTTGGAGATCGCGGCCACCTGTACCGTCGCCCAGCTGTCGCGGTGGGGCCGGTCGGCCCGGTGGCGGGCCGCCCCGCTGGTCGAGCAGTGCTGCCGGGCCTTCCTGGCCTCCTGGAAGATCTGGAACATGGCCACCGTCGGCGGCAACCTGTGCAACGCGCTGCCCGCCGGGCCGATGATCTCGCTGACCGCCGCGCTGGACGGCCGGTGCCGGCTGCTCGGCCAGGACGGCGGTGAACGCACCGTCCCGGTGGACCGGTTCGTCACCGGCGCGGGCCGCAAGGTGCTGCGGCCGGGGGAGTTGCTCCGCTCGGTGCAGTTGCCGGCCCGGGCGCTGGCCGCCCGCACCGCGTTCCGGCAGGCCTCGCTGTACGGCCTGGGCCGCTCGGGCGCGCTGCTGATCGGCGCGGTGGACCCGGTGGACGGCGAGCTGACCCTCACCGTGACCGCCGCCACCGTGCGCCCGATCCGGCTGCGCTTCCCGGTGGCGCCCAACGCGGCCGCGGTGCGCGAGGCGCTGGACGAGGCGATCGCGCCCGCCGACTACTTCGACGACATCCACGGCTCGCCGGCCTGGCGGCGCCACCTGACGTACCACTTCGCCGAACAGATCCGCCGCGAGCTGATCGAGGAGCAGAACTGATGAACTATCAGCTGACGCTCAACGGCGAGCAGTTCGCCGAGGAGCCGAGACCGGGCCAGTGTCTGCGGACCTACCTGCGCGATCGCGGCTGGTTCGGGGTGAAGAAGGGGTGCGACGCGGGCGACTGCGGGGCCTGCACCGTGCAGGTGGACGGTGAGCCGGTGCACAGTTGCCTCTACCCGGCGGTGCGGGCGGCCGGGCGCTCGGTCACCACGGTGGAGGGGCTGGCCAAGGACGGTGAACTCCACCCGGTGCAGCAGCGCTTCCTGGAGGCGCAGGGCTTCCAGTGCGGGTTCTGCACGCCCGGCTTCCTGATGACCGCCAGCGCCCTGAACGAGGAGCAACTAGCCGATCTACCAAGGGCGTTGAAGGGCAACCTGTGCCGCTGCACCGGCTACCGGGCGATCGAGGACGCGATCCGCGGGGTGCGGCACACCGAGGAGCCGTGCGCCGGGCAGGCGGTGGGCCGCAGCCTCGGGGCGCCGGCCGGACCGCAGGTGGTCACCGGGACCGCCCGCTACACCTTCGACGTCGAGGTCGAGGGGCTGCTGCACCTGAAGCTGCTGCGCTCCCCGCACCCGCACGCCCGGATCCGCTCGATCGACACCTCGGCGGCGCTGCGGGTGCCCGGGGTGGTCGCGGTGCTCACCCATCACGACGCCCCCGACAAGCTGTACTCCTCCGCCCGGCACGAGCACCCGACCGAGGACCCGGACGACACCCGGGTGCTGGACGACGTGGTCCGCTTCGTCGGACAGCGGGTCGCCGCCGTGGTCGCCGAGAGCGAAGCGGCGGCCGAGGAGGGCCGCCGGCGGATCGCGGTCGACTACGAGGTGCTGCCGTTCGTCCTCGACCCGGAGCTCGCCATGCTGCCGGGCGCCCCGGTGCTCCACCCCAAGGGGCCGCAGTCCAGGATCGCCCGGCCGGAGCAGAACGTCTGCGGCGAGGCGCACGGCGAGCTGGGCAACGTCGAACTGGGCTTCGCCGAGGCCGACCTGGTCTACGAGGAGACCTTCCAGACCCAGTGGGTGCAGCACGCCAGTCTGGAGACGCACGGCTGCCTGGCCTACTTCGAGCAGGCCGAGTCGGACGGGGAGCCCGGTCAGGAGCGGCTGGTGGTGCGCTCCTCCACCCAGGTGCCGTTCCTGACCCGGCGAGCCCTGTGCGACCTGTTCGACCTGCCGCTGGAGCAGATCCGGGTGGTCGCGGGGCGGGTCGGCGGCGGGTTCGGCGGCAAGCAGGAGATGCTCACCGAGGACATCGCGGTGCTGGCGGCGACGAAGCTGCACCGGCCGGTGAAACTCGAGTTCACCCGGGCCGAGCAGTTCTACGGCGCCACCACCCGCCACCCGTTCCGGATCACCGTGAAGCTCGGCGCCAAGCGGGACGGCACGCTGACGGCCGTTCAGTTCCGCGTCGTCGCCAACACCGGTGCGTACGGCAACCACGGCCCGGCGGTGATGTTCCACAGCGTCGGCGAGTCGATGGGCATCTACCGCGCCCCGCACAAGAAGGTCGACGCCTACTCGGTCTACACCAACGGCGTGCCCGCGGGCGCGTTCCGCGGCTACGGGCTCGGCCAGGTCACCTTCGCCCTGGAGTCGGCCATCGACGAACTCGCCCGCCGGCTCGGCCTGGACCCGCTGGTGCTCCGGGAGAAGAACGTCATCGGCCCCGGCGAGCAGATGGCCGGTCCGCTCGGCGAGGAGGAGGACCTGCACATCGCCTCCTACGGCCTGGACCAGTGCCTGCAGGTGGTCCGCACCGCGCTGGCCGACGACACCAGCGCCGAACTGGCCCCCGAGGGCTGGCTGGTGGGGCAGGGGTTCGCCATGTCGGCGATCGCCTGCGGGCCGCCCGGCGGACACATCGCCGACGCCACGGTCAAGCTGCTGGACGACGGCAGCTACGACGTCGCGGTGGGCACCGCCGAGTTCGGCAACGGCACCACCACGGTGCACAAGCAGATCACCGCCGGGGCGCTGGGCACCACGGTGGACCGGATCACGATCCGGCAGTCGGACACCGACCTGGTCAAGCACGACACCGGCGCCTTCGGCTCGGCCGGCACCGTGGTGGCGGGCAAGGCGGTGATGAAGGCCGCCAACGCGCTGGCCGAGCAGATCCTCTCCTTCACCGCCGAGTACGCCCGCACCCCGCGCAGCCTGCTGCGGCTGACCGCCGAGGCGGTCGAGTGCGACGGTCGGCGGGTGACCCTCAAGGAGGTCCACGAGGCGGCCCGCAGGCAGGGCGTCGTGCTGAGCGCGGACGGCCACTTCGGCGGCTCCCCGCGCTCGGTGGCCTTCAACTCCCACTGGTTCCGGATCGCCGTCGATCCCGACACCGGCGAGATGCGGATCCTGCGCAGCGTGCACGGCGCCGACGCCGGCAAGGTGATGAACCCGCTGCAGTGCCGGGGCCAGGTGGAGGGCGGCGTGGCCCAGGCGCTGGGCGCCACCCTGTTCGAGCAGGTGCTGCTCGACGAGCAGGGCCAGGTCAGCACCGCCGCGTTCCGCCGCTACCGGCTGCCGGCCTATGCCGACGTGCCGCGTACCGAGGTGCACTTCAGCGAGACCTCGGACGCGATCGGGCCGCTGGGGGCGAAGTCGATGAGCGAGAGCCCGTTCAACCCGGTGCCGCCGGCCTTCGCCAACGCGCTGCGGGACGCCACCGGGATCCGCTTCACCGAGGCGCCGTTCCTGCGCGACAAGGTCTGGCAGGCGCTCGCGGAGCGGGAGCGGGGAAAGGGCCGGCCCGCTTGAGGACCGGGCCGGCCCGCTTGAGGACCGGGCCGGCCCGTGGGGACGATTCAAGCAGCGCCGCAATGGTGCGGACCACTGGTCTCCCGCACCAGCCGCCGGGCCGTCGGCTGGACCATCGAACAAGAGGGCGATCCAGGGCTTTGGGTTGCATCTACTATGCCTAAAAGCCGGTAGCCCTTGCTGGTGCGATAGGCAGGAGTGGAGCAACAGGATGATCGTCGGGGAACTGCTGGAGCTGGACGGCCTGGACATCGAGGTGGCCTGGGCGACCCGGGAGCTGCTGGAGCGCGAGGTCACCGGCGTCACCTCCACCGACCTGCAGGACCCCGCGCGCTACCTGCAGGCCGGCGAGCTGGTGCTGACCGGGCTGGTCTGGTGGCACGGCGAGGACGCCTCGGCCGCGCTGCGGTTCGCCAACGCGCTGCGCAGCGCCGAGGTGTCCGCGCTGCTCGCCGGGGAGGGCACCCACGGCACGGTGCCCGAGGAGCTGGTGGCGGCGTGCCGGGCGCACTCCATCGCGCTGCTCTCGGTGCCGGCGGGCACCAGCTTCCGGGCCGTCACCGACCGGGTCTACCTGCGGCTCTGGGGCGAGCTGCGGGAACGCTCGGAGAACCTGGCGGCGGTGCCGGCCACGGTGCGCCGCGAGCTGCTCGGGATGCTGCACTCCCACGCACCGGCGGCGGCGATCCTGGCCCACGCGGTGGCGCACCTGGGGCTGCCGCACTGCCGGCTGGAGACGGCCGGCGGGCGGGTGCTGGCCTCCTCCGCGCCGGACTGCCCGGTGCCCGAGGGGCCGCCGATCGCGGTCGGGCCGGCCGGCACCTCGCCGTTCGACGGCTGGCGGCTGCGCCCGGTCGCCCAGGCCGCGCCCGCCGCCACCACGGTGCTGCACGGCCTGGCCGAACTGCTCGGCCCGCTGGCCACCCGGGCCCGGGCCACCGCCACCGCGCAGCGCCAGAGCGCGGTGCGGGTGCTGGAGTCGCTGGCTCGCGGCGGCGGTCCCGGGCTGGCGGAGGCGCTGGCTGCCTGCGGGCTGCCGGGCCGGCCGGTGACCCCGGTGCTGGCGCGGATCGAGGGCGCCCCTGAGTCGTGGGCGGCAGCCGCGCTGGCCGAGGGGCTGCACGTGCTCGGCGTGCCGTTCGCGGCGGCGCCGGACGGGCAGGGCGGGGCGGTGGCCCTGGTGGCCGGCGAGCCGGCCGCGGTGGAGGGCGCCCTGCGGGCCGCCTGGCCCGGGCTGGCCGCCGTGTTGACGGACCGTCAGGAGCTGCGCGGCGGCGTCGGGCCGACCGCCGGCCCGGACGGCGCGACGCTGCGCGGCGCGCTGGTGGAGGCCGGTTACGCGCTCGCCTCGGCCGGCCCGGGCGAGGTCGGCAGCAGCGGCGAACTGACCTCGCTGCAGGCCCTGTTGCGCGGCATCCCGACCGAGGTCAAGGCGGCCTACCGGAGCAGCCTGCTGGCCCCGCTGGCCGAGCACGACCGGACCAACCCGGTCTCGCTGCTGGGCACCCTGGACTCCTTCCTGCGCCACGACGCCTCCTGGTCGCGCACCGCGGAGGCGCTGCACATCCACGTGAACACGGTGCACTACCGGATCAAGCGGATCGAGGAACTGACCGGCCGCAGCCTGGTCCGCCTGGAAGACCGCCTTGACCTGCGCGCGGCGCTGCTGTGCCCGACGGGGTGAGGCAGCCGGGGGAAGGTGACCCAGAAGGTCACCCGGGAGCCGGCTGCGTGTGGGCTTCCGAGAGGTCGAGTTCGGCCCAGATCGTCTTCCCGGGCGCGGCCGGGCGCGGGGACATCCCCCAGCGGGCGGCCAGGCGGGCGACGATCAGCAGGCCTCGGCCTGACTCGGCGTCATCGGAGGGAGCGGTCGGAGGAGCCTGCCGGGGCGCCCGCTCGGTGCGGGTGTCGGAGACCTCGACCCGCAGGGCGGTGGCGGACCGGGTCAACCGGACCTCGAAGTCCCGCCCCGGTACGTGGCCGTGGCGAACGGCGTTGGCGGCCAGCTCGGCGCAGACCAGGGTCATGGTCTCGTTGGCGCGGGAGTCGTAGGAATAGCCCCACTCGTCGAGCCGGTGCGAGACGAGTCGGCGGGCGAGGCGGGCACCGCGCGGGGTGGAGCTGAAGCGCATCGCGAACCTGGCGGCCTCGATCAGGGCGGGAGTGTGCAGGGAGTCCATGCCGAGCAGCGTGCCGGGCATCGCGGGGCTCTGACCAGGGACGACGCGCGTACGGAGCGGTGCTGTACGGGGAGTTGGCGGCAGTGTACGCGGAAGTTCGCACACTCCGCGACGAAGACCGCTCACGGCGTGCTACCGTGCGACTACAAATCAAGAACTGACCCCGGCGGTGCGTCAACACCCCGGGGCACGGCACTTGGAGTCAGAGCTCCTCATGCACGTTCACTTTAGCGCGCCCGAACGCTTCGTACGGGCGCCACACGAGATTGTCCGCCACCCGCGTCTGCGGGCCACCGCGAAGACGCTGCTGCTCTGGGCGCTGTCGTTGCCGCCCGGCAGCCGGGACACCATCCTCACCATCGGCAGGCGGATGCCGGAGGGGCGCACCGCCGTGTCGCGGGCGCGCAGTCAGCTGATCGAGGAGGGATACCTCCACGTGCGGCGGAGTCAGCACCCGACGAAGGGCACCTGGACCACCCGGGTACTGGTGAGCAGCGAGCCGCTGACGGAGCCTCAGGAGATCGCGGCCGCTTGGGACGCTGCGGTCCGAAACCCGGCACTCGGTGAAGGGGGCAGTCGGGCCGTCGGCACTTCCCCCAAGGGGGAGAAGACGGAGGTGAAGACCTCCCTCCCCGACACGGCGAGTCCGTCGGACGAGGCGCGCCGGGCCGATGCCGCACGGCTGCTGGGGCGCCTGGCCACCCGGGACGGACGGATGCACCTCGGCGTGCCCGAGATCTTCGGCCTCGCACCGCTGGTCGCGGACTGGCTCTCGCGAGACTCGGACGTCGGGCGCCTGCGGGAGGCGCTGTTCGGCGGGCTGCCGAGCCCGGTCCTGTTCCCGGCAGGGCTGCTGCGCTCGCGGCTGGAGCGGAAGATGCCCGAGGCTGCTGGTGCTGCTGGTGCTGCTGGTGCTGCTGGTGCGCCCCGGGGTGTCGGGGAGTGCGAGCGGTGCGCGGATCCGGTGCCGGGCGGGAGTGCGCTCTGCCGCCGGTGCACGGGAGGTGCTCCGCCGAGGGTGCTGCCGGATCCGGGCGCGGTGGAGCGCAACCGGCGGGGTGCGGCGAAGGCGCGAAGTCTGCTGCGAGGCGCGGCGGCCTGACATGACGTCAGCCTGGTTGTACACGCGGGCGTTGTACATGGGCCCGTGCGGCTGGAGATTCGCAGTTCAGACCCCATGGGAACGTGGCTCTCCGTATGGTTTCCGGTACGCCTTGGATGTGGGCGTGGGCGGGTGGCCGGAGGTGCGGGCGTGGCGGACCAGGACGACGGTGCGGGCTTCCTGCGGAGCTTCGGGTTGCAGCTGAAGCTGCTGCGGGAGCGGCGGAAACTGTCCCGCGCGGAGCTGGGCGCGCTGCTCGGGTACGGCGAGGATCAGATCGCCTCGGTGGAGCTCGGCCGGCGGATCCCCAAGCCCGAGTTCATCGACAAGGCCGACGAGGTACTGGATGCGGGCGGCGTGCTGAAGGCGATGAAGGGGGAGGTGCAGCGGGCCCGGTACCCGGCGTTCTTCCGGGATGCGGCGAAGTTGGAGGCGGAGTCGGTCGAGCTGCACGCGTATGACGCGCTGGTGATGAACGGCCTGTTGCAGACGGAGGAGTACGCGCGAGCGGTCTTCACGATGATGAGGCCTCCACTCGATGACGACGTCATCGACCAGCGGGTAGCCGCGCGCCTTGCACGACAGAGCCTCTTCGACAGGAGGCCTGCGCCCCTCGCTAGCTTCGTCATTGACGAGTCGGTGCTTCGCAGACCTATCGGTGGGCCTCAAGTGCTTCGAGGCCAGCTGGAGGAGCTCCTCCTTGTCGGCCAGCGGCGGACCGTCGAGATCCAGGTCATGCCGCTCAGTCGGCCCCAGAATGCGGGCCTCGCCGGGCCGTTCACCTTGATCGAGACGAAGGACGGGCGCAGGGTCGCCTACGTCGAGGTGCAGAATGTGAGCCACGTGCACGCGGAGCGGCACCTGGTTCGTGGGCTGGAGGTCAAATACGGGATCCTCCGAGCCCAGGCGCTGACGCCCCAGGAGTCCATGGGCTTTGTCGAGAGGTTGCTGGGAGAGCTATGAGGGTCGAGCAGTTGGAAGAGATGTCTCGGCTGGTGTGGGTGAAGAGCAGTTACAGCAGCGAAGAAGGCGGTCAGTGCGTGGAGGTCGCCCTCTCGGCCGGAGCCATCCGTGTAAGGGACTCCAAAGACCGGACAGGGCCGGTACTCAGCTTCGACGACGCCGACTGGGTTGCCTTTCTCGGGTTCGCTGTCACTCAGGCCGGCTGACAGCCGCCGACCGTGAACGAGCTCGCCGGTGTGTCTGGTCCGGCAGGAAGGCTCGTAGGCTCCTGGCGAGGTGGCGGCTGGTCAGGGACCAGCCGCCACCTCGGGTCTAGCTCAGCACCTCGCGCACCGCGCCGGCCGCGACCGTGCGGCCGCCCTCGCGGACGGCGAAGGTCAGGCCCGGCTCCAGCGGGACCGCCTGACCCAGCGTCACAGTGGCCGTCACCGTCTCACCCGGGAGTACCAGGTCGGTGCCCGCGGGCAGGTCGACGTTGCCGACCACGTCACCGGTGCGCAGGTAGAACTGCGGGCGGTAGCCGCCGGTGATGCCGGTGCGGCGGCCGCCCTGGGCGGTGTCCAGCAGGTGCAGGCGGGCGGTGAACGAGGTGTGCACCTCGGTGCTGCCCGGCGCCGCGACCACCTGGCCGCGCCGCACCTGGCCGCGCTGCACGCCGCGCAGCAGCAGCGCGACGTTGTCGCCCGCCTCGGCGGACTCCATGGTGCGCCCGAAGGTCTCCACCCCGGTGACCACCGACTCCAGCTGCCCGCCGTAACCGAGCACGGCCACCTTGTCGCCGAGTCGGACCCGCCCGCGCTCCACCGCGCCGGTCACGACGGTGCCGCGGCCGGTGATGGTGAGCACGTTCTCCACCGGCAGCAGGAACGGCGCGTCCGTGTAGCGCACCGGGGTCGGCACGTACGCGTCGACGCTGTCGAGCAGGCGCAGCAGGGCGTCGGTCCAGACCGGGTCGCCCTCCAGCGCGCGGAGCCCGGAGACCGGCACCACCGGCAGCTCGGCGCCGTCGTAGCCGTGCGCGGCGAGCAGCTCGCGCACCTCCAGCTCGATCAGCTCCAGCAGCTCGGAGTCGGCCCCGTCCGCCTTGTTGAGCGCCACCACCACGTGCTCGACGCCGACCTGACGAGCCAGCAGCACGTGCTCGGCGGTCTGCGGCATCACGCCGTCCTGCGCCGACACCACCAGGATCGCGCCGTCCAGCTGGGCGGCGCCGGTGATCATGTTCTTCACGAAGTCGGCGTGCCCGGGCATGTCGACGTGCGCGTAGTGCCGGGTGGCGGTCTCGTACTCGACGTGCGAGATGTTGATGGTGATGCCGCGGGCACTCTCCTCCGGGGCCCGGTCGATCCGGTCGAACGGGACGAAGGTGCCGGTGCCCCGGTCGGCGAGGACCTTGGTGATGGCGGCGGTGAGGGTGGTCTTGCCGTGGTCGACGTGACCCATGGTGCCGATGTTCAGGTGCGGCTTGGTGCGCACGAAGGCCTGCTTGGCCATGGTTCTCTTCTCCGGGATTCGTCAGCTCTCTGACAGGACCTCAGGGGCGGGCCACCTTCCCCGGACGAGGTCCCGGGTCGGACGGTCCCGGGGAAGGTCAGCTTCGTGCGCCGTCGAACGCGGCGGAAGCGGCTGCGTCTGCCAGTGCCGGAGCAGCAGCCATCGCGCCCGCGACTGCGGGGAACTGGGCGATGGCGTACTGGGACATGTGGACCATCTTGCGGGCCGGGTGGGGTGCGTGGCCAACGGTTTTCCGCCGACTGCTACCGATCGGCTCCGGCGGCGGCCCTCGGTGGGGCACCGGTCGCAGGGGCGACCCTCGACAGCCGCTCGGCCAGCAGGGCCGGCTCCGTCTTCCGACCGACCAACGACGAGACCGTGCTGCGGGACCCAGCTAGGTAGATTCAATCTACGTAGATGCTGTCTACCAACTTTGCGTGCGGACAGGTGCCGGCCGGTCGCAGTCGATCGGTGCTCTGGTGCATCATCAGATCCGATCGATCCACCAAGAGCTTCGGACGGCAGGTACCGACTGATGCACCCGACAGAGCTGACCGAGGCCCGGCTGGCGGAGGCGGGCCACGTGCTGGTGGCGCCGGTGGCGATGGGGGACGACCAGCTGGTCAGGGAGTTCTTCGGGGTGACCATGACGCCGGAGCAGGTCGCGGCCGGGGCGGTCGACCTTGCGGGGCGGGATGTGTACCTGTGCGGGGACGTCAGCGGGGTGGACGGGAGCCGGCTGGCGGCGGCCGAGCGGGTGTTCGTGGTCCGCGAGTCGGCGGGCGGGTACGCGGGG
Source organism: Streptomyces tateyamensis (assembly GCF_003205575.1). Taxonomy (GTDB): domain Bacteria; phylum Actinomycetota; class Actinomycetes; order Streptomycetales; family Streptomycetaceae; genus Kitasatospora; species Kitasatospora tateyamensis. Next base: position 45,080 of record NZ_PYBW01000016.1, read on the forward strand.
CCGTGGCCCCTGGTCGAGCTCGGGCGGGTTCCGCTGCGCGTGCACGGTGTCGGGGTGTACTACCGCCGGTTCTTCGGTCTCGACGCCGACCACTTCGGGCGGATCCGCGCGGAGCACGAGTTCCAGTCGCTGACGGAGTCGACCAAGCCCGGCGCGGCGCATCGCAGCGGGATCTACCTGACGCCCGTCGAACGGGACGGCGACGAACTGCACTTCCGGCTGCTGCGCTGCTCCACCAACCTCTCCGGGCCGACCGAGGGCTTCGGCCCGACCGACACCGGCATCGTCGAGGCGCTGAACCGCGAGGCCGCCGCCGTCTTCCGCAACCAGGCGCCGCTGAACCACGTCCTGGCGCAGATCTACCACAACACCCTTGCCACGCCCGAGCGCAAGCAGTCCAAGGCGAAAATCTCGGCCCATGCCGACAAGACCAAGGACATGCCCGTCAACGGCATCATGGCCTTCTGCACCTTCTACGACGGGCTCGACGGGCTGCAGCCGCTGGCCGAGGACGCGTTCGACCACGGGGTGAAGGGCGTCAGCGGGCTGACCAGACTCCACTTCCGCCGCAAGGAGTCGACCGGAGGGCTCCACGAGGACGGGCTCCCCGCGCAGTTCACCGTGACGCTTTATCCCGGGTCGGTGTTCTTCATGCCGCTGTCCACCAACCGCCTGTACTCCCACGAGATCCGGCCCTCGGCGCTGGACGCCGAACTGCTCCCGACCCGCCTGGGATACGTGGTGCGCTGTTCGAGTGCCGAGGCCGTGCACAAGGACGGCCGCACCTTCCTCAAGGGGGCCGGCGGGCTGGTGGCGCTGGAGCCGCCCACGCCGGAGGGCATGGACGAGCTGCGCCTGCGGTATGCCGAGGAGAACCGGACCTCGTCCTTCGTCGACTACGGCGACGGGTTCCGCTTCAGCATGAACACGGGAGACTACCGTGCCCCTCGACCCTAGGACCGCGGACGAGATCCTCTCGTACGCCCTGCCGGCCGAGGCGGACCGCTTCGCCGAGTTGTCCGCGTCGGTGCGGTGGGAGGGCCTGGGCAAGGGACGGCAGGGCGCCGTGCTCACCCGGGTCGACGAGGCGGGCGGGGTGCCGCTCGTCCGTACCACCACGCGGTACGGCAACCCGGCGCAGCGCTTCGGGGCGGTGCACGAACGGCTGGCGCGCCAGGTGCAGGAAGGTGCGGCGCTGCCGGTCGGCTTCAACAACGCTCTCGTCGAGAGCTACACGAACGCCTACCGGACCATGGGCGCCCACTCGGACCAGGCGCTCGACCTGGCCGACGGGTCGTTCGTCGCCCTCTTCTCCTGCTACCGGAACCCCGGGGCGCCCCCGCAGCGGAAACTGGTCTTCGAAGCCAAGGAGCCCGGTGGCGAGGGGTTCGAGCTCCCCCTCGCCCACCACAGCGTGGTCGCGTTCTCGGTCGCCGCGAACCGGCGGCTCAGGCACAGGATCGTCCTGGACGCGCCCGGCCGAGCGCCGGACAACCCGTGGCTGGGGGTGACCTTCCGGACCTCGAAGACCCTGGTCCGGTTCCGCGACGGACATCCCTACCTCCCGCAGGGGGCGCGCCTCGGGTCGGCCGACGAGGAGCAGCGGCGTGAGTTCTACCAGTTGCGGCGCCGGGAGAACACCGAGACGGACTTCAGCTACCCCCTGCTGACGTACACCGTCAGCGAGAGCGACCTGCTGCCTCCCGGTTGAGCACCGGCCCGGCGCATCGTCACTTCCCGGAGCAGCGGTAGTACAGGTAGTCCGCCGTCGGGTTGTTGCTGATCGGGGAGCAGTGGTACTTGACGGCCAGCACGCGGGGGTCGTTGCCGGACTCGGTGTCGGGGCCCGGGACCAGGGCGGTGGAGATCCGGCCGGACTCGATCAGGCGGACCACCTCGTCGGCGGTCGGGGTGGGGAGGTTGCCGCTGAAGCCGCCGATCACCTGGATGTGGGTGAGGCCGCTGATGATGTACTCGCTGGCGGTGGCGGACTGGTAGACCAGCAAGTCGCCGTGGTCGGCCGCGCTCCGGTCCGCGGCGGTGCCCGACTGCAGCAGCTTGGCCCAGTCGGCCGGCCTGGACTCGGGCATGATCGAGCCGCCGTAGGTCCCCGTCACCGCGAGCCGGGCGCTGCGGGCGGCGGGCGTGGGCTTGGCGAAGGTGCCGGAGGAGGTGAACGGCGTGTCGAACGGGCCGCCGGAGCGGGTCAGCAGCCACATTCCCGCGGTCACCGGGCCGGCCACCAGGACGGTGAGGACGAGGGCGAAGGCGAGGGCCCGGACCGGGACCCACAGCGCGCCGCGGACCCGGCCGTCCAGCAGCAGCGCCACCGCGGCCGCGCCGCCGCTCAGCGCGACGAGGAGCTGGAGGAAAGGGAGTTGGGCGTAGAGCAGACTCGCGCTCCAGAGTCCCTGCACGGCCAGCAGCGCCGCCAGCAGTCCCCGGGCGTGCCGCCACAGGGTGGTCACGGTGAGCCCGGTGAGCGCGCCGACGGCCGGAACCAGGGTGGCCAGGTAGTAGTCGTGCATGGCGTCGACCCGGCTGAACGCGACGGCGCAGCTGAGCAGCCAGGTGGTCCAGAGCACCACCGCCGGTCGGTAGCGGCGCAGTTGTGCGTGCGCGGCGGTCAACGGCCCGGCCGCGCCCCGGGCCGGGGCACCGGGCAGGCGGCGGGGCAGCACCACCAGGAGCAGCACCGCACCCGCGAGGGCCAGCGGCAGCAGCCAGCCCGCGTCCGGGCCCAGCGGTGCGGCGAGCAGCCGGTCCCAGGCCGCGTGCGAGAAGGTGCTGGTCGGCAGCACGGACCCGCCGAGCTTGGGGTCCGTCACGTACAGGTCGGCGTGCCGCAGGGCCGCCGGGTTCGGTGCGGCCAGCGGCTGGAGGCCGAAGTGCCAGCCGTTGCCGAGGCGGGCGCCGCCGTTGTAGCGGAAGACCTGCTCGAAGACCGAGTTGTGCGTGCTGCCGTCCGCCACCGGGCGCCGGTCGGCCGGGGTGAGGGCGAAGAAGAGCATCCAGGAGAGGGAGAGCGCCGCTGCCGTGACCGTGAGCAGGGCCGCGTGCAGGGTGGCGCGCAGGCGGCGGCCCTTGGGGGCGGCGACCACCAGGGTCAGCACGAGGGCGGGCAGCAGGAACCAGGCCTCGGTCATCTTGGCCTGGAAGGCCAGGGCGATCCAGACCGCCGCGGCCCAGCCGGAGCGGCGCCGGCCGAGGAGCACCAGGCGCAGCACCGCGTCTGCGGCCAGCAGCAGGAGCAGCAGGTAGAGCGGCTCGGAGAGGTTGCCGCGGGTGGAGGCCAGCGTCACCGGACTGGTGGCCAGCACGGCCGCGGCGATCAGGGCCGGGGCGGCGCCGCCGAGCCGGCGGACGGCGCGGTAGAGCACCAGGACGGCGAGGGTGCCCTCGACGACCTGGGGGAGGACCATCGCCCAGACCGAGTACCCGAAGGCCCGCACCGAGAGCGCCTGGACCCAGAAGGCGCCCGGCAGCTTGTCGAGGGTGGTGGCGGCCTGCGGGTCGAAGGCGTCGTAGAAGAAGGCGTGCCAGCTGCCGGCCATGCTGCGGACACCGGCGGCGTAGTAGGTCTCCAGGCCCTCGGTGTCGAGCTGCCAGGCGTAGCCGGCTGCTGCCACGGCGGTGATCAGCAGCAGCAGGAGGCGAGGGAGCGGCAGGGCGCGCCGCAGCAGCACGAGCAGGCGCGGGAGCAGCGGCGGGCGGGGCGGGGAGGCGGGCGGTGACGGGGGCGCGGCGAGGGCGGGGGCCGAGGGGCCGGGCGGCGGCGCGGTCTCGGCGGTCGGTATCTCGGTGGTGTCGATGGCGTGCTGGCACGGCGCCGCGGCACGATCAGCCGTGCGCCGCTCCCCCTTTCCTGAGACGCGCATCATGCCGGGAACCGGCAGGGTCGATCAAGTGCGATCGAGTGGCGCGCCCAGGCGGCGCGATCAGTCGCTGAGACCGGTGCACCGCAGCGTCAGGTTGAGCCGCCCGCCGGCCAGTCCGGTGTCCGGCCGGTCGGTGTCCGCCAGCACCCTGGTGACCCCGTGGTAGGCGTACCGGGAGGGGCCGCCGAAGACGAACAGGTCGCCGGAGGCCAGCCGCAGGTCGGTCCACGGCTTCCCCCGGTGCTCGGGGTTGCCGAACCGGAACAGGCAGCTCGCCCCGATGCTGAGGGAGACCACCGGGGCGTCGCTGCGCTCGTCCTTGTCCTGGTGCAGGCCCATCCGGGCCTCGGCGTCGTAGTAGTTGACCAGTACCGTGTCGGGGGCGTAGGCCGCGCCGGCCGCCCCGTCCCCGTACGCCTCGGCCACCGCCGCGCGGCCCAGCTCGACCAGCCGGTCGGGCAGCGGGGCCACCCGGCGGCCGTTCACGTCGGCGGCGGTGCGGGTGTAGCGGTACGGCTGCCAGTGCCAGCCCAGACAGACCGTCTGCACCGACATCACCCCGCCGTTCGGCAGCCGGGTGCGGTGCATCGGCACCGGCCCGCGGGCCCACTCCCGGCAGGCGGCGACCAGCTCCCGCTGCTGCTCCAGGGCCAGCCAGTCGGGCAGGTGCACCGCCCCCGGGGCCACGGTGGCCCGCGATCGCGGGAAGAGCTCGGCCATCCCCCCATGCTAGTCACCGCACCGCGTCCCCGAAGAAGTCCGCCAGCTCCGCCCCCGACCCGGTCTCCGCCAGCTGCGCGTGCACCCACTGGCCCACCGCCAGGTCCAGCACGCCGAGGCCGAACGGGGCGTAGACCGCGGCCCGGGAGGGGTCGCGCACCAGCGTGCCGTTCAGCACGTCGGCGATCGTGCCGTGCACGAAGTCCCGGTGGCCGACCTGCTGTTCGGCCAGGTGCAGGGAGGTGCGCTCGCGCACCGCGTGGTCGATGTCGTCGGTGATGTTCTGCGCGGCCAGCACCAGTTCGGGGGCCAGGTCGCGCAGCGACAGGTGCAGCACCACCGGGTTGTGGGCGAGCAGTTCGGGGTCGTGCACGTGCGGCTCGCCGGCCACCGTGGTGAGCACCACCAGGTCGCAGTCGAGGAAGGCGTCGTCCAGCCGGTCCACCACCTCGACCTCGACCCCGGCCGCGTCCAGGGTGCCGGCGAACCGCTCGGCGTGCGCCCGGTCCAGGTCGAACAGCCGCAGGCCGTCGATCTGCCAGCCGAGGTCGCGCAGGAACTTCCAGACGTGGCCGGCGATCAGCCCGGTGCCGACCAGCCCGACCCGGCGGGCCCGGCGCTCGCCGACCAGGGCCTCGGCGCCCAGCACGGCGGAGGCGGCGGTGCGGGTGGCGGAGATGACGGAGGACTCCAGCACGGCGTACGGGTAGCCGGTCTCGGTGGAGTTGAGCACCAGCACGGCCGAGGCGCGCGGGATGCCGCGGGCCAGGTTCTCCGGGAAGCTGGCGATCCACTTGATCCCGGCCACCTCGAACTCGCCGCCCAGGTAGGCCGGCAGCGAGATGATCCGGGAGCTGGGCCGGTGCGGGAAGCGCAGGAAGGCGCTGTGCGGGTTGCTGCTGTCCCCGGCCGCGTGCGCCAGGTAGGCGCGGCGGACCACGTCCACGCAGGTCTCGCGGTGGCCGTCGACCTGCTTGAGGACGTCGGCGCCGGTCAGCACGCGCAGCGGGGGGAAGGTGAGCTGGGTGTCGGTCATGGCGGACTCCGGGAGGGTCAGAGGGCGGCGGACGGGGTGAGCGACCAGGCGGCGGGCGGTGTTCCGGTGCCGAAGGCGGCGGCCACCCAGGCGGGGTTGTAGACGGTGTCGGCGTAGGCGATGCCGCGGTCGGCGCACAGGAAGGCGACCCGCGGGCGCTCGCCGGCGGCCGGCGGGTGCTCGGTGAACCAGTGCTCGATCGCGGCGTACACGCTGCCGGTGGAGCCGCCCGTGTACAGGCCGTGCCGGCGCACCAGGTCCAGGCAGCCGCGCACCGCCCGGGCCTCCGGCACGATCACCACGTGGTCGATCAGCGCCCGCTCGCACAGCTGCGGGACCAGGCTGGAGCCCAGGCCCGGCAGCCGGCGGGTGGCCGGCGGCTGGCCGAAGATGGCCGAGCCGGCCGCGTCCACCGCGACCACGGTGGCGCTCGGGTAGGTCTCCTTGACCCGGCGGGACAGGCCGGCGATGGTGCCGCCGGTGCTCACCCCGAGGAAGACGTAGTCCAACTCGGGCATCATCCGGGCGATCTCACCGCCCGTCAGTTCGTAGTGCGCGGTCAGCGCGTCGTCGTTGGCGTACTGGTTGGGCCAGTAGGCGTGCGGGAGCACCCGGCACAGCTCGCGCACCCGGGCCAGTCGGGTGTTCAGGAAGCCGCCGCTGGCGTCGCGCTCGGTGACCTTCTCCACCGAGTCGCACATGATGTCCAGGTAGGCCTCGGTGAGCGCGTTGCAGTTGGGGTCGATCACCGGCACGAAGCCGATGCCCAGCGCCCGGCAGAACGCGGCCATCGAGATCGCGAAGTTGCCGGAGGAGGACTCCACCACCGTGGTCTCCCGGGTGATCTCGCCGCGCTCGATGGCGCGCTTGAGGATCCAGAAGGCCGAGCGGTCCTTGGAACTCCCGTTGGGGTTGCAGTACTCCAGCTTGGCGTAGAGCTCGATCCGCTCGTCGTCGAGCCGCACCAGCGGGGTCTCCGCGAAGGTGGCGGCCAGTGCGGCCAACCGGTAGGTCAGCGGGCTGTCCTGGTCGACCGGCGGTTCCGGGGCCAGGGTGGCGGACTTGTGTGTCGGCATGACGCCGTTCTCTCCCAGTCTCGGTGAGGTTCTGGTGGCGGCACCGGTGGCGGCCGCGAGGGCGGTCACCACTGGCCGGTGGCGAAGGCGAGGAGCGCTTCGCGTTCGGCGGGATCGACCAGGTCGACGGCGGCCACCGGGGTGTCCGGGTCGGCCAGCGCGGCGGCCAGCAGCCGCTCGTAGTGGGCCGCCATCCGAGCCACCGTGGCCGGCTCGAAGAGGTCGGCGTCGTACTTCAGCGCGACCTTGACGCCGCCGGTACCGGCCAGCACCTCGGCGCTCAGGTCGAACTGCCCCTCCTGCTGCGGCACCGCGAAGCCGGACAGCCGCAGCTCGTGGTGGATCAGCTCGGCGCCCGGGTCGCCCAGCGCGAGCAGTTCCAGCAGCGGTTGGAACCGGTTGGCGGCCACCAGGCTGAACATCGCCTGGAAGACCGGGGTCCGCCCCGGGTCGGCGGCCAGCCCCAGCTCCCCGGGCAGCAGCGGCAGCGGGAAGTCCCGGTGGGCCAGGTCCTGGCGCACCTGCTCGCCGATCGCGCCGAACAGTTGACGGAAAGTAAGCTGCCGGCCGATCCGCACCCGGTGCGGCAGGGTGTTGACGAAGTAGCCGACCGCGTCCTTCATGGTCCGTTCCGGCCGGGTGGTCACCGCGTAGCCGACCAGGAAGTCGGCCTGCGTGGTCCACCGGTGCAGCAGTGCCTGGAAGGTGCCGAAGAGCACCGCGAACGGGGTGACCGCGGCGGCGGCCGCGGCCGGCCGCAGCCGCTGCACCAGCTCCTCGGGCAGCCGCAGGTCGTGGCTGGCTCCGGCGTACCGCTTGCGGGCCGGGCGCTGGTGGTCCACCGGCAGCTCCAGCACCGGCGGTGCGCCGGAGCACACCTCCCGCCAGTAGTCGGCCAGTTCGGCCCGGCGCGGGGAGGTGAGCAGCTCCTCCTCGGCGTCCACCAGCTCCTGGAACGGGCGGCGCAGCTCGGGCCAGTTGGGCTCGGTGCCGTCCAGTTCGGCCCGGTAGGCGGTCAGCAGGTCGCCCAGCACGATCACCTGCGAGGCACCGTCGGTGGCCAGGTGGTGTGCCACCACCAGCAGCACCGCGTCGCTGGGCGAGGGGCGCAGCAGCAGCACCCGGATCGGTCCCGGCGCGGTCAGGTCGAACGGGCGGTTGACCGCCGCATGCGCCCGCTCGTGCAGTTCGGTGTCCGCGGCGCCTGGCAGCTCGTGCAGCTCCAGCACCTCGATCGGGCCGCGGTGCACCACCCGGTAGGGCGTGCCGTCGACCTCGGTGAACCGGGAGCGGAGCAGCTCGTGGCGCTCCAGCACCCGCTGGACGGCCCGGCGCAGCGCCTGGTCGTCCACCCGCTGGTGGATCCGGACCGCCATCGCCACGTTGTAGGCCGGGCTGGTGGGCGCCATCCGGTGCAGGAACCAGAGCGCCTCCTGCCCGGTGGTCAGGGGGAGGTGTTCGCTGCTCATCAGACCCCGACCAGCTCGTTCAGGTGGCCGGCCAGGCCGCCGATGGTGGGGTGGTCCCAGGCCAGGGTGGGGGAGAGCTCCACCTCGAAGCGGTCCTCGATCTGGGCGATCAGGCTCATCCCGTAGACCGAGTCCATGCCGTACTCGACCAGATTGACGTCGGGTCGCAGCTGGTCCGGCTCGGTCTCCAGGAAGAAGGCGACCCGCTCGGTGAGCCAGGCGGTGATCCCGGCCACCGAGGTCTCGACGGTCTGCTCGGACATGGTGAACTCCCTAGACAGTGCTGGTGCGTCAGTTGGTGGGGTGGGTGGTCAGGACGGGCTGGTGGCCGGCCGTTGCCGGCGGCGCAGTTCGTCCAGCAGGAGCTGGTCCCGCTCGGCCCGTGCGGCCGGCGAGTCGTTCGGGGGCAGGTCGTGCGGGTGCGGGGCCCGCGCGGTCGGATCCCCGAGGCCGGCCAGCCGGTGCAGGGCGGCGGCCAGCCAGTGCGGTGCGGAGCGGAACGGGTCGGCGGACTGCTGCTGGACCAGGCGGCAGGCCTGGGCGGCCTGCTCGGCCAGCCGCGCGCCGGGTTGGTGCAGCGGGCCGCGCAGGGCGGCCAGCGTGGTGAGGTCGCGCTGGTGCTTCTGGAAGATCGCGTGCTCGCCCTCGCGCAGGTAGGAGCGGGCGCCGAGCAGCAGCGCGAGCCGGTGCCCGGCCTCCCGGACCAGGACCGGGACCAGTTGCTCGACCGTGGCCGCGGTGCCCCGGGCCAGACAGCAGTCGGCGATCAGCAGATCGGTGAAGGCCTCGGCCAGCGCCGCCCGGGCGCTGGGCAGCGCGGTGACCGGACGGCCGTACAGCTCGCGCTGCTCGGCGAAGCGCAGCGTGGTGCGCAGCTGGGTGTCCAGCGCGCCCAGGGTCGCCCCGGCCAGCAGCCGGGCCGCCCGGGCCGGGTCCGCCGGGCCGGGCAGCAGGGCGTCGGCCGGCACCCGGTGGCCGGTGAAGGCGAGCCGGTGCGGGCGGCAGCCGCGCAGCCCGGGCGTGCGGTAGAACGGCCCGGCCGGCGGGCGCAGTTCGGCGGGCAGCAGCAGGTACCGGGCGGTGCCGGCCAGCTCCACGGTGAGCAGCAGCGCGCCGGGCCCGGTGGCGTGCACCTGGCCGTCGAGCAGCAGCGCGCCGTCCACCGGCCGGGCCCGCAGCGGCTCCTCGCGCAGGAAGGCGTAGCCGGCCGGCCGCGGCAGGCCGCTCAGTGCCGGGGCCAGCGCCCGCCCCAGCACCAGGCCGAGGTCGCGCCCGCCCAGCGCGCGGACCAGCTCCGGGGTGAACCCCAGCTGCACCGCGGGCAGTTCGCCGCGCTCGTCGGCCGCGACCAGGGCCGCGAAGCCGAGCGGGTTGGCCGCGTCGGCCGGATCGCCGAGCCGGTCGGCGGTCCGGGACAGGGTGGCGGTCATGCGCTCTCCTCCAACTGGCAGTCGAGCAGCGAGAAGAGCCGGCCGGCCTTGTGCTGGTGGCGCAGCCGCTCGGTGAGCTCGGCGACCAGGTCGGCCGGCAGTTCGCCGCTGCCCGCGCCCAGCTGGCCGAGCAGCCGGATCAGCGCGGCGCGCAGCCAGTCGCCGTGCTGCCAGAACGGCGAGTCGTCGGCGGTGCGGTTGTGCAGCCAGAGCTGCACGCAGCCGGCTGCCGCGAACAGCACGGTGTAGCGCCGGGCCAGCTCGTAGGCCATGGCCGGCACCTCGCGGGCGGACGGGCGCAGTTCCGCCATCTCGGTGTGCAGCTGCTCGGCCTGCTCGGCCAGCGCTGCTGCCAGCGGGGCGAAATGAGGGTCGGTCAGCTCGGCCAGGGCGGCGGGCAGGCTCTGCACCAGGCTGCTGCCGTGCCGGGAGAACAGCGCCAGCCGGCTGGTGTCGGCCGCGGGCAGCGGGTCGGACAGCGTGGTGGCGGCGGCCAGGCCGGCCTGGTCCACCCGGGCCCGCCGGTAACCGCGGGCCAGCGCGTCGAACTGGTTGACCAGGGCGTTCAGGTTCACCGCGGTGTTGCCGTCGAAGATGCTCATGATGTGGTGGTCGCGTTCCAGCTTCTGGAAGCTGTCCGCCTCGGTCGGCTCGGCCAGCAGCAGCGCCGGGCCCAGCTCGCGGGCCAGGTCGGCGATCAACTCCTCGACCAGGGTCGGCACGAAGGCCTTGACCGCGGCCGAGGCCACGCTCAGCTCGCCGGGCAGCGCGTGCACCGCGCGGGCGGCCACCAGGGTGACCGCCTCGGCCACCAGCAGGTCGGCGTAGGCGCCGGCCAGCGCCGGGTTGGCGCCGGTGGCGCTGTTGCGCACCGCCAGGCGCAGCGCGTGGTCGGCGGTGCCCAGCGAGAGCGCTCCGCACAGCGTGCGGGTCAGCTGCAGGCACTTGAGCACCGTCTCCAGCCCGGTGCCGGCCGCGCCGACCAGCGCGTCGGCGGGCACCTCGGCCTCGCGGAACTCGATCCCGCTGATGTCCGCACCCCGGATGCCGACCGTGCGCACCGCCGGCAGGCAGCGGTAACTGCCCGGCGCCAGGCGGCGCTTGTCCACCAGCAGCAGGCTGAAGCCGCGCGGGCCGCCGACCGGCTCGGTGCGGGCCAGCACGCAGACCAGCTGTCCGCGCGAGGCGTTGCCGATCAGCCACTTCTCGCCGGCGATCCGGTACCAGTCCTCGCCGCCAGAGGTCCGCACCCGGTTGGCCAGCAGGTCGCTGCCATGCTCGCGCTCGGACAGCGCCAGCGAGACCACGCTGCCGGCCTCCACCTCGCGGGCCAGCTGCGCGGCCTGCTCGGGCCGCCCGGCCAGCCAGACCGAGGCGGCGCCCAGGAAGGTGCCCACGTGGGCCACCGCGACGGTCAGGTCGCGGCGGGCCACCAGGCGGACCAGGGCGGCCAGTTCCTCGTAGCTGTGCAGCTCGCCGCCGAGCGCGGCGGGCACGTAGCGGCGGGCCAGCCCCAGGCCGTCCAGCCGTTGGCAGATCTCGGTGGGGAACTCCTCGCGCTCGTCCAGCTCCTGGCAGCGGGCGAAGGAGAAGATCTGCAGCGGGTCGTGCGGGTCGCCGAGGCCGCGGTCGAAGCACTCGACGAGTTGGGCGACGGCGGATTTCACGCGCCCTCCCCGACCGGCTCCGGGCGGCGGTAGCGGGCCCGGGCGCGCGGGCTGAGCTCCTCGTACAGCGGCTCCAGTGCGCCGTTGACGAAGAGTTCGCGCATCCGGGAGCGCTGGATCTTGCCGCTGGTGGTCCGGCTGACCCGGCCCGGCTTGAGGAAGACCACGTTGCCCACCGCCATGCCGAGGCTGCGGCGCAGCTCCACCTTGACGGCCTGGGCCAGCTCCGGCAGCGCGGTGCCGTCCAGCCGGGCGGCCCGCACCTCCTGGACCACCACCAGCTCCTCCAGCGGGGCCGGGGCCGGCACCGAGAAGACGCTGCCCTGCAGGCCGCCGAAGCTGCGGTGCAGCTCGCCGACCTCGCGCTCCACGTCGTGCGGGTAGATGTTGCGGCCATTGATCGTCATCATGTCCTTGATCCGGCCGGTGACGTAGAGCTCGCCGTCGTGCACCACGCCCAGGTCCCCGGTGCGCAGGTAGCCGGTACTGCCGTCGGCGGTGGCCGCGCCGAAGACCCGCGCGTTCACCTCGGGCTTGTTCCAGTAGCCCGCGCTGACCGAGTCGCCGCGCAGCCAGATCTCGCCCACCTGGCCGTCCGGCAGCACCCGGTGGTCGGCCGGGTCGACGATCCGCAGGTCCAGCGAGGCGGGACGCCCGCAGCTGACCAGCTCCAAGCCGGTCGGCGCCGGCCGGAAGACGTTGCCCTCCAGCTCGGCCGGGTCGACCGTGGTGACGTTCGGGGCCCGGCCCGGGATGCCCGCGGTGACCCCGAGGGTTGCCTCGGCCAGGCCGTAGGCGGGGCGCAGCGCGGTGGCCGAGAAGCCGGCCGCGGCGAACCGCTCGGCGAACCGGGCCAGCGTGCGGGCGTGCACCGGCTCGGCGCCGTTGGCGGCCACCTGCCAGCTGGACAGGTCGAGTTCGGCCAGCTGCTGGTCGGTGACCGAGAGCGCGCACAGGTTGTAGGCGAAGTTCGGCGCGAAGGAGTGGGTGGCGCGGTGCCGCTGGATCAGCCGCAGCCAGGTGTACGGGCGGCGGATGAAGTCGGTGGGCGGCAGCAGCACCGTGCGCCCGCCCTGGTACAGCGGCAGCAGCAGGGCCGCGATCAGGCCCATGTCGTGGAAGAGCGGGGCCCAGCTGCACACCGTGTGCTGCTGCTCCAGGGTGAGGATGGCGCGCAGCTCGCCGAAGTTGTGCCGCAGGTTGGCGTGGCTGACCACCACGCCCTTGGGGTCGCTGGTGGAGCCGGAGGTGTACTGCAGGAAGGCCGGGTCCTGCGGGTCGGCGGCCGGCCAGACCCAGTCGGCCTCGGCCACCTCGGCGACCTCCTCCACCGCCAGGCAGCGCACCTCGGTCAGCTGCTCCTGCTCGGCGAACTCGGCCACCTCGGGCAGCGTGGCGCGGTCGGTGAGCAGCAGGCGGGCGCCGCAGTCGGCGACCACGCCGCTGGTGCGCCGGCGCTGGCTGCTGCCGCGGTCGGGCAGCGGCACCGGGACCGGCACCACCCGGGCGTACAGGCAGCCCAGGAAGGCGGTGACGAACTCCAGGCCGGTCGGGAAGAGCAGCAGCGCGCGGTCCCCGGGCTCGGCGGTGCGGCGCAGCTCGGCGGCCACCGCCTGGGCGCCGGCGACGAGCTGGCGGTAGGTCAGGACGCGCTCGGTGTCCCCGGTGGCGAAGACCACGGCCGCGGCCTGCGGGGTGCGCCCGGCGTGGTGCGCGGTCGCTTCGATCAGATCACGCATGAGGCACCGTCACTTTCCGGTCTCGATGAGGGCGGGGGAGTCAGTGGCGTCGGCGGGCTCGGCGGGCTCGGCGGCACCGAGGCGGCGCAGCGCCGGGCTGAACACCGCGGCCAGCGCGAGCAGGGCCATCACGGCGCTGCACGCCAGCACGGTGGGCCGGAACCCGAAGGACTGCAGGGCGAACCCGCCGATCAGCGCGCCCAGCGGCAGGGTGCCGAAGGCGATGATCGAGACCACGCTGGCGATCCGGCCCTGCAGGTCGTCCGGGGTGACCCGGACCTGGTAGGAGACCACCGCGATGGTCCAGGCCGCCCCGATCAGCGCCATCGGCGTGATCACCAGGGCGAACAGCAGCGGGTTGTGCAGCAGCACGGTGAGCGGGAAGAGCACCGCCCAGATCAGGTTGGCGCCGATCACGATGGTCGGCAGGCTGAGCCGCTCCAGCCACCAGGAGGTGGACAGCGCCCCGGCCACTCCGCCGATCCCGGCCGCGCCCATCACCAGGCCGACCACCGCGGGCGAGACCCCGTCGTGCCGCAGCACGGTGAGCATGCCCAGGGTGAGCACCTCGAAGAGCAGGTTGCTGACCGCGATCACGGCGGCGGCGGCCCGCAGCCCGCGGTGCTGCCAGAGCCAGCGCACCCCGGCGGCGATCTCCGGCAGCACCTTGCCGCGCTCGCCGGTCCCCGTGCGCTCGGCCTGGAAGCTCTTGCGGATCGAGGCCAGGGTGGCGAAGGAGACCAGCTGGGAGACGGCGGTGAAGAGCAGCGGCACCCAGAACGCCACCGCCGACAGCGCGCCGGCCAGCGGCTGCCCGAGCAGGCCGGTGGCCTGCACCCGGGCCTCGTTCTGCGAGATCGCCTGGTCCAGGTGGTCCGGGTGGACCACGTTGCGCACCGCCGCGTGCTCGGCCAGCCGGTGCACCACGCCCAGGCTCGCCTCGACGAAGGCGACCGCCAGCAGCACCGGCAGCAGCACCTTGCCCGCCACCAGGGTGGCCACCAGCACCGCGAGCGCGGCGCACCGGCCCAGGTTGCAGGCCAGCATCAGGCGCTTGCGGTCGAAGCGGTCGACCAGCACGCCGGCGAAGAGCGAGAGCAGCAGCTGCGGCAGCGCCGCCGCCGCGCCGACCAGGCCGGCCGAGCGGACCGAGCCGCCGGACCAGAGCACGATCAGCGGGTAGGCGAAGGAGGAGACCTGGGAGCCGAGCGAGGAGAGCGCGGTGCCGCTCCACAGCAGGACGAAGTCCCGGTTGCGGCGCAGCGGACCGGGCCCGGCCCCGGCGGTGTCCGAGGTGGTGCCGGAAGCTTCCGCGCCGGCAGGTCCGGTGGCGGCAGGTTCGGCAGGGGCGGTTGCGGCCGGGGCCGCGGCGGTCACCGGGTCGAGGGCGTCGAGGCTCATGCCTGGCCCCCGGCGCACCACTCGAGCACGGCCATGGCGCTGGTCAGCTTGTGACCCGCCTGCCAGAAGGCGATGCTGGCCGGTCCGTCCAGCACCTCGGCGGTGACCTCCTCGCCGCGGTGGGCGGGCAGGTCGTGCATGAAGACCGCCTTCGGGCTCCGCTCCCACAGCTCGGCGCGCACCTGGAACGGGTCGAAGCGGTCGCGCCAGTTGGCGTCCGGCTTGTCGGTGCCGGTGGTCTGCCAGCGGGTGGTGTAGATGACGTCCACGTCCCGGGGCAGCTGGTCCAGATCGTGGTGCTCGGTGACCAGCGAACCGTGCCTGGCGCCCTGCTCGACGGCCCGGGCCAGGTAGTCGGGCAGCAGGCCGTAGCCCGCGGGGGTACGCAGGTGCAGCTCGGTGCCCGGGTAGCGGGAGAGCGCCAGGGCCAGCGCGGAGGCGGTGTTGTTGCCCTCGCCCAGGTAGAGCACCCGCAGGCCGTCGACCTGCCCGAAGTGCCGCTGCATGGTGGTCAGGTCGGTCAGCGCCTGGGTCGGGTGCTCCTCGGTGCTCATCGCGTTGATCACCGGCATCCGGCCCTGGGCGGCCAGCGCCCGCAGGTCGGCGGAGGGTTCGGCGGTGCGGGCCACCAGGACGTCGATCATCCGGGAGAGTACGTCGCCGGTGTCCTCCAGCGTCTCGCCGGTGTTCAGCTGCAGGTCGCCGGGCTGGTAGGTGAGCAGCTCGCCGCCCAGGCGCAGGGTGCCGCTGGAGAACGCGGTGCGGGTGCGGGTGGAGGTCCGCTTGAAGTAGACACCCACCACCCGGCCGGCCAGCGCGCTCCCGGCCGGCCGGTCCTGCTCGGCGAACTCCACGCCACGGGTGACCAACTGGCGCAGGTCGTCGTCGGTCAGGTCCGAGATGGAGATCAGGTGTCGTGCTGGTGCGGTCATCGAGGGCCTTCGTTCGTGTGGGTGAGGGAGGGTCAGCGGGCGTTCAGGCGCTCGGCGAGCGCGGCGGCGATCCGGGCCGAGGCAGCCGGGGAGGCCAGTTCGGCGTGGCCGAACTCGAGCTGGTGCACCGTCAGTGCGCCGCTGAGCAGCGCCTGCCAGGCGGCCGGCTTGGGGTGCTCGGTCGACTCGGTCCTGGTGGCGACGAACAGCTCCAGGTCGCCGCCCTGGGCCGGGGCCCGGTAGGGCTCGGCGATCCGCTGGAAGTTGAGCAGCACCTCGACCAGCCGGTCGGCGGTGCCGGCGTCCAGGTCGGCCAGCTCCGGGTAGGCGGCGCGCAGCACCTCCAGGAAGCGCAGCCGGGGCGCCGGGGTCGGCGGCTCGTGCTCGGCGCCGGCCGGCAGGATGCCGAGCCCGGCCAGCACCTCGGCCAGCTGGGTGCGCTCGTCGGCGTCGGCGGGCAGCGGCTCGAAGCCGCGCCAGTCCGGGTAGGCGTCCAGCACCGCGAGCAGCTCCACCTGCTCGCCGGCGGTGCGCAGCTGAGCGGCCATCTGGTGGGCCAGCAGGCCGCCGAAGGACCAGCCGAGCAGGCGGTACGGGCCGCTGGGCTGGACCTCGCGGACCAGCGTCAGGTAGTCGGCCGCCACCTCCTCGATCGCCGTCGGCAGCTCGGCCGGCCCGGCCAGGCCCCGGGCCTGCACCGCGTACACCGGCAGCTCGGCCGGCAGGTGCGGCAGCAGGTTGGCGTAGCCCCAGCCGACCGCCAGCCCCGGGTGCACGCAGAACAGCGGGCGCAACTCCCCGGTGCGGCGCAGCGGCAGCAGGGCCGGGATCGCGGCGGGCCGCTGGTGCCCGGCCAGCCGCTCGGCGAGCTCGGCCACGGTGGGCGCCTCGAAGACGGTGCGGACCGGCAGTTCGACGCCCAGCTCGGTGCGGATCCGGCTGACCAGCTTGGTGACCAGCAGCGAGTGGCCGCCGAGCGCGAAGAAGCTGTCGTCGGCCCAGACCTCGGGCAGCTCCAGCAACTCGGCCAGCAGCGCGCACAGCTGCCGCTCACGCTCGGTGCGCGGCGCCCGCCCGACGGTGCGCCGGGAGTGCTCCGGGGCCGGCAGGCGGCGCTGGTCCAGCTTGCCGTGCGCGGTGAGCGGGAGCTCGTCCAGCACCACGAAGTCGCTGGGCACCATGTAGTCGGGCAGCGCGTCGGCGGTGTACTTGCGCAGCACCTCCGGCTCGGGCAGGGTCCGGCCCTGCTCGGGGACCAGGTAGGCCACGATCCGCCCGTCGCGGACCAGGACCGCGGCCCGGGCCAGGTCGGGGTGGCCGGTCAGCACGGCCTGGATCTCGCCGAGTTCGATCCGGAAGCCGCGGATCTTGACCTGGTCGTCGGCCCGGCCCAGGAACTCGAGCAGGCCGTCGGCGCTCCAGCGGGCCAGGTCGCCGGTGGTGTACATCCGGGCACCGGGCGCCCCGAACGGGTCGGGGCGGAACCGGTCGGCGGTCAGGTCCGGGCGGTTCAGGTAGCCGCGGGCCAACCCCGCGCCGGCCAGGTGCAGTTCACCAGCGACGCCGGGCGGCACCGGGTTGCCGTGCGGATCCAGCACGTAGGCACGGCCGTTGTCGATCGGGCGGCCGATCAGCGGTTCGGCACAGGCCCGCGCGTCCAGCATGACGGCGTCCACCGTGGTCTCGGTGGGGCCGTAGCAGTTCACGGTGCTGGTGCGCTCGGCCGTCCGCAGCCGCTGCCACAGCGCCGGATCGACCGCCTCGCCGCCCACCCAGAGCAGCGCCGGGGCGTGCTCCGGCTGGTCGAGCAGGCCTGCCTCGACCAGAACGGCGGTGAAGGACGGGGTGATGTCCAGGAACTCCAGCCGGTGCTCGGTGACGTGGCGCACCACGGCCCGCGGGTCGAGCCGGGTCTCCTCGTCGATCAGGTGCACCCGGTGGCCGCCGAGCAGGCAGCTCAGCGGGTCGATCCAGGCGTCGAAGGTGACGCCCGCGGTCAGTGCCACGCCTACCTTGCGGCCGGCGAAGTGACGCTCCATCAGCAGCCGTCGGTTGGTGCCGGCCAGGTCGCTGAGGCTGCGGTGCTCGATCAGCACGCCCTTGGGGCGGCCGGTGGAGCCGGAGGTGTAGATGACGTAGGCCGGGTGGTTCGGGTCCGGGCGCAGGCCCAGGTCGGTGTCCGGGTGGTCCGGCACCGGCTCGTCCAGCAGCAGGACGGGCAGTCCGTCCAGGGTGTGCGCGGTGCGGCCGATGGCCAGGCCGAGCACCGGGCGGGCGTCCTGGAGCATCTGGGTGGTCCGGGAGGCCGGGGCGGCGGGGTCGAGCGGCAGGTAGGCGGCGCCGGCCTTCCAGACGGCGAGTTGGGCGACGACCAGGTGGCTGGTGCGGGGCAGGGCGAGGGCGACGCAGCGCTCGGGGCCGGCGCCGCGGGCGCGCAGTTCGCGGGCCAGGCGGTTGGCGCGGCGGTTGAGCTCGGCGTAGCTGAGCTGCTCGTCGACGGCGACCAGGGCCACCGCGTCCGGGGTGTCCCGGACCTGCTGCTCGAACAGCTCCGGGAAGGAGGGCAGCGGGCTTCCCTGCTCGGTGGCGTTCCAGTCGACCAGGATCCGGGTCAGCTCCGCGGGGGTGAGCAGCTCGATCTCGGAGAGCGGCAGCCCGGGGTCGGCGGCGACCGCGGCCAGCAGGCGGCACAGCCGGTCCGCGAGCCGGGCGACGGTGTCGCGGTCGAACAGGTCGGTGGCGAACTCCACGCTGCCGCCGTCGGGGGAGAAGGTGAAGGAGAGGTCGAACTTGGCGCTCTCCTCGCCCAGCGCCACCGGGGTCACGCTCAGCCCCGGCAGCTGCGGCGCCTGCTCGGTGCTCTCCGGGGTGAAGGCCACCATCACCTGGAAGAGCGGGTGCCGGTTCATCGCCCGGGTCGGGTTGAGCACCTCGACCAAGCGCTCGAACGGCACGTCCTGGTGCGCGAAGGCGGCCAGGTCCACCGCCTTCACCCGGGCCACCAACTCGCCGAAGGCCGGGTTGCCGGTCAGGTCGGTGCGCAGCACCAGGGTGTTGACGAAGAAGCCCACCAGGGGGTCGAGCGCGCCGTCGGTGCGCCCGCCGACCGGGGTGCCGAGCGGGATGTCGGTGCCCGCCCCGAGCCGGCCGAGCAGGGCGGCCACCGCAGCCTGGGCCACCATGAACGGGGTGGCGTCGCAGCGCCGGGCCAGCTCGGCCAGTGCGCCCGGCTCCAGCGCGAACTCCACCAGGTCGCCGCGGTTGCTGCTCTCCACCGGACGCGGTCGGTCGGTGGGCAGCTCGATCAGCTCCGGCAGCTCGGCCAGCGCGCTGCGCCAGTGGTCGAGCTGGGCGCTGATCAGGCTCTCCGGGTCGGTCTCGGTGCCGAGCAGCTCGCGCTGCCACAGGGTGTAGTCGGCGTACTGGACCGGCAGGTCGTCCCAGGAGGGGGCCGCTCCGGCCAGCCGGGCGGTGTAGGCGGCGGCCAGGTCGGCCGCCAGCGGGGCCAGCGAAAGGCCGTCGGCGGCGATGTGATGGATCGTCAGGACCAGGGTGTGCTCCTGGGCCGACTCGCGCAGCAGGGTGCCGTGCAGCGGCAGTTCCCGGGTCAGGTCGAACCGGTGCCGGGCCGCCGCCGCGACGTCGGCGTGCTCGGCCGAGACCAGCTCGCCGACCTCGGCCATCGGGACGATCTGCTGGTACGGCTCACCCTGGTGTTCGGGGAAGACGGTGCGCAGGCTCTCGTGCCGCTCGACCAGGTCGCGCACGGCCGCCCGCAGGGCCGCGCCGTCCAGCGTGCCGGACAGGTGCAGCGCGATCGGCAGGTTGTAGGTGGCGGCGGACTCCTCGAAGCGGTTGAGGAACCAGAGCCGCTGCTGGGCGTAGGAGAGCGGGATCCGCTCGGGCCGCTGCGGGCGCCGGGTGAGGGCGGTGCGGGCCCGCTGGGCCGCGGCCAGCCGCGCGGTCAGGCCGGCCACCGTGGGCGCCTCGAAGACGGCGCGCAGCGGCAGTTCGACGCCTAGTTCGGCGCGGATCCGGCTGACCAGCCTGGTGACCAGCAGCGAGTGCCCGCCCAGGGTGAAGAAGCTGTCGTCCAGCCCCACCCGCTCGACGCCCAGCACCTGGGCGAACAGCTCCGCCAGCCGGCGCTCGCGCGCCGTCCGCGGGGCCCGGCCCTCGGCCTGCACCCGGTGCTCGGGCGCCGGCAGCGCGGCCCGGTCCAGCTTGCCGCTCGGGTTCAGCGGCAACTCGGCCAGCAGCACGAAGGCGGACGGGACCATGTAGCCGGGCAGGGCTTGGGCCGCGTGCGCCCGCAGCTCCTCGTCATCCGGCGCGGCGCCCTCGCGCGGCACCAGGTAGGCGACGATCCGCTGGTCGACCGGGGCGTCCTCACCAGGCAGCACGGTCTCGCGGACCAGCACGACGGCCTGGGCCACCTGCGGGTGCCGGGCCAGCCGGTCCTCGATCTCGCCCAGCTCGATCCGGAAGCCGCGCACCTTGACCTGGTGGTCGGTGCGGCCGCGGTACTGCAGCTCGCCGTCCGCGGTCCAGTGCACGATGTCGCCGGTGCGGTACATCCGGCTGCCGGGCAGGCCGAACGGGTCAGGGACGAACCGCTCGGCGGTCAGCGCGGGCCGGTCCAGGTAGCCGCGGGCCAGCCCGCCGCCGGCCAGGAACAGCTCGCCGGGCACGCCGGGCGGGACCGGGCTGCCGTGCGCGTCGAGCACGTAGGCCAGGGTGTTGTGGCGCGGGCGCCCGATCGGCGGGGCGCCGGCCGCGGGCCGGTCGTCCTGCCAGGCGGTCGCGTACACGGTGGTCTCGGTCGGGCCGTAGAAGTTGGCCAGCCGGGCGCCCGGGACGGCGGCGCGGATCGCGGCCGCGGTGTGCGCGGGCAGCCCCTCGCCGGCCAGCACCACCAGCTCGGCCGCCAGCGGCGCGCCGCGCCGCTGGGCGAGCAGCTGGGCCAGCGCGGACGGCACGGCGCTGAGCAGGGTGCCCTGCCAGTCCCGGTCCAGCAGCGCCAGCAGGTCCTGGACGATCTCGATGCAGCCGCCGCTGAGCAGCGGGGCGAACATCTCGAAGACCGACACGTCGAAGTTGAGCGAGGTGGCGGCCAGCACCTCGGCCAGTGCCCCCGCGCCGAGCTCGGCGAACGACCAGGCGGCCAGTTCGGCGACGTTGCGGTGCGGAACCAGCACGCCCTTGGGACGGCCGGTGGAGCCGGAGGTGTAGATCACGTAGGCCGGGTGGTCGGGCAGCAGGCCGGTCACCGGCGGGGTGTCCGGCAGCGCGGCAAGCTCGGCCCGCACCGCCGGGTCGTCCAGCAGCAGCTGGGGGCCGGTGGCCGGGGCGACCTGGCTGTGCGTCAGGATCAGCGCCGGCTCGGCGTCCGCCAGCATGTAGGAGATCCGGTCGGCGGGGTAGGCCGGGTCGACCGGCAGGTAGGCCGCGCCCGCCTTGAGCACGCCGAGCACGGCGACCATCAGCTCGGCGTCGCGCGGCAGCGCCAGGGCGACGAACTCCTCCGGGCGCACCCCGCGGGCCACCAGCAGGTGGGCCAGCCGGTTGGCGCGGGCGTCGAGCTCGGCGTAGCTGAGCACGGTGCCCGCGTGCCGCACGGCGGGCGCCTCGGGCGTGCGGGCCACCTGCGCGGCGAACAGCGCCGGGACGGTGGTGGCGGGCACCGCGCGGGCGGTGTCGTTCCACTGCTCCAGCACCAGGCGCCGCTCGCCCGCGGTGAGCAGCGGCAGTGCGCTCAGCGGGGTGCCGGGCGCGGCCACCGCGGCCTCGACCAGGTGCACCAGACGCTGCGCCAGCAGCCGCACGGTGTCCTCGTCGAAGAGCTCGGCGGCGTACTCGACCGCGCCGTGCAGCAACTGGTCGGGGCCGTCGGCGAAGGCGAAGGACAGGTCGAACTTGGCGGTCCGCGCGGTGGCGTCCAGCGGCTCGGCGGTCAGGCCCGGCAGGTCGACCGCGGCCGGGGCCGGGGTGGTGTCGAAGGCCAGCATGACCTGGAAGAGCGGGTGGCGGTTGAGCACCCGCTCGGGGTTGAGCACCTCGACCAGCCGCTCGAACGGCACGTCCTGGTGCGCGAAGGCGGCCAGGTCGGTGCGGCGCACCCGGTCCAGCAGCTCGCCGAAGCTCGGGTCGCCGGTCAGGTCGGTGCGCAGCACCAGGGTGTTGACGAAGAAACCGACCAGCTCGTCCAGCGCGGCGTCGGTGCGGCCCGCCACGGGGGTGCCGAGCGCCAGGTCGGTGCCGGCGCCCAGCCGGCTGAGCAGCGCCGCCACGGCGGCCTGCAGCACCATGAAGACGGTGGCCTCGTGCCGGGCGGCGAGCTGGGCCAGCGGGCCGTGCGGCAGGGTGAACTCGACGCTGCCGCCGCGGTGGTCGGGCTGCTGCGGGCGGGGCCGGTCGGTGGGCAGCTCGATCAGCTCGGGCAGGCCGGCCAGCGCGGTGCGCCAGTGGTCGAGCTGGGCGTTGATCAGGCTGTCCGGGTCGTCCTCCGCGCCGAGCAGCTCGCGCTGCCAGAGCGTGTAGTCGGCGTACTGCACGGGCAGCGGCCGCTGCCCGAGGGGCTGCCCGGTGGCCCGGGCGGTGTAGGCAGCGGCCAGGTCGCGCCCGAGCGGAGCCATCGACCAGCCGTCGGCCGCGATGTGGTGCAGGGTCAGGACCAGGGTGTGGTCGGTGGGGGAGAGCCGGAACAGCCAGGCCCGCACCGGGATCTCGGTGGTCAGGTCGAACTCCTCGCCGGCCGCGGCGGTGACCGCCTCGGCCAGCTCGGCCTCGCCCGCCAGGTCGACCAGCTCCAGCACCTCGCCGGGCTCGGCCAGCACCCGCTGCAGGACCGCGCCGTCCTGCTCGGAGAACACGGTGCGCAGGCTCTCGTGCCGCTCCAGCAGGTCACCCAGCGCCAGCCGCAGTGCGGGCACGTCGAGTTCGCCTCTCAGGCGCAGCGCGACCGGGATGTTGTACGCCGCGCCCGCATCGGCGAACCGGTTGAGGAACCAGAGCCGCTGCTGGGCGTAGGAGAGCGGCAGCCGCGCCGGTCGCCGGGCCGGGACCAGCGGGAGGCCGGCCCCGGTCGCGGCGGCCAGCTTGACGGCCAGTTCGGCCACGGTGGGCGCCTCGAAGACGGCGCGCACCGGCAGTTCGACCGCCAGGGCGGTGCGGATCCGGCTGACCAGCTTGGTGACGAGCAGCGAGTGGCCGCCGAGCGCGAAGAAGCTGTCGTCGATCGAGACCTCGGTGACATCCAGCAACTCGCCGAACAACGAGCAGAGTTCGCGCTCCTGCTTGGTGCGCGGCGGGCGGCCCGCGGTGGGCCGGTGCTGGGCGGGCTCGGGCAGCCGGCGCTGGTCCAGCTTGCCGTGCGCGGTCAGCGGGAGCTCGTCCAGCAGCGCGAAGGCGCTGGGCACCATGTAGTCGGGCAGGGCGGCCGCGGCGTGGCGGTGCAGCTCGGCGTGGTCCGGGGCGGCGCCGGCCACCGGGACCAGGTAGGCGGACAGGCGCCCGCCCCGGGCGGTGACGGCGGCCTGGACGATCTGCGGGTGGGCGGCCAGCACGGCCTGGATCTCGCCGAGTTCGATCCGGAAGCCGCGGATCTTGACCTGGTCGTCGGTGCGGCCGAGGAAGTCGATCAGGCCGTCGGCGGTCCAGCGGGCCAGGTCGCCGGTGGTGTACATCCGGCTGCCGGGGGCTCCGAAGGGGTCGGGGCGGAACCGGTCGGCGGTCAGGTCCGGGCGGTTCAGGTAGCCGCGGGCCAGCCGGGAGCCGGCCAGGTGCAGCTCGCCCGGTACGCCGGGGGCGACCGGGTTGCCGTGGGGGTCCAGCAGGTAGGCGCGGGAGTTGTCGATCGGCCGGCCGATCAGCGGCACCGCGCTCTGCTCGGTGCTGAGGGTGACGGCGTCCACGGTGAACTCGGTCGGGCCGTAGTAGTTGAGTCCCACCGTGCCGGGCGCGGCATGCAGCCGCTGCCACAGCTCGGCCGGGACCGCCTCGCCGCCGACCGAGACGACGGCCGGGGCGCGGTGCGGCCGCTCCAGCAGGCCGGCCTCGACCAGCACCGTGGCGAAGGACGGGGTGAGGTCCAGGAAGTCGATCCGCTGCTGGGTGACGTAGTCCACCAGGGCGCGCGGGTCGAGCCGGGTCTGGTCGTCGATCAGGTGCACCTGGTGACCGCCGAGCAGGAAGCTGAAGGCGTCCAGCCAGGAGTCGAAGGTCGCCCCGGCGGTCAGCGCGGCGGCCACCGGGCCGGCGGCGAAGTGCCGGTCCAGGATCATCCGCCGGTTGGCCGCGCACAGTTCGGCCAGGCTCTGGTGCTCGATCAGCACGCCCTTGGGGCGGCCGGTGGAGCCGGAGGTGTAGATGACGTAGGCGGGGTGGTGCGGGTCCGGCCGGTGGCCGAGGTCGGTGTCCGGCTGGTCGGCCGGCAGCTCGTCCAGCAGCAGCACCGGCAGGTCGCCGAGCGGGCCGGCGGTGGCGGCGGTGGCCAGGGCGAGCACCGGGCGGGCGTCCTGCACCATGTGCCCGGTCCGGTCGGCCGGGGCCTTCGGGTCCAGCGGCAGGTAGGCGGCGCCGGCCTTCCAGACGGCGAGTTGGGCGACGGCCAGCAGGCTGGTGCGGGGCAGGGCGAGGGCGACGCAGCGCTCGGGGCCGGCGCCGCGGGCGCGCAGTTCGCGGGCCAGGCGGTTGGCGCGGCGGTTGAGCTCGGCGTAGCTGAGCTGCTCGTCGACGGCGACCAGGGCCACCGCGTCCGGGGTGTCCCGGACCTGCTGCTCGAACAGCTCCGGGAAGGAGGGCAGCGCCCCGGCCCGCTCGGTGGCGTTCCAGTCACCGAGGATCCGGGCGCGCTCGTCCTCGGCGAGCAGCTCCACCTCGGACAGCCGCACGCCGGGGTCGGCGGCGACCGCGGTGAGCAGCCGCAGCAGCCGGGTGACCAGCAGCTCGACCGAGGCCCGGTCGAACAGGTCGGTCGCGTACTCCACGCTGCCGGCCCGCTCGGAGAAGTTGAACGCCAGGTCGAACTTGGCGGTCTCGGTCGGCGGCAGCAGCTCGGCGGCGGTGATCCGGGGCAGCTCGAAGGCCGGCCCGCTGGTGCGCTCGTCGAAGGCGAGCATCACCTGGAAGAGCGGGTGGCGGTTGATCGCCCGCTCCGGGTTGAGCACCTCGACCAGCCGCTCGAACGGCAGGTCCTGGTGGGCGAAGGCGGCCAGGTCGGTCTCCCGGGCGCGGTGCACCAGCTCGCGGAAGCTCGGATCACCGGTCAGGTCGGTGCGCAGCACCAGGGTGTTGACGAAGAAGCCGATCAGCTCCTCCAGCGCCTCGTCGGTGCGGCCGGCCACCGGGGTGCCCAGCGGGATGTCGGTGCCGGCGCCGAGCCGGCCGAGCAGGGCCGCCACGGCGGCCTGCAGCACCATGAAGACGGTGGCCCCGCACTCCCGGGCCAGTGCGGTCAGCTGCTGGTACACCTCGGGCGCCAGCGCGAACTTGACGCTGCCGCCCAGGTCGCTGGGCACCGGCGGCCTGGGCCGGTCGGTGGGCAGCCGCAGCTCGGGCGGCAGCTCGTCCAGGGTCCGCTGCCAGAAGTCGAGTTGGGCGGCGGCCAGGCTGGCCGGGTCGGTCTCGGTGCCGAGCAGCTCGCGCTGCCACAGGGTGTAGTCGGCGTACTGGACCGGCAGTTCGTCCCAGGCGGGGGCCGCTCCGGCCAGCCGCGCGGTGTAGGCGGTGGCCAGGTCGCGGGCCAGGGGGGCCATCGACCAGCCGTCGGCGACGATGTGGTGCATCACCAGGCAGAACGCGTGATCCTCGGGGCCCAGCCGGTAGAGCCAGGCGTGCAGCGGCAGTTCGGCGGTGACGTCGAAGACGGTGCGGGCCGCGGCGGCGACCGCCTCGGCCAGCTCGGCCTCGGTCAGCTCCTGCTCGGTGAGGATCCCGCCGAACTCGTGGCGGACCAGCTGGTGCGGCTCGCCGTCCAGCTCCGGGAAGACGGTGCGCAGGCTCTCGTGCCGCAGCATCAGGTCGTCCAGGGCCGTGCGCAGCGCGGCGGTGTCCAGCGGGCCGGTCAGCCGCAGGCAGATCGGGATGTTGTAGGCCTCGCGCCGCTCCTCGAAGCGGTTGAGGAACCAGAGCCGCTGCTGGGCGTAGGAGAGCGGCACCACGGCGGCCCGCTCGCTCTCGCCCGCTGCCAGCTGCACCCGGCCGCCCTCGGCCTGGGGCACCCGCTCGGCCAGCCCGGCCGGGGTGGGCGCCTCGAAGACGGCGCGCACCGGCAGTTCGACCTCGAAGGCGGTGCGGATCCGGCTGACCAGCTTGGTGACCAGCAGCGAGTGGCCGCCGAGTGCGAAGAAGCTCTCCTCGACGCCGACCTCGGGCAGGCCCAGCACCTCGGCGAACAGGTCGCAGAGCAGCTGCTCGGTCGCGTCGGCCGGGACCCGGCCGGCCGAGCGCTCGACGGACGGGGCGGGCAGCGCCCGCTTGTCGGTCTTGCCGTTGCCGGTCAGCGGAATGGCGTCCAGCGCCACCAGGGCGGCCGGCACCATGTACTCGGGCAGGCTGTGGGCCAGGTGGGCCCGCAACTCCTCCGCGCTCGCCGGCTGTTCGCCGGGCACGTAGTAGCCGACCAGTCGGCGGTCGCCCGGGCCGTCTTCGCCAGGAGACACGGTCTCGCGCACCAGCACCACGGCCTCGGCCACCCCGGGGTGGGCGGCCAAAGTGTTCTGGATCTCGCCGAGTTCGATCCGGTAGCCGCGGATCTTGACCTGGTC
>NZ_PYBW01000159.1 GCF_003205575.1 Streptomyces tateyamensis
GGGCAGTCGCTGTTCCGGATCGGGTGGTCGGAGGTGCCGGCCACCGGCGCCGGCGTCGAGGCACAGGTGTACCGGGTGCCGGTCACCGCCGACGAACTGCCCGACACCGCCCTGACCGCCACCCTGGCAGCCCTGCAGGCCTTCCTCGCCCAGGACACCACCGAGCGCCTCGCCGTCGTCACCACCCACGCCATCGCCCTCGACAACCCCATCAACCTGCCCCACGCCGCCGTCTGGGGCCTGGTCCGCGCCGCCCAAGCCGAAAACCCCGGCCGCATCCACCTCATCGACACCCACACCGACACCTCCGACACCTCCGACAGCGAGCTTCGCATCCTCGCCGACGAACCCGAACTCGCCATCCGCGCAGGCAAGACCTACATCCCCCGCCTGACCCCCACCACCGACACCATCACCCCCACCCCCATCAACCCCGACGGCACCATCCTGATCACCGGCGGCACCGGCGGCCTCGGCGCCCTCATCGCCCGCCACCTCATCACCCACCACGGCGCCCGCAACCTCCACCTCACCAGCCGCCGCGGACCCCACGCCCCCGGCGCCCCCCAACTCCTCCAAGAACTCCAAGCACTCGGCGCCAACGTCACCATCACCGCCGACGACATCACCAACCCCCACACCGTCCAAAACCTCATCGACTCCCTCCCCCACCTCACCACCCTCATCCACGCCGCCGGCACCGCCGACAACGCCCTCACCCCCGCCCTCACCCAAAACCACCTCACCCACACCCTCGCCCCCAAAGCCCACGCCGCCCACCACCTCCACCACGCCACCCTCAACCGCACCCTCGACCACTTCCTCCTCATCTCCTCCGCCGGCGGCCTCGTCCTCGCCGCCGGCCAAGGCCCCTACGCCGCCGCCAACACCTACCTCGACGCCCTCGCCACCCACCGCACCACCAACGGCCACCCCACCACCGCCCTCGCCTACGGCCTCTGGAACACCAACGCGGGCCTGAGCGCCTGGCTGGGCGAGGCGGACCTGCAGCGGCTCACCCGGCAGGGGCTGCCGGCGCTCAGCGTGGAGGAGGCGCTCGCCCTGTTCGACGCCGCGCTGGCCACCCCGGACCCGGTGCAGGTGCCGCTGCACGTCAACCCGGCCGCGCTGCGCGCCCGGACCGACGAGCTGCCGGCGCTGCTGCGGGGCTTGGCCCCGGCGGCGCGGCGGCGCAGTGCCAAGGGCGGCGCCGACCCGGCCGTGCTGCGGCGCAAGCTGGCGGGCCTGGACGAGGCAGGGCGCGAGCAGGTGCTGCTGGAGCTGGTCCGCACCCTGGCGGCCGGGATCCTCGGCCACTCTGGCGCCGACGAGGTCCACGCCGAGCGGGACTTCCTGGAGGCGGGGTTCGACTCGCTGGCCTCGATGGAGCTGCGCAACGGCCTGAACGAGGCGACCGGTCTGCGGCTGCCGCCGATGGTGGTCTTCGACAACAAGAACCCGAACGGCCTGGCCGGCTACCTGCGGTCGGTGCTGGACGCGCAGCAGCCGAGCGCGGACGGCGCGGCGCCGGCGGAGGTGACGACCGGTGAGACGCTGACCGAGATCTTCCGCGGCGCGGTGCAGTCCGGGCAGACCAAGAAGGGCCTGGAACTGCTGCGCGCGGTGGCCGGGATCCGGCCGCGGTTCGGCTCGGCCGCCGAGTACCCCGAGGCACCGGGCCCGGTGCGGCTGCTGGACGGCCCGGCCGGCCCGCGGCTGCTCTGCCTGAGCTCGCCGATGGCCACCAGCGGCGCGCTGCAGCACAAGCGGGTGGTCTCTCAACTGGCCACGCCCCGCCCGGTCTACGCGATTCCGATGGCCGGATTCCACCCGGGTGAGTCGCTGCCGGACTCGCCGGAGGCCGCGATCGACCTGCTGGCGGCCACCGTGCTGAAGGCGGCCGAGGGCGAGCCGTTCGTGCTGATGGGCTACTCGGCCGGCGGCATCTTCGCCCACGCGACCGCCCGCCACCTGGCCGAGACCGCAGGGGTGAAGCCGGCCGGCATGGTGATGCTGGACACCTACGAGGTCAACGACCTGGGCGGCGGCCCGGTGGAGCAGCTGCTGGAGGGGATGTTCCACAAGGAGGGCGCCTTCGGCGGCTTCGACTCCACCCGGCTGTCGGCGATGGGCGGTTGGGGCGGCCTGATCCCACACCTGGACCTCGGTCCGCTGGACGGGGTACCGGGCCTGCACATCCAGTGCATCAGCTCGTTCTTCCCCGAGGTGCCGGACGCCGAGCCGGACGCCGAGTGGATCTCCCGCCCGTGGAACCCCGAGTACACCCTGGTCCCGGTCAGGGCCGACCACTTCAGCCTGATCGAGGAGAACGCCGCGCTGCCCGGGCGGGCCATCGAGGAGTGGCTGACCACCCACTGGCCCGCCGCCAGTTGATGCGCCCTCACCAACACACCACCGTCGAGGAGATGCCATGCCACCCGCACCGAGCGCCAAGGGAACGGTGCCGTTCGGTTCCCACCAGACCTGGTTCCGCATCACCGGAGACCTGAGCAGCGGCAAGCCCGCGCTGGTCCTGGTGCACGGCGGACCGGGCAGCACCCACGACTACCTGCTGAACCTGGCCGAACTGGCCGAGCAGGGTTGGCCGGTGGTCCACTACGACCAGCTCGGCAACGGCGGCTCGAGCCACCTGCCGGACGCCGGGCCCGAGTTCTGGACCCCGCAGCTCTTCCTGGACGAGCTGGACAACCTGCTGCGCACCCTGGGCATCGCCGACAACTACGTGCTGCTCGGCCAGTCCTGGGGCGGCCTGCTGGTGGCCCGGCACGCGGCCGCCCGCCCGGCCGGCCTGCGCGGCCTGGTGATCGCCAACGCGCCGGCCTCCTACCCGCTCTGGCTGGCCGAGATGAAGGTGCTGCGCGACCAGCTGCCGCCCGGGGTCAACGAGACCCTGCTCAAGCACGAGGCGGCGGGCACCACCGACAGCGACGAGTACCACGCGGCGATGCGCTCCTTCTACGAGAAGCACGTCTGCCGGCTCAACCCGTGGCCGCGGGACTACCTGGCCTCGTTCTACGAGATCTACAACGACCCGACCGTGTACTTCACCATGAACGGGCCGAGCGAGTTCCACGTGGTCGGCACCCTCAAGGACTGGGGGGTGATCGAGGACTGCCCGCAGATCGCGGTCCCCACCCTGCTGCTGTCCGGCCGGTACGACGAGGCCACGCCGGTCACCGTGCAGCCGTTCCAGGACCTGATCCCGGACGTGCGCTGGCACATCTTCGAGGGGTCCAGCCACCTGCCGCACCTGGAGCAGCCGGCCGAGTTCCGCGCCGTGCTGCTGGAGTACCTGGAGTCCCTGGCCGGGTGACCGGACAGGGGCCGCTAGGGGTGCCCGGGGTCGGCGGGCCCCGGGCATCCTGGCGGCGGCCGACGCGCAGGCGAGCGCACCACCACCGGAAGGAACAGACGCGATGGCAACCGAGCGACGCGCGGGCGAGGCGACCGCGATCGTCTTTCCGGGAATGGGCCCGTGCCCGTTCTCGGAGGTGGCGAAGTTCATGCTGATCAATCCGGCCGCCCGGCGGCTGGTGGGAATCGCCGACGAGGTGCTCGGGTACGACCTGGTGGAGCGTTTCCGGACCGCCGAGGGCGACTATTCCGAGGCCGCCCAGGTGGCGTTCATGGTGAACTGCCTGGCGCTGGCCGAATGGGCCGAGGACGCCCACGGAATGCGTACCGACTACGTGGTCGGCCCGAGTTTCGGGGAGAAGGCGGCGGCCGTCTGGTCGGGCGCGCTCTCCTTCCCGCAGGCGGTGCGGATGACCGCCGACTGGGCGGTGGCACTGGAGGAGTACTTCGCCCGCGAGCACACCGAGATCGTGGTGCAGTCCTTCGCCCGGGTGCCGCGCGAGCAGCTCGACCAGTTGCTCGGCGAGCTGACCGAGCAGGGGGAGTGGTACGACATCGCCTGCCACGTGGACCACGACTTCTTCATGATCTGTGTGCGCGAGGGGCTGCTGGAATCCCTGCAGCAGCGGATCCGCTCGCTGGGCGGCCTGCCGCTGTACATGATGCGTCCGCCGATGCACTCGGCGGCCTTCGGGCCGCTGCGCGAGCAGGTGGCCGAGCAGATCTTCGCGAAGCTGCACTTCACCGACCCGCGGATCCCGGTCGTCGCGGACCAGGACGGCACCCTGCTGACCACGGCGGACGGGGTGCGCACCATGCTGCTGGACGGGTTCACCCGGGCCGTCAACTGGCCCAAGGCGGTGGCCGAACTGCGCCGGCTGGAGGTCGGCACGGTCTACGTCTCCGGGCCCGACAGCCTGTTCGGCCGGGTCGGGCTGACCACCCGGAACTTCACCGTGGTCCCGCTCAACCCGCGGGCCGCGCTGCGGCCGGGCCGCCGGCCCGCCGAAGTCTTCGCCTGACACACGCAAGTGCCCTTCCGGACCGGACCGGAAGGGCACTGGGCGCGGACGGTTCAGGCGGCCGCACGGATGTCGGACAGCGTGCTCCAGAGCACGCCGGGAGTGGCGAAGGTCTCCAGGCTCAGCGCGTCGTCCAGGAAGCGGACGCCGTACAGCTCCTCCAGCTGGGCCAGGAGCTCGACGGTCCCGAGCGAGTCGAGGCCCAGGTCCCGCAGGTCGGTGTCCGCGGTGAGCGTCTCGTCGGCTCCGATGAACGGCAGGAATTTGCGCAGAAGGTCCTCGAACTGCTGGTCCCAGCTCATGATTTCGTCTCCCGGTGAGTCACAGTGCTTCCTGGGTGCCAACGTAGGGGCGCCGCCGGGCGGGTGGCAACGGACGGCCACCCTTATTCGACCCCTTTCTTTTTTCCCGGAGGAAGAATGAACGAGACGCCCGACCCGGCGCTCTACCAGCGATTTCTGCGCGGCCTGGCGCGGTCGCCGCAGCGCGCCGCGATCCGGATCGGCCAGACCTCGGTGACCTACACCGAGGCGCACGAGCGGGCGCTCGCCTGGGCGGGCGCGCTGCTGGCCGCCCGCCCGGAGGCCCCGCGCGTGGTGGGGGTGCTGGCCGCAAAGGGGGTGACCGCCTACCTCGGCATCCTGGCCGGCCTCTACACCGGCGCCACCGTGGTCCCGCTGCACCCGGACTTCCCGGCCGCGCGGACCCGGCGGATGCTCGAACTGTCAGGCGTGGACGTGCTGGTGGCCGACGAGCAGGGGCTGGCCTCGCTCGCCGCCGGCTCGATGCCCGAGCAGGCGGTCCCCGTCCTGGTGCCGCTGGGTGCCACCGCGCACCCGTACCCGCGGATCGAGCTGGACCCGGCCCTGGCGCTGGCCGCGCCGCGCCCGGTCGAGTCCGAGTCCACCGCCTACATGCTCTTCACCTCCGGCTCGACCGGCCGGCCCAAGGGCGTGCCGATCAGCCACGGCAGCACCAAGCACTACTTCGACCTGCTGGACGAGCGCTACGACTTCGGCCCCGAGGACGTCTTCTCGCAGACCTTCGACCTCAACTTCGACTGCGCGATGTTCGACCTGTTCTGCGCCTGGGGGGCCGGCGGCACCGCGCACGCCGTCCCGGTGCAGGCCTACCGGGGACTGCCCGCCTACGTCGCCGAACACGGCATCACCGTCTGGTTCTCCACCCCCAGCGCGATCGCGCTGATCCGTCAGCTCGGCGGCCTGGGCGAGGGCGCGCTGCCGGGCCTGCGCTGGAGCTTCTTCGCCGGCGAGGCGCTGCGCTGCCAGGACGCGGCCGACTGGCAGGCGGCGGCGCCGGGTTCGACGCTGGAGAACATCTACGGTCCGACCGAACTGACCGTCACCATCACCGCGCACCGGTGGGACCCGGACTCCTCGCCGGAGCTGGCCGTCAACGGGATCGTGCCGATCGGCGCCGTGCACGCGGGCCACCAGCACCTGCTGCTGGCCGAGGACGGCAGCACCGCCGAGTACGAGGGCGAGCTGTGCATCACCGGCCCGCAGATGACCCGCGGCTACCTCGACCCGGCCGACGACGCGGGCCGCTTCCTGGAGCACGACGGGCGCCTGTGGTACCGCACCGGCGACCGGGTGCGCCGGCTGCCCGCCGAGGAGCTGGCCTACCTGGGCCGGCTCGACGCCCAGGTGCAGATCCAGGGCTGGCGGGTCGAGCTGCCGGAGGTCGAGCACGCGCTGCGCGGCTGCGCCGGGGTGCGGGACGCGGTCACGGTGACCCGGCCGGCCGAGGGCGGCGGCGTGGAGCTGGTGGTGTTCTACACCGGCGAGGTGACCGCACCCGCGGCGCTGGCCCGCCAGCTGCGGCAGATCCTGCCGGCCGGGATGCTGCCGCGCGACTACCGCCACCTGGTCGAGTTCCCGCTCAACTCCAACCGCAAGATCGACCGCGGCCGGCTGGCGGCCGAGGCGGCGGGGGCGCTGGTGGGCGCCGCCTGACCATTCGTCGGCGAACCATTGTCCTGCGGGCGGTGGAACGGCCGGGGCGCCGAGCCCAGTCGGGGCAGGCGCTCCGGCCGCTTTCGTTACGGTGAGTTGCGTCGGACTGCGAGGTTCCGGTATTCCTGTGCGGCTATCCTCGTGTCCCAGTAAGGATTGACGTGTCCATACCCCCGAACGACGCTTCGCCCCAGCAGGGCTACGGCGCCCCGCAGCAGCCCTACGGCGTTCCGCCCCAGGAGCCGTACGGCTACCCGGCCCCGGTCGCCCAGCCGACCGGCAGCAACGGCTTCGCGGTCGCCGGCCTGATCCTGGCCTTCTTCTTCGCCCCGCTCGGCCTGATCTTCAGCATCATCGGCCTGGCCAAGTCGAACAAGGCCGGCAAGGGCAAGGTGATGTCGATCATCGGCCTCATCGTGTCGCTGATCGCGATCGCGGTCGGTGTCGCGGTGTTCGCGCTGGTCGGCACGAAGGTGGCCAAGGCCCTCGACAGCGGCTGCACCAGCGCCACCAGCACGGTGACCAGCACCTCGGACAAGATGAGCGCCGACTCGGGCAGCCCGGACGCGCTCAAGGCCGACCTCAAGAACGCCACCGACCAGCTGAACACCGCCGCCGCCAAGGCCGGCAACGCCGACGCCAAGAGCGCGATCACCGCGCTGGCCGGCGACTACCAGCAGCTCTACACCGCGCTCAGCACCGGCACCGCGCCGAGCGCCGACCTGAGCACCAAGATCGAAGCTGACGCGAAGAAGGTCGACGACGCCTGCGGCCACAACCTCGGCAGCTGATCCCGCAGCTTGGCTGACCGGCTGACCGGCTGACCGGCTCACCGGCTCACCGGCTCACCGGCCACGGTCCCACGCCTCCGCACGAGGAGGCGCGGGACCGTGGCCGTTTCGCGTTCGCGCTCTTGCTCCTGCGCGAGCGGGGGCCGGGAGCCCGGGGGCGCTACGAGCAGCCCGGGTGTCGGCGCAGGTGTTCGAGGCGCTGCCCGACCAGACCTGACGTCGCGTCAACTCAACTGGGCTCGGCCGGGGGTGTCCAGGCTCGAGGCGGCGGCGCACCTCGGCGGACTCGGACCGGCCCAGCGCGGTGAACAGGGGCAGCGCCTCCTGGCAGCAGTCCCGGGCCGCCGCGTCCTCCCGTGCGCGGCGTGCAGGTGGGCCAGGCTGTTCAACGCGGTGGCAACGTTACGCCAGCCGGTCCAGGATCAGCATCCGGTTGCCCGGGTCGCCCAACTCCGCACTGGTCGCCAGGGCTTCGAGCAGGGGCGGGATCGCCTCGGCGTGCCGGGCGGCCTCGCCGAGCGAGGTGCCGAGCCGGGTGAGCATCCGCATCTCGCCGCTCTACCGGTCTTAGGACGTCCACGCGCACGGACGCACCCGACCCGGGCCGCCGGGCCCACCGGGAGCCGTGTCCAAGTGCCGAGCCGCTCGTTGACACCGTCATGAAGAAGCGCAGCATGCTCGCCTTTGCCTCCCTGGCCGTCGGCGTGGTGGCCTCCCTGACCGCCCCGAGCGCCAACGCCGACAGCCACCCTGCGGCCGCCGGCCCCGCGGTGGGCGGCGTGGACATGGGTGCCAGCGGCAACCAGATCGGCCCGCTGAACCAGGTCAAGGACGTCACCGGCGAGCTGGCTCCCGTGCTGGGGGCGCTGCCGTACTGAGCCCGGCGCCGCGGAGCACCGAGGTGGGGCGTATGCCCTCGGCCGGTTGCCGCCTGCGCGGCAATCGGTTGCCGATCCGACGCCGACCTGCCGCCGTCATGCTCTGGCCTCCAGACCTGAGGCCGACGGAGGCAGGCACCCGTGACCACCGCACCGATGTTCGTCAACAATGCCACTCTGACCTACACCGTTTCCTTCGTGGACGGAGCGGACGTCACCGGGCGGATCGACACCGCTTCGCACGCGGGCCAGATCTACAGCTACTTCCAGGGGTACCCCGAGCCCGACGGCCACCGTGGCCTGACGGGCCTGCAGCACGAGCAGGACGGCGAGAAGATCGCCCTGAACACCTTCGCCAACCGGTTGTACGCGCACCTGGGCTGCACCGACGAGCAGGACTTCCTGGCCAAGATCCGCAGCGTCCGCACCGGCGTGCTGAGGCTGCAGTCCACCATCCCTTGTTCTTCGCAGGGAATCCCGGCCTTTAGGCCGGGCGGGATTGCGATCCTTGACCCGGAGCCGCGAAGCGGCGGAGTGCTCTGCGGCTCCGGGGTGACGGTCAGACGGGCCGCTGCTGGTTCTCGATGTACTCCTTGACGATGCTCAGCGGTGCGCCGCCGCAGGACCCCGCGAAGTACGAGGGTGCCCAGAACACGGAACCCATGCAGATCCGGCTGGTACGGCCGGGGTACTCGGCCCGCAGGAAGCGGGAACTGAAGCCCTTGAGACTGTTCACCAGCTT
>NZ_PYBW01000160.1 GCF_003205575.1 Streptomyces tateyamensis
TGCCTGATTTGATGTTGCTCTCGTGGTCGGTGATCGCGCTCTGAAGGGCGTCGATCGTGCGGGGTGGGTGGGTCCGCCGGGGATAAGCGAGGGCTGCGGCGATGTCCGGGGTGGCGAAAGCGAGCAGTGGCCTGGTGCGGTGTGCGTGATAGTTCAGGCTCGTGGGTACTCGGCCGAGCAGTTGGGCGGCCAGGGTCAGGGTGACTGTGTTGCGGTGGTGCAGGACAGCGACCAGCACGCGGTGACGGTGGTCGAGGAAGCCGACCCCGGGGTTGTATCCGCGCCGGTTGATGCCCTTCCTCTTCTCGCGCTCGGCCTCGGCCAGGACCCGGCGGAAGGGCTCGAGTTCCTCCACGAGCCGGTCGAATTGCTCGCGGGACATGCCGGTCAGGGCCGGATGCGTGAGCAGGAAGGTGGCCTCGGTCGGGATCAGGGGTGCCTTCGCCTGCTCCGGCTCGACCAGCGGTTCCCGTCCGGAGTCGTGTGGGGCGAGGGTGTAGTTCCACTCCCCGTGGAAGTCGTCGCGTTCGACACGCTGAAGGATCGCCGCGCGCTCGGCTTTGGTGAGCGTCCGGCCGGTGGGGTAGGCGTTCTCGTCGAGGACGGCCTGGACGGTCAGCCCGGTGCTGGTGCGGGTGGCCGAGATGGTTTGCAGCAGCACTTCGTAGCTGGTCAGCGGCTGACCGCGCAGGCTGTGGGTGATCCGGGAGAACAGTCGGTGTTCGACCTTGTTCCATTTCGAAGTCGCGGGCGGAAAGTGCATGACGGTGACAGTCAGTTGGCACTCGTCGGCGAAGGCGGCCAGGTCCATCTTGAACAGGTGGGAGTCCGCCGAGTTGGCTCCTCCGGAGTCGGCGGTGACCAGCAGGCGGGTGGCATTGGGGTAGTCGAGGCGCCCTTGGCTGTTCCACCAGCGGCGCAGGGACTCCACCGCGAAGGCCGCGGTGTTGCGGTCGGTGCCCACGTTGACCCAGCCGGTGTCACGTCCCAAGTCGTAGATGCCGTAGGGAATGGCGATCGGGATGTCCGGGTCCAGGAAGTCGTGGTCCGGGGCCGTGATCGGCCGGCCCTTGGGGCGGTAGGTGCGGCCTGCCCGGGCGAAGTCGCCGATCGGCTCTTTCTTCTTCGCGTCCACGCTCACCACTGGCAAGCCCTGAGCTAGGAACTCCTCGACCGTGGTGTTGATGTGCCGGAACTGGGCGTCACGGTCAGGGACTTGGCTCCCAGCACGAGTCTTGACCATGCCCTGGAGGCTGAAGCCCATCGAGCGCAGCAGCTTGCTCACGGCCGTGGCGCTGACCGGATGGCCTGCTGTGGTCAACTCCCGTGCCAGGTCACGCAACGAGGCTGTGGTCCAGCGCAGTGGGGAGACCGGGTCGCCGATCTCCTGCGGCTCGATCAGGGCTTCGAGTGCCGGCACCAGGCCAGGGTCACGTTCAGCGGCCGGCTTGCGTCCGCCGCCGGGGCGGCGAACCCGTCCCAGCACCGGCGCACCGCCGGCGAGCTCGTCGCGTCCCCGCGCAATGGTCGACTCGGACACTTCTGCCAGCCTGGCCACCGCCGCGACTCCGCCATGGCCCAGCGCCTCGGCCTCTGAAGCCAGATACAAGCGGCGCTGCCGCTCGTCCAGGTGCGGCAGCATCGCCGCCAACTTCGCGTCCAGCGCCGCCAGAGTTACTTCCGTCATCCCCACGGAATCCATCTACCACGTCACGGGCCGGAGCAACATCAAATCAGGCA
>NZ_PYBW01000161.1 GCF_003205575.1 Streptomyces tateyamensis
GTAGTTAGTTGACGGCTCCTTACCAGGTCATCTCCGAGGCGAAAAACTTCGTCGCCTTGCGCAGGATGTCCCGCTCGGTGGCGAGCGTCGCGTTCTCCTTCCGGACGGCCTTCAGCTCGCCCTTGAGGGCTGCGATCTCGGCCTCCAGCTCTTCCTTCGTGGCCTGGGCCGCCCCGGTGTCCTGCATGTCCGTCCTCGTCGTGCGACCGCCGCCGGGCTGGGTGCGGTCCCTGCGGACCCAGTTCCGCAGCGTCTCCGCGTGCACTCCAAGATCGCGGGCGACCTGCGCGATCGTGAGGTCCGGGTCCGAGCGATACAGCGCGACGGCGTCGGCCTTGAACTCAGACGAATAGACCCTCATCACCATAAATGACT
>NZ_PYBW01000162.1 GCF_003205575.1 Streptomyces tateyamensis
ATCGGAACTACTCGTCTAGGATCGCTGGATGGCCCTTCCCCTGGACATCTCTCGATCGTTCCGGTTCCCTGACGAGGTCGCGCAGTTGGTGGCAGCCGTTGTTGCGGCAGGCGGAGCGGACGAGTCGACGTGGATCGAGTGGAAGGAGCACTTGGACCTCCTGCGTGAGGAACACTTCCAGCACCTACCGCGTACCGTCCTCGGCTTTGCGAACCGCGAACCAGCCAGCGCTGCCCAGTGGGCGCAGGGGTACGCCTACCTCATCGTGGGTGCTGAGCCCGGTTCGTCTCCTGGGATCATCCCGCTGGATCCTGCCGATCTCTCAGAGGGTGTTCTGCGAGGGTGCGGGCGGTTCGTCCGATTGCGTCTAAGTCGGCTTCCTGCCAAGGAGGTTGACGTTCGGCGGGATTGCGGTTTGCTGTGGGTATGGGAGAGCGTAGGCCCTACCCAAGCGACCTGTCGGATGAGGCGTGGGAGCTGATCCGGCCGGTCATCACGGCCTGGAAGGGACTGCACCCGGGCCTTCCCCCCGAGTAGT
>NZ_PYBW01000163.1 GCF_003205575.1 Streptomyces tateyamensis
TGGCTCGCCGTGCGCTCCTACCTCGACTCCGCCCGCAAGCACGGCCTGAGCGCCTTCGACGCCATCCACCGCGCCTTCACCGGCAACCTCTGGATGCCACCCATCGCCCTGCCCGCCTGACCAGCGAACATCACACAGCGTCATATATCAGGCGCATTCCTCGTGAATGCATACGTTTTGGTTGCATTCACCCCCGTTCAGAGCCGTCCGAAGCCCGCCGATAGAGACACTCCGCCGCAGGTCAGGACGCCCACGCCCGCCCCCGGACAGCCGGACGAACAGTTGGAAAGCGTGTTGGGGGCAACCCCTCACGAGTTCGAATCTCGTATCCTCCGCCTCGCCCACCAGGGCAAATGAAGGACCCGACCGCACTGCGGCCGGGTCCTTCGTCGTTCCGTAGTTGCAGTTACCGCCGATCCCCAGCCTGGCCGGAGCCTCACCAGCGATTCAGTCGGAGTCATCCGGGTCAGTCAGCTTGCCCAGGATGATCAGCACCGGCGCGGCCTTGCATGCGGTGCCCTCGGGCGGCTACCTCACTCCCTACCCATGAGTTGGGCCAGCAGCGCAACCACCGCAGTCGCTCCCACCATGGCGAACCCGAGGGTCGGCGCACGCACGATGAGAACGACGGCGAGGATGCCTACCAGGAGAAGGACGACGGTGCGAACGCTGAGCTGTTCCATAGGACTTGCCTTCCGTCAGTGACCGGCCTACTGCCGTTGCCACAGCCAGCGTGGGTCAGCGGCAGCTGCCACTGACGGCCCCGGACAGTCCCTGACGACATTGGCCAACCAGGGCCGCGAGCGCGCGGCCTGTGACAGAGTCTGACAATGGCCGGGCCTTCCCCCCGAGTAGTGGACACCTTCGATCGGCCCCGGTGAGGGGTCGGACAGAGGGAGTCTGAAGTTCCCCCCTGATC
>NZ_PYBW01000164.1 GCF_003205575.1 Streptomyces tateyamensis
ACGCGGCTGACGAATCGAGGCTGGAGTAGTCCTTGGCACCCACCTTGGGCGTCGTGGCCACCGGGTGACGAGGCCACAGCAGCCAGCAAGAAGGAAAGTCCAAAAGCTAACTCTCGCGATACGAAGCCCGCCCCATGTAGAAGCTGCGCGACCCCACCGCAGCCAGGGGATCCGCTGAATAATTTCGGAGAGGATGGAGACACTCAGAGTGGCATCGCGGCCGAACTTGATCAGAAGTCAGCGGACGCAATTCGGACGCAGGAATTGCCGTTTCCATTTTCCGCCTCTGGATTCTCAAATAGCTTGCAGAATTCCGAGGGCGGCAAGTCTTGCCTGAGGGGGGCAGTGGATGGGTTGACTACGGAGATACTGATGGAAGTAATGGTGGTCGGGCTACTGGGGTTGACGCTTGCTTGGACTCGGACTATTTGAAAACCCATAATGGCTCGCCGGCATCCAATCAACCACCGGGCTACAGGTGGGCACAAAATTTTGGGACGGGCCAGAACTTGGTACCGCAGAGATCGATTAATGCATGTCACCTTCTCGGTCATCAGCTAAGCGGTTCGGGATCAGATTTGCGGAACCTTTCAACGTGCTCACGTCAGGCAAATGCCTCAGTGCGAGGCGATGGAAGAATTGACGATCACATGTACTCGCTTGAGAAGCAAGTGAGGAATGCTGTCGATTCCGGTGAGGTTGTTAGGTATCACGTCGAGCCAATTTACATGGGATCCCGAGTCGTCCCAGTGGCATATTTCATTGCAGCGTATGGAACTGATGCTTCCGGAAATCCCGGATTCTCGCTGAGTGACATCGTCCCGAACTCGCTGTATAGCCCAAAGGATGGCCGGTGGTATAACTTTGGTCTCCGGATACCTGTGCGGCCAAGGCCCTGAGGGTACTGGGCAGTTCATGCAGCTAAATGCAGGTTCCATGTCAAGGGAGAGACCCTCGTGCAGCCTTCTGAATCTCGAATGATTTCCATGATGCAGCCGCATGAGGATGCGGGAGAGAATGCCAACTGGGAAGCAGCTGAGCGTATCTGGAATTCTGCTTTTCCTTCGGACTATCGATGGTTCATGGAAATCTATGGGCTGGGTGCTATCGAGAACTGCCTGGCGATCCTCGCACCTGATGGCGTGGTGTCTTCAGATGCTCCTGATTCAGGGATGCTGGAGGAGACGGAGAATGCGCGAGGTGTCTTCTATGGTGACGGCGCCACGGGGGGTCCTATTGAGGCGGCTGAGCAGATCATTTGTTGGGGTGTTGATTCTGGCTCGGATCTCCTTTGTTGGCTGAGTGATTCGGGGGATCCGGATCGTTGGCCGGTTCTTGTATGGGATCGAGCGAGCGGAAATTGGACCGTCTATGAATGTGGAATGGTCGAATTTCTATGCAAGGTTTTCGCTGGCGAGTTTGATGAATGTCCACTCAGTGTTGCTGACATCTGGCAATGTGAAAGGCCGAGGTTTGTTCATTGGCGGCTAGAGCGTTCGCGCCGCCAGGACGGGTTGGATCCGGTCACGGGGGAGCCGGAAGAGTGGGCGAACCCCTAAAGGGATTTTTTCTAGCCGCGAACTTGTACGAGGGTCTGTCAGCTTACTGAGTGGCTGACCCTCTCGGAGCTTCTTGGCGAGTTGTCTCGAAGGTCAGGGGAGTCATCGCCTCTCCATCGTGTTGGCTGAGTTTGGAGTTCAGTGGCACCCGCTGGGATGACGCGGGATTTCTAAGCGGTCGAATGGGCTGGTCAACCCAGCCTAGCGAGCGCTTTGGTGCCGGTGGAACGCACTGCTGCTCAGGTGGCTTCCATTGGCCGGGACGGATGGGCTTGACGCTCTCTGTGTAGCCCTGGAATGTCGAGGCGTCAGATGTAGGCGCACTGAGGGGAAGTCAGGCATGGGGGAGACCACGCGGCGTAGGGCGTTGATGGCCGGGGCGGTGGCTGGGCTGGCTGGGGTTGGGGTGGCCGGTGGGGCCGGGGTGGCCGTGGCCGGGAGTGCTACCGGGCCGGACTGGTTCAACGTCAGGGACTACGGCGCCAAGGGGGACGGGGCCGCCGATGACACGGTGGCGGTGCAGGCGGCGCTCGATGCGGCGGTGGCCGGCGGGGGCGGGACGGTGTACTTCCCCGCTGGGCAGTACCTGGTGCTCGGGCTCGCGGTGAAGGGGAACGGGGTCAAGCTCGTCGGGGCGGGCAGCAAGGCCGCGACGCTGGTGAAGGGCGGGAACGGGACGCTGCTGGCGATCTCCGGGCCGGCCACCGATCCGAGCGGGGCGAGCCACCGGCGGTACTGCTCGGTGGAGAGCCTGGGGTTCAACGGGAACAACAAGACCGGGCTGCTGCTGGAGCTGTACTACAACGACAACACGTACGTCCGTGATGTGTATATGTCGAGCAACAATGACGTGGTCATTGATGCGGTGGAGTGCTGGGATTCCCGGTACTACAACCTGGTGATCGAGGGGTGCAGCGGTACGGCCGACAGCACGAGTCAGCCGAACGTCTACCTTCGCAACTCGGCGGCGGCATCCGGGTACGGGTACAGCGGGGACAACAACAACCAGCTGCACTTCGTGGGGTGCCGACTGGAGGCGTTCGGGACCGGGGCGATCTGGGTCACGGCGGGGGTCAACAATGCGAACAATCCCAATGGGATTTATTTGACGGACTGCAAGTTCGAGACCTCGCAGATGCAGGGCGGGCCGCACCTCAAGACGGATGCCTCCTGTCGGCACGTGTACGCGAGCAATATCTACTGCTACGCGGGGAACTTTGCGAGCACGTACACCAGCAAGAAGGCGCAGAACATAGTTGCCTGGGCGGCCAGCTTCAGCGCGCTGGAGAACGTGCTGATCGCCAACGGGAGCGTCGCGACCGTCAATGCCGGAGTGGACCTGTACTCCGGCCCCGGGTCGACCGCCGTGGTGCGGAACGTGATCGGGCAGTACGCGACGGCGCCCGCCGGGCCGCACATCTACTACGAGCCGAGTGCCGGCGACTTCCGGGTGGAGGCGTCGTGGGGGACGGTGGGGGCCCAGGCGTCCGGGGCGGTGCCGGCCAAGAACGCGCCGAACCCGCCGTTGCGGCTGGTGGCCGGGGTCGTGAGTGACGCGTCGTTCACGCATCCGCCGCTGGACGGGACGGTGGCGGTGGATACGACGGACAATCGGCTCTACGTCCGGGTGAACGGGAGTTGGCGCTGGGCGGCGCTGAACTAGGCGCTGGTGCGCGGCGATTGACTGAAAGCTGACGGTGCGTCGGCCAGGGGGGTGGTTAGGGGTTTACCCCTGCCCGCCCCTACTGGTGCGATCGGGGCACGGTACGTGGGAGTGCGGTGTCTCAGGGGGAGGAGCCCAAGCATGTTCGTGAAGCTCAGGCACGGGATTCTAGTGTTGGCGTTGGCCGGAGCGGGGGCCGTCGCGTGTGATCCGACCGCGCAGCAGGCTCTGGACTGTGGGAAGACAGCGATCAGCATCGCCGGTGATGTGCAGGA
Source organism: Streptomyces tateyamensis (assembly GCF_003205575.1). GTDB lineage: Bacteria > Actinomycetota > Actinomycetes > Streptomycetales > Streptomycetaceae > Kitasatospora > Kitasatospora tateyamensis. The sequence continues at coordinate 3,498 of NZ_PYBW01000164.1, forward strand.
CCTGAAGGACTCGGCGACCAATGTCGGCCAGATCACCGACGAGAGCCGGCGGCAGAACACGATCAAGGCGCTGAAGAAGGTCGGCTCTGACGCCGAGAAGCTCAAGGGGAGCGGGAACAAGGGGGACTTGGGGAAGCGGCTGGACGACCTCAACACCGCGGTGAGCAGGGCCGAGGACGCGGCCACGTCGGGCAAGCAGGTGGATGTGGGACCGGTGCTGAGTGCGGCGGCCGAGGTGGGGAAGCTCTGCGGGTCGTGAGTCACTCGCTCAGGAGCTGGTCCGCCAGGGAGCGGTGAAAGGCCGTCACCAGGGCCTGGGCCAGCAGGGGTTCGATCTCCGCCGTGAGTTCGCGCATCCGGTCCAGCTCGGCGGGGTCCGGCTCGCTCTCGCGGATCGGCTTCCAGACCGTGTCGCGGAACAGGCGGTGCAGGTCGCGGGCGGTGGCCTGGCTGTGCAGGCGGACCACGGCGCGGGTGGCCAGGATGGTCTCCAGCGGGATCGGGAGGTCCAGGATCCGGGCGCCGAGCGGGAGTAGCCCGGGGTCGACCCGGAACACCTCGGGCCGGTCGGTGCGGTGCAGGGCGCCCATGGCGACCAGGCGGTCCAGGTCGGCGGGGCTGAGCTCGCGGCCGACCCGGCGGGAGAGCTGGTCGACGTCCGCCTCCTCGGCGGACTCGGGGGTCCAGGCGGCGACCAGCGCGCGGTGGATGGCCAGGTCGAGCGTGCCGATGTCCTCCGGGAGTTGGGACAGGTAGCGCTCGATCGCGGCCAGCGTCAGGCCCTGGCGCTGGAGCTCCTCGATCAGTTCGAGCCGGTCGAGGTGGCCCCGCCCGTAGAAGCCGACCCGGCGCGGCCCGAGCTCGGGCGGCGGGAGCAGACCGCGGCCGCTGTAGAACCGCAGCGTGCGCACGGTGACACCGGCGCGGGCGGCGAGTTCGTCGACGGTCAGGCGCAGCGGCACGGGCGCGGGCATCAGGGCTCCCCGGTGGGACAGTACTGGTGTGACAGTAGCAGTGCCGGTCCACCGGGGAGAGAGGGGAAAACCGAAGGGGAACGCTAGGACATCGCGTAGAAGCGCCGCGCCACCTCGGGGTGGGCGCGCTGGTATCCCTTGAGCTCGTTGCGGCCGAACTCCGCGAAGAGCGGGTTGGCCGGGTCGGCCGTCGCGCCCGGGGCGTGGTGCGCGTGCGGGAAGTCGAGCGGGGCGATCTGGGCGTCCAGGCGCGGGTTGTAGAAGAACGGGACGGAGTACCGCTCGCGCGCACCGGGGGGCGAGACCACTCGGTGGTTGGTGGCCTTGAGGTAGCCGTCGGTGGCGACCTCGAGCAGCTCGCCCAGGTTCACCACGAAGGCGCCGGGCATCGGCGGTACGTCCAGGAAGCTGCCGTCGGGGCGCTCGACCTGGAGGCCGGGGACGCCGTCCGTCAGGAGCAGGGTGAGGAACCCGTAGTCCTTGTGCGCGCCCACGCCCTGCGTCCCGCCCTCGGGTGAACTGCCGGGGTAGCGGACCAGCTTGAGGTGGTGCGCGGGGTGCCCGGCGAAGGCGGGGTCGTAGAAGTCGGGGCGGGCGCCGATCGCGGTGAGCAGTTCGTGCAGCAGGCGCCTGGCCACCTCGTCGAGCCGGTCCAGCCAGTGCAGCGCGGCCTCGCGCAGCTGGGGCAGGTTGGCGGGCCACTGGTTCGGGCCCTCCAGCCACCAGTAGGCCGGCTCACCGTCGTCGGGGCGGTGCTCGGGGAGCTCGGGGCCGATGTCCAACTGGTCCCGCCAGTCGCTGCGCCCGCCGGTGCGCTCGGCGCCGGTGCGGGTGTAGCCGCGGAAGTGCGGGGAGTTGAGGTTGCTGAGGGCCAGCCGGTCGGCCTCGGGGAGGGCGAAGAAGGCGTGCATCGCGCTGGTGAGCCGGGCCGTCTCCTCGGCGGTGACACCGTGGCCGACCAGGTGGAAGAAGCCGACCTCGGTGGCCGCGCGGTGGAGTTCCGCGTGCAGGACGTCCTGCTCCTCCGGAGTGCCGTCGGCGGCCGACAGGTCGATGACCGGGAGGGCGGTGAGAGTGGGGACGGTGCTGGTGTGCTGCTGCGACATGGGGTGACATCCGCTGGGGTCAGTCCGGCGGGCCCGGCGATGGTGGCCGGGCGGCGAGGGGACACGGCGGAGATGGTGCCGCGTCCCCGGGGCCGGGGTCCTGGAAGGGGGAGACAGGGTCAGCGGGAGCGGCGACAGGACATGCTCGTGACGCGGAGCAGGTCCACGTGGCGACGGCGAACGAGTACAAGCACGTTCACCAGATTAGTCGGGTAAGGCACGCCGGCGCTGTGAGGTAACTGACGGCCCGGGTGGGAATTACTGGGGCGCGTCCTCCAGGCCGTCGATCCGCAGGGTGTCCAGGCGGACCTGGTACCAGACGTCGGTGTGCCCGCCGCCGGCCCAGTACTCGGTGAGGATCACCGTGCTGTGGCCCGCGCCGCTGCCCCCGTACGCCACCGACCAGCCGGACGGGACGTTCTGGGCCCGGAAGACCGGGTCGGCGTCGTGGTCGGCGGCCCACTGGTCGAGCTCGGTGTTGAGCTCGGAGGTCATGAACTCCTCGCGGACATCCGTCGGGTCCTGGTTGGGGTTCTGGCCGAGCACGGCGTCCCGGTACTGGCCGAAGAAGGCGTTCACCTGGGCCTCGGCGCGGCTCTCGGCGTGGGCCGGAGCGGCGATCGGCAGGACGGCGGCGGCGGAGAGCGCGAGGGCCGCGGCAGCGGAGCGGAGTCGGGTCATGGGACCAGTGTGGGAGCAGCCGGTCACGCTCCGTGTGCGGCGCGCTCGCAGCCCCAATGCAGCGGCGCGGGAAGTCGATCAGGTCGACTTCCCGCGCCGGGGACTGCACAGACGCTGGTTCAGTTCTGCTCGGCCGTGATCTTCGCGCGCACCTCGTCCATGTCCAGGCCCTTGGCCTGCTGGATCACGTCCTCCAGGACGGGGGCGGGCAGGGCGCCGGGCTGGGCGAAGATCAGCACGTTCTCCCGGATGATCGCCAGGGTCGGGATGGAGCTGATGCCGAAGGCGGCCGCGAGCTCCTGCTGCTCCTCGGTGTCCACCTTGCCGAAGACCAGGTCCGGATGGGCCTCGGCGGCCTTGTCGTAGACCGGGGCGAACTGGGTGCAGGGCCCGCACCAGGACGCCCAGAAGTCGATGAGGACGAAGGAGTCCTTGGTGACGACCTCGTCGAAGTTGTCCTTGGTGAGTTCCACGGTAGTCATGGTGCGATCAACCCCGGTAGCAGGGTCAACTATTCCGACCTGCCGGAGTCCCGGTACGTCTCCAGCAGCCGCAGCCAGATCTCGCTCACCGTCGGGTACGCCGGGACCGCGTGCCACAGGCGCTCGATCGGGACCTCGCCGGTGATCGCGACGGTGGCCGCCTGCAGCAGCTCGCCCGCGCCCGGCCCGACGAAGGTGACCCCGAGCAGCACCCGGCGGTCCTGGTCGACCACCATCCGGGCCCGCCCGGTGTACCCGTCCGCCTGCAGCGAGGCGCCGGCCACCGAGCCGAGGTCGTAGTCCACCACCTCGGTCCGGTGCCCGGCCCGCTCGGCCTGCTCGGCGCTCAGCCCCACCGCCGCCACCTCGGGCTCGGTGAAGACCACCTGCGGCACCGCGGCGCGGTCGGCGGTGGCCACGTGCGCGCCCCAGTCCGCGGTGTCCAGCGGCCGGCCCTGGGCCAGCGCGGCGATCGCGGCGCCGGCGATCCGGCCCTGGTACTTGCCCTGGTGGGTGAGGAGGGCGCGGTGGTTGACGTCCCCGGCGGCGAACAGCCAGCCGCCCTCGACCCCGCGGACCGCGCAGGTGTCGTCCACCGCCAGCCAGTCTCCGTCGGTGAGGCCGACGCTGGACAGGCCCAGGTCGTCGGTGCGCGGGGCGCGCCCGGTGGCGTAGAGGAGTTCCTCGGCGTTCAGCGTGCTGCCGTCGGTGAGTTCGACGCGCACCTCGCCGCCGGAACGGTCCACCCGCGCCACCTCGACGCCGAACCGCACGTCGACCCCGGCCGCGCGCAGCCCGTCGGCGACCAGCTCGCCCGCGAACGGCTCGGTGCGCGGCAGCAGCCCCTGCCCGCGGACCAGCAGGGTGACCCGGGAGCCGAGCGACTGCCAGGCGGCGGCCATCTCCACGGCCACCACCCCGCCGCCGACGACCAGCAGGCTCGCCGGCACGGTCCGGGCACTGGTGGCCTCCCGGCTGGTCCACGGCTCGGCCTCGGCCAGACCTGGGACCTCGGGCAGCACGGCCCGGGTGCCGGTGCAGACGGCGACGGCGTGCCGGGCGGTCAGCACCAGCAGTTCGCCGTCAGGGGTGCTGACCTCGACCCGGCGCGGGCCGGCCAGCCGGCCCTGGCCGCGGACCAGCACCGCGCCGATGCCGTCCAGCCAGCCGACCTGCCCGTCGTCCTTCCAGTGCGAGGCGAAGGAGTCGCGGCGGGCCAGCACCGCCCGGGCGTCCAGGCCACCGGTGACGGCCTCGCGGGAGCCCGCCAGCGCCCGGGCGGCGGCCAGCGCGGCGCCGGGGCGCAGCAGCGCCTTGCTGGGCATGCAGGCCCAGTACGAGCACTCGCCGCCGACCAGTTCGCTCTCCACCACCACCGTGCTCAGGCCGGCGGCCCGGGTGCGGTCGGCGAGGTTCTCGCCGGTCGGGCCGGCGCCCAGGACGATGACGTCGTACTCGGTCTCGGTGGTCATGCGGCAGGTCCCTCCGTGCGGTGACGGTCAGTCAGCCATCCTCGCACGTGACCGGCGGGTGGGCGCCTCAGAGCGCCTTCTGCCGCTGCAGGTAGGTGAACGCCGCCCACCCCGGCAGCACCGGCAGGATCAGGCTGATCAACCGGTAGAGCACCACGGCGGCGAACGCGGGGGTGGACCCGAGCTGCGCCGTACTCACCAGCAGCGCGGCCGTGGCCGCCTCCACGCCGCCGACGCCGGCCGGGGTCGGGACGGCGTTGCCGATGGTGTTGCCCAGCAGCAGTGCCACCGCGACGGCGGCGAACGCGGGGTGCTGGCCGGTGGCGCGGACGCAGAAGTAGAGCGTGGTGACCAGCGTCATCGAGATCAGCACCTGCCCGAGCACCCCGACGGCCAGGTGCCGCGGGTGCCGCAGCAGCTCGCGCAGGCGCACCAGCGAGCCCTCGGTGAGCGGCCGCAGCCGCCGCAGCGACCAGTTCCGCAGCCGGGGCACCGCGAGCACGGCCAGCAGCAGCAGGCCGGCCGCCACCGCGCACCAGAGCAGCACGTCGCCCAGCACCTGCGGGCCCTGCTGGGTGGCGCCCGAGGCGTCGGTGCGCGGCGGCCGGAACCCGGTGAGCCAGAGGAAGAAGCTGAGCTGCAGCAGGTGCAGGCTGAACCCGACCACCTGGCTGGCCCCGACGCTGGAGGCGGCCGGCCCGGGCGCTATCCCGGCCTTGAGCAGCAGCCGGGTGTTGAGCGCCACGCTGCCGAACCCGCCGGGTGCGACCAGCTTGACGAAGGAGCCGGCCAGCTGGGACAGCGCGGCCCGGACCGTCCCGATCCGCTCCGGCACGAAGCCGAGAAAGCCCATGGTGGCGGCGGCGTAGCTGGAGACGTAGGCGAGCAGGGCCAGCACCATCCAGCCCGGGTCGGCGGCGAGCACCAGCTTGACCGGATCCACCCCCGGCTGGGTGCCCTGCGCCCAGAGCAGGGCGGCGAAGGCCGCGGCGCCCACCACGGTGACCACCGTGCGCGGGCGGAGCCAACGGCCGGGCCTGGTCTGCGATATCCCCCTCGTCACCGGGGCATGCTTTCATGCCCGGCTTTCGTTCTGCTTGCTCTTTGGCGACGGGCAGCGGACCTGGGGCGCTCGGTGGGGGTCCGGGCCAGGCCGCCGGGGCACCGGGGTGGCGGGGCAGGCGGGCGGGGGGACGGGCACAAGGCACAAGCCGCACATGGGGCCGGCGGGATAAGGAGCGCGTAATCCGCCGTCTCGTGCTGCCCGGCCCGGGCGTGCCATACTCCGGCTCGTGACCTCCTGCCGAACCACCCGGACCCTGCGCGCGGCGCTCTTCGCCGCGCTCGCAGTGCCGTTGGCGGCGGCGGGACAGGTCAGCGTCACCGGGCGGCCGCTGCCGCTCACGGTGCTGGCCGGGGCCGCGGCCGCCGTCTTCGCGGTGGCGGTGCTGCTGGCCGGCGCCGAGCGCGGGTTCGTGCAGATCGCGGCGGCGCTGGTGCCGGTCGAGCTGCTGCTGAACACCACCTTCAACCTGGGCCAGGCGACCTGTGCCCGGCCCGACCCGAACCCCGCGCACGGCCTGGACCTGGTGGTCTGCGGCGGCGGTTCGGTGGGCGGCGGCGCGAGCGGGCCGGCCGCGGCGCCGTGGCTGCTGGAGCTGGTGCTGCTCGGGGTCCACCTGGCGGTCAGCCTGCTCGGCGCGCTCTGCCTGCGGCTGGCCGACCTGGCGCTGGTCCGGCTGCCCGAACTGCTCGCCGCGCTGGGCCGCCTGGTGCCCGGCGCGCTCTGCGCGCTGCTGCTGTTCGCGCCGCTGCCGACCAGGCCCGCGCCGGGTGCGCCGCTGCCCGAGCCGCGCCCGGAGCACGCGCCCACCGAGGACCTCCCGCTCGCCCGGGACCGCCGCCGGGGTCCGCCGGCCTCCTTCGCGCTCGCCTGCTGAGGGTCCGTCACGCGTCGTCGTGGCGGGGCCGGGCGGGCATGCGCCGCCGACGCCCACCCCGCAGCGACGTGAGCGGCCCCGACGGCCGCGGATTCGGACTCTCCAGATGAGCAGCAACGGCAACAACCCCCGCCCCACCCACGAGGAGCAGCAGAGCGCCCGCCGGGAGCGGCTGCAGCAGGCCCGGCTGGCCGAGCAGCGCAGCCGCCAGGTGCGCCGGCGGGCGGTGATCGGCGTCTCGATCGTCGCGGCGCTGGCGCTGGCCGGCGGCGTGACGCTGGCGATCAGCAACGCCGACGGCGGCCCGGGCACCCCCGCCGCCGCCAAGCCCGCCCCGGAGGCGCCGCTGGTGGCCCCCGCCAACACCGGCGGGGACGGCACCGTGGTGGTCTACGGCAAGCCGGACGCGCCGCGCACCCTGGCGGTCTACGAGGACTTCCGCTGCCCGGTCTGCCAGAAGTTCGAGACCGCCAACGGCGCCACCGTGCAGCAGCTGGCCGACGCCGGCACGTACAAGATCGAGTACCACCTGGCCGCCTTCCTGGACAGCAACCTGGGCGGCAGGGGCTCGATCACCGCGCTGGCGGCGGCGGGTGCGGCGCTCAACCAGGGTGTGGACGAGTTCAAGAAGTTCCACGACGTGCTGTACGCCAACCAGCCCGCGGAGACCAGCGACGGCTTCGGCGACGTCAACCGGATCCTCGACCTGGCGGGCCAGGTGCCGGGGCTGAAGACCGAGGCGTTCACCGAGGCGGTGAAGAACGGCACCTACCTGCCGTGGGCCGAGAAGGTGGCGGCGGCGTTCAACAACAGCGGGGTGACCGGTACCCCGACCATGAAGCTGGACGGCAAGAAGCTGACCCTGTTCGACGGCAACGGCCCGGTGAGCGCGGACAACTTCAAGCAACAGGTCGGTGCGGCGTGACCGCGGTGGGCCTGGCCGTGGTGCAGCCCTCGGCCGGTGAGCGGTTCGGGTCCTCCCGGGGCTACCGGTGGCTGCTGGGCGTGGCGGGCGCGCTGGGGCTGGCGGCCTCCGCGCTGCTGACCGTGGACAAGCTGCGGCTGCTGGCGAACCCGAACTACGTGCCGAGTTGCAACATCAACCCGGTCATCAGCTGCGGCTCGGTGATGCGCACCGAGCAGGCCTCTCTCCTCGGGTTCCCCAACTCGCTGCTGGGGCTGGTGGGCTTCGCGGTGGTGCTGGCCACCGGCGCGGCGCTGGCGGCGGGCGCGGTGTGGCGGCGCTGGTACTGGCTGGGGCTGCAGGCCGGCGCGCTGCTCGGGGTGGTGCTGGTGCACTGGCTGATCTGGCAGTCGCTGTACTCGATCGGGGCGCTGTGCCCGTACTGCATGGTCGTCTGGGCGGTGACCATCCTGCTGTTCTGGTACACCACGCTGGCCAACCTGCGCAGCGGGGCGCTCCCGGTGCCCGGGCGGCTGGCCGCGGTGGTGCGCGAGCTGGACCGCTACCACTGGGCGGTGCCGGTGCTCTGGTACGGGGTGATCGCGCTGCTGGTGCTGAACCGGTTCTGGTACTACTGGCAGACCCTCGGGTAGCCGTCGGTGCGGACCGCGCTCGGGCGCACAACCGGGCGCGGTCCGTTTGAACGGCGCCGCCCCGCGCTGCGTACCCACGGATGAGGCGGTCCGCCGGGGACCGCGCCGCAGGAGCGAGGAGCACGCCATGTCAGCCATCCGCAGGGCCGGAATGCTGGCGGCCTCGGGAGCCGCCGTCCTCGCCTTCGCCACCGCCTGCGGGTCCAGCGGCTCCAGCGGGCAGCCCGCGAGCGTGAGCAGTGCGCCCTCGGCGCCCGCCAGCTCGCAGCCGGGCAGTTCGCAGCCGGGCACGCCGGTGCCCGGCGGGGCCGTGCTGAAGGTTACGACGGATGCCAAGCTGGGCCAGATCGTCACTGACAGCAACGGATTCACCCTGTACCGCTTCGACAAGGACACCGCGACCCCGCCCACCTCGCACTGCACCGACTCCTGCGCCTCGCTCTGGCCGGCCGCCGTCGCGCCCGCCGGCACGCCCACGGGCACCGGCATCAGCGGCACCATCGGCACGCTCACCCGGGCCGACGGCACCAAGCAGCTGACCCTGAACGGCTGGCCGCTCTACCGCTACAGCCCCGACAGCAAGCCCGGCGACACCAACGGCCAGGGCGTCGGCGGCATCTGGTGGACGGTGACGCCCGGTGGCGACCGGGTCACGGCTTCGACCCCGATGCCCTCGCCGTCCAACGGCGGCGGCGGGTACTGAATTTGACGGCCGGAGGAGCGAGTGCGCCAGGATGGAGTAGTGACCGACGAAGCACGTGACGGCGACGCGGTCGGCACGGACGAGGAGCTGATGCGGGCGCTCTACCGCGACCACGCGGGCCCGCTGCTCGGATTCGTGCTGCACCTGGTCGGCGGCGACCGGCAGCGGGCCGAGGACGTGGTGCAGGAGACCCTGCTCCGGGCCTGGCGGCATGCCGACCAGCTGGACCCGAACGCGGGTTCCCTGCGCCCCTGGCTGGTGACGGTGGCCCGGCGGATCGTGATCGACGGCCACCGCCGGGCCGCCGCCCGCCCGCCCGAGACCGAC
>NZ_PYBW01000165.1 GCF_003205575.1 Streptomyces tateyamensis
CCCCCCCCGCGCCCCCCCCCCCGCCCCCCAGGTCGCCCCACATGAACCAGACCCGCCCCTGCCCGGGGGTGCCGAACAGGTAGAGCACCAGGTCCGGCGCCAGGCTGATCCGCCCGAAGTCCATCGCCACCGTGGTGGACTTCTTCTGCGGCACGGCACTGGCGTCGTCCACCCCGGCGCCGGCCTCGGTCATCACCGCCTCGGTGGTCAGCGGCGGGATCTCGGAGACCGACCGGACGAACGTGGTCTTTCCGACACCGAAGCCGCCCGCCACCACGATCTTGGTGGACGTTGCCGAGCCCGCGACCAGCGGGACCCCGGGAACGGCATCAGAGCTTGCGAAGTCCACCCAGCACCCTCTCCAGCAGCACCCGCTTGGTC
>NZ_PYBW01000166.1 GCF_003205575.1 Streptomyces tateyamensis
AGCGCAGGCGGGCGAGGAGGGCGTGTTCGACGAGGGTGATGAGGGCGCTTTTGGCGCTGTCCCGGCGTCGTGCGTCGAGGGTGATGATGGGGGTGTCGGGTCCGAGTTGGAGTGCTTCGCGGACTTCGTCGGGGGTGTGGGGCTGGTGTCCGTCGAAGCCGTTGAGGGCGACGACGAAGGGCAGTCCGCTGTTCTCGAAGTAGTCGAGGGCGGGGAAGCAGTCGGCGAGGCGGCGGGTGTCGACGAGGACGACGGCGCCGATGGCGCCGCGGACGAGGTCGTCCCACATGAACCAGAAGCGGTCCTGGCCGGGGGTGCCGAAGAGGTAGAGGATGAGGTCTTCGTCGAGGGTGATTCGGCCGAAGTCCATGGCGACGGTGGTGGTGGTTTTGCCGGCGGTGTGGGTGAGGTCGTCGATGCCGGCGCTGGCGCTGGTCATGACGGCTTCGGTGCGCAGGGGGTTGATCTCGGAGACGGCGCCGACGAGGGTGGTCTTGCCGACGCCGAAGCCGCCCGCGACGACGATCTTTGCGGAGGTGGTGGCGCGGGTGGCGGCGGGGCTAGAGCTTGCGAAGTCCACTGAGGACCCTTTCGAGCAGCGTGACGTC
>NZ_PYBW01000167.1 GCF_003205575.1 Streptomyces tateyamensis
CTCGCCGCGGCGGGCGTCACTGAACTCGTCGTCGTCGCCGCACCCCCGCCGACCGCCGACGAGGCAACGGCGTGGGTCGGCGAGCTCGCCCGGACCTGGCTCCGCACAGCCCGGTGAGAACGGGTTCCGTGTCGAGCTGAGCAAGTGCGGTCTGGGCCCCGGCGAGGCTGACTTCAAGGCCTTCGATCTCGCCGAGCCGGCCCTCCTCTGCCTCGGCGATGCCGTCCATGAGGTTGGCGATGGTCTCCTCCAGGCGGGGCGCCTGGCCTGGGCCGCGTTCAGCCCCCGCACTTTTGGGCAGACGCGCGGGCGTGACGGCCGATGGGGCAACTTCGCACGGGAGGCCTGAATTGCATGAATTCGACCGTGAACGGGCTCACGTGAAGGCCGAGGATGTCGGCGGCCTCAAGGACGACGTCGATGAGAAGAACACTGAGGCTCTGCACAAGGCGCATCGAGCCGGACACCGGGTCGGGCCTCGGAATGAAGGGAAAGCGATGGAGCACATCCCGCAGGGTGGGGCCGGCGGAGTCCCACTGCACCACAACTCTGACGAACCTGAGGAGGACGGGCATCGGCGCCAGCCCGGTTCGGACGCGCGCGTCGACGAGGAGAACGAGACCGACACCACGCCGAGTGGGACCGAACAACAAGTCCAGGAGCCCCCGGACTGACCCCGTCCCACACCACGGGTGCTCGGCGCGGAGCAGGGCGTGCAGCCGCGTGATCACGGGGTGGACAAGGGCGCCGAATTGGTGCTGTCGTGGGCGCGGGTCATCTACCGCTACCGCGCGCTGCGCCGCCTCAAATCTTGTTCGTGGCTGCCTGCGTCGGTGTTCGTCACGGTGTTGCAGCCGGTGGAGGATGGCGGGCTGATCGTCGGCCGAAATGCGGGGTCTACCGCGTCCCCGGGGCGATAAGCGCTCCCCGGCGGCTCGGCGGAGCCGCCCGGGGAGGGCGAGGCGCTCGACCTGGCGGCCTTGGGGCGGCACGCGGCCCAGGAGCTGGTGGAGGAGATCGGGTTGGTCGCCGATCCGGAGGACATGAGGGTGTGGGGGGTCACCCGGGGCGAGTTCGGCAACGTCGGCGTGCACTTCCTGGCCCCGCCGGTGCCGGCTGCCCTGGTGCTCAAGCACTACGAGGCGTTGGTGGAGGCCGAGGTCGCGCGCGGTGCCTGTCCTGAGCTGGACCAGCTCGCGGTGGTCCGGTCGGATCAGGACGTCACCGGGCTTGGGCACTACGCGGACTTCCTGCCGCAGGTCGTCACCCGCTACACCGCGCCGCGGACCCTGCGCACCGCCTGATCGCACCTCGCGGCGTCGGCGACCCGCGCCGGCCGCGGCCCCGGCAGCTGGACGCGTTCTGATTTCCTTTCCTGGCTGGCCGGGACCTTCCCGGTCGGCCACGGGTGGTGTGCCCGTCGGCGGGCCGTCGGCCCCCCTGTGGGCCCTGCCGCCGCGGGTGCCCCCAGGGCTGTGGTGGCTTCCGGTACGCCGGGCGCCACGGACAAGTCGGGGCCCGTAGTGTCGGCGGCGTAACAGCTCGATGACAAGCTGATCACCCGTCATCCCTGGGTGGCACGCTGATCCGCACCAACCGGATCAGCAATGAGGACTCTTGTGACTCCCAACAGGCACTCCTGGGCGCAGCCGCCGTCCGGCCCCGCTCCGGTGAGACCGAAGTCGAACGCCAAGAAGATCATCCTCGGTGTGGTGGGCGGCCTCGTCCTCGTCGGCGGTTGCAACGCCATGGTCCACGGCGGGCAGCCCAGCGACCAGAAGCCTGTGGCGGCCAGGTCCGTGGCGCCCGTGATGCCCAGTGCGTCTGCGGCCGCAGGCAGGTCGGCGCAGCCGGTCGCGCCGGCCTCGCCGGTGTCGAGTGCGCCGGCGGTTGTGACGACTTCGGCGGGCCCGGAACCGACGGTGCTGGCGACGGGAGCCGATGGCGGCTGCGGGCCGACTCGGGACCTGATCGTTCGGTATGTCGTCCCTGGTCTGCCGTCGAGTGCCCAGGTGCTCGGCAACCACGTCATCACCACCTGCCAGGACACCATGGTCGAGTTGCAGTCGACGTCTCCCAAGGAGTCCGGGTACTGCACGGAGGCGGCTTGGGCCAGTGACAATCCGGGCTATGACGCTGATGCGACGCCGGCGGCACCGTTGAAGAAGGTTCAGGTCGCTTACGGGCCGGCCTGTCGGTGAGCCGTGAGGGACTCCCCGGTCGGCCGCGGCTGGAGAGTCCTCTGCAACCTGTGCAGGGGTCGCAGGTCACTCTGTAGGCCGCCCGTCGGCGGGCCGCCCTTGGTCTGGGCAGCCAAGGTCGCCGCGCCTGGGGCCTTCCACCCTCCTCGGGTGTGCGGGGCGGCGAGCTCCAGCTCTACAAGACCTGTCTGGCGCGCATGGTCGAACCCGAACGCCATCAGCAACAGGGCACCTCGAGAAGGGACAGCACATCGTGGTCCATCCCACCGGAGCAGTTGAGGAGCCGTTCAGGCAGCGGCTGGATGCGCTGCTCGCCTCGGGCCGTGCCGTGGACGACCTGCGTCGCTACTTCGGGATCGGCGGCCAGCCCGGGTCGGAGCGGTTCACGGGGAGCCGGTTCGAGCACCTGGGTGGCGGGGGAGAGGCTCCGCCGGTGGCCGACCGGGTCACCGCGGAGGACCTGGTCGCGGTGCAGACCCTGTCCGTCACGGTCCCCGGGCGAATTGCTCTGGATCTCTTGGAGGGCGATCTCGGCGCCCGGCTGTCGCAGCTGCTGCAGGCCATACCTGGGGGCATCGACATGGTCGACGCCGACGCGTCCCTTCTGGGCAAGGACTCGCCGGCGGGCCTGGCCTGGCGGCTCCTCAAATCCGAGGAGGGGGTCGGATGGGTGATCGCGGGCAAAGTCCTGGCGCGAAAGCGTCCCCGGCTGCTGCCGGTCTACGACCGTGTCGTGCGCTGCGCTGTCGGGCGGCCGGAGTCGTTCTGGCTGTCGTTGCACTCCGCTCTACGGGAGGACGACGGCGCGCTGCACCGCAGGCTGCTGGGGTTGAGGCAGGCGGCGGGCCTGCCGGAGAGCGTGAGTGCGCTGAGGGTGTGCGATGTCGTCGTCTGGATGGGGCACCGGGCCGCCGGACATGACTGTCCGCGCTGACGGAACAGTTGAGCGGGCCGAAATCTGCACCGCCGTCGCCGTGCCCGCCCCGACCGCCACGGCAGAGAAGCAGGCGGAGGCCTTCGAGGCGCTGCGTGCACGATCCCGACGGTGCGGTTCGGCGAGCCGGACCGCACCGACGACCTCAACCTGACGGTCGGTGAGAGCAGGCTGCTGGCCTCCTGGGACGACCCCGAGGCCGAGGACGTCCACCAGCTGCTCTACCAGGGCCGGCCCATCCGCTGGACAGCGCCGCTGCCGGGCGGGCCGTGGGGGCGGGCTGGGCACATCGCCGCCGCGCACCGGGACGCGAAGGACGCCGTGGTCCTGACCGACCCCGCCAGCGGGGCCCGCACCCACCGCTCCGTCGGCCAGGCCCTGGACGTCCTGAACCGCGCGCACCTCGGCCGGCTGCGCGCCCAGCGCGCGATGCCCGACGTGCCGCGCGGTCAGCAGTCCGCGGTGGGCACAGTGATCGTCTCGGGCTCCCCGGTGCGGTACACCGCCGTGCGGTCGCGCAGCCGCGACAGGCGCTCGTGCGCCGTGGGGTGGAGGCGGTGACCGATCGCCTCCACCACCGCGTGTGCGGCGCTGTGCGTGGCTGATCCGGCTGCGTTGGTCGCGGAGCTGGCGGCTGACCGCACCGCCGGGGCCTGCATGATCGACTGTACGGTCCTGCTGATTTGGTCGTACCGTTCGCGTCCGGCTCGCGTTCCGAGCACGTAGCCCAGGGCGAGCCCGGTGATCAGGGTGGGTTTGTGCATGTCGTCTCCATGATGAGCGGTGGGCGGCTGCTTCCGGCGCCGCAGGCGGTCCCGTAGTGGCAGGCTGCGGGCCCGCACAGCCCAGCGGTGCGGGCCCGCAGGCTCGATTTACTGGTGGATCAGCGCGGCAGGCCGTTGTAGTAGCTGCCGACCTGCTGGTGGTAGTCGGCGTCGACAGCGGGCTTGTCCTTGTCGAACTCGGGGGAGTTCTGGATCTCGTCCTTGGTGCGGCCGACCTGGACGGTCTGGTTGTCGGGGTCGATCGAGGTGATGGTGCCGGCGGGCAGCAGGACGTGCTTGCCGAAGATCCACGGGCCGGTGTCGACCACGATGTACCGGGCGTCGACGTCATCGGAGTGCTTGTCGACCTTGCCGATGTGGCCGTCGGTCGCCTCGACCTTGTAGCCGATCAGCTCGGTGCCGGCCTGGTAGCCGGAGTCCTCCTGGTAGTCCCACATGACGTTCTCCACGGAAGCACCCTTCGTAGAACCTGACGTGCCACCCTTCTGTCCCGCCCAGGCAGCCTCATGCGCCCGTCGCGCGGGTTCCTCCAGGCCCGCCTCCAGGACCAGGCTGTGCTGAAGCTCGGCCTGTAAGCCCGGTGAGACATCGGCCCGCCCTCGCGTCGACCAGGCCAACCAGGCCGTGGTGGCCCGCCAACGACGACACCATGCTCTGCTTCCACCTCTGGAACAGCTCCGGCCCGGTACCGACCGGGCCTCGCGCGGCACGTGGGCCTGCTGCGCGAGGCGAGGTGTTCGTCATCTCTCCGGCCGCGCACGCCGGGACGGCGCAGTGGTCCCCGCCCAGCCCCTGATCCACGGTGACTACACCGCCACCACCGCCACCTTGGGACAGGAGACGATCGCGGTCATCAGCACCAGAGCCTTCCACCACCAGGCCACCCGCCACACCCTCGACACCGCCTGAACCCACCCGCCGCGGCTTACCAGACCGTGTCGATGACCTAGACGACCGCCGAGGGCTGACGTCCATCGACCACCACCACCCCCGCTGGTTCGGGGCCTTGGCCTGGGCCGAACCGGTAGACGTCGTACCTCAGTGCGGCATCGAAGGCCCAGTCGACGCCGAACTCCCGCCACGCTGAGCCCCATTCGGCGGTGGCGGCCGCGCCACTCACATCCGTGCGCGTGGCCTTGAGACTCTTCAAGAAGGGGCCCAGGCCGGGCTGCGGCACGGTGAACCGAAGGAACAGTGTGAAGTTCCCCCCTGATCT
>NZ_PYBW01000168.1:0-163 GCF_003205575.1 Streptomyces tateyamensis
CCGCAGCTCGCCCTCGGCGACATCCGCCAGGCGGTGCCACTGCTCGGCGCTCGCCTTCCCGAACCGCAGGCCGACCACGAGGGCGCCGGGGTGCGGGCCGACGGTGGGGCGCCGGCCGGGGAGCTCGGGCAGCGGACGCGGGGTCAGGTCGAGCGCGGCCAGC
>NZ_PYBW01000168.1:231-1471 GCF_003205575.1 Streptomyces tateyamensis
TCGGCGGCGCGCAGCGCGGCACGCGGCCCGTCCTCGACGCGCGCCGCGGCGGTCGCCCGGCCCAGTCGCAGCAGCGCGGAGCCGTCGGGCTGCGCGATCAGGGTCACGTCTGAGTCGAGCGAGGCCACGTCGCCGCGCCCGTCGTCCAGCGCGAACAGGAACCGTCCGGAGAGCCCCGGCGCGAGCGGGCTGGCCTGGAGTAGCTCGTCCAGCGCCCGCACCTGGGGCACCATGGCATCGGCCAGCGGGCTGGCCACGATGTTGCGCACCCGGTCATGGCTCAGCGAGGGCAGCAAGCCGGCCGCGTGCAGCCGCTCGGCAAGCTCGGCCCCGCACCCCGCCGCCAGCCCGCGCACCTGCACGTTCCCGCGCGAGGTAGTCTCCAGCTGACCGTCCCCCAGCTCGACGGCGGCCTCCGCCAGCGCCCGCACCTGACCCGCCGCCAGCACCCCACCGGGCACCCGCACCCGAGCCAGCGCCCCGTCGTCGGCCTGATGCAGCCGCAACGCCCCGGGACAAGCGTCGTCCCGCCCACGCACCACCCGCACCGGGGCAGGCTCGAAGGCGGCGGACGAGGGTGACATGGCCGCGAGCATACCGATGATCCGACCAGCCGTATGCCCCGCGACCAGCGTGATCAATCTCTCGACGCCGGCAACAGGGCAGCACGAGGAACCTGACTGTAGGAGTGCCTGAGCGCCGCCTCGTCCATGGCGGCTGCAGCTCTGCCTCCTGCGATTGCGGCCGCGACTCCCCGGCGACGGCAACCTCGCCGGCGAGTCGCACCTCCGTACGACCCGTCAGACCACCATGGGCAGCGTTCCGCGTGGCCAGTGCCCGAGCCAGAAGGCTGCCGTGGACGGCTCCGGCTGGTCTTCGGTGGAGTCGTCGTGGGGCAGCAGTTCGGTGGGGGCGATGTAGCCATCGCCCGGGGCCAGCCGGATGCGAAAGACCCGCAGCGGCTGTTGGCTGGCGACGTAGGCTCGCAGATCGTCGGTGTGCGGGTGGCGGCCGACGGGGTCGGCGTAGAGCATGCGGCAGATGGTGCGGATGTCGAGTTCGGCGAGCAGGAGGTAACGGGTACCGGGGCCGAGGTTGAAGCACAGGCGCCGTCGGCCGGTGTGCTTGGACTCGTAGTCCAGGCGGTCCCAGTTGTCGACGTGCAGTCCGATGCGACGGCCGTCCAGGTAGTTAGGTGTGGTGGTCAGGGCCTTGGCGGGGCCGGCCGCCTGACCGAGGT
>NZ_PYBW01000168.1:1822-2867 GCF_003205575.1 Streptomyces tateyamensis
CGCGATCAGGGCTTCGGCGAGCTCGGCCTGCTGAGCCCGATCGATGATCACCTTGGCAAGGTGGGCAACGCCCCGCATCGACGTCAGGTCGTTGCCGCGCAGGTCCAGATCCTGGTACTTACCCGGCCCGAACTCGGCCAGGCGCAGCGTGCACGCGTCCAGGACCACTCCGGTCAGGTCGCAGCCGGTGAAGGTCGCCTCAGTGAGCACGCACTTGGAGAACGCGACCGGCCCGGTGGCCCGGACCTGCTCGAAGCTCGCGTAGTGGAGCTTGCAGTTCTCGAAGAGCACGTTGTCCAGGGCCACGCCGGTGAGGCCGGCACCCATGATCTTGCAGTTGCGGAAGACGACACGGGACAGCTTGCTGTCCGTGATGCGGGCGGTGGCCAGGTCGCAGGTGTCGAACTCGACGGAGTCCAGGCGGACCTTGTCGAGCCGGACGCGATCGGCCCGCAGCCCCCTGACGCGGCCGGTGATGAGGCTGATGTCGGACAGGTCCAGGGCCCGCAGGTCGGCGTCGCCGTACTGGAAGTCCTGGACGATGCCCCGGGCGGAATCCAGGGAGGTGACGTTGGACAGGTAGCGGCCGGGCTCGTCCAGGGCGGGCAGGGTGACGGTGACGCGGCCGAAGGTCATGCTGTCCACGGGCGGGGCTCCGCTCTGTCGGGCCGGCCGCACCGCGCGGTGCGGGCCCCGGGTGCTCAGGTGCTGCTACTTGCTGGTCTTGTTGTCCCAGGTGGGCCGGTTGTCGAACGACGAGCCGACGTTGTCCCAGGTCGGCCGGTTGTCGAACTTGGCGACCGCAACCGGGTGACTGGACGTCAGGTCGGCAACCACGGGGGACTCGGTGACGGCCAGCAGTTCGAGGATGGTCATGCTGGTTGCTCCTCTCGGACGGTATCGGACAGTGCGGTGACGAGGGCCTGCCTGGACACGCGGCAGTAGTTGGTTTCGGTGGTGTCCAGGCGCCCGTTCTCGAAGTAGCGATTGCCGGCCTGGGCTCCCCGGCAGAAGCCGAAGAACTCGCACCGGGCCTCGTACTCGT
>NZ_PYBW01000168.1:2962-3599 GCF_003205575.1 Streptomyces tateyamensis
GAGCTCGGGCGAGAGAAGGACCACGTCCCCGGCGGCGGAGACGGTCGGGATCGGGTCGATCAGCGCGTCCTCCCACGCAGCCAGACCCGTTGCACGGGCGGACCGCAGGTAGCTGCCGAGCCGGTCGACCTCGCGGATGGTCAGCTCGCGGTGTCGCCGCGACCAGGCGATGGTGCGGCGCCAGAACTCGCGGGCCTGTTCGACAGTGGGCACCGCCCGGCCGGTGTTGACGCCCTCGGTCTCCTCCATGTTCAGTCCGACGCTGTGGCAGCCCAGGCCGGCCATGAAGTCCAGCAGCCCTTCGGGGTCGCGGATGCTCTCGGCGCTGACAACCGCGATCACGGAGAACCGGACCCCGTGCTCTCGGAGGCGGCCGATACCCTTCGTGATCCGGTCGAAGGCCGGACGTCCCGCCCAGTCAACGCGCTGGCGGTTGAGGACGGCCGGGCCGTCGATGCTCACCCCGACCCGAAAGCCGTACTCGGTCAGGAAGTCGCACCAGACCGGGCTGATCAGCACCGCGTTGGTCTGCACCGAGTGCTCGACCAGCCCGGCCTGCCGCAATGACTCGAACGGAGCCAGCAACTCGGCCAGCTTCTGCCGCCCGACGGCCAGCGGTTCGCCCGCGTGCCACAGG
>NZ_PYBW01000168.1:3638-4849 GCF_003205575.1 Streptomyces tateyamensis
CCTCGGCGACCGCCACCGGCATTGGTGTGCGCCGGCCTCGGTCGGGCAAGTAGCAGTAGGTGCAGTTGAGATTGCAGAAGCCGTCGGGCTGAACGACCACCGTGTTCGGACGGCGGGCGATGCGGCGCCGGTAGCGGGCCAGGGTCTGCATCGTGCTGGCTCCTCGCTCGGTCAGAGGGATTCGGTGCCCGGGTCGGTGTCCGGCGCGCTGGCGGCGGTGACCGGCTGGTACTGAGGTGGTTGGTGCTCGACCAAGTAACCGAGCCGAGCACGACGTGGTGACCGGACACCACCAGTGCCTTCATCGCGTCGCCCAGCAGGTCCCGGTCGCGGCTGCGGTGCTGGGCGCTCATGCCACGACCCCCAGATCGGCATGGACGGTCTTGCCGTTCGGCAGTTGGTCAGCGCCCCAATGGCCGCCGGTGAGGTGGTGGATCAGAGCGATGCCCCGGCCGCCCTCGTCCTGCCCATCGGCCTTGACCATGACCGGCAGGACGCGGCAGCCGTCGGTGACACGGATCTGGACCGCCTTCTCGGTGAGCCGTTCGATCTCGACCCGCATCCACAGTCGGCACCCGGTCTTGGCCGCGTTGGTCGCCAGCTCCGAGACGATCACCTGGGCGTCCTCGACCAGGTCATCCAGACCCCAGACCGCCAGTTGCACGCACACCAGCCGACGAGCGGCAGACACGGACTCGGCCCGGTAGGGCAGGTCTACGCCGACCGACTCGGTACCGCTGATGGCTGCGGTCACGGCGGCCGTTGGCTCGGCTCCCGAAGGCATGCCGGCAGTGAAAGCCATGGCGGAACTCCTGGCTGGAGTGCGGTTGAGGGTGAGCCGGTGCCAGGCCCGGAACACCGGACGGGCCCCTGGCACCGATGCCGTCCCCGAGAGGAGGACGGCTTCGCGTAACCAGTGAACGACCGTCAGCTACGGGTCGGTGCGGCAAAGTACGAGTGCCGCTGGTCCGGGCGCGACCGGAAAACTTGACCGCCTCATTACCCGACCCCTGCACACCACGTCCCACCACAGCTACGTTGACCGCATGGTGGCCAACGTCGCACTCCGCCTCCGGATGGCCGAACGCCGCATGACGAAGGCAGAGTTAGCCCGCGAAGTGAACGCCGAGGTCAAAGTCCTCACCGGGAAGCTCGGCACGGTATCAGAGCGCACGATCCACAACTGGCTGACGGGTCAGACCCGTTGGCCG
>NZ_PYBW01000168.1:4969-5464 GCF_003205575.1 Streptomyces tateyamensis
AACAGCACAACGGAGGAAGACGTGAGGCGACGTGACTTCATAGCAGCCGCCGGAGGCACCGCCGTGGCCGCACTCACGGGTGCCGGTGCCGGACCACGTCGGATCGGGATCAGCGACGTCCAACAGTTGCAGGCCCGCTTCGCCGAGGTCGTCGCCAGCGACCACCGCCACGGCGGTCGCCTCAGCATCGAGACCCGGGCCGGCCGGCTCGCCGACGAAGCCCTCGCCCTCCAGGAGCGCGGCACCGCCACCCAGCGGATCAGGGCTCAGCTGTACGCCGGCGCGGCCTCCTTCATGTCGAGCGCGATGTGGGCTGCCATCGACGGCCGCCGCTTCGACGCCGCTCTCCACCACCATCAGAAGGCTGCCTCCCTGGCGGCCATGTCCGGCGACTCGTCCATCCAGTTCCGCATCTGGTCGCACGCCGGCAGCCTCTACCGCCATCTCGGCCGGCCCGGCGACGCGCTCGCGGCCAACGACGTGGCCCGCAACCTG
>NZ_PYBW01000168.1:5638-5910 GCF_003205575.1 Streptomyces tateyamensis
AACTCGACTCCCTGGCCCTGGCCGCCTACCTCTCGGCCGGCAGTTGGGAGGAAGCGGAAGCTCACGCGCACCGCAGCATGGCGCTTCGCCGGGGCGCCATGCAGCGCTCACACGCGATCACCACCGTCCGCCTCGCCCATGCCCAGCTCGGCCGGGGCGACCTCGAACCCGCCGTCGCCACCGCCGTGTCGGTCCCGGCGGAGGTGTCCGCCCACCCCCGCGTCACCGGCATGCTGAACGCCTTCGGCACCAAGCTGAGCGACCTGGCCGAC
>NZ_PYBW01000017.1 GCF_003205575.1 Streptomyces tateyamensis
ACCACGGCGCGCACGGCCAGATCCCCGGTCGGCAGGTTGGCCAGCGAGCGGAACGCGGACGGGGTCTGGTTGAGCACGGTGACCTGCTGCTCGACGAGCAGCTGGTGCAGCTCCTCCGGGGCGCGGGCGGTGTCGTGCGGCACCACCACCAGGCGGCCGCCGTAGAGCAGCGCGCCCCAGAACTCCCAGACGGAGAAGTCGAAGGCGTAGGAGAAGAAGAGCGCCCAGACGTCCTGGGCGCCGAAGCCGAAGTAGCCGTCGGTCGCGGTGAACAGGCGCACCACGTTGGCGTGGGTGAGGGTGCAGCCCTTGGGGCGGCCGGTGGAGCCGGAGGTGTAGATGACGTAGACGGCGTTGTCCTCGGTGGTGACCGGCGCCGGGTCGGTCAGCGGCCCGCCGGCCGACTCCTCGGCCAGCAGCACCGGACCGTCGAAGACCGCGGCCGCGAGCTCCCGGTGCGCCTGCTCGGTGACCAGCGCGGTCAGCGCGGCGTCGGCGGCGATGTACTCCAGCCGGTCGGCCGGGTAGGTCGGGTCCAGCGGGACGTAGGCGCCGCCGGCCTTGAGCACGCCGATCAGGGTGGGGGCCAGGTCGAGTCCGCGGTCCAGGCAGACGCCGACCAGCGACTCGGGGCCGACCCCGAGCGCGCGCAGCCGGTGCGCCAGCTGGTTGGCCCGCTCGTTGAGCTGACGATAGGTCAGCTCCTGCGCGCCGAAGCTCACCGCGACCGCGTCCGGGGTCAGGGCGGCGCGCTGCTCGAAGATCCGGTGCAGCGTCAGGCCGTCCCACTCGTGCGCGGGCAGGCCCGGCACCGGCCGGTCCACCACGGCCAGTTCGGCCGCGTCCAGCAGGGCGGCGGTGCCGATCGGCTGGTCCGGCTGGTCCGTCAGCGCGTCCAGCAGCAGCTGGAAGCGGCGCACCAGCGCCTCGGCGCTGGCCGGGTCGAACAGGTCGGCGCTGAACTCCAGGCTGCAGCCCAGGCCCTGGCCCCCCTGGTCGGAGAAGCCGAAGGCGAGGTCGAACTTGGCCCGCTCGCCCGCCGTCTCCAGCGCGGTCGCGGTGATGCCCGGCAGCTCGATCCCGGCCGCCACGGCGCCGTCGTCGAAGGTGACCATCACCTGGAAGAGCGGGTGCCGGTTCATCGAGCGCTCGGGGTTGAGCACCTCGACCAGCCGCTCGAACGGCACGTCCTGGTGAGCGAAGGCGCCCAGGTCGGTGGCCTTCACCCGGTGCAGCAGGGCACGGAAGCTCGGGTCGCCGCTCAGGTCGGTGCGGAGCACCAGGGTGTTGACGAAGAAGCCGATCAGGTCGTCCAGCGCCACGTCGGTGCGGCCGGCCACCGGGGTGCCCAGCGGGATGTCGGTGCCCGCGCCGAGCCGGCAGAGCAGGGTGGCGATCGCGGCCTGCACCACCATGAAGACGGTGACGCCCTCCTCCTTGGCCAGCGCGGTGATCCGGGCGAAGACCGCCGGGTCCAGCTGGAACGGCACCCGCCCGCCGCAGCCGGTGGCCACCGTCGGCCGGGCCCGGTCCACCGGCAGCGCCAGCTCGCTCGGCAGGCCGGCCAGGGTGGTGCGCCAGTGGTCGAGCTGCTGGGAGACCAGGCTGGCCGGGTCGCTCTCGGAGCCGAGCAGCTCGCGCTGCCAGAGCGTGTAGTCGGCGTACTGCACCGGCAGCGGCGCCCAGTCGGGGGCCTGCCCGGCCAGCCGCGCCGTGTAGGCGGTGGCCAGGTCGCGGGTGAGCGGGGCCAGCGACCAGCCGTCGGCCGCGATGTGGTGCAGCACCAGCAGCAGCACCCGCTCCTGCGGGCCGAGCTCGAAGAGCCAGGCGTGCAGCGGGACCTCGGCGGTCAGGTCGAAGGTGTGCCGGGCGGCCGCCGCGAGCTCCTCCTCCAGCTGGTCGCGCGGGGTCAGCGGACGGACCGTCAGAATGTCCCAGCCTTCGGCCGGAGGGACCCCCGTCCCGGGCTCGGCCAGCACCTGCTGGTACGGGGCGCCGTCGCGCTCGGGGAAGACGGTGCGCAGGCTCTCATGGCGGATCGTCAGGTCGTGCAGGGCGGCGCGCAGCGCCGCGGTGTCCAGCGGGCCGGTCAGCCGCAGGCCGACCGGGATGTTGTAGGTCGCGGTGGCCCCCTCCAGTCGGTTGAGGAACCACAGGCGCTGCTGGGCGAAGGAGAGCGGGATCACGCGGACTCCTCCTTGCGGACCATCCGGCGCAGCTTCGGGCGGGCGGGGGCGGCGTCGGCCAGCCGGGCGGCGATGCCGGCCACGGTCGGCTCGGCGAAGAAGGCGTCGATCGCCAGCTCGACCCCGAGCACCGAGCGCAGCCGGCCGATCAGCCGGATCACCAGCAGCGAGTGGCCGCCCAGCTCCAGGAAGCTCTCCTCGACGCCGACCCGCTCGCGGCCCAGCAGCTCGGCGAAGAGGCCGGCCACGGTCTCCTCCAGCGGGGTGCGCGGGGCGGTGGCGGTGGTGCTCGGGCCGTTCTCGGGGGCCGGCAGCGCGGCCCGGTCCAGCTTGCCGTTGCCGGTCAGCGGGAAGGCCTCCAGGCGCACCAGGGCGGCGGGCACCAGGTACTCGGGCAGCTGGGCGGACAGGTGCTCGCGCAGCGCGGCGGCGTCGAACTCCCACCCGGGGGTGGGGACCACGTAGGCCACCAGCCGCAGCTCGCCGGGAACGTCCTCGCGGGCCAGCACGGCGGCGCCGGCCACCCCCGGGTGGGCGCCGAGCACCACTTCGACCTCGCCCGGCTCGATCCGGTAGCCGCGGATCTTCACCTGGCTGTCGGCCCGGCCGCGGTAGTCCACGACCCCGTCGGCCAGCAGCACACCCACGTCGCCGGTGCGGTACATCCGGCTGCCGGGCGCCCCGTACGGGTCGGGCAGGAAGCGCTCGGCGGTCAGCCCCGGCAGGCCGGTGTAGCCGCGGGCCACCCCGGCGCCGCCGACGTAGATCTCGCCGGCCACGCCCTCGGGCAGCTCGGCCAGCGCCTGGTCGAGCACGTACATCGAGGTCGCGGGGATCGGGCGGCCGATCGGGACCACCTCGGGCTGCGGGTCGGTGACGGTGTGGAAGGAGTTGGCGACGGTGACCTCGGTCGGGCCGTACTCGTTGACGAACCGGATGCCGGTCGGCCCGGCCTGCTCCAGCCAGGAGTTGACCAGCCGGCCCGGGAACAGCTCGCCGCCCACGCTCAGCAGCCCGGCCAGGCCTGCCAGTTCGTCGCCGGTCAGCTGCTGCAGCAGCACCTCCAGGTGGGCGGGGGTGAGCTTGACGAAGCTGTACGGACCGCCGTCGGCGAGCTGCTTGCCGAGCTCGGCCGGGGCCAGGTCGGCGGGCAGCAGGTGCACCGGCTGGCCGGCCAGCAGCGGGGTGTAGAGCGCCGGGACCACCAGGTCGAAGGCGACGGAGGAGAAGACCGGGGCGCCGCCGGTGCCGCGCGAGGCGTACTCGGCGACCGTCCAGGCCAGGTAGTTGGCCAGCGCGCCCTGGGTGATCTCGACACCCTTGGGGGTGCCGGTGGTGCCGGAGGTGTAGATCACGTAGGCCAGGTTGGCCTCGTCCAGGGTGCGGGCCGGGGCGGTGGCCGGCTGGGCGGCCAGCAGCTCGGCGTCGCGGTCCAGCAGCAGCCAGTCGCGCTGGTCCAGGCCGGTCAGGGCGGTGGCCCGGCCGCTGTCGGTGAGCACCACCGCGGCACCCGAGTCGCCGATC
The DNA here is from genome assembly GCF_003205575.1 of Streptomyces tateyamensis. Taxonomy (GTDB): domain Bacteria; phylum Actinomycetota; class Actinomycetes; order Streptomycetales; family Streptomycetaceae; genus Kitasatospora; species Kitasatospora tateyamensis. The sequence goes on from NZ_PYBW01000017.1 coordinate 3,711, forward strand.
ACCCGGGCCAGCCGGGCGAGGGGGAAGCCTGGGTCGAGCGGGACGTAGGCGCCGCCCGCCTTCCAGACCCCGAGCAGCGCGGCCGGCAGGTCCGGCGTGCGGTCCAGAAGCACCACGACCTTGGTCTCCGGGCCGACCCCCAGCTCCCGCAGGCGGTGCGCGATCCGGTTGGCCCGCGCGTTGAGCGCGGCGAAGGAGAGCTTGCCGGTGGCCGAGAGCACGGCCGTGGCGACCGGGGTGGCGGCGGCCTGCTGTTCGAAGAGGCCGACGGCCGTGCGGGTGTCGTTCACTGGGGTCTCGTTTCGGGCAGGCGGGGTGGGCAGGGCGGGGCGGGCCGCCTGGACGGCGCCGGTGCCGCTGTGGCGGGCGTCGCCGTCCACGTCGGCGGCGATCTCGCGCAGCACGGACAGGTAGGCGTCGGCGAGCTGCTCGGCGCGGGCCCGGCTGATGGTGGCGGTGTCGGCGGACAGCACCAGGTCGGAGCCGGAGACGATCACGTTCAGGCCGACCTCGTTGGGCGTCTCGCCCAGGCCCAGGCCGCCGTCCAGCTGCTCGTCGCTGCCGTGGAACTCGAGGTAGCTGAAGGTGATCCGGATCAGGTTGGTCCGGCCGCTGTCGCGCTGGATCGCGGAGAGCGGGTAGCGGCGGTGCGGCCACAGCTCGGCCTCGCGGTCCAGCACCTGGCGGATCAGCTCGCGCCAGGTGCGGGCGGTGCGGTCGGCCGGGAACGGCACGGTGTTCAGGTGCATCCCGTACACGTGCTCGGCGCCCGGGACCTCCAGGCGGCCGTGGCTGATCAGGCCGGTGTGGAAGCGCTCGGCCTCGGTCAGGCCGCCGACCACCTTGAGGTGGGCGGCCAGCAGCACGTTCTTCACCGAGGCCCGTACCGCGCCGGCCGCCGCGGCCAGCGGCTCGGCCAGCTCGCCGAACCGGCGGATCACCTGGAAGGAGCGGGCCGGGGTGCCGGCCGGCTCGCGCCAGTCGGCGGGGACCGCCACCGGGGTGTGCTTGGCCACGATCCGCTGCCAGTGGGCGCGGTCCTCGGCCGAGTCCAGCGCGGTCAGTTCGGCGGCGACGAAGTCGGCGAACCGGTGGCTGCACTGCCCGGCCGCCGGCACCGGCTCGCCGTCGCGCAGCGCCCGGTAGCAGGCGACGAGTTCCAGCACCAGCGAGTGGTGCGAGAAGCCCTCCAGGATCACGTGCGACTCGGTCAGGGTCAGCCACCAGCCGCCGGCGCCCGCGTCGTGGGCGAAGGCGCGCAGCAGCGGCAGGCTGTCCTGGTCGAACAGGTGGCGCCGCTCGGCGGTGACGAACTCCTTGACGGCCGCCCGCTGCTGCGCCTCGCTGCCGGCCAGCTCGAAGGTGCGCAGCGGCACGGTGGCCGCCCGGTGCACCAGCTGCAGCGGGACCGAGTAGCCGGTCAGGTCCACCGAGGTGCGCAGGATCTCGTGCCGGCGCACCAGCAGGGCCAGTGCCTCGCGCAGTGCCTGGGCCGAGAACGGCCGGTCGTCGGCGACGTGGAAGCAGGTGACGTTGTGGTAGCGGTTGCGCTCGCGGTCGGCGAGCATCTCCAGCGCCATGCCGAGCTGGATCTGGCCCAGCGGGTAGGCGTCGGTGGCGTCCTCCGGCAGCAGGGCGCGGTCGTCGGCGCTGATCAGCTCGAACGGCTCGACCGGGCGCGGTGCCTGGGCCACCTGCTGGGCGGTGCCGAGCAGTTCGGCCAGTTCGGCCACGGTGGGGTGGGTGTAGATCTCGGCCACGCTGACCTGGAAGCCGGCCGCGCGCAGCGCGCCGACCAGGGCGAGCACCCGGATCGAGTCGCCGCCCGACTGGAAGAAGCCGTCGGCGACCCCCACCTCTGTCAGGCCCAGCACCTCGCCCCAGACCTCGGCGATCCGCTCCTCGGTGGCGGTACGCGGGGCCACCAGGGTGGCGGCCGCGGTCCGGGCCGGTGCCGGCAGCGCGCGCCGGTCCAGCTTGAAGGTGCTGGTCAGCGGCAGCTCGTCGAGCACCACGACGGCCGGAACCATGTAGTCGGGCAGCAACTGCGCGGTGTGCGCGCGCAGCTGGGCGGCGCTCGCCGCGCCGGTCACGTAGGCGACCAGCTCCGGGTGCCCGGGCGTGTCCTGACGGACCAGCACCACGGCCTCGCGCACGGCCGGGTGGGCGGCCAGTGCGGCCTGGATCTCGCCGAGTTCGATCCGGTAGCCGCGGATCTTGACCTGGTCGTCGGCGCGGCCGACGAAGTCCAGGGTGCCGTCCGCCCGCCGCCGGGCCAGGTCGCCGGAGCGGTACAGGCGCGAGCCGGGTGCGCCGTAGGGGTTGGGGACGAAGCGTTCGGCGGTCAGGTCGGGGCGGTTCAGGTAGCCGCGGGCCAGGCCCGGCCCGCTGACGTGGATCTCGCCGACCACCCCGAGGGGCACCAACTGACCGGTGGCGTCCAGCAGCTGGAGACCCAGGTCGGCGATCGGCCGGCCCGCCGGGCTGCCGGTGTCCTGCTCGGTGATCCGGTGGTGGGTGACGTGCACGGTGGTCTCGGTGATCCCGTACATGTTGACCAGCGCCAGGCCGGGCCGGCCGGTCCAGCCGCCCAGGTCGCTCAGCTCCAGCTTCTCGCCGCCGAACACCACCACCCGCACCGCCAGTCCGGCCGTCGGCAGGGTGGCCAGGGCGCGGAAGGCGGAGGGCGTCTGGTTGAGCACGGTGACTCGCTCGTCGGCCAGCAGGCGGTGGAACTCCTCGGGGGAGCGGGCGGTGTCGAACGGCACCACCACCAGGCGGCCGCCGTAGGCGAGGGCGCCCCACAGCTCCCAGACCGAGAAGTCGAAGGCGTAGGAGTGAAACAGGGTCCACACGTCCGCCGGGCCGAAGCCGAACTCGCGCTCGGTGGCGGTCAGCAGGCGCACCACGTTGGCGTGGGTCAGGGTGCAGCCCTTGGGGCGGCCGGTGGAGCCGGAGGTGTAGATGACGTAGACGGCGTTGCCGGGCTCGGCGAGCGGGGCCGGGTCGGTCACCGGCTCGGTGCCGAGCTCCTCCACCAGCACCGTCGGGCCCTGGTGGATCCCCTGGGCCAGCGGCCGGTGGGCGTGCTGGGTGACCAGGGCGGCGAGCCCGGCGTCGCTGGCGGTGTAGGCCAGCCGGTCGGCGGGGTAGGCGGGGTCCAGCGGGACGTAGGCGCCGCCGGCCTTGAGCACGCCGATCAGCGCGACAGGCAGCTGCGGGCCGCGGTCCAGGCAGACGCCGACCAGCGACTCGGGGCCGACCCCCAGCGCACGCAGCCGGTGCGCCAACTGGTTCGCCCGCTCGTTGAGCTGACGGTAGCTCAGCTGCTTGGCACCGAAGCTGACCGCGACCGCGTCCGGGGTCCGGGCGGCCTGCTGCTCGAAGAGCTGGTGCAGCAGCCGGGTGTCCGGGGCGGTGGCGGCGGGCGGGTCCAGCGCCAGCAACTGCTCCCGCTCGCCGGCCGGCAGGAAGGCGGTGGTCGCGTCGCCCAGCGGGTCGGCGGCCATCGCCGCCACCACGGCCCGGTAGAGCTCGGCGATCCGCTCGACCTGCGCCCGGTCCAGCGCGTGGGTGTGGCTGGCCAGGGTGAAGACCCCGCCCACCGTGGTGACCGCCAGCGGGAACTCGGTGTGCCCGAGGTCGAGCACGCTCTCGCCCTCGACCAGCTCCCAGTCCACCTGGTGGAAGGACTGGTGGTTGAACATCACCTCGACCAGGCGCCGGCCCTCGCCGGCCTCGCGCTGCAGCACCGGCATCGGGTAGCGGCGGCTGGGCCACATCGCGATCTCGTCGGCCAGCACCTCGCGGACCAGCTCCAGCCAGGTCCGGGCGGTGCGCCGGGCCGGGAAGGGCAGCGTGTTGAGGTACATGCCGAGCACCCGGTCGGCGCCCGCCGCCTCCGGCCGGCCGTCGCAGACCAGGCCGGTGAAGAAGCTGCGCTCCTCGGTGAGCAGGCTGAGCACCTTGAGGTGGGCGGCCAGCAGCACGCTCTTCAGCGAGGCGCCGGCCCGCGAGGCCAGCGCCCGCAACTGCGGCTCCAGGTCCTGGTAGGGCACGGTGACCCGGTACTGGGTGCGCGGCGCGGCCAGGTCGCCGTGCCAGCCGGCCGGCAGGGCGAAGCGCTGGTGCCGGTCGAGCAGCTGGTGCCAGAAGGCGCGGTCGCGCTCGGAGGCCACGGCGGCGGCCTCGGCGGCGACGAAGTCGGCGTACCGGACGGCCGGCTGCTCGGGCGCGGCGGGGGTGCGCCCGGCCCGCAGCTCGCGGAAGCAGTCGAGCAGCTCCATCAGCAGCGAGTGGTAGCTCCAGCCCTCCAGCACCGGGTGGCACTCGGTCATCGAGACCCACCAGGTGGTCTCGTCGGTCAGGTGCGCGGCGACCCGCCACAGCGGTGCCCGGCCCAGGTCGAAGCTGTCGGCCTGCTCGCGGGCGGCGAACCGCGCCAGCTCCGCCTGCTGCTGCTCGGCCGGCAGCGCGCGCAGGTCGGCCACGGTGACCGGCGGCTCGGCGGCGGCGTGCACCAGCTGCAGCGGCACCGAGTAGCCGTGCGGCTCGATCGAGGTGCGCAGGATCTCGTGACGCTCGATCAGCAGCTGGGCGGCGGACCGGAAGGCGGCCGGGTCGAACGGCTGGTCGTCGCGGACCTTGAAGGCGGTGACGTTCTGGTAGGTGTGCCGACCCTGGCCGGCCAGCAGCTCGCTGACCATGCCGAGCTGCACGTGCGCCAGCGGGTAGGCGTCGACCAGGCCGCCCGGCAGCCGGTCGCGGTCGGCCTCGGCCAGCAGGGCGAACGGGGCGACGGCGGCGGGCTGGGCCGCGGCGCCGTTCGGCCCGCCGACCTGCTCGGCCAGCGCCGCCACCGTGCGGTGCTCGAAGACGTCGCGCACGCTCAGCTCGTAGCCGGCCGTGCGCAGCGCGCCGACCAGGGCGACGGCGCTGATCGAGTCGCCGCCCAGGTCGAAGAAGCCGGCCGTGACGCTGACCGCGTCCAGCCGCAGCACCTTGGCCCAGACCTCGGCGAAGCGCTGCTCGGTCTCGGTGCGCGGGGCGGTGAACTCGGCCTGCGCACCGGCGAAGTCGGGAGCCGGCAGGGCGCGCTTGTCGGTCTTGCCGTTGCTGGTCAGCGGGATCGCGTCGAGCAGCACCAGGGCGCCGGGGACCATGTAGGCGGGCAGCACCTGGGCGGCGTGGGCGCGCAGCTCCGCGACGGTGGGCGCGGTGCCCTCCAGCGGGACCAGGTAGGCGGCCAACTGCCGGTCGCGGACCACCACGACGCACTCGCGCACCGCCGGGTGGCCGGCCAGTGCGGCCTGCACCTCGCCGAGTTCGATCCGGT
>NZ_PYBW01000169.1 GCF_003205575.1 Streptomyces tateyamensis
TTCCCTGCCGAACGCTCTCCCGATCTAGAGCTTCGGCGCGGAGTTGCGCGAGTTCAACGGCGAGGGTGATCACGTCCACCTGCTGGTGCACTACCCGCCGAAGGTAGCGATCTCCAAGCTGGTGAACAGTCTCAAGGGCGTCAGTTCCCGCTACCTGCGGGCCGAGTACACCGGCCGTATCAACCGGATCGGCATGGGTTCCGTGTTCTGGGCACCCTCGTACTTCGCGGGGTCCTGCGGCGGCGCACCGCTGAGCATCGTCAAGGAGTACATCGAGAACCAGCAGCGGCCCGTCTGACCGTCACCCCGGAGCCGCAGAGCACTCCGCCGCTTCGCGGCTCCGGGTCAAGGATCGCAATCCCGCCCGGCCTAAAGGCCGGGATTCCCTGCGAAGAACAAGGGATGGGGAGGGACGACGCGTCAGACCGCCCGGTTGCGGCGCTGGGCCAGCTCGTCGGCCGGATCGTGGCCGATCAGGGTCTCGCCGGTGTCAGTCCGCTCGGCGTGCAGCCGGCCCAGGACGGCCTCCAGCTCCCGCCAGACCACGCCGACCGCGATGCCGAACATGCCCTGACCGCCCTTCAGCAGGTCCACCACCTGCTGCGGAGAGGTGCACTCGTAGACCGTGGCCCCGTCGCTCATCAGGGTGAGCTGGGCGAAGTCGGCCGGCTCGGTGGACTGCAGATGGGTGACGGCCACTCGGATGTTCTGCAGCGAGACGCCCGCGTCCAGCAGCCGCTTGACGATCTTGAGCACCAGGACGTCACGGAAGCTGTACAGCCGCTGGGCGCCGGTCGGATAGGCGGTGCGCACGCTCGGCTCGAGCAGCCCCGTCCGGGCCCAGTAGTCCAGCTGCCGGTAGGTGATCCCGGCGGCCGCGCAGGCCGTCGGCCCGCGGTAGCCGAGCAGGTCGGAGGCCGGGGTGATCCGCTCGATGGCCGGCTGACCGGCCTGCACCGCGGGGAATCGCCCCACCCGGGGCACCTCCCCGGCCGGTGCGTCCCAGGCGCGCCCGACCAGCGGACGGTCGCCGCGGCGCGGGTGGAGGGCGCACGGGCCTGACACCGCCGATTCGTCGCCGCTGCTCATGCCTACCTCCGTCCGGAACTGTCGCCCGCGCCGGAATCGGAGCATCCCGGCGACAACACCTGACGGTAAGCAGTCGTCCAAGACGCGTCAACGATCGCCACGCCGAGGCAGCGAAACGACATCACTCCAATGAGCGGTTTCGCGTGCCCCTAGTCTGGGTAGGACCGAACACTTTGGCAAAACAGCTGATCGACTGCGGATCGATTTCGGCCGGAACCCACCGTTCAGTGGTGAGCACTGCGGACGGTTCCCGGGCGCGTCCCGGCCACCGGACGGAGCGACTGCCGACCCGCCCCACTACTGGGCGTTGCCGCCGAAGTCCTCCGGAGAGACCTGGTCGAGGAACTCGCGGAACTTCTCCACCTCGTCCTCCTGCTCGTCCGGGATCGCGATGCCCGCCTCGGCGAGCACCTCCTCGGCGCCGAAGATCGGCGTACCGGTGCGCAGTGCCAGCGCTATCGCGTCCGAGGGGCGGGCGCTGACCTCCACACCACCGGCGAACACCAGCTCGGCGTAGAAGACCCCCTCGCGCAGGTCGGTGATCCGTACCTCGGTCAGCGGGCGGTCCAGCGCCTCCAGCACGTCCTTGAACAGGTCGTGGGTCAGCGGGCGCACCGGAGTCATGCCCTGCTGGGCGAAGGCGATCGCGGTCGCCTCACCCGGGCCGATCCAGATCGGCAGGTAGCGGTCACCGCCCACTTCGCGCAGCAGGACGATCGGTTGGTTGGAGGGCATCTCCACCCGGACACCTACGACGTCGAGCTCATTCACAAGGCAACCCTATGGCTACTGACCGAGATAGGAAAGCGCGGCCCGAGCGCTCGGGCCCACGCGGCGGGGGCTAGTTCGGGCGCGAGCGCAGGCCGGCCTGGACCATGGTGGCGTGCAGCCGCACCGCCAGGGTGGCCAGCTCCCTGGCCGTGGTCTCGGCGTGCGCCCTGGTCTGCGGGTTGCGGTGCCGGCGCAGCGGGGCCACCACCTGGTCCACCAGGGCGACCTCGCGCTCGGCGGCGGCCTTGACCTGGCGCAGGTGGCGGGGCTGCAGCCCGTAGCGGCCGAGCTCGGCCACCAGCCGGGCGATCTGCAGGGTGTCCGCGTCGTAGCCGCCGTCCGAACCGGCCACGACCAGCCCGTACGACTCCCATTCGGCCAGGTCGCGCTCCTCGGCCCCGGCGGCGGCGAGCAGTTCGGCCCGGCCCAGCCGGACCCCGCCGACCGGCACCATGTCCAGCCCCCGGTCCGCCTCCTCGGCCGGCCCGGGTCGGGAGTCCGCAGCAGGCAGCGCGGGCGGGGCCTCGCCCCGCTCGATCGCGTCCAGGTGCTCGCGGATCACCCGCAGCGGCAGGTAGTGGTCGCGCTGCATCCGCAGCACGTAGGCCAGCCGCTCCACGTCCGTGGGGCCGAACTTGCGGTAGCCCGAGGGCGTGCGCTGCGGCTCGACCAAGCCTTCCGACTCCAGGAAACGGATCTTGGAGATCGTCACTTCGGGGAAGTCCTCGCGCAGGTACGAGAGCACCGCGCCGATGCTGAGCAGTTCCGCCCCGCGCCGCTCGGTGGCCCGCAGCTGCGGGTCGCCCGGGCGGCGGGGGGCGGTCACGATCTGATTCGAGGTCACTCGCGCTCTCCTGCCGACGTCGTGTGCGAACCCCCGCCTGCCCGGTCCCGTGCGTCAGTCCCTGCGGTGCCCCGCCCCCCGAATCCTGCTGGTGGCGCGTCAGTACCGGTGCGGCCCGGCGAAGAAGACCAGCCGGTACTTGCCGATCTGCACCTCGTCACCGTTGTTGAGCCCGACCTCGTCGATCGCCTCGCGGTTGACGTAGGTGCCGTTCAGGCTGCCCACGTCGGCCACCGAGAAGCCACCGCCCGGCTGGCGGCGGAACTCGACGTGCCGGCGCGAGACCGTGACGTCGTCCAGGAAGATGTCGCCCTGCGGGTGGCGGCCGGCCGTGGTCACGTCGGCGTCCAGCAGGAAGCGGCTGCCCGAGTTGGGACCGCGCAGCACGATCAGCAGCGCCGAGCCCGGGGGCAGCGCGTCGATCGCGGCGAGCACCTCCGGCGACAGCGCCGGGGTGGCTCCGGTGTTGGTGGCGCTCGGGTCGTAGGACTCCAGGCCGGAGATCGAGATGGTCGAGGTGGTCTCGACCGAGGTCTCCGGGACACCGGCGCGCAGCGGGGTACCGCAGTTGTTGCAGAACCGGGCGGTGCCCGGGTTCGGGTTGCCGCACCGCGGGCAGACGATCTGGCCGTGCATGTTCGCAGCCTCCTGGTGCGGCACTCCCCCTGGGACGTGCCCGGCGTAGGAATCCGGGGCCAACCCTCCACCAGAGGTTGAGGGTCCTGTCGGGAAACCTATGCGCGGCGCACCCGCCGAATCAACCGACGCGCCGTAACCGTCCCGGAAGAGCGGCCGCTCACCGGCCGGCTGGTAGCCCTCCGGCGCGCTGCGCATCCCCGGCACACCCGGCTCCTCGTCGCGGCGGTGGCGCGCGGTGGGCGCCTCCACGGCTGCCGCACGGCGGTTGTTGCGACCGAACAGTTTCGAGAACAGACTCACGGGCGAATCCCCTTGCGTGAAACAGACCCGCCCGCGGGGCAGGATGGCAGTGGTACAGCACAGTCTTGCCGACATCGTCTTCGGCATTCGCACCGGGGGCCGCCCACCAGGGCGGCTGCCCGGCGGTGCGGCCGACGGGGCGTCAGCGGAACGGGGCCCGCGCTCACTTCGCCGCCGGCGTGGCGAACTGCGCGGGGGTGGGCGCGGCCAGCGCGTCCACGGTCACCTTCTGCTGCTCCGCGATGTGGGTGGCGACCTGCTGCTTCTCCAGGGTACGCACGATGCCGCCCGGGATGTTCAGCGCCGGCGTCAGGTCCTGCGGATTGCCGATCACGGTGAACCGGTAGGGCTGCGTCACGGTCTTGCCGTCGATCAACTCGCCCCCCGAGGGCACGTCGGTGAAGAACGTGTGCGCCGCCACGCGGACATCGTTGATCTGGATCGCCTCCGCCCCGGCCGCTCGGAGTTCCTGCAGCGTGTCCAGCAGCATATCCGCCTTGACCTGCCCCTGGGGGTCTTCGACCGTGAGTACGATCCCTGGTCCGGTCGCCTTCACCGTACCCGCCAGCACGCCCAGTTCCAGCGCCTTCTGCCGGGTCTGCTCCTGGGCGTCCTTGGCCTGGTTCGAGCTGTTCTGCAGCTGGGCCAGTGACTGGTCCAGCTGCGCCTTCTCCTGCTGCAGGCGCTGCTGGCGGCTGTCCAGCTCGTCCAGGATCCGCACCAGGTCCTCCTGGCGGGCGCCGCGCAGCGCGCTGTGGTCGTTGGTCGAGCGGACCTGGATCGCCAGGCCCAGGCCCAGCGCGAACAGCAGCAGGGCCACCACCAGCTGACCGCGTGACAGCCGCGGCGGCCAGAGCGCGCTGCGCAGGCGCCGGCGGGCGTCCGCGCTCTCGGGTCGCTCGGCAGGCGCGGGCTCCTCCGCCCGGGCCGGCTCGGCAGGCGGCTCAACCTCCGCTGCCGCCGGCTCAGCCGCCTCGGGCTGCCCGGGCTCCACCGGCTCGGGCGCGGCCTCGGCAGGCGCGCCGGCCTCAGGCTGAGGCTGAGGCCGAGCTTCAGCTTCGGCGGCCGACCCGGTGTCCGGCTCGTTGCTCGGCTCGGTCGGCTCCTGCGGCTGCGGCTTCTCCTCGCTCACGGTTCTCCCCTCAGGCCCGGAAGACGTGGCGTCGGATCGCGGCGGCGTTGGAGAAGATCCGGATGCCCAGCACCACGACCACACCGGTGGACAGCTGCGAGCCGACACCCAGCTGGTCGCCCAGGAAGACGATCAGCGCCGCCACCACCACGTTGGAGAGGAAGGAGACCACGAAGACCTTGTCGTCGAAGATCCCGTCCAGCATCGCCCGCACGCCGCCGAAGACCGCGTCGAGCGCGGCCACCACGGCGATCGGCAGGTACGGCACCACGGCAGGCGGCACCGACGGCTGCACGAAGAGCCCGACGATGACACCGGCCACCAGGCCCAGTACGGCGATCACGACTTGCTTGCTCCTGTCCTGGAGGGCCTGCTCGGCGCAGGGGTGCCCGAGGTGGGCGAGGGTGACGGGCTCGCGGAAGGTGACAGTGGGGTGGACGTGGCGGGCGCCCCGGACGGTTGCGCTGACGGCGCGCCAGTTCCCGGGGTGTCCGGCAGCGGCGAGGCCAGTCGCAGCGCGAAGCCCACCGCCGCCGGCAGGCTCAGCGCGTGCTGCCCGCTCAGGTTGGCCCGGATCCCGTAGCTGTCCTGGAGCAGCTTGAGGTAGTGCCCGCCCATGCTCTCCTGGAACGCGGCCGGCAGTACCTTCTCGTCCCCGATCGCCAGCACCGTGTAGGGCGGTACCAGCGGCCGGTTGTCCACCAGGATCGCATCACCGGCGGCCCGGATCGGCGACAGCGCGGTCAGCCGCTGCCCGTTCACCGCGACCGCCTCGGCGCCGGCCTGCCACAGGCCGTTGACCACCAGTTGCAGGTCCCGGTCGCGCAGCCGGCCGCCGCTGAAGCCGCCCGAGGTGCGCGGATCGATCCCGCCGCCGGTGCCGGCGTCGGCCGGGTCGTCGATCACCAGCTTGACCCCGGGGCCGGTCACCGCGCCGGTGCCCACCGCCGCGTCCAGCGATGCCAGACCGCTGTCGACGCCGTCGTGCAGCGCCTTCTGCTGCTCGGCGTCCACCTGGGCGCGGGCCGACTCGACCTGGTGCTGCAGTTTGTCGGCGGCCGCGGTGGCGTCGGTGACCCGCTGCACCAGCGCGTCGTGCTCCTTGGCCAGCTCAGGACGCGCGTCGTGCGCGTTGACCCCACTGATCGTCACCACCACGGCGGCCATCGCCAGCCCGGCCCCCAGCAACAGCTTGCCCCGGGTCGTGGTGGGCAACCGGCGGCGCCCCACCTCGCCGCGGGCCCGGGCCGCCGCCGCATAACCCTCGTCCAGGCTCTGGTCCATCATCGTGGTCAGCAGCGTCATCGAGGCGTCCGGGCGGGAGAACCTCCCGGCCCGCTCCTTCGGTGATCGCGTCGCTGACATGCGGGACATCGTCCCACGACGCCGCGGCCCCGGGCGACCAGCCCCCGAGGGGGTGGTCGCCCGGGGCCGCCGGGTCGGGTCAGCAGGCCGCAGTCAGCCGGCCGGAGTCAGCGGGCCGGAGTCAGCGACCGGCGCCATCCACCACCGCCGCCCACTCGTCCAGCAGCCGCTGGGTGGCCTCGTCGTCGGGCCCCTCGGCCCACAGGTGGGTGGTCGCCTCACCCGGGTCCGGCAGCACCAGGCACCAGCGGCCGTCCGGCTCGACCACCCGCACCCCGTCCGTGGTGTCCAGCTGGCGGCCGCCGGCCGCCTCCACCACCGAACGCATCACCATGCCCTTGGCCGCCCACGGCGTGGCGATGTCCCGGCGCTGGATGTGCGCCTGCGGGATACGGGCGTCGATCTGGCTGAGCGTCAGCTGGGTGCGCGCGACCAGGCCGACCAGCCGGACGAAGGCCGCCGCACCGTCCAGCAGGCCGCTGAACTCCGGCACCACGTAGCCGCCGCGCCCGTCACCACCGAAGATGGTGTTCTCGGCGGCGGCCGCCTTCGCCAGGTCGTCGGGCGAGGTGGAGGTCCACCGCACCTGGGTGCCGTGGTACGCCGCCACCTGCTCGGCGATCCGCGTGGTGGTCACCGGCAGCGCCACCTGGCCGCTACGGCGCTCGGCGGCCACCAGGTCCAGCAGCACGAGCAGCGCGCGGTCGTCCTCGATCACCCGGCCCAGCTCGTCCACGAAGGAGACCCGCTCGCCGACGGTGTCGAACCGGACGCCGAAGGCCGCCCGCGAGGAGGCGACCAGCGCACCGAGCCGGGCCAGGCCGGCCCGCCGCTCCTCGGCGTCCTCGGTCGGACGGGCCTCGTCCAGGCCGCCGCTGACGGCCAGTGCCTCCACCCCGAGCCGGCCCAGGATGCTCGGCAGCACCAGCCCGGCGCTGCCGTGCGCGGTGTCCACCACGACCTTCAGCCCCGCCTCGCGGACACCGGTGGTGTCGATGTCGCGCAGCAGGTTGCCCGCGTAGGAGTCGAAGACGCTGGACGGGAAGGTCAGGTCGCCGATCTCGCCCGGGAACGCCCGGCGGAACTCCTGGCGGGCGTAGACCCGGTCCAGCTTGCGCTGCCCGGCCTGCGAGAGGTCGGCGCCGCGCTCGTCGAAGAACAGGATGTCCAGCGAGTCCGGCACCCCCGGAGTGGTGCGCAGGAAGATCCCGCCGGCACTGCCGCGGGCGGTGTGCTGCCGGGCCACCGGCATCGGCACGTTCTCCAGGTCGCGGACGTCGATCGCGCTGGTCTGCAGCGCGGAGATCATCGCCCGTTTGAGCGCTCGGGCACCACGCGAGTGGTCCCGGGCGATGGTGACGGTGGCGCCCTTCTTCAACGTGGTGGCGTAGGCGCCGGCCAGCCGGACCGCCAGCTCCGGGGTGATCTCCACGTTGAGGATCCCGGAGACCCCGCGGGCCCCGAACAGGTGCTCCTGACCCCGCGACTCCCAGATGACCGAGGTGTTGACGAACGCGCCGGCCTCGATGGTCTTGAACGGGTAGACCCGGACCGCACCCGCGATGATCGACTCCTCGCCGATCAGGCACTCGTCCCCGATCACCGCGCCGTCCTCGATCCGGGCCGCGCGCATCACGTCGGTGTTCTTGCCCACCACGCAACCGCGCAGGTTGGTCTGCGGACCGATGTAGACGTTGTCGTGGATCACCGCCTTGTGCAGGAACGCACCGCGCTTGACCACGACGTTGCTGCCCAGCACGGTGTGCTCGCGCAGCTCGACGCCCGCCTCCACCTTGGCGTAGTCGCCGATGTAGAGCGGGCCGCGCAGGATCGCCTCCGGGTCCACCTCGGCGCCCTCGGCCACCCAGACGCCCGGGGAGATCTCGAAGCCGTCCAGCTCGACGTCGACCTTGCCCTCCAGCACGTCCGCCTGGGCCTTGCCGTAGCTCTCGTGGGTGCCCACGTCCTCCCAGTAGCCCTCGGCCACGTACCCGTAGACCGGCTTGCCCTCCTTGAGCAGCTGCGGGAACACGTCGCCCGACCAGTCCACCGAGGTGCCGGCCGCCACGTAGTCGAAGACCTCCGGCTCCATCACGTAGATGCCGGTGTTCACGGTGTCCGAGAAGACCTGGCCCCAGGTCGGCTTCTCCAGGAAGCGTTCGACCCGGCCCTCGTCGTCGACGATCGTGATCCCGAACTCCAGCGGGTTCGGCACCCGGGTCAGACAGACCGTGACCAGCGCACCCTTGGCGCGGTGAAAGGCGATCAATTCAGAAAGATCGAAATCGGTGAGGGCGTCGCCCGAGATCACCAGAAAAGAGTCGTCGCGGAGTGCGTCCTCGGCGTTCTTGACACTCCCTGCGGTGCCTAGCGGAACCTCCTCGTTCGCATAGGTGAGGTTCATGCCGAGTTCCTCGCCGTCCCCGAAGTAGTTCTTCACCAGCGAGGCGAGGAACTGCACGGTGACGACGGTATCGGTGAGGCCGTGCCGCTTGAGCAGGCGCAGCACGTGCTCCATGATCGGTCGGTTCGCGACCGGCAGGAGCGGCTTCGGCATGCTCGAAGTCATCGGGCGGAGACGAGTTCCCTCGCCTCCGGCCATCACAACGGCTTTCATGGCGGATGCGTCCTCCTTCGCGGCAATGGACTCTTCGTCCATCAAACCGTTTCAGGACACATCTACCCGGTTGAAATGATCCGACGCGCGGACGGACGGGTGGGCTGGGCCACGCTCAGGGGGTCGGCGCGGCCACCGTGCCGCGGACGATCTGCCGCACCTGGACCGCGTACAGCAGGCCGGCCCACCAGTAGAGCACCGTCCCCCACCAGATGAACGCCCAACTGACCACCTCGGCGGTCTGGTGGAACCAGCCCTGCCCCTGGCCCAGCAGCAGAAGTGGAAAGGCGTACATCAGGTTGAAGGTCGCGGCCTTGCCCAGAAAACTGACGTTGAGCGGACCGTAACCGCGCCGGTTCAGAATCGGCAGCAGCCCGGCGAGGAACACCTCGCGCGCCAGCAGGATGGCGGTCAGCCACCAGGGCAGGATCTGTCGCCAGGTGAGGCCCAGCAGCGTGGAGAGTACGTAGAGCCGGTCCGCCAGCGGATCGAGGATCTGGCCCAGCCGGCTGATCTGCCCCCAGCGCCTGGCCAGTTTCCCGTCCAGGTAGTCGCTGACCCCGCTCGCCGCCAGGATCAGCAGCGCCCAGCCGTCGTTGTTCGGGCCGTCGAACTTCGGCCACAGAATGAGCCAGAGGAAGACCGGCACCCCGACCAACCGCGCCATGCTCAGCAGGTTCGGGATGGTGAGGACGCGGTCGGTCTGCACGCGCGTCTCCTGGACCTCCACCGTGGGGGCCTCCTCTGTCATGCGGATCTGCCGGGTCCGTCCTGGCGGCCCCGACTTTACCCAACCCCGAAGCCGAACGCGAAGAAGCCCCTACCGGTAAACGGTAGGGGCTTCTTCTGAAAGATTGTTCGGCGGCGTCCTACTCTCCCACAGGGTCCCCCCTGCAGTACCATCGGCGCTGTAAGGCTTAGCTTCCGGGTTCGGAACGTAACCGGGCGTTTCCCTCACGCTATGACCACCGAAACACTATGAAACTGTCGACCGCACCCACCCCCGAC
>NZ_PYBW01000170.1 GCF_003205575.1 Streptomyces tateyamensis
CACCAACTGTGGAACTCAGGAGTAGGGCGGGGGTTTGCGGGCCGAACCGGCAGGACCGTGTTGGCGTGAGAGGCTGGGTCGTATGAACCGGTTGGCTGGTGTGACCTCGCCTTATCTGCTTCAGCATGCCGACAATCCGGTCGACTGGTGGCCGTGGGGACCCGAGGCGTTCGAGGAAGCGAAACGGCGCAATGTACCCGTTCTGTTGTCAGTCGGTTACGCTGCGTGTCACTGGTGTCATGTGATGGCCCATGAGTCGTTCGAGGACGACGCGGTGGCCCGGTACCTGAACGAGCACTTCGTCTCGGTGAAGGTGGACCGGGAGGAGCGGCCGGATGTGGATGCCGTATACATGGAGGCGGTGCAGGCGGCTACCGGGCAGGGCGGGTGGCCGATGACGGTGTTCCTGACGCCGAGCAAGGAGCCGTTCTACTTCGGGACGTACTTCCCGCCCGAGCCGCGGCACGGGATGCCCGGCTTCCGGCAGGTGCTGGAGGGGGTCGAGGCCGCCTGGCGGGAGCGGCGGGACGAGGTGGCCGAGGTGGCGGGGCGGATCCGGGCGGAGCTCGCGGAGCGGGCCCGGGTGTACGGGGTCGGGGCAGGGGTGTCGGCGCCCGGGGAGCGGGAGCTGCACCAGGCGCTGGCGGGGTTGAGCCGCAGCTTCGACGCGGCCCGCGGCGGGTTCGGCGGGGCGCCCAAGTTCCCGCCGTCGATGGTGCTGGAGTTCCTGCTGCGCCACCATGCCCGCACCGGTTCTGCCGTGGCGTTGGAGCAGGCCGCGGCCACCGCGGAGGCGATGGCGCGCGGCGGCATCTACGACCAGCTCGGCGGCGGCTTCGCCCGGTACTCGGTGGACGCGGACTGGGTGGTCCCGCACTTCGAGAAGATGCTCTACGACAACGCGCTGCTGGCCCGGGTCTACCTGCACCTGTGGCGGGCCGGCCGGGACCCGCTGGCCCGGCGGGTGGCCGAGCAGACCGCCGACTTCATGGTGCGCGAACTCGTCACGCCGGAGGGCGGGTTCGCCTCCGCGCTGGATGCGGACAGCATCGAGGAGGGCAGCGGGGAGAGCCGCGAGGGGGCGTACTACGTCTGGACGCCCGAGGAGCTGACGAAGGTGCTGGGCGAGGCCGACGGGGAGTTGGCGGCCCGGCTGTTCGGGGTGACCCGGGAGGGGACCTTCGAGCAGGGGCGCTCGGTGCTGCAGCTGCCGGCCGAGCCCGAGGACGGTGCGGCCTACGAGCGGATCAGGGCCGCCCTGCTGGGCGCGCGCACCGAGCGGCCCGCCCCCGCGCGGGACGACAAGGTGGTCGCGGCCTGGAACGGCCTGGCGATCGCCGCCCTGGCCGAGTGCGGCGCGCTGCTGGAGCGGCCCGACCTGGTGGCGGCCGCCGAACGGGCCGCGGACCTGCTGCTCGCGGTGCACCTGACCGCCGACGGGCGCCTGCTGCGCACCTCGCGGCACGGCAAGGCGGGCGCCAACGCGGGGGTGCTGGAGGACTACGCCGACACGGCGGAGGGCTTCCTGGCGCTGTACGCCGTGACGGGCGAGGGGGAGTGGCTCTCGCTGGCGGGCGGACTGCTGGACCTGGTGCTGCGGCACTTCGGTGACGAGCAGTCAGGCGGCTTCTACGACGCGGCGGACGATGCGGAGGAGCTGATCCGCCGCCCGCAGGACCCGACCGACAACGCCACCCCGTCGGGGTGGACGGCGGCCGCGCAGGCCCTGCTGAGCTACGCCGCGTACACCGGTTCCGAGCGCCACCGCACCGCCGCCGAGCGCGCCCTGGGCGTGGTGGGCGCGCTGGCGGGCCAGGCACCGCGGTTCATCGGCTGGGGCCTGGCCGCCGCCGAGGCGCTGCTGGACGGGCCGCGTGAGATCGCCGTGGTCGGCCCCGCCGGGGACCCCCGGACGGCCGCGCTGCACCGCGCGGCGCTGCTGGCGACCGCGCCGGGGGCCGTGGTCGCGGTGGGCGAGGAGGGGGACGAGGCGCCGCTGCTCGCGGGGCGGACCATGCGCGGCGGGGAGCCGGCGGCGTACGTGTGCCGGCACTTCGTGTGCCAGGCGCCGACCACGGATCCGGAGGAGCTGGCGGCCCAGGTGAAGTAGGGCAGGGCGGAAAACCGGGTGCACCCGGGCGGCCCGGGGGCGCACGATCGCTGGATGACGTGGACCTTCAGTGAGTCGGTGGCCGAGTTCCAGCAGCACGCGGGGGAGTACCTGCGCGGTCGGCCGGTCGAGAACACCGTGCTGCTGACCCTGACCCACCAGCTCGCCGCGGGCGGGGCCGCCGGAGGCGATCCGGCGCTCGGGCCGCGGTTCGGCTGGTGGCGCCCGGGCCCCGGCGAGCCGGTCGCGGGCGCCTGCCTGCAGACCCCGCCGCAGCCGATCCGGCTGGGGACGATGCCGCCGGCGGCCGCCGTGCAACTGGCGGACACACTGCCGTGGCCGGAGCTCGCGGGCGCGGGCGGCCCGGCGGACCGGACGCGCGCCTTCGCGCAGCGCTGGAGCGAGCGGACCGGGGCCGCGGTCACCGTCAACCAGGAGCAGCGGCTCTTCCGCCTGGGCGGGTTGACGGCGCCGACCGAGGTCCCCGGGCGGCTGCGGCGGGGCACCGAGGCGGACGCGGAGCTGCTGGTGGACTGGTTCGCCCGGTTCGCCTCGGCGGTCGACTTCGCCCCGCGGGACGTGCCGGGGATCATCGCCCGTCGCCTCGGCAGCGACGACCTGCACCTGTGGGAGTACCCGGCGGGCCGTCCGGTCTCGATGGCGGGCCTGTCGCCGGTGCTGGCCGGCATGACCCGGATCGGGCCGGTGTACACGCCCGAGGACCAGCGCGGCCGCGGCTACGCGAGCGCCGTGACGGCGGCCGTCTCCGCGCTGGGGCGCGAGCGCGGGGCGAGGGAGGTCCTGCTCTTCACCGACCTGGCGAACCCGACCAGCAACTCGATCTACCAGAAGCTGGGGTACCGCCCGGTGGACGACAGCGTGATCCTCGACTTCCGGCGGGCGTAGCGGAGCAGCGGAAGTAGCGGCGGTGGCGGCGGTGGCGGCAACTCCGCCCCCGCTGCTACTCCCAACCCCACTCCACCCCCACCAGGCACGGCCCGAGCCCCGTGGCCACCACGTGCACGCAGCCCCGGCCGTCCAGGGTCAGCTCCTCCCGCTCGTGCGGCGCCACCCCCGGTGCGCGGCTCGCGAAGCGGTGGCAGCGCACCGGCAGCGCGGCCCGGTCGAAGGTGGCCTGGAGCACGTACTGGCCGGTGCCGGCGTTGAAGCCCCGCACGTACTCGGTGCTCGGCGCCGGTGCGGGCGCGTCGTCGAAGCCGTACCCGAGCAGGTGGGTCTCCCCGGCGCGCAGCCGGCGGTCCAGCAGCAGTTCGGCGATCACCAACTGGGCCGACCGGTCGCGCCGGATCCGCCCGGGGCGGCAGTTCTCCTCGGCCCGCACCCGCACTGACGAGACGTCGGATCCCGGGTCCCCCTGGTAGATCGCCAGGTACCGGTCGATCCCGTCCCGGTGCGCCCGCACCGCGTGCTGCGAGTCGCGGCTGACCAACTGCCGGTCGGGCCCGATCCGGATCCGCTCGATGTGGGCCACGGTGTGCACCCCGGTGTCGCGCGGGCCCGGCAGTTCGGCGAGCAGGCCGTCCACCGCCCGCGCGGGGCTGATCAGGTCCCGGTAGGGGCGGGTCGGCACCGGAGGTTCGGCGGCCGAGGGCACCCGCGGCCCGAGCAACCGGGTCAGCGAGTGGGCCGGCAACTCCAGCACCTCCTCCAGGGCCCGGACCGCGCGCAGCGACTCGGCCCGCTCGGGGCGGCGCCGGCCCTGCTGCCAGTAGCTCAGGCTGGTCACTCCGACGTGCACGCCGCGCTGCGCCAGGTGCTGCTGGACCCGGTGCAGGGCCAGCCCGCGCGCGGTCAGCGCGGTGCGCAGCGCGACGTGGAACGGTCCGGTGCGCAACACGGCGGCTAGGTCGGGCTGCTGGGGCACGGCGAGCTCCTCTCCCGTCCGGGCTGGGGGATCCGGACGCGACGGTCGCGCGGCGCGCGGCACCAGGCCCCAGGCCCCAGGCGTGAGACGCGAGTCGCGCGGCGCGACGGTGGTGAATATTCACACGCCGGTGTCGCCCTGTCACCCTCCCGGTGGGCAGCGGCTTGCGGCGTTCACACTCGCCGGACCGCGTTCACTTCGCGGGGCACCCCGCTCCGCACGCCGTTGACCAGCTCCGGTCAACGGTCGGATGCTCTCTCACACCCCGCCGCCGATCCGGACGGCGCCGGGCCGCGTGCCCCCCACTTCCCTTCCCTGCCCCCACGCAAGGAGGAACCGCCTTGTCCGCTCCAGGACGCCCCGCACTGCCCGGATCACCCGGCCCCGTCCCCAGAACCGGCCGGCTGCGCCGGGCCCTCGCCCTGGCGGCGCTCGCCGCCGTCGCCCCGGCCCTGACCGCCGTCACCAGCACCCCGGCCGTCGCCGCGACCGCCCCCACGGTCCGCGCCGCCGCCCCGGCTGCCGCCGCCCCCCGCACCGCCACCGCCGGCACCACCTGGCGCACCCTCAACCTGACGATGCAGCAGCAGCAGAACTCCAACTGGTGCTGGGCCGCCAGCGGCGACAGCATCGCCGGCTACTTCGGCTACAGCTACACCCAGAACCAGTTCTGCAACGCCGCCTTCGGACGGTCCGTCAACTCCAGCTGCCCGAACAGCCAGGCCGCGCTGGACGACGTGCAGAACGCGCTCAGCTGGATCGGCATCAACCCGGGCAGCTACGTCAACGGCTACCTGTACTACGCCACCGTGCAGAACGAGATCAACAGCAACCGCCCGGTGGAGACCCGGATCCAGTGGTCCTCCGGCGGCGGCCACATGGAGGTGCTGTACGGCTACGACACCAGCAACAACTGGGTCTACTGGGGCGACCCCTGGCCCTCCGACTACCGCTACAACTGGGCGGACTACGGCTACTACGTGAGCAACAGCTCCTTCTCCTGGACCCACTCCCTGTACCGGATCGGCGCGTGAGGAGGCCCCGATGAAGCTCACCCGGATCACCGCGACCCTGACCGCCGCCCTCGCCCTCACCGCCCTGGCGGCTCCGCTGGCGGCGGCCGACGAGGCCCCCGCCACCGTGGCCCCGAGCGACCTGGCCGCCGCCCGCAGTGCGGCCCAGTCCCCGGCCGTGCTCGACCAACTCGGCCACTTCTTCGCCCGCAAGGGCGTCCCGCCCACCAAGCCGCTCGCGGTCTCCGCCGCCACCGAGGCGCAGGCCGCCGCGGCTGCGGCCCCGGCCCTGGTCGGCGACACCGTCCCCGTCTACACGCTGGACCCGGCCTTCGTGGCGGGCACCGCCGGTGCCCCGGTGGCCAGGGTGGACTTCACGGCCACCAAGGCGGTCTCCGCCGACGGTCGCAGCGCCTCGGTCTGGACGGTGCGTCAGAACGACCACTGGCAGGTGGTGAACATCGCCTCCGGCAGCGACGAGACCGACTACGCGGCCCGCGGCGCGGCCGGCGGTGGCGGCACCGTCTTCCGCGAGCCGCAGCTGAACGCCTGGTACGTGCTGCGCGGCGGCCGGGTGCTCCCGCTGGACGCGGAGGCCCGCACCTCGGTGGGCGGCGGGGTCAGCCTGGCCGCCTACCAGAAGCTGGTGCACCAGCGGTACGGCGACAAGCTGCCCGGCTCCGGCTACGACAAGGCGGGCCTGGGCGGCGGCTTCTCCACGGCGGGGGCGGCCGGTCAGGGCGACGGCCTGACCGGCGTGCTGGCCGCCGGCGCCCTCGGCGTCACCGCCCTGGCGGGTGCGGCGCTGGCCCTGCGCAGGCGAACCGGCACCGGCTGACCCCGCACCGGCACCGCCTGACGCCCCATCAGGCACAATAGGCAGCCCCGCACGGGAACACCCGTGCGGGGCTGCTGGTAGGTCCGGACACCTTAGGGCATTCGGTGCCCCGGGCGGCACCCGATGTTGAAGAAACATTGATGCATTGTTCGCTCGCCGTCGACTACGGCCAGTGACTGTCGGTGGATACGATGTGCCACTGGGTCAGGACGGGGAGAGGTGGCGACGGCCGTGAAGGACACTCGGGACCTGCAGTTCTGGGGCACGGTCGTCGTGGTCGCCGCAGCGCTCGCCGTGGTCGCCGCCTACCTGGCCGACGGTGCCCCGCTGGTCTGGGCGGTCGCCTCGGTCGAGGCGGTGCTGGTGATGATCCACGTCGGCCGCCGGTTCCGCCCCGCCGGCCACGGGTACTACGGCCACGACAGCCGCCCGGACAGCGCGCACTGCGACCGCTGCCGCCGGGCCCGCGAGCAGCGCGGCCCGGTCCCGGCGGTCGGCCACCCGTACTCAGGCCGCCTTGTAGGCGATCAGCGAGATGCCCACGTACTGCACGATGAAGGCCCCGAGGGTGAAGGCGTGGAAGACCTCGTGGAAACCGAACCAACGCGGTGACGGATTGGGCCGCTTGAGCCCGTAGACCACGCCGCCCGCGCTGTAGAGCAGCCCGCCCGCGACCATCAGGCTGATCACGGCGACCCCGCCGGTGCGCAGGAAGTCGGGCAGGAAGAAGACCGCCGCCCAGCCCAGCGCGAGGTAGCAGGGCGTGTAGAGCCAGCGGGGCGCGCCGACCCAGAACACCCGGAACGCGATGCCGGCCAGGGCGCCGCCCCAGACCAGCCAGAGCAGCAGCTGCCGCCGTCCGCCGTGCAGCAGCAGGATGGTGAACGGCGTGTAGGACCCCGCGATGATCAGGAAGATGTTCGCGTGGTCCAGCCGGCGCAGCACCGCGTCGCCGCGCGGGCCCCAGTCGAAGCGGTGGTAG
The DNA here is from genome assembly GCF_003205575.1 of Streptomyces tateyamensis. Taxonomy (GTDB): domain Bacteria; phylum Actinomycetota; class Actinomycetes; order Streptomycetales; family Streptomycetaceae; genus Kitasatospora; species Kitasatospora tateyamensis. The sequence goes on from NZ_PYBW01000170.1 coordinate 6,829, forward strand.
AGCGCGCTCACCCCGAACAGCAGCCAGGCGCTCACCGCGTACACCGTGCAGGCGATCCGGCCCTCGGTCGAGTCGGCCAGGCAGATCAGCACGATCCCCGCCGCCACCGCCGCCGGGAACATCCCCGCGTGCAGCCATCCGCGCCAGGCCGGCTTGGCCTCGCGCACCGGGGTCACTTCCGCCACCACAGTTTCCACAGCACCACCCTCGAGCCGGTCCGCAGTCATGGGCGCCATGCTACCTACGGAGCCGTAGGTTACTTCCAAGTAGGAAGTGGGACGCGTCACTTTTGGCCAATGTGGTGCGTTCGGATGTGACCTAGTCGATCTCCAGCCCTTCCGGGAGAGCCTCCTGGAGGCCCTCTTTTTGTCCATGACGTAGCAAAACTTGCTTCAAAACCGACAGCATGCCGTGTTGGGGGTCGAAAGTCGGAGCTACGCTGCTAAGCACCCTCAACCCCCGGACGCCTGACTCACGGCATGAGTCGGCGTGAAGGAGCGATCGTGTCGCAGGAGAATCTCGCCGTCAGCACGGCAGCCCCCACCCGCCACGCCCGCCTGTTGGCCTGGGTCAACGAGATCGCCGAACTCACCCAGCCGGACCGCATCGAGTGGTGCGACGGCTCGGAGGAGGAGTACCAGCGCCTCGCCGACCTGCTGGTGGCTCAGGGCACCTTCAAGAAGCTGAACCCCGCCAAGCGCCCCAACTCGTACTACGCCGCCTCGGACCCGAGCGACGTGGCCCGGGTCGAGGACCGCACCTTCATCTGCTCCGAGCAGGAGCAGGACGCGGGCCCGACCAACCACTGGAAGGCTCCCGCCGAGATGCGTGAGATCTTCCAGGGCGCGAACGGCGAGGGCGGCCTGTTCCGCGGCTCCATGAAGGGCCGCACGATGTACGTCGTGCCGTTCTCGATGGGCCCGGTCGGCTCCCCGCTGGCGGCCTACGGCGTCGAGATCACCGACTCCGCCTACGTGGCCGTCTCCATGCGCGTGATGACCCGGATGGGCCAGGCCGTGCTGGACCAGCTCGGCGAGGACGGCGAGTTCGTCAAGGCCGTGCACACCCTCGGCGCCCCGCTGGCCGAGGGCGAGGCGGACGTCCCGTGGCCGTGCAACAGCACCAAGTACATCTCGCACTTCCCCGAGACCCGCGAGATCTGGTCCTACGGCTCCGGCTACGGCGGCAACGCGCTGCTCGGCAAGAAGTGCTACGCGCTGCGGATCGCCTCCACCATGGCCCGGGACGAGGGCTGGCTGGCCGAGCACATGCTGGTGCTCAAGCTGACCGCGCCCAACCAGGACGTGAAGTACATCGCGGCCGCCTTCCCGAGCGCCTGCGGCAAGACCAACCTGGCCATGCTCCAGCCCACCATCCCGGGCTGGAAGGTGGAGACCATCGGCGACGACATCGCCTGGATGCGGTTCGGCGCCGACGGCCGGCTCTACGCGATCAACCCGGAGGCGGGCTTCTTCGGCGTCGCCCCGGGCACCGGCACCGAGACCAACGCCAACGCGATCGACACGCTGTACGGCAACACCGTCTTCACCAACGTCGCGCTGACCGACGACGGCGACGTGTGGTGGGAGGGCCTGACCGAGGAGCCGCCGGCCCACCTGACCGACTGGCGCGGCAACGACTGGACCCCGGCCTCGGACACCCCGGCCGCCCACCCGAACGCCCGCTTCGCGGTGCCGGCCGCCCAGTGCCCGACCATCGCCCCGGAGTGGGAGGACCAGGCGGGCGTGCCGATCTCGGCCATCCTGTTCGGCGGCCGCCGGGCCACCGCCGTCCCGCTGGTCACCGAGTCCTTCGACTGGCAGCACGGCGTCTTCCTGGGCTCCAACATCGCCTCGGAGAAGACCGCCGCCGCCGAGGGCACCGTGGGCGAGCTGCGCCGCGACCCGTTCGCGATGCTGCCGTTCTGCGGCTACAACATGGGCGACTACTTCGCCCACTGGCTGAAGCTGGGCGCGGCCGCGGACGCCGAGAAGCTGCCGAAGATCTACTACGTCAACTGGTTCCGCAAGGACGCCGCCGGCAAGTTCGTCTGGCCGGGCTACGGCGAGAACAGCCGGGTGCTCAAGTGGATCGTCGAGCGCCTGCAGGGCACCGCGGCCGGCGTGGAGAGCCCGATCGGCGTGCTGCCCGCCAAGGACGCCCTGGACCTGGACGGCCTGGAGCTCAGCGAGGCCGAGCTGGACCTGCTGCTCTCGGTCGACCCCGAGATCTGGCGGCAGGAGGCGGCGCTGATCCCGGCGCACCTGGAGCTGTTCGGGGAGCACACCCCCGAGGCGCTCTGGGACGAGTACCGGGCGCTGGTCAAGCGCCTGGGCTGACCCCCGCGAACCACGGTCGACGCGGCATCAGCTGAGCCCTCAACAGCTGATTCCGCGTCGGCCGGAAGCAGGAACACCGGCGGCCGCGGCCTTCGGTACGGCGGTCCTTCCCCGACCAAGGATCACAGGGACCGCCGTGCCGTAGCCCGCGGCCGCCGGCGTCGTGCCCGGGAGCCCCGCGGGCTCAGAGCTGCACGTAGCCGGAGAGGAACTCGCCGATCCTGGTCACCGCGTCCTCGATCTCCTCCGGGCGCGGCAGCGTGACCAGCCGGAAGTGGTCCGGCTCCGGCCAGTTGAAGCCGGTGCCCTGGACGATCAGGATCCGCTGCGAGCGCAGCAGGTCCAGCACCATCTGCGCGTCGTCCTTGATCTTGTACACCGCCGGGTCCAGCCGCGGGAACGCGTACAGCGCGCCCTTCGGCTTCACGCAGCTGACCCCGGGGATCTCGTTCAGCAGCCGGTAGGCGGCGTCGCGCGACTCCAGCAGCCGGCCGCCCGGCAGGATCAGGTCCTTGATCGACTGCCGGCCGCCGAGCGCCGCGGCCACCGCGTGCTGGGCGGGCATGTTGGCGCACAGCCGCATGCTGGCCAGTACGGTCAGGCCCTCGATGTAGCTGCGGGCCCGGTGCCGGTCGCCGGAGAGCACCATCCAGCCGGACCGGAAGCCGGCCACCCGGTAGGCCTTGGACATCCCGTTGAAGGTGACGCAGAACAGGTCGGGGGCCAGGGTGGCCAGCGGTACGTGCTCGGCGTCGTCGTAGAGGATCTTGTCGTAGATCTCGTCCGCGTAGACCACCAGGTCGTGCCGGCGGGCGATCTCGACGATGCCCTCCAGCACCTCGCGCGGGTAGACCGAGCCGGTGGGGTTGTTCGGGTTGATCACCACGATGGCCCGGGTGCGGTCGGTCACCTTGGCCGCGATGTCGGCCAGGTCCGGGTACCACTCGGACTGCTCGTCGCAGCGGTAGTGCACCGCGGTGCCGCCGGCCAGGCTGACCGAGGCGGTCCACAGCGGGTAGTCCGGGGCCGGGACCAGCACCTCGTCCCCGTCGTCCAGCAGCGCGGTCATGGCCAGCTGGATCAGCTCGGAGACGCCGTTGCCGAGGAAGACGTCCTCGACGCCCAGCCCGTGCAGGCCGCGCTCCTCGTAGTGCATGACCACCGCGCGGCGCGCCGAGAGCAGGCCCTTGGAGTCGCCGTAGCCGTGCGCGCCGGACAGGTTGCGCAGGATGTCCTGCAGGATCTCCGGCGGCGCGTCGAAGCCGAACGCGGCGGGATTGCCGGTGTTCAGCTTGAGGATGCGATGTCCCTGGTCCTCCAGTCGCATCGCCTCATCGAGCACCGGTCCGCGGATGTCGTAGCAGACATTGGCGAGCTTGCTGGACTGGATGACCTGCATGCGCAAACTGTACGGGGCCGCCACCCCGGCCCGCGCGTGTTCTTGACCACGTGGTTCTCCCCTGCGCCCAGGGGAGAACCACGTGGTCCGGGGGCCGGTCAGACCGGCGGCAGGCAGTACACGGTGGACTGGAACACCGCGAAGAGCCGCTCGCCGTCCGTGGACAGGTACCAGTCGTCGCCGGTGTTCAGACCGTTCTTGAAGGTCCAGCGCACCTTGGCGTGCTTGGTGTCCACCGCGTACAGGCCCTCGTCGCCCTTGCCGGGGACGAACAGGGTGTCGTGCACCAGCACCGGCGGGACCAGCCCGGAGGGGGACCGGGGCAGCGGGCAGGTCCACAGCTTCGTGCCGTCCTTGGCGCTCCAGGCGGAGACCGAGGCGGAGCCGTCGCTGCCGTAGACCACCCCGCCGCTCGCCGTGACGGGGGTGAACATGCCGAGCTGGCCGGCCGGCAGCTGGATCTTCCACTGCTGCACGCCGTCGCTCAGCCGCACCGCCTGCAGGCCGGTGCCGCCCACCAGGCAGTACGCCTGGGTGTCGTCGGCGGCGGGCTGGAAGGCCGCCTTGGCCCCGGTGTCGGCGAACCAGAGCTGCTGGCCGGTCGCACCGCCGCGGGCCACCAGGTTCGCGTCGGCGTCGGTGTAGAAGACGTTGCCGCCGGCCACCATGCTGGAGATGAAGACGGTGTCGGTGCCCTTCTTGCGCTCCTGGAACCAGGCCACCTGCTTGGTGTCCAGCGCGAAGGCCAGCACCCCGCTGGTGCTGGCGAAGTTGGCGTCCGTCAGGTCCGCCAGCAGGTAGAGGTGCTTGTCGTCCACGCCGAGCAGCCGGTTGGCGTTGATCGTCCGGTTGTCGGTGGAACGGTTGGCGGACTGCCAGTTGGGGGCGCTGGTCCTGAGGTCGTAGCCGGCCGCGCCGCCCAGCGCGCTGACGTACACGTCGTTGCCGTGCGCGGCCATCTCGATCGCCTGCACGTCCCGGCGGGCCCACTGCTCCTTGCCACTGGCCGGGTCCAGCGCGACCAGCGCGTCGCCCGGCGGCAGCAGCAGGCCGCCGGCGAACTGCGCCGGGCCCAGGCCGAGCCGGCCCTTGGCCGGGTAGGTCCACAGCGGGCCGGGCGGCACCCCGTCGGCGCGGGTGGCGGTGGGTGCGGGCAGCGGCACGGTGCCGGTCGAGGCGGCGCTGTCGGGCGCGGGGGAGGGGCTGGTGCTGCCGCCCGCGACCGGCTTGCCGCCGTGGCCGCTCAGCGCCCAGCCGATGCCGCCGGCCGCGGCCAGCGCCAGCACGCCGCCGCCGGCCACCAGCAGGTTGCGGCGTGACGGCTTCGGCCCGGGGGCGGCCGGCTGCGGCAGGGTCGGTGCGCCGCCGCCGTGCTGCGCGGCGCCCAGCTGCACGGTGCCGGGGCCGCCGGTGGTGCCGGGCGGCCCGGCGGCGCCGCCGAGCTGCATGGTGCCCGGGTCGGCCACCGCGTGACCGTCGGTGGTGGTCGGCGAGTACGCCGCCTGCGCGGCGGGGGCCGGGGAGCCGTTGCGCACCGGCGCCTCCAGGTCCATCACCGCGGCGGCGTGCCGGGCCAGCGCGGAGGCCACCGGCACCGGCAGCCAGCCGTCGCGCAGCAGCGAGTCCGGGCCGTCGGGGGCCAGCATCGCGCTCAGCTGCTCGGGGGTGGGCCGGCGGGCCGGCTCCTTGGCCAGGCAGGCGCCGACCGCCTCGCGCAGCGAGGCGGGCAGCTCGCCCAGGTCGGCCTGGTCGTGCACCACCCGGTAGAGCTGGGCGGCCGGTCCCGACTCGCTCTCGAACGGGCCGTGCCCGCAGGCCGCGTAGAGCAGCACCGAGCCGAGCGAGAAGACGTCACTGGCCGGGGTCATCGCCAGCCCGGCCGCCTGCTCCGGCGACATGTAGCCGGGCGAGCCGACCACCACGCCGGTGCGGGTCATCTGGTCGCCGTCCATCGCGCGGGCGATGCCGAAGTCGATCACCCGCGGGCCGTCGGCGGCCAGCAGCACGTTGGAGGGCTTGAGGTCGCGGTGCACCAGCCCGGCCGCGTGCACCGCGCGCAGCGCCTGGGCCAGGCCGACGCCCAGTGCCCGCACCGAGTGCTCGGGCAGCGGGCCGTACCGGCCCACCGCATCGGTCAGCGAGGGGCCCAGCACGTAGGCGGTGGCCAACCAGGGCTGCGCGCCCGAGACTTCGGCGTCCACCACCGGCGCGGTGTAGGTGCCGTCCACCGCCCGGGCCGCCGCCACCTCCCGGCCGAACCGGGTCAGGAACTCCTGGTCGCCCGCGAGTTCGCCGCGGACCACCTTGACGGCCACCGTCCGTCCGCCGGCGCTGCGGGCCAGGTAGACCCGGCCCATGCCACCGACCCCGAGCCTGGCGATGAGTCGGTACGGGCCGATCGCCTCGGGATCGGTGCTGTCCAACGGCTCCATGGAGCTCCCCCTTACGGTACGAATCAAGCGAGCAGATCGTACGGGGCGTGGCTGTGCCGCGGCAGGGTAGAGGGGTGTTCGTGATACCGGAGATCGTGGGCGCGATCGGTGGGGCGGCGGTGGCGCCGGTGCTGCGCGGCGCGGTGGCGCGGTACGCGGTGGCGTCCGGGGAGCCGTTGGGGCGGTGCGGGTGCGGCCGGGTGCCGCGCTGGCTGCCCCCGACCGGGCGCTGCCCGAGCTGCGGCACGCCGAGTCAGCCCGCGCCGCTGAGCGTGGAGTTGGCGAGCGCCGCGGTCGGGGCGGCAGTCGGGTCGGCGGTGGCATGGCCGATCGGTCCGGCGCTGGTCTGGGTGGCGCTGTTCGGGGTGGTGCTGGCCTTCGTGGACATGGCCGTGCACCGGCTGCCGGACGCGCTGACGCTGCCGCTGGGCCTGGGCACGGCGGTGCTGCTGGTGGCGGCCGCGCTGCTGGACCACCGGCCGCGGGTGCTGCTGGGCTGCCTGCTGGCGGCCGCGGTGCTCTTCCTGGTCTACGGGCTGCTCGCGCTGCTCGGTCCGATGGGCCTCGGGGACGTCAAACTCGCCCCCACGCTGGCGGCACTGCTCGCCTGGTACGGCTGGCGCGCGGTCTACCAGGGCGTGCTGGCGGGCTTCCTGCTGGCGGCGGTCCTGGGCGTGGTCCTGCTGGCGACCCGGCGGGCCGGGCGCAAGGACCCGCTGCCGTTCGGGCCCTGCCTGCTGCTGGGCGCACTGCTCGGGGTGCTGGCGGGGGGCTGACCTGGGGTCAGCCCCCCGTTCCTGCCGACCGCTCAGGCCTTCACGTGCTGGCTGAGCCAGGTGAAGGCGGTCGGCACCATCGGCTTCCAGGTGGAGGTCAGGTGCGGGCCGGTGGTCTCCACCGGGTCGACCGTGGTCGGCGCCTTGGCGGCCTTCTGCAGTGCCTGCGCGTCCTCCAGCCCGTCGCCCTTGCGCCCGGTGACGTAGAGCGCGACGTCCGGCGGGGTCTGGGCGTGGGTCAGCAGGTAGAGCGGGTTGGAGACCTGGCGCAGGTGCGAGTCCTTGGCGGTCAGCGAGTCCGGCTCGCCGATCGGGTCGTTGTAGCCGGACATCGCGACGGCCGCGTGGAACCGGTTCGGGTGGGCGACGGCCAGCCGGACGGCGCAGTGCGCGCCGGCCGAGTAGCCGGCCACCGCCCAGTGCGCGGCGGCCGGGTCGACCCGGAAGTTGTCGAGCACCAGCTGCGGCACGTCGCGCCACAGCCAGGTCTCGGCGTTCACCTTGCCCGGCACGTCCGCGCAGCCGGTGTCCTGGTGTCCGGGGAGCAGGGTCACCCGCGGCGAGACCAGGATGAACGGGGCGACCTGGCCCGACTTCATCAGCGGGGCCAGCTGCTTGGAGACGTCCATGCTGCCGAACCAGGCCGAGGCCGAGCCCGGGAAGCCGGCCAGCAGCTCGACCACGGGGAAGGTCTTGCCCTGGTAGGCGGGGTCGTCGTACTGCGGGGGCGTCCAGACCAGCACCTCGCCGTCCACCCCTGACAGGCGGCCCTTGAGCTGGGTCTCCTTCACGTCCTTGGGCACTGACGGGTCGTCCACCGCCTGCCACTGCTGGACGACCTTGGGCTGGTCCGGCCCGTTGGCCGCCGCCGTACCGTCGGCCGACGGCGGCACGGGCACCGCCCGGACGTGGCTGTCCGAGCCCAGCAGGTCGCCCCAGGTCGCGTAGAGCTGGTTGGCGTTGTTCACCAGCACGAACACCATCAGTACCGCGGTCGCCTGGGCGAACAGCACCAGGCCGAGCCGCCCGGCGGTCTGGAGTGCCCTGGGCCCCCGCACCCGGGCCCACACCGTCATCAGCACCACGACGGAGAGCGGGACCAGCAGGACGGAGAGGACGAGGAACGGGGTGCCCGTGAGTTTCATATGAGTAAGGACTTGCGCAACTGTTGATCGGTTGCGCAGGAACTGATCGTTCGGTGCCTGTTCACCCGGCGGGGCGGAAGTAGTGCCCGTTGGCCGAGTCGGCCATGTCGGCCAGCAGGTCCGGGTGGGCCGGGCGCCAGTCGAGCAGCTCCTCGGTGCGGGCGCCGGAGGCGGGCAGGTCCGCCGGGACGAGGAAGCTCAGGAAGCCGAAGTGCTGCTCGACCCGCTCGGCCGGGACGGACTCGACCGGCAGGCCGAGGCCCTTGCCGATCGCCTCCGCGAGCACCCGGAACGGGATCCCCTCGTCGCCCACCACGGCCAGCCGGGAGCCGGCCGGGGCCTGCTCCAGCGCCAGCCGGTAGACCCGGGCGGCGTCCAGCGTGTGGCAGGCCGGCCAGCGGTTGCCGCCGTCGCCCGGGTAGCCGGAGAAGCCGGCGGCGCGGGCGATCGCGATCAGGGTGGGCAGGAAGCCGTGCCCGTCCAAGGTGCTGTGCACGATCGGCGGCAGCCGCACCACGGTGGCGCGGACCCCGGTGTCGGCGAGCCGCAGCAGCGTGTTCTCCGCCGCGCCGCGCGGGGCGGCGTCGGGCTTCGGATCGTCCTCGGTGACCGGGGTGCCCGGGGTGGCGGAGGCCCCGGTGCCGGAGGTGCCGACGAAGACCTTGCCGGCCAGCTCGCTGCCGAGCGCGCGGATCACTTCCAGGTCGATGGCGGTGGCCCGGGCGTAGTCGCCGCTGACCAGCAGGTCGTGGCGGAAGGCGAGGTGGATCACCCCGTCGGCCTCCCGCGCGGCCGCGCGCAGGGTGTCGAGGTCGTCCAGGGTGGCGAGCAACGGCTCGGCGCCGAGGGCGGTGAGCGCGTCGGCCCCGGCCTCGGTGCGGGTGAGGCCGACCACCTGGTGGCCGGCGGAGAGGAGTTCGGGGACGACGGCCGAGCCGATGTGACCGGTCGCGCCGGTGACGAAGACGCGCATGGCAACCTCCGGAGTGATGGGACTTTGTCCTGTCACTACCGTAGCAGGTGATGGGACAAAGTCCCATCGCCTAGGATGTGGTCATGAGCCGATGGGAGCCGAACGCGCGCGAGCGCCTGCAACAGGCAGCGCTGGACCTGTTCGTGGAGCGCGGCTACGAGAGCACGGCGGTCGCCGAGATCGCCGAGCGGGCCGGCCTGGCGAAGAGCACCTTCTTCCGGCACTTCCGGGACAAGCGCGAGGTGCTGTTCGGCGGCGGCGAGCTGCTGGGCGAGCTGTTCACGACCGGGGTCGCGCAGGCTCCCGGGGACGCGACGCCGCTGGCGATGGTCGGCGCGGCGCTGGAGGCGGTGCAGGCCGCGTTCCCCGCGGAGCGGCGGGACTGGGTGCGGCAGCGGACGGCCGTGGTACAGGCCAACGACGAACTGCGCGAGCGCGAGCTGCTCAAGGCGGCGTCGCTGGTCGAGGTGCTGGTGCGGGCGCTGCGCGAGCGCGGGGTGGCCGAGCCGGTGGCGCGGCTGGCGGCGGCCCTGGGGTACCAGGCGTTCCCGGCCGCGCTTGCGCGCTGGACAGAGCCGGGCGAGCGCCGCGAGTTCGCCGAGCTGGCGCGCCAGGAGCTGGCGCGGCTGCACGCAGCGGTCGCGAAGCTGGGCTGAGGGGCGCTCAGGCCGGTTTGCACAACCGGCATCCGCAGGGCGGCCACTCGCCGGTGAGGGGGCGGGTGTAGGGCTCGCCGAGGCGGACGGACTCGCGGTGCAGGGGGATGCGGCGACCGGCGGGGGTGATCCGGTAGACGCGCAGGGTCATCAGGCTCTTGCGGTTGCTGCTCATGGGGGTGGACCTCACTCGGTGGTGCAGATGGGGCAGTTGGGCCAGCTGAGGGGGCACCCGGGCGCGGGCCGGCGGGTACGGGCGACGGTGGCGCGCAGTCGGCGCAGGACCAGGGCGATGGTCAAAGGGTGCTGCGCCTACGGGAGTTGAGGCCGTCCTGGAGGAGATCGGTGATCTTCTCGGCGGTCTCGAAGGTCACCCGCCCGAGATCGAGGAGCACCTCGCCGGTGAAGCGGCCCTCCTGGTGGTCCACGGCGGCCGAGGGCAGCGAGATCCCGTCGAGCGCGAGGGCGGCGCGCAATTCCTCCAGGGCGGCGGTGGCTTGGGCGCGCTGCTGGGCGATGAGGCGGGCCAGGCGAGAGGGTTGGTTGCTGTGGGTCATCGGGTGATTCCCTTCTGTTGCGATTTCACCTCCAAGCATCGGTGGATGTGCTTACGATCGGAAGGCCTTCAAGCTGCCAGTGCACGCCAGGGGAATCGAGGCAAGTGCCGTGAATCGAAAGAAGCTTGATCCGAAGTCAGGTCCGTACGCCCCGTTCGGCATCCAACTGCGCAGGCTGCGGGAGGAGAAGGGGTGGACGCAGGGTGAGCTGGGTCGACGGATGGGGTACTCGGACACCCACATCTCGGCCGTAGAAACGGCTCTCAAATCCCCGAAGCTTGAGTTCGCACTGGCGGCCGATAAGGCGCTCGACAGCGGGAACCAGCTGGAGCTGCTGTGGTGGTCGGCCCAGCACGGCGCGTTGATCGAGGGTCTGCCGGAGTACCTCAACATCGAGGCCAAGGCCATTGCCATGCGGATGTTCGAGATCAACATCATCCCGGCGATCCTCCAAACGCTTGAGTACGCCAGGGTCTACGAGACTGCGCTCGTAGCGCGTGGCCGCAGCACCGCAGAGCAGGTGGAGGAGCGAATGAACCTGCTTCAGAGCCGTCAGCGATGTTTCGAGCGGTCGCCCATGCCGACCGTTCATGCGGTGCTGGATGAAGCCTGCCTGCGGCGGCCGATCGGCGGGGCGCAGGTGATGGCCCGGCAGCTGAGGCATCTGGAGACGATGGCGCAGTGTCCGGGTGTCACGATCCAGGTGGCCCCGTTCGAACTGGGCGAGGACCGTCCGTTCTACCACCCGGTGTGGTTGCTGACGCTCCCTCATCGCGCGATGGTGGGGTATGGGGAGACGCTGAAGCGCGGATTCCTTGAGCGTGACGCGGATACTGTGGCGGAGTGGGCGCGGGACTACGATCAGCTCCAGGTGGAGGCGCTTTCCCGGGCTGCGTCTCTCCGCTTCATCCGCCGTCTTCGAGAGGAGTTCGAGAAGCATGCAGCGTGAACTCTCCGCTACTACTTGGCGCAAGAGCTCGTTCAGCGGCCAGGGAGCCAACTGCATCGAGATCGCCGAGAGCTTCCCGAGCATGGTGCCGGTCCGCGACTCCAAGGACCCCGAAGGTCCGGTCCTCACCTTCCCGGACCAAGCCTTCGCCGCCTTCGTCACCGCCGTCAAGTCCGGTGCGCTGCACCTGCGCTAGGCACTGTGCGCCTGCCCCGGATCCGACGAGGGCCCACACCGCTCCGGTGTGGGCCCTCGTCGGA
>NZ_PYBW01000171.1 GCF_003205575.1 Streptomyces tateyamensis
GAGAGCTTCCACGCGTCCCTGAAACGAGAAATCCTCCAGGGCGCACGCCGCTGGAACGGAGTCACCAACTGCCGCCGCACAGTGTTCCGTTGGCTCAATCGGTACAACACCTGGCGAAGGCACTCCACCACCGGACAGCTCTGCCCGGCCGAGTACGAGCATCAGCACGAACGGCGATTGAGTACCATGACACTCGCCGCATAAGCACACAAACCAGTGTCTACCATTCGGGGGGAAGCCCCGCCGCCGCCGTCGAGTGCGGGCTGACGGCAATGCACTCCGCCCCGGGGGAGGAACCGTGAGTGCTCAGTTGTGGACGAGGCCAGACCTCTCCCGTCAGCCCTGTCTGGAAAGGCTGAACGGCGATCTCCACGACCTCAGACTGGACGCGGGGCTCCCGTCCGCACGGGGCATCCGGGATCGGATCGGCAAGGACGCTCAGGGCTTCTGGATCGTCAACCACCAAGCGGTCCTGGATGTCTTCCAGAAGACCGACCTGCCGCCGCTGGGCCGCGTCGACCTCATCGTCCGCGCCCTTGCCGAGATCGCCCGCGACGATGACGACGCTGTGGCTGACCGGTTCAAGGAGCTATGGAAGCTGGCCGTCAGCGAGACGGTCGCCCAGGCACATGCAAGCCTTCAGGACGACGACACGGCGCCCGGCGAGGAAGCGGACAACGGCACGCAGGGCGACGCCGCATTGGAATCGCTGAAGTCCCTGATCATCAATGCGGCGCAGTCGTTGTGGGACGACAAAGACGCACTCAGGGTCTTCCTCAGCGTGGTTCGCCGTAGCGAGGGATTCGCCAGGATGGCGGACGCGCTGGAGAAGCACCGCCCCGCGAATGCGACGTTCTACGGGGTGCAGAGCCGCGAGTTCGAGGTGGCCCGCTCCCCCGCACGTCGGGAACTCATCGCTGTGCATCACTGCCTCGAAGAGCACCGACGCAAGCACCATTGGTCCTTCACTGAGCTGGAACACCAGACAGGGATCACGGCGGACAGATGGATCCGCTGGTACACCCATGACGAGCTGCCCGACCGCGAAGCGCTCATCGCCTTCTCCAACGCGGCGCACCTGCAATTGGAGGACCATACGCTGTTGCTGGGGCTCTGGAGCACGGCCCGTGAGGCTCTGGAGCGACAGCTGCGCTTCGATTCCCTACCGTCGGACATCGGCTTCGACGAAGCGTGGGCGATGCGGCCCCCAGCGGTACCACGGTTGTGGGCGCTCGCAGGTGTCGGAGGCGACCCCCTCTCCGCCCACGGTCCCGATCTAGCAGCCGGATCCGCTCCCGCCTTCACCATTGCCGGACCAGCTGGATCGGGGCGCTCCACCGCACTGACGACCGTCGCGCGCTCCTTGCTGGCGGGCGGCACCCGGCTCCTCCTAGTCGCGCCACGGCCTTCCCCGCTGCGCGAACTGGCAGAGCGACCGTCTGTGCTGGGCTGCCTCGTCCAGGACGACATCGAACGTCAGGAACTTGAGGAGGTGCTGGACACGGCTACGCGGGACGACCCCGTGGTGGTGGTGATGGACGACGCCGAGGTACTGGCGGACTGCGGTGCGTCCCATGTGCTGAGGCGACTGCTCCAACACGGATCCAGCGAAGGTGCAGCTCTGGTCGCGGCCGGGGATGAGCGGGAGATCGACCACAGCATGAAGTGGCTGAGCGAACTGACCAAGGCGCGCCGGGGCCTACTACTCGCACCGCAGGCCTACACGTCCGGCAAGTTGATCGGCAGCGCCTCGGCAACCTCTCTCGTCGGCATATCGCCCGCCCCAGGCCGCGGCTGGTTGCACCTCGGCGACGGCGGCCTCATGGCGGTGACCGTTCCCCGGTAGCCGGCCCCCTTGCAAGAGCGCCGCCGCGCCGGACGCCTGCTCCAACACCACGGCCTGGGGATCAGCCTGGGCCCGACGCCCGTTCCCACGCAGCAACACCGGACCGGCCAAGGGCCGATGGCGGGTGGTCTCAGTCTTGGTCTCATTCATCCCCGTCCAGCGGGGTCCAGGGCCGCACCGATGGATCGCTCCACCGCAGGTCAGAACGGGTGCGGACCCCGGCGGGCAGTGTTCGGGAGAATTGGAAAGCGTGTTGGGGGCAACCCTCACGAGTTCGTTCTCGCATCCTCTGCACCAGCCCGCCAGGGCAGACGAAGGCCCGACCGCTCAGCGGTCGGGCCTTCGTCGTTCCGTGGTTGCAGTTTTGGTTGCACTCATATCCCTGAGTTCCGCAGCTGA
>NZ_PYBW01000172.1 GCF_003205575.1 Streptomyces tateyamensis
TCAACTGCGGAACGCAGGATATCGGACGCTCTTATGTATTTCACCCCGATGGCCTCTTGATCATCCAGCCATGGCTCAACGATCCCGGGCAACCGCGGGTCAGGTGTGCAAAAATCACACACATGAAGACGGCCGAGAGCTGGAACGAGATCGGCGAGCGGGTTGCGGAAACAAGGCAGGCCGCCGGAGTGAGCCAGGGCGAGCTGGCCATGCGGCTCGGCCTGGATCGAACTGCGCTCGTGCGCATCGAATCCGGCGAACGCAAGATCTCCGCCATGGAGCTGTTCCAGATCGCAGAAGCACTGGGCGTTCCCGCAGCGCACTTCGTCATGCGCCCACCCACCCCGCTGGTCTCGCGCCGGCACGGCCTGGATGAGGACGCAGACGACGCCACTCGCACCCGGTTCCGTTTCGACGCCCTTCTTGAGGCGCATTCGCGGGACGCCCAGTGGTTGATCGGGCAAGGCTTCCTCGTCCCCCCCGCGAGTCTGGCTCGACCGGAAGGGCCAGTAGATCCGGCTGCACTTGCCCAGACAGCACGTGCAGCGATTGGAAAGAGCAGCGGACCACTAGGCGGTCTCGCCCGGATTGCAGAGCAGTACGGGCTCTACCTCCTAAGCGTCGATGCCCAGGGTGAGGGAGCCTCTCTGCTGCTCGACGGCTTCGGAGTGGCTGTGGTGGGCGGCCAAGCCGCCCCCGGTCGGCGGCGTTGGACCGGGGCACACGAACTCGGGCACCACCTGCTCCAAGACGAGTACCACTCGGATCTATCGGTCGCGGCCGGTCGAGACGAGCGTGAAGAGCTCATTGACCGGATTGCCGATGAGTTGCTGATGCCTGACGCAGACCTTCAAGAGGCATGGAGACAGCGAGCGCAGGACACCAAGCCGCGGAGCTTCTTCATTGAGATCGCGGCCCGGTACCGGGTCTCCTGGGGAGTCGTCGTGCGCAAGGCCATCAGGCTTGGGCTTGTATCGGGCCTGGAGGCACGCCAACTGCGCGCCAGCACCCCGACCCGTGGCGATCTCCTCGCCGTGTACGGAGGAGAGCCCACCGAGGACCTGACCGTCGGCACCACCGGTCCGCAGTGGCGCAAGGCCGTCCTCGATGCCTGGGGCAACGGTGCCGTGACTGGCCCTCGAGCGGTGGAGTTGCTGCACGGCGCCATCGGGATCGACGAGTTGCCGCTGCGTGCGCTGGAGGAACCCGCACCGTGACCGCCGCCGCGCAGAGCACACCCGCTCTAGTCTGGGACACCTCACCCCTGTTCCATGCGATCAAGGCTGATCGCATCGACCTCCTGGCGGACTTCGCCCGAGAGTGGCAGGGCGTCACCCGCCGCAACATCACGACCGCGACCGTTGTCCACGAACTCACCCACGCCAACCTGGACATCTCCGGCCTCGACTGGCTGGAAGTTGTTCACGTCGACGGTCTCGACGAACTGGGAGCGCTGGTCCGCTGGATGGCGGTGGTCTCCGGCGAACGCTCCAACCAGGGAGAGGCAACGGTGCTCGCCTGGGCCGAGGTACACGGTGGCACCGCGGTGATCGACGATGCCGATGCTCGCCGTGCGGCCCAGAAGCACGGACTTCCGGTCCAGGGATCACTGCGTGTCCTTGCCGAGGCGTTGAAGGAAGACCGGGTTACCGAGTACGCCGCGAACGCGTTCGCTGATGCGCTCGCCAGCACCGGAGCCCGCTACCCGTTCGGGCCAGGTGGGTTTCTCGCTTGGGCACAGCGGATGGGGATGCTCTGATCGTCACGTCGGCGCACCGCAGTGGGCTCTCACTCGCACGGCCGTGCGGGACTCGTGGTTGCAGTTTTGGTTGCATTCACCCCCGTCCAGCTGAGTCCGGACGCAGCCCATCGGGCCACTCCGCCACAGGTCAGGATGCTCACGACCGCCGCCGAACGCCCGGACGGACAGTTGGAAAGCGTGTTGGGGGCAACCCCTCACGAGTTCGAATCTCGTATCCTCCGCCGGCAGGTGGCCCGGACCGCACAGCGGTCCGGGCCATCGTCGTTTGTGCCCAGGGTTGACCCTGTTGCCCATTCGT
>NZ_PYBW01000173.1 GCF_003205575.1 Streptomyces tateyamensis
CCGTGAGACAAAGAGGCGGGCTCCGTCAGAATGCCTCGGCCGACGAGGTGCTTGAGCTTGGCGCGCATGCCTTCGATCGCTGGGAAGTTCCCATGGTGGCGGTGGGAACCCGCAAGTTCCAATCGGAAAATCCATGTGCCGGGCGCAGTCCTTAACCTGTGCTGGCTCCTCCCACCAGGCAACTCTTCGTCCTGGTCAGCGAGTTATGTGAACAACCCACAGCGGAGGCTGGTCGAAGCGAAAGCTTCGACCAGCCTCCTTTTGTTTGCACGGGCCCGGCGGGCCCGGCTGGTCCCTGATGGCTTTCGGTGTCCGATTAACTCCTCTTCCGATTGTGTCGGTTGCCGAGGTAATATCAGTCAGTGAGACGGCCGAACCGTGCGCGCCGCCTGACCACGGACCGCAGCCGATGATCCGCACCTTGCTCACCGTCGAACGACCCCGGCCCGACGCCGTCCGCAGCCACCCGACCGCCTGGCGGCTGGCCGTGCTCACCGTCTGCTTCGGCGCCTTCATGGGCCAGCTCGACGCCAGCATCGTCACCCTCACCTACCAGTCGCTGCGCTCGGAGTTCCACACCTCGCTGGCGGCAGTCCAGTGGGTCTCGCTGGCCTACCTGCTCGCCCTGGTGGCGCTGCTGGTGCCGATCGGGCGGCTGTCCGACGTGCGCGGGCGCAAGCTGATGTACCTGTACGGCTTCGCGGTCTTCACCCTCGCCTCCGCCGCCTGCGGCCTGGCCCCGACCCTGGTCGCGCTGATCGGCTTCCGGGTGGTGCAGGCGGTGGGCGCGGCACTGATGCAGGCCAACAGCGTCGCGCTGGTCGCCACCAGCGCCCCGCCCGGGCGGATGCGGGCCGCCCTCGGCCTGCAGGCCGCGGGCCAGGCGATCGGGCTGGCCCTCGGACCGACGGTCGGCGGCGCGATCGTCGCCACCCTCGGCTGGCGGTGGGTGTTCTGGATCAACGTACCGATCGGGCTGGCCGCGCTGGTCGCCGGGCACTTCCTGTTGCCGCGCACCCGGGAGCGGGCCCCGGCCGGCCGCACCGACCGGCGCGGCGTGGCGCTGCTGGCCACCGCGACCACGGCCGCCCTGCTCGCGCTCTCGGTGGTTTCCGGGCTCGGCGTGCCGGGCTGGACCGCCGCCGCCCTCGGCGCGCTGGCGGTGCTGGCCACGGCAGCCTTCCTGCGCCGCCAACGCCGGTGCGCCGACCCGCTGGTCGACCTGGACCTGGTGCGCCGGGGTCCGGTGGGGCTCGGCCTGCTGGGCGGGCTGTGCGGGTACCTGGTGCTCTTCGGGCCGCTGGTCCTGGTGCCGGTCGAGCTGGCCCGGCAGGGGGTGGCGGCGATCACCGCCGGCCTGGTGCTCACCGCGCTGCCGGTCGGCTTCGCGCTCGCCGCCACCGGCGCCGAGCGGCTGCTGCCGCAGCGCTGGGGCGACCGGCGGCGCAGCCGGGCGGGGGCGGCCGGCTGCGTGGCTGCGCTGGCCCTGCTGCTGGCGCTGCCGGTGCACGCCGCGCTGCTGCCGCTCCCGCTGGGGCTGCTCGGCCTGGCGCTCGGGGTGTTCGTACCGGCCAACAACACGCTGGTGATGCGGGCGCTGCCGCAGTGCGACGCCGGGGCCGGCGGCGGCATGGTGAACATGACCCGGGGCCTGGGCACGGCGCTCGGCGTGGCCGCGGTCACGCTCGCCCTGCACCTGGCCCCGGGCGGCGCGGGCGCGGCCACGGCCACCGGCGCGCTGCTCGGCGCCGCGGTGCTGGCGGTGGCCACCACGCTGCGCAAGCAGGGCACTGCGCAACGACTTTGACCGAAAATCAGCGGCCCGTCGGCACCGGGGCGCTCGGTATGGTCTGCGCATGCCACCTCAGCCGCGCCGGACCACCGGCCTTCCCGTGCTCCAGTACCGCAAGCCCACCCGGGGACGGGACTACTGGGTGCTGAACGACGTGCTCCCCAACGCCGCGGAGGTGCGGGCGCGCTGCCTGGCCCGCACCGACTGGACCGAGGGCCACCCCTACAAGCCGGAGAGCTGGCCGGGCCTGCGCGCCATGCCAGCCCTGCTGCCGGAGGAACTGGACCACGTGGAGGCCCAGGTTCGACAGGCGACCGGGGAGCAGCGGCTGTGGGCCGAGACCTCGGCGGGCGGGGCGACCGTCAACCACAACTGCGTGCAGGTGGTGGGGGAGGGCGAGGGCGAGCCGCGTCCGCACACCGACTCGCGCGCGCTGTGCCGGTACGCGGCCGTGCTCTACCTCAACCCCGAGGTGCCCAAGGACTGCGGCACCAGTTTCTACCGGCAGAGCCTGCCCGGCGGGGTGCTCGGCGGAAACCTGGTCTCGGCGCCGCACGACACCCTGCCGCAGGCGCTCGGCACCCGCTTCGTCCCGGCGGACTCCTTTACCGAGGACCTGCGGGTGCCGCACCGGTACAACAGCCTGCTGCTCTACCGCGCCAACCTGCTGCACACCGCGACCGGCTACTGGGGCGCCACGCTGGCCGAGAAGCGGATGACGGCAGTCTTCTTCTGGATGGCCTGACCGCCGCGGGTGCCCGGCCGGCCTGACGGGCCGCCGGCCACCCGGCCGACGCGCCGCACAGCAGGCCGGCAGCGCAGGCCAGTCGGGTCGCCGGGAGCCGTCCCGGCAGTCCAACTGGCCTGCTTCTATTGCCCAGTTGCGCAAGGATCCGGACATGGCCGGAAATGGTCGGCCGTTCGTTCGACGTCGTGGCACCATCCGGCCGCCCCGTGCGGACCATGTCCGCAGGCCCGGGTCTGCGCGGCCCGGACGCGTTCCGGGATTTATGAGCACGCCGAGTCGTCGGGCACGTGAACGATTGTCGGTCAATCCGTGACGGCCATCTGTCATGCGCGACTCAGCTACTGTCACGATTCCCCTGCCGCCACCGCTCGGGCCCCTCACCCCAGCGCCAGCGCGGCCATCCGCACCGCGTCCGAGGCGCACACCCGTGCCCGGACAGCCCCCACTGCGCCGCTACCAGCGGCCAGGTCGCTCCACCGCTCGTGACCCCGCGAGCGGTCGGAAAGGAGACCCATGTCCCGCTCGATACACGCCCGGGGAACGCTGGCCGCACTCGCCACCGCCACGGCGCTGCTGGTCACCGCCGTCCCGGTGAGCGCCAGCGCGCACACAGCGGGCGACGCCCCGGCCATCGCCGCCGCGCCCGCCGCCGGCAGCAGCCGGGCCGAACTGCTCTCCCAGGCCAGTGTGCAGAGCACCGCCCTCGCCCAGCAGCTCGGCCTGGACAGCCAGGAGAAGCTGGTTGCCAAAGACGTGGTCAAGGACGCCAACGGCACCACCCACCTGCGCTACGAGCGCACCTACGGCGGACTGCCGGTCCTCGGCGGCGACCTGATCGTGCACCAGGCCGCCAACGGCACGGTCAAGAGCGTGGACCGGGCCAGCACCGCCTCGCTCAGCGGCGTCTCCACCACCCCGGCGCTGGCCGCCCCGAAGGCCCAGGCCGCCGCGCTGGCCCAGGAGTCCGGCTCCAACGTCGCCGTCGCGCCGCGCCTGGTGGTCTGGCTGGGCGACAGCACCCCGAAGCTGGCCTGGGAGACCGTCATCACGGGCAAGCAGCAGGACGGCACCCCGAGCCGGCTGCACGTGGTCACCGACTCCTCGACCGGCTCCGTGCTGAGCAGGATCGAGGGCATCGAGACCGACACCGGCAACGGCCTGTTCGTCGGCACCGTGCCGCTGACCACCACCGCCTCGGGCTCGACCTTCCAGCTCAAGGACGGCACCCGCGGCGGCCAGTACACCACCGACATGAACAACGGGACCTCGGGCAACGGCACCCTGTTCACCAACTCCAGCACCACCTGGGGCAACGGCACGGTGAGCAACCGTCAGTCGGCCGCCGTGGACGCCCAGTACGGCACCGCCATGACCTGGGACTTCTACAAGAACACCTTCGGTCGCAGCGGCATCCGCAACGACGGTGTCGGCGCCTACAACCGGGTGCACTACGACAGCAACTACACCAACGCGTTCTGGGACGACAGCTGCTTCTGCATGACCTACGGCGACGGGGCCAGCAACACCCACCCGCTCACCGAGATCGACGTGGCCGGCCACGAGATGACCCACGGCGTCACCGCCGCGACCGCCAACCTGACCTACTCGGGCGAGTCCGGCGGCCTCAACGAGGCCACCTCCGACATCCTCGGCACCATGGTCGAGTTCTACGCCAACCTGCCCTCGGACACGCCGGACTACCTGATCGGCGAGCTGATCAACCTGAACGGCAACGGCACCCCGCTGCGCTACATGGACCAGCCCTCCAAGGACGGCTCCTCGGCCGACTACTGGTCCTCCACGGTCGGCAACCTCGACGTGCACTACTCCTCGGGCGTGGCCAACCACTTCTTCTACCTGCTGAGCGAGGGCAGCGGCGCCAAGACCGTCAACGGCGTCAACTACAACTCCCCGACGGCCAACGGCATCACCGTCACCGGCATAGGCCGGGACAAGGCGGCGGCCATCTGGTACCGGGCCCTGAGCACCTACTTCACCTCCAGCACCAACTACGCCGCCGCCCGCACCGCCACGCTGAGCGCGGCCACCGACCTGTACGGCGCGGGCTCGGCCGAGTACAACGCGGTGGCCACCGCCTGGGCCGGGGTCAAGGTCGGCTCGCTGCCCACCGGCGGCGTCACGGTGACCAACCCGGGCAACCAGACCACCGCCCTCAACGGCGCCGTCAACCTCCAGCTGACGGCCACCGGCGGCACGGGCGCGCTGACCTGGACGGCCACCGGCCTGCCCGCCGGCCTGTCGATCAGCTCCGGCGGCCTGATCACCGGCACCGCCACCACGGCCGGCACCTACAACGTGACGGCCACGGCCAAGGACACCGCCGGCAAGACCGGCACCACCAGCTTCACGTGGACCGTCTCCACCGGTGGCGGCGGCACCTGCACCGGCGGCGGCCAGCTGCTCGGCAACGCCGGCTTCGAGACCGGTACCGCCGCCCCCTGGACCACTTCCACCGGCGTGGTCGACAACAGCTCCTCCGAGGCCGCCCACAGCGGCTCCTGGAAGGCCTGGATGAACGGCTACGGCTCCGCCCACACCGACACCGTCTCGCAGACCGTCACCATCCCGGCCGGCTGCAAGGCCACCTTCAGCTTCTGGCTGCACATCGACACCGCCGAGACGGGTTCGACCGCCTACGACAAGCTGACCGTGACGGCCAACGGCACCTCGCTGGCCACCTACTCCAACGTCAACGCCGCCACCGGCTACGTGCAGAGGTCCTTCGACCTCTCCTCCTACGCCGGCCAGACCGTCACCCTGAAGTTCACCGGCACCGAGGACTCCTCGCTGCAGACCAGCTTCGTGATCGACGACACCGCGCTGAACGTCGGCTGAGTGCCGTCGCGACTGCCTGTCATTCCCTGGTCGCTCACCGGCAGCAAAATGTGAGAAATCCCAGGTAGTGAGACATCCCGCCGTACCGGGCCAGCCCGGTACGGCGGGATTGTTGCATTTACGTTTCACACTTTTGGAGACAGCCGAGGGTTGCGTGAAGCTAATTTGTCGTGACCACTGTCATACAACGCGGTTGATGACGTAGCCTCTGGTGCCTGCGTATGGTTCCTGCAGCTCGACGGTGTCCCCACAACGCCATCGAGCCGGTCCCGCCGCGTAACTCTCCGGGCAACGGGGCGGCTGGTGGGGAAGGTTATTTCGCATGGGCACGCAATATCCGCAGAACGCCGGTCACCTACGCCTGGTGGAGGAGTCCGCCGGCCCGCTCGCACTCCGCCCCGCGGGTGCGGCCGGTGCCGTGCCCCCGCTGCCGCCCACCGCCTGTCCGCCCACGGGCACCGACTTCGCCCAGACCCTGCACGCCGCGATCGAGGCCAGCGGGCTGAGCCTGGACCGGATCCGCACCGAACTGGCCCTACAGGGCGTCAAGCTGAGCGTCACCACGCTCAGTTACTGGCGGCGCGGCCGCAGCCAGCCCGAACGGGCCGCCTCGGTGCGCGCGGTGGCGCTGCTGGAGGAACTGCTCGCGCTGCCGGCCGGGGCGCTGTCCAGCCTGCTCGGTCCGCCCCGCCCGCGCGGGCGCTGGGTGGCCCACCCGGTGCCGGACGCCCTGCCGGTCTCCGCGATCTGGCCGGAGGAGCAGCAGATCGCCGAGGTCTTCGAGGAGTTGGACGCGCCGCCGATCGGCGAGCTGGAGCGGCTGAGCGTGCACGACGCCTACTACGTGGGCGCCGACCGGCAGGGCCGCACGCTGCGCACCCGTCAGGTGGTGCGGGCCACCGCGCCCGGGGTCAACCGCTGCCTGGTGGTGCAGAAGGCGGACGAGGACACGGTCGGCTGCCCGGAGATCACCTCGATCCGGCACGCCCGGCTGGGCCGGGTGCGGCGCAAGCCGGAGATCGGCCTGCTGGTCTCCGAACTGCTGCTGGACCGGCCGCTGGGCCAGGGCGACTCCACCGTCTTCGAGTACGAGGTCGAGCTGCCGCCGGCCGGGCCGACCACCGTGTACGCCCGGCGGTTCGCGGTGCCGGTGCGCGAGTTCGTGCTCCAGGTGCACTTCGACCCGGCCGCGCTGCCCGCACACTGCGAGCGGTACGAGCGCGGCGGCGGCGAGGAGCAGGACCGGCTGCGCGAGCGGCTGTGGATCGGCGCCTCGGCCAGCGTGCACGCGATCGCCACCGACCAGCAGCCGGGGCAGACCGGGATCCGCTGGGAGTGGGACTGACCGGGGCGTAAAGCCGCTTTGCCTGCGAGGCAAGGCGCTACCCGGGGGGCCAGGGCCGCGGTCAGGGTGGGAGTACCGCTTCCCCGACCGCGAAACCGGAGTCCCGCATGCCCCGCGCCACCTGGCACCATCCGCTGCTCGCCCTGCGGGCCGCCGCCTTCTCGATCGGCGCGCTGCTGCTGCTGGTCGGGGTCGGCGTGGTGCTGCGCCAGCCGCTGCTGATCCCGCCGCTGGCCGCCAGCGCCGCCCTGGTGCACGGCGCCCCCGCACTGCCGATCTCGCAGCCGCGCAACCTGGTCGGCGGGCAACTGCTGTCCGCGGTCACCGGCTACGCGGTGCTGGCGGTCACCGGGCGCGGCCCGTGGGGCGCCGCCTTGGCCGGCGGCCTCGCGCTGGGCGCGATGCTGCTGGCCCGGGTCCCGCACTCGCCGGCCGCCGCCACCGCG
>NZ_PYBW01000174.1:0-34116 GCF_003205575.1 Streptomyces tateyamensis
ACCCCCGCCCGGGAAGTCTTCTGGGTGGGTGCGGCCGATAGTTTCATAGTGTTTCGGTGGTCATAGCGTGAGGGAAACGCCCGGTTACATTCCGAACCCGGAAGCTAAGCCTTACAGCGCCGATGGTACTGCAGGGGGGACCCTGTGGGAGAGTAGGACGCCGCCGAACAATCTTTCAGAAGAAGCCCCCAGCCTTTATGGCTGGGGGCTTCTTCGCGTTTCGGGGCCGGGTACGGGGAAGGCGACCCGGCCGGCGCAGATCGGGGCGCAGTCCGGGTGCTGGAAGCGCTGTCGCGCGGGCTGGCATGGTTCGCTGTTGAGCGGTTCATAGGGCGCGACGGAGGACAAGCAGGCCTCCGCCAGGGTGGCTGACGGGCAGGCGTGGGAGAGGGTGGAGCGGGGTGGGGGAGAGCAGCAGGGGAACGAGAGAGGGGCCCTGGGGAAGGTCCCGGGCCCCTCTCTGCTCCTAGTGAGTTCGGTAGTGCGTCCTGCTACAGCTTTCCGGCTGCCTTCAGGGCGAGGTAGCTGTCTGCCAGGGCCGGCGGGAGGGTGGTCGGGGACTCGTCCAGGACAGTGGCGCCGAGGCGGGTGAGGCGGGCGGCGACCTGGCGGCGGTCGGCCTGGGTCTGTGCCGCGGCGGCAGCGCCGTAGACGGCCTGGACGGTGCCGCGGCCCGCAGCCAGCTCCGTCAGTCGCGGATCGGCGACCGAGGCGACGATCACCTGGTGGCGCTGGGTGAGCTGGGGCAGCAGCGGAAGCAGGCCGTCCTCGGCGGGACCGGCATCCAGGCCGGTGAGCAGCACGATCAGCGAGCGGCGCGGGGCCAGGCGGAGCGTGGCGGCGGTGAGTGCGCGCAGGTCGGTCTCGACCAACGCGGGTTCCAGGGTTGCCATCGCGTTGGTGAAGGCGGGCAGTACCTCGGTGGCCGAGCGGCCGAGTACCGTGCCGCGCTGGCGCAGGTCGTGGGCGAGCAGGTCGACCCGGTCGCCGGCCCGGGTGGCCAGCGCGGTGAGCAGCAGGGCGGCGTCCAGGGCGGCGTCCAGGCGTGGTGCGTCGCCGACCCGGCCGGCCGAGGTGCGGCCGGTGTCGAGCACGATCAGGATGTGCCGGTCCCGCTCGGGCCGCCAGGTGCGGATGGCGACGGTGTGCCGGCGGGCGCTGGCCCGCCAGTCGATCGAGCGCACGTCGTCGCCGGGCAGGTACTCGCGCAGGCTGTCGAACTCGGTGCCCTGGCCGCGGGTCAGCAGCGAGGTGCGGCCGTCCAGTTCGCGCAGCCGGGCGAGCCGGGAGGGCAGGTGCTTGCGGCTGGTGAACGGCGGCAGTGCGCGCAGTGTCCACGGGATCTGGTGCGAGCCCTGACGCCCGGCCAGGCCGAGCGGCCCCAGGGAACGGACCGTCACCCGGTGCGCCCGGTGGTCGCCGCGACGGGTGGGCCGCAGCTGGGTGCTGAGCCGCCGCCGCTCGCCGGCCGGAATGGTGAGCCGGTGTCGGGAGGCCGTCAGATCGGTGCCCGGCTGGAACGCGGAGGGTGCCCAGGCGTCGCGCAGCTGCCCCCGCAGCGGGCGCCGGGAGAGGTTGCCGACGGTCAGATCGACGGTGGCCGGCTCGCCGAGCCGGACCGAGGTGTCGCCGTCCCGGGCCAGCACCAAGGTGCGGACCGGGGCGGCGAGCAGCAGGTCCGCCAGCACCCCGAGCAGTACCGCCCCGGTGACCAGCCCGACGCCGGCCCAGGAGGGCAGCAGCAGCCCAACGAGCAGGCTGCCCAGGGCGGCGAGCAGGGCGGTTCGGCCGGTCAGGGCCACGGCGGACTCCTAGCGTGTGGGGCTGACTGACTGGCTGGCGGGGCGGACCCGGCTCAGCGCGGTGCGGGGGTCTGGGCGAGCACGGCCTGGATCACCGTGTCGGCGGTCACGCCCTCCATCTCGGCCTCGGCGCGCAGCTGCACCCGGTGGCGCAGGGTGGGCAGCGCGAGCGCCTTGACGTCGTCGGGGGAGACGTAGTCGCGCCCGGCCAGCCAGGCCCAGGCCCGGGCGGTGTTGAGCAGCGCGGTAGCGCCACGCGGGGAGACGCCGAGGGAGAGCGAGGGGTGCTGCCGGGTGGCCCGGCACAGGTCCACGATGTAGGCCAGCACCTCGGGGGAGACGGTCAGCTTGGCGATCGCGGCGCGGGCGGCGGCCAGGTCGGCCGGGCCGGCCACCGGGCGCACCCCGGCTGCAGCCAGGTCTCGCGGGTCGAAGCCGGCCGCGTGCCGGCTGAGCACCTGGAACTCCTGGTCCCGCTCCGGCAGCGGCAGGATCAGCTTGAGCAGGAAGCGGTCCAGCTGCGCCTCGGGCAGCGGGTAGGTGCCCTCGTACTCCAGCGGGTTCTGCGTCGCGGCGACCAGGAACGGCTCGGGCAGCTTGCGCGGCTCGCCGTCGACGGTGACCTGGTGCTCCTCCATCGCCTCCAGCAGCGAGGCCTGGGTCTTCGGCGGGGTGCGGTTGATCTCGTCGGCCAGCAGCAGGTTGGTGAAGACCGGGCCGGGCTGGAAGGAGAACTCGGCGGTGCGGGCGTCGTAGACCAGCGAGCCGGTGACGTCGCCGGGCATCAGGTCCGGGGTGAACTGGATCCGCTTGGTCTCCAGGTTGAGCGCGGTGGACAGGGTACGGATCAGCAGCGTCTTGGCGACTCCGGGGACACCCTCCAGCAGCACGTGGCCGCCGCAGAGGATGGCCACCACCAGGCCGGTGACGGCGGCGTCCTGGCCGACCACGGCCTTGCCGATCTCGGCGCGCAGTGCGCCGAGGGCCTGCCGGGGGTCGGCGGCAGCGGGAGTGGGCTGGTCGTCGGTCACGGCTGTCGTACCTGCCTTTCGAGGGCATCGAGTTCGTCGGCGAGCCGCAGCAGTGCGGCGTCGTCCAGGGGCGGGGGGCCGTAGAGCAGACCGCCGAGCTCGCCGGCCGGCCGGTCGGGCAGCCGGTCGCCGAGGGCGGCGAGCAGGGCGTCGGCGTCCACCTGACCGCCCGTCACGGAGACTCCGAGGACGGGGGCCAGCCGGTGCCGGACGGCCTGGCGCAGGGCTTCGGCTGCTCGGCCGCGGGCCTTGGCCAGCTGGTAGAGCCGGGCCCGGCCTTCGGTGGTCTCGGTGGCCCGGACCACCACGGGCAGCTGCTCGCTGACCAGCGGTCCCAGGCGGCGGGCCCGCCACAGGGCGGCCAGCCCGACGGCGACGGCCAGTTGCAGGGTGGCCCAGGACCAGCCGCCGGGGATCAGCTCGGTGATGCTCCGGTCGCCGCCGGCGCCCGCCGAGCCGTAGTCCGGCAGGTACCAGACCAGGCGGTGCTGGGAGCCGAGCAGGCCCAGGGCGAGCGAGGCGTTGCCCTGGTGGGCCAGGTACTCGTTGGTGAGGAAGCGCCCGGAGCCGAGCACGATCACCTCGGCGCCGCCCAGTCCGGTGGCCCGCACCAGGGTCGGGTGGCCCAGCCGCGGGTAGCAGGCGGTGCTGCCGGAGCCGGCCTGGTAGAGCCGGCCGCCGGCTTCGGCGGTGCCGGCCACCTCGGCCTCGCCGAGAGTGCAGTCGGGGGCGGTGGCGTCCGAGGTGATCCCGGCCGCGCCGGGGCCGGCGTACGGCTGGATGTTCGGGGCGAGCAGCTCCAGGGCGGTGCTGTCGGGGGAGAGCAGGACCAGGCGGCGGTGGCCGGCGGCGCCGAGGGCGCGCAACTGGTAGGTGGTCAGTAGCTCGGGCAGCGGGACCAGCACGGTGTCGTCCTGGGGGGCGTCGGCCAGTTCGTCCGCGTTCGTGGTGGTGGTCACGGTGACGCCGTGCCGGTGCAGCAGCTCGGATATCGCCTTGGTGCCGTCCGGGTCGGGCGAGCGCGGGTCGAGCGCCGGGTAGCTGGTGCTGTCACCCAGGCCGGCCAGCAGCAGGCCGGCGAGCAGCAGGACCAGGCCGGCGGCGAGGAACCAGCGCGAGCGGCGCCATAGCTGACGCAGCGTCGGGTCGAGGCTGGTGTCCGGCTCGGGCCGGCCCGGGGGCCGGGTGCCGCGGTCGACAGCCGTGGCAGCGGTGGTGTCGGTGGTGCCGGTCTCGGGAGTGGTGCTCAGGCTCACGCGGTGCCCGCCGGGGTCAGGGTGGGTCGGGTCTGGCGCAGCCGCCGGTCGAGGTCGGCGAGCTGCTGGTAGGCGGCCTGGTCGGCGGTGCGGCCGCCGTAGGCGATGTCGTCGAAGACGCGGGCGGCGGTGCGCAGTTCCCGGGCGTGCTCGGGGAGCCTGCGGCCGGCCTCGATCGCGGCCTCGTCGGCGGTGCGGCCGGGGCGCGGGTCGAGCAGCGTGCGCTCCTCCAGGTCGCGGACCAGGGCACGCAGTTGCTCGCGGACCGCGTCCGCCCACTCGCCGGCGGCGGCGTGCCGCTCGGCTGCGGCGCGGTGCTCGGCGGCGGTGCGCGGGCCGCCCTGGCCGGTGAAGAGCGCGGCGTCGCGGGCGGCGGTGCGCCGCGGCCGGCCCAGGCGCCACCAGAGCAGGCCTGCGATCGCCGCGAAGAGCACCAGGAAGACCACCAGGCCGGTGGTGCCGCTGTGCCCGGGACCGCCGAGCCGGTCCAGCAGCGAGGTGAAGCGCTCCCAGAGCCAGTTGATCGCGCGCTGGACCGGCGTCGGATCGTGGCGGTGGTACTCGGCCTTCTGCAGCTCTTCGCGCGCGGCGTCGCGGGCGGCGTCGCGCGGCACGGTCACCGGCACGCCGTCACCGGCGATCCGGACCAGCTCCCCCCAGGTCGGCATCGGGTCAGGCCACCCCGTGCGGGCCGGAGTACGGCGGGTACTGGGTCGGCGGGTACTGCGGCGGCTGCTGGTCGGCCCAGCCGGTGCCGCCGTACTCGGGCAGTCCGGCCGCGCGGGCCAGCTCCAGGTCCAGCGCCTCGCGGCGGATCCGCTGGTCGACGTAGAGCAGCACCGCGATGCCGGACTTGAACGGGGTGGTCAGGGTGGCGGCGAGCACGCCGCCGATCGCGACGATCACCAGGGAGACGAGCGAGGGCGGGTTGTTCGGGTCCGGCACCAGGCCGGCGAACGGGCCGCCGGCCGTGCCGCCGCTGCCGGAGAGCAGCCGGAACGGCAGGGCGATGGCACCGGACAGGAGGCTGGTGAGCAGCACCGCGACGACGTTGATGCCGAACAGGCGCCACCAGGAGCCCCGGACCAGCCGGCGCGAGCGGCGCATCGCCTCGAAGACCCCCTGGCGCTCCAGCATCAGGGCCGGGGCGGCCAGGCTGAGCCGGATGTACATCCAGATGCCCAGCACGATGGCGGCCAGCGCCCCGAAGACGATCAGCAGTGCGGCCAGCGCCCCGTTGCCGCTGTCCGAGCCGGTGTCGGTGAGGGCGGTCCCGAGCAGGACGGTGGGCACCAGGACGACGGCCATCAGGCCGCCGGTGATCAGGGTGACCATCAGGCTCAGGCCGACCAGCCGCCAGAGCTGGCCGCGGGCGGCCTGCCAGGCGGTTCCGACGGAGACCGGCTCGCCGATGATCGCCCGGCTCACCACGATCGTGAGCAGCGCGGTGACGATCAGGCCCGCGACCAGGCTGACCAGCAGGCCGGCCAGGCCGCCGACCAGGGCAGCGATGTTGTTGGAGCCGTTCAGCTGCGCCCAGTTCAGGGCGGTGGCGGCGGTCTGGCTGATCACCGCGACGACCAGCGAGAGCGGCAGCACGGTGCGCCAGTGCTTGCGCGCGGTGGAGATCGAGCCGTCCAGGATCTCGCCGACGCCCAGCGGGCGCAGCGGGATCACGCCGGGCTTGGGGCTGGTCGGGCGCACGCCCCACTGGGGCTGGCCCCACTGCGGCTGCTGGCCGCCCCACTGGGGCTGCGACTGCCCCCACTGCGGCTGCTGGCCCCAGCCGGGCTGCTGCGGCTGCCCCCACCCGGGGGGCGGGTTCCAGCCACCGGGCCGCTGCGGCGGCACCGGGGCGCCACCGTAGCCGCCGGGGGTGCCGTACGCGCCCTGGTAGGGCGGCGCGGCCGGCGGTGCCACCGGGGAGGCCGGCGGTGCGGCAGGGCTGTCCGACGGTCGGTCCGTCCCCGCGGGCGTGTCGGCCGGCGGCCGGACGTCTTCGGGTTCGGGCCCGGACGAGCTGGGGGAGACCCAGCCCGGAGTGTCGGTCATCACTGCTCCTCGGCGCGGGGTGGCAACCCCGGATTTCGGTGGTGGGGCGCATGCGTGCCGCCCCATCGTGCCATGGTGTCGGCAGGCGCCCCAGGGGCGCCGGGTTGCTGATCGACAACGGAGTCGAGCGGGACCGGAAAGCATGGAGTTTGGGTGGATATGCGCACTGGCACCGGCAGTTCGCCGGTCGGATTGGCACGGGTGTGCGGCAGGTCACAATCCGGTAATGAGAGGATGGGCTCATGAAAGGTCGCGTCCTCGTCGTAGATGACGACACCGCACTGGCCGAGATGCTCGGCATCGTGTTGCGTGGTGAGGGTTTTGAGCCGTTTTTCGTCGCTGATGGGGACAAGGCACTGGCCGCGTTCCGGGAGACCAAGCCGGACCTGGTGCTGCTGGACCTGATGCTGCCCGGACGGGACGGCATCGACGTCTGTCGGCAGATCAGGTCCGAGTCCGGTGTGCCGATCGTCATGCTGACCGCGAAGACCGACACGGTCGACATCGTGGTCGGCCTGGAGTCCGGCGCCGACGACTACGTGGTCAAGCCGTTCAAGCCCAAGGAACTGGTGGCCCGGATCCGGGCCCGGCTGCGCCGGGCCGAGGAGCCCACCCCCGAGCAGCTGACCATCGGCGATCTGGTGATCGACGTGGCCGGCCACTCGGTCAAGCGGGACGGGCGGGGCATCCCGCTGACCCCGCTGGAGTTCGACCTGCTGGTCGCGCTGGCCCGCAAGCCCTGGCAGGTGTTCACCCGCGAGGTGCTGCTGGAGCAGGTCTGGGGCTACCGCCACGCGGCCGACACCCGGCTGGTCAACGTGCACGTGCAGCGACTGCGCTCCAAGATCGAGAAGGATCCGGAGCGTCCGGAGATCGTGGTGACGGTCCGCGGGGTCGGCTACAAGGCCGGACCCAGCTGACGTGTCGCACCAGGTCCAGCCCTCCTCGGCCGAGATCCAGGCCGAGGAGGTGATCGTCCCAGGCGCCGGTCCGCGGCGTGCGGCGGGTTCGTCGCACGGTTGGCTCGGCCGGCGTCTGCTGCGCCCGTTCCACCGGCTCAGCGCGCTGTACCGGCGCTCGATCCAGGTGCGGGTGGTCGCCGCCACCCTGGTCCTCTCGGTGGCGCTGGTCGCCGTGCTGGGCGTCGTGGTGATGGCCCAGGTCCGCCAGGGCCTGCTGGAGAGCAAGAAGCGCGCCGCGCTCAGCCAGGCCTCCGGCGGCTTCACCACCGCCCAGAAGCAGAGCGACACGCTGCGCGACCTGGGCGCGAAGGTGGGCAGCAGCACCAGCGGCAGCGCCGGCGCCGACCCCAGCAGCAGCGAGACCAGCACCTGGCTGACCGACCAGGTGGCCAACCTGGCCAGCGGCGGCCAGGGCGTCTACCTGGTGATCGGCACCGTGCCCGCCACCGACCAGAGCGCGGTGGCCACCAGCATCCAGCCGCAGACCGCGCGCGCCTCCGAGGGCGTGGCGCTCACCAGCATCTCGCCGGAACTGCGCCGGGACGTGGCGGCCGACCCGAACTCGATCCACCAGCAGACCACCACGATCAACCGGACCGCCGCGAACGGCGAGGAGATCTCCGAGCCGGGCCTGGTGATCGGCAAGCAGCTGACCGGTCCGGACGGCAAGACCTCCTACCAGCTCTACTTCGCCTTCTCCTTCGTCCAGGAGGACCAGACCCTGGCCCTGGTCACCACCACGGTGGCCACCGCCGGCGTCTTCATCGTGGTGCTGCTGGCCTGCATCGCCTGGCTGGTGGTGCGTCAGGTGGTCACCCCGGTGCGGATGGCCGCCGGGATCGCCGAGCGGCTGGCCGACGGGCACCTGGAAGAGCGGATGAAGGTCACCGGCACCGACGACATCGCCCGCCTCGGCGAGTCGTTCAACCGGATGGCCGGCGCGCTGCAGGCGCAGATCCACCAGCTCGAGGAGCTCTCCCGGGTGCAGCGCCGCTTCGTCTCGGACGTCTCGCACGAGCTGCGCACCCCGCTGACCACGGTGCGGATGGCCGCCGACCTGATCTACGACTCGCGCGAGGACCTGGACCCGATGGCGGCCCGCTCGGCCGAGCTGCTGCAGGGTCAGCTGGACCGGTTCGAGTCGCTGCTGGCCGACCTGCTGGAGATCAGCCGGTTCGACGCGGGCGCGGCCGTCCTTGACGCCGAGCCGGTGGACCTGCGCGAGATCGTGCACCGGGTGGTCGAGGCGGCCGACCCGCTGGCCCGGCTCAAGGGCAGCGCGGTGGTGCTGCGCGGGGCCGAGAACCCGGTGGTGGCCGAGGTCGACTCGCGCCGGATCGAGCGGATCCTGCGCAACCTGGTGGTCAACGCGCTGGAGCACGGCGAGGGCCGGGACGTGGTGATCCGGCTCGGTTCGGCCGAGGGCGCGGTGGCGGTCGGCGTGCGCGACTACGGCATCGGGCTCAAGCCGGGCGAGGCCTCCCGGGTGTTCCACCGGTTCTGGCGGGCCGACCCGTCCCGGGTGCGGACCACCGGCGGCACCGGCCTCGGCCTGTCGATCGCGGTCGAGGACGCGCACCTGCACGGCGGCTGGCTGCAGGCCTGGGGCGAGCCGGGCGGCGGTTCGCACTTCCGGCTCACCCTGCCGCGCACCCGCGGCGGCGAGATAGGCCGGGCACCGTTCCGGCTGGAGCCGGAGGACTCGCGGCACAACCGCGGCCTGCGGGCCCAGGGCACCCCGTACCGGCGGGCGCTGCCGACCGGCGCGACCGCGCTGACCGCCAGCGGCGAGGCGAGCGTGATCCCGGAGACGCCGGGCGGCGCGGGCGCCGGGCTCGGCCCGGGGCTGGGCGGCGTGCTCAGCATCGGCGGGGCGCTGGGCCGTTCGCAGCCCAAGCCGGCCGTGGTCGCGGACCCCTCGGACGTGCGGGCGGCCGGCGCCGGGTACGGTGCGACCGGAGCCCAGGTGGTGGTGGACCGTCACCTGCTGCCGCAGCAGCCGGAGGCGGAGCAGGCCGTGGGCGGCGGACCGGACGGCGAGGGCACGAGCACGGAGGGGTCGCCGGGTGGGCACTACCAGTAGGGCCGGAGCGCGCGGCTGGGTGGGGACGCTGTCGGTCTCGCTGACCGTGCTGCTCGCGGCCGGTTGCGCGACCATGCCGGACAGCGGCCCGCCGGAGACGGTGCACCCGACCCAGGGCGCGGGCGCCGACCAGGGCGTGCAGGTGCGGGTGATCCCGATGCCGCCGCGCGACGGGCTGTCGCCGCGCGAGGTGCTGCAGAACTTCCTGGACGCCTCGATCGCCGACGAAGCCGACTACCGGACCGCCAAGCAGTACCTGACCCCCGACGCCGCCGCCCAGTGGCGCCCGGAGGAGAGCACGGTGGTGCTGGCCAACACTGCGCTGCAGGCGCCCGCGGGGGACGACACGGCCGCCCAGGTCCAGCTCACCATCAGCTCCGCCAAGCTCGGCCTGCTGGACGAGCGGCACACCTACCACAGCGCCACCGGCACCTACGGCGGGCTGTTCACCCTGGTCAACGTCGCCAAGGACGCGAAGGACGGCAAGGACCCCAAGGACCGGGCGCAGTGGCGGATCGCCGCGCTGCCCGCAGGGCTGGTGATGGACAAGACCAGCTTCCAGAACGCCTACCAGCAGGTGGCGAAGTACTACTTCACCCGGGACCAGCAGGCCGGCACGGGCGAGCAGCCGGTGCTGGTGCCGGACCCGGTCTACCTGCGGCGCCGGATCGACCCGGCCGGCGCGGCCGTCCGCGCGGTGGCCCAGGGTCCGTCGGACTGGCTGGCCCCGGCGGTCCGCTCGGCCTTCGAGGGCGGGGTGACGGTCACCGCCGTCAGCTCGGACGACCCGCGCCTGATCAAGGTGCAGGTCGACGGGGTGGACTGCGTGACCAGCGACCGCCAGTGCCACCAGATGGCGGCACAGCTGTACTACACCCTCAGCCAGGGCGGGAGCGGCTCGCTGGAGCGGCTGCAGCTGGTCGCCAAGCGGGGCAGCGCCGAGTTCACCGCGACCCAGGCCAAGGCGGCGGCGTTCGCGCCGGGCCAGCTGGCCGGCAGCGGCCAGGCCTACGCGCGCAAGGCGAAGACCGGTCAGCTGGTCCAGATCGGCCAGGACAACAACCCCGTCGCGGTCGCCGGGGTGCTCGGCGCGGCCACCCCGGCCCCGGGCCTGGCCCCGGTCGGGGACCAGCCCCAGGGCGCCTTCGCGGTGCGCCGGGGCGGCAGCCAGGCCGCGGTGGTGAGCGAGGACGGCAGGTCGCTGTACGTGGCGGCGCTGGACGACGGCGCCAAGCAGCTCGGCCCGCCGGTGGCCACCAGCCGGGCGGGGCAGGGTCCGGGCCTGGGTCTGGCCTCGCCGAGTTGGGACGGCTACGGCGGGCTGTGGGTGGTGGACCGGGACCCGCTGGCGCCGCGGGTGCTGCTGATCACCGACGGCGCGAAGACCACCGTGCCGGTCGAGGGCCTCGGTTCGCTGCCGGTGGACAGCCTGCGGGTCTCCTCCGACGGCACCCGGGTGGCGCTGCTGCTGCGGAACTCCGACGGCACCCGCAGCCTTCGGCTGGGCCTGGTCGTCCGCGGCGGCTCGGCGCAGGCGCCGACGGTGTCGATCGTCAAGCTGCGGCCGGTCGCGGCCGTGGAGCTGTCCGACGTCACCTCGGTCTCCTGGGCGGACCCGGACACCCTGTTGGTGCTGGGCAAGGAGAGCGACAGCGTGCCGCAGCTGCACTACCTGTCCACCGACGGCTCGTCCGGGCTGGAGACCGCGGTGCAGGCGGTGGACGGGATGACCGTGGTGGCGGCCTCCGAGTCGCGCCTGGACCCGGTGCTGGGCGACGCCAAGGGCGACGACCACGCGGTGTACGGGCTGAGCGGGAGCATGCAGCCGCAGTGGCGGGCGTACAGCAAGGGCGTGACCCAGCCGGGCTACCAGGGCTGACGGCCGGTCAGCCGCGGCCGGCGGCCGCCACGGTGGCGGCCGCCAGCGGCGGGGCGCCGGCGGCGCGCAGGGCGCGGGCGGCCTCGGCCAGGGTGGCGCCGGTGGTCACCACGTCGTCGACCAGCAGCAGCTGGCGGCCGGTCAGCGGGCGGTGCAGGCGCGGCGGCACGGTGAGCGCGCGGTGCAGGTTGGCCCGGCGCTCGGCGGCGCTCAGGCCGGCCTGGTCGGCCACCCGGCGGGCCGGGCGCAGCACCGGGGCTACCTGGCAGCGCAGCCCGTGCCCGCGCAGGCGGCGGGCCGCGCTGCGGGCGAGGCGCCGGGTGGCGTCGTGGCCGCGGGCGCGCACCGCGTGGCGGGTGGAGGGCATCGGGACCAGCAGCAGCGGCGGCCCGCCCGCGCCCGGTCGGCCTGGCAGGGCGGCGAGCACCGCGCGGGCCAGCAGCTCGCCGAGCGGAGCGGCCAGCGCGAGCACGCCGCGTTCCTTGTGGGCGAGCAGGAGTTGACGCAGTGGGTCCTGGTACTCGGCGCAGGCGTGCACCGGGGGCAGGCCGGGCGGGGCGGGGTGCGGGTCGAGCCGGCGGGCGGCCAGCCGGGCCAACCGGGCCCGGCAGCCGGGGCAGAGCGGGCCGCCGGGCTCGGCACAGCCGGCGCAGGGCGCGGGGAGCACCAGGTCGAGCAGCGGAGCGAGCACCAGAAACCCTCCCGGGAGCGGGTGTGGCGAGCCGAGCAGGGCACAGCGTGGGCCGTCTGGGCGGAGTTGTACAGATATTTACCGTCACTTCACTCATTTGAGGGTAGACAGGGTGGAACAGCTGTCCGGCCGCGACCCGCGACCCTAGGGTCCCGCTGGAGAGGCGAAACGAGCGCCCTGGGTGTCTGATGAGGCTCCGGGGGGTTCCGCGCCTTTCGGGTGGGGAGGAGAGTGGGTGAGGGCCCGGTCCGCACGGTCGGTGGCCGGGCGTCGGGCCAGCGGCATCGTGGCTGGTCAGGCTGGGGGCTCATGCCCGGTCCGGTAGTCCGGGCCGGCACCAGTACGAGGGATCGGAGTTCTGCGTGGACATCGTCGTCAAGGGCCGCAAGACCGAGGTGCCCCAGAGGTTCCGCGAGCACGTGGCCGAGAAGCTGGAGAAGGTCCAGAAGTTCGACGGCAAGGTGATCAGCCTCGAGGTCGAGGTGTCCAAGGAGCACAACCCGCGTCAGGCCGAGCGGTCCGACCGGGTGGAGATCACCGTCCGCACCCGTGGCCCGGTGATCCGGGCCGAGGCCGCCGCCGCCGATCCCTACGCGGCGCTCGACCTGGCCGCCGCGAAGCTCGACGCCCAGCTGCGCAAGTCCGCCGACCGCCGCCGGGTGCACCACGGGGTGCGCACCACGCCGCTGAGCGTGGCCCAGGCCACGGCGCGGATCGCCGCGCTGCCGGGCACGGCGACCGCCGAGGAGCTGGACGAGCAGGCGGTGCCGAAGACGAAGATCGGCTCGCTGGAGGTGGAGGGCGAGGGGCCGCTGGTGGTCCGCGAGAAGACCCACCTGGCGCACCCGATGACGCTGGCCCAGGCGCTGGAGTCGATGGAGCTGGTCGGGCACGACTTCTACCTGTTCGTGGAGAAGGACAGCGGCCTGCCCAGCGTGGTGTACCGCCGGCGCGGCTACGACTACGGCGTCATCCACGTGCAGGCCAACGGCCTGGCGCCGGACGACGAGCTCAGTGGCGGCGGCGGTTCGATCAACGCGGCGGGCGACCGCTGAGTCGTGAGGATTCCGGGCCCGGCGGCCCCGTCGGGGCCGCCGGGCCTTTTGGCTGCCCGGGCGGCGCCGGGGCGCGGGCGGCGCACCCGTTCGGGGGGAAGCGCTGATCGTCGGTTGAGATCGGGTCCGGCTACCGTGGAATGATGTGGCCCACATCGTTCGGCAACGGGGAGGGGCGGATGGCGCAGCGGTTCGAGGGCGGTGGTGGCGGGAGCCCGGAGCCGGAGTACGCGCCGCGCGGGGGCGAGCCCATCCGAGTGCTGGTGGTGGACGACCACGCGCTGTTCCGGCGGGGTCTGGAGATCGTGCTCGCCGAGGAGCCGGACATCAAGGTGGTCGGCGAGGCCGGCGACGGGGCCGAGGCGGTCTCCAAGGCGGCCGACCTGCTGCCCGACATCATCCTGATGGACGTGCGGATGCCGCGGCGCAGCGGGATCGAGGCCTGCACCTCGATCAAGGAGGTGGCGCCGAGCACCAAGATCATCATGCTGACGATAAGCGACGAGGAAGCCGACCTCTACGAGGCGATCAAGGCGGGGGCCACCGGCTACCTGCTCAAGGAGATCTCCACCGACGAGGTGGCCACCGCGATCCGTGCGGTGGCGGACGGGCAGTCGCAGATCAGCCCGTCGATGGCGGCCAAGCTGCTGACCGAGTTCAAGTCGATGATCCAGCGCCGGTCCGAGGACCGGGAGCTGCTCCCCGCGCCGCGGCTGACCGACCGCGAGCTCGAGGTCCTCAAACTGGTGGCCACCGGGATGAACAACCGGGAGATCGCCAAGGAGCTCTTCATCAGCGAGAACACGGTGAAGAACCACGTGCGCAACATCCTGGAGAAGCTCCAGCTGCACTCCCGGATGGAGGCCGTGGTGTACGCGATGCGGGAGAAGATCCTCGAAATAGGGTGAGCCGTCAGGCGAGCAGGCGGGTCAGCGGGGCCCGCAGCTTCTCGTCGGACAGCTCCTCGACCCGCACCAGCGAGCAGCCCACCCAGTCGGCCGCCTCGCGCAGGGCCTGGGCCAGCGCGGGCAGCCGGGCCGGGCTGTCCAGGGAGATCTGACGGGCCACCAGGACGCCGCGCTCCCGGGCCGGGTCGACCCGGCCGACCAGCTTGCCGCCGGCCAGCAGCGGCATGGCGAAGTAGCCGTGGGTGCGCTTGTGCCTGGGGGTGTAGGCCTCCAGCCGGTGGCTCATGCCGAACATCCGCTCGGTCCGGGCGCGGTCCCAGATCAGCGAGTCGAACGGGGAGAGCAGGGTGGTGCGGTGCCGGCCGCGCCCGGCGGCGGAGCCGTCGATCGAGCCCTCGGCGGCCAGCGCGGCCGGATCGGCCCAGGCGGGTGTCGGGGCGCCGGTGCCCCAGCCGGCCACCGCGACCGGGACCAGGCCGCTGTCGGCCAGCACCGCGTCCACCTGGGCGGACTTCAGACGGTGGTAGTCGAGCAGGTCGGCGCGGGTAGCCACGCCCAGGGCTCGGCCGGCCTGGCCGACCAGTCGGGTCAGGCACTCGGCGTCGCTGGGGTCGCGGTCGAGCAGCTCGGCGGGGACCGTCTGCTCGGCCAGCGCGTAGACCCGCTTCCAGCTGCGGCGCTCGGTGCAGACCACGTCGCCGAAGGCGAGCGCGCGTTCCACCGCGATCTTGCTGTCGGACCAGTCCCACCACTCGGCGGTCCGCTTGGCGCCGCCGAGTTCGGTGCTGGTCAGCGGGCCCTCGGCGCGCAGGCGGTCCAGCACGGCCCGGTAGGCCTGCGGGTCGACCTGGTGGTTCCACAGGTTGCCGCGGGCCCGGTAAGCGCGGCGGCGGAAGGCGAACAGCGGCCACTGCTCGATCGGTAGCACGCAGGCCGCGTGCGACCAGTACTCGAAGGAGGTGGCCGCACCCCAGTAGGCGCGCTCCACGGCCGGGCGGCCTACCGCGCCGAGCCGGGCGTAGGGGACCAGCTCGTGCGAACGAGCCAGCACCGAGATGGTGTCCAACTGCACCGCGCCCAGCCGCTTCAGCACACCGCCCACCCCGGCCCGGCGGTCCGGCACGCCGAGCAGGCCCTGGGCCCGCAGGGCGATCCGGCGGGCCTGGTCGGCGGTGAGGGTCAGCTCGGGCGGCGGCAGTGCGGTCATGTCGGGCAGGCTAGCGGGCGGCGCCGACAGGGCACGCGGAGCCAGGGGGCCGGCCCGGTTCAGCCGACCGGGTCGGTGGCCAGACGGGCGTGCAGGTGCAGGTCGTGCCGGGTGCCGTAGCTGTCCGGCAGCGCCTCGCGCAGCACCCCTTCCAGCCGGTACCCGGCCCTGCGGGCGATCGCGCAGGACGCCTCGTGGCCCACCGCGTGCGCCAGTTCGATCCGGTGCAGGCCCAGTTCACCGAAGGCCCAGCGGGAGGCCAGCTCGGTCGCGGCTCTCGCCAGGCCGCGGCCGCGGGCCCCGGGCATGATCCAGTAGCCGATCCGGGCGCTGCCCGTCGTGAACTCGACCTCGCGCAGGCCCAGGTGGCCGAGCAGCCGGCCACTGTCCGGGTCGCGCACCGCCCAGGAGGCGCCGGTGCCCTCGGCGGTCCTGGCCAGCAACCGGCCGACCCAGTCGTGCACCGCCTGCTCGCCGGGGTCGGTGAGCGGGGCGTTGGGGTTCCAGCGGGCCTGCTCCGGATCGCTCAGGCCGACCCGCAGGTCGGCCGCGTCGCGCTGGTTCGGCAGGGCGGTCCAGGGGCGCAACAGCAGCCCGGGTCCTGTCAGTTCGACGGGTCGCAGCGGCTCGGTCATGCCGGCGCCACCTCCTCGGCCAGCAGCGAGCCCATCCACACGTCGCGCCACTGGCCGCGCTGGGCGGCGTAGGAGCGCAGGGTGCCCTCCATGGTGAAGCCGGCCCGGCGGGCCAGGGCGCGCGAGGGTTCGTTGCCGACGTAGGCCGTCCACTCGAGCCGGCGCAGCCCGCGCTCGGCCACGCCCCAGCGGCAGACGGCCCGCAGCGCCTCGATCGTGAAGCCCTTGCCGCGCGCTGCCGGAGCGGCCCAGTACCCCACCTCGGCGCTGCCCGGGCCGCGGTGGGCCAGGCTCTGGGTGCCGACCAGCGCGCCGGTGGCCTTCTCGATCACGCACCAGGAGGGGTAGCGGCCGGTGCGCCAGCCGTCGGCGGCCAGCGTGTGGACGAAGAACTCGGCATCCGCCTGCCGGTAGGGCGAGGGGACCACGGTCCAGCGCTGGATCTCCGGGTCCTGGCAGATCTCGAAGATCGGCGCCACGTCCGCCGGCCCGGGGGGCCGCAGCAGCAGTCGATCGGTCTCCAGGACCGCGGGATTCAAGATCGGTTCGTCCATGGCACGAGTATTCCCGGGTGTCCCGGTGCGATGAAAGTGACTTTCCCGTGCCCGATTTGCACCTGTTCCGACATCTAAGGCGGGATCCGCCCCCACGGGTGACACCGGAATGGCGTGCTGACGCACCTCCCGGGGGGTTGGACTCCTCGCATACGATGGCCCGTGCGGTGGGGTAGACCCCGCCGTGCTGTCGTCCAGAGCCGATCCAGGCAAGGAGCCCGCTCAAGTGTCCGTCTTCGACAAGATCCTGCGCGCCGGCGAAGGGAAGATTCTTCGCAAGCTGCAGCGGATTGCTGCCCAGGTCAACTCCATCGAAGAGGACTTCGTCAACCTCACCGACGACGAGCTGCGCGCTCTGACCGAGGAGTACAAGCAGCGGCTGGCCGACGGCGAGTCGTTGGACGACATCCTCCCCGAGGCCTTCGCCACCGTCCGCGAGGCCGCCAAGCGGGTGCTCGGCCAGCGCCACTACGACGTCCAGCTGATGGGTGGCGCCGCGCTGCACCTGGGCTACGTCGCCGAGATGCGCACCGGTGAGGGCAAGACGCTGGTCGGCACGCTGCCGGCCTACCTCAACGCGCTCACCGGCAAGGGCGTGCACCTGATCACCACCAACGACTACCTCGCCGAGCGCGACTCGGAGTGGATGGGCCGGGTGCACCGCTTCCTCGGCCTCGAGGTCGGCGTGATCCTGGCGAACATGTCGCCGGCCGAGCGCCAGCGCCAGTACGCGATGGACATCACGTACGGCACCAACAACGAGTTCGGCTTCGACTACCTGCGCGACAACATGGCCTGGTCGCAGGACGAGCTGGTGCAGCGCGGCCACAACTTCGCGATCGTCGACGAGGTCGACTCGATCCTGATCGACGAGGCCCGCACCCCGCTGATCATCTCCGGCCCGGCCGACCAGGCGACCAAGTGGTACGCCGACTTCGCCAAGCTGGTGCTGCGCCTCAAGCGCGACCGCGACTACGAGGTGGACGAGAAGAAGCGCACCGTCGGCGTGCTGGAGGAGGGTGTCAGCCGGGTCGAGGACTACCTGGGCATCGACAACCTCTACGAGTCGGTCAACACCCCGCTGGTCGGGTTCCTGAACAACGCCATCAAGGCGAAGGAGCTCTACAAGGCGGACAAGGACTACGTCGTGATGAACGGCGAGGTCATGATCGTCGACGAGCACACCGGCCGCATGCTGGCCGGCCGCCGCTACAACGAGGGCATGCACCAGGCGATCGAGGCCAAGGAGGGGGTGGAGATCCAGAACGAGAACCAGACCCTGGCCACCATCACCCTGCAGAACTTCTTCCGCCTGTACGACAAGCTCTGCGGCATGACCGGTACCGCCACCACCGAGGCGGCCGAGTTCCACCAGATCTACAAGCTCGGCGTGGTGCCGATCCCGACCAACAAGTCGCCGCAGCGCCTCGACCAGCCCGACCTGATCTACAAGTCGGAGCCGGCCAAGTTCGCCGCGGTGGTCGACGACATCGCCGAGAAGCACGAGAAGGGCCAGCCGGTCCTGGTCGGCACCGTCTCGGTGGAGAAGTCCGAGTACCTCTCCCAGGAGCTGCGCAAGCGCGGCATCCCGCACGAGGTGCTGAACGCCAAGCACCACGAGCGCGAGGCCCAGGTGGTCGCCCAGGCCGGGCGCAAGGGCGCGGTCACGGTGGCCACCAACATGGCCGGCCGCGGCACCGACATCATGCTCGGCGGCAACCCCGAGCACCTGGCCACCGCGGAGCTGGCCCAGCGCGGGCTGAGCCCGGTGGAGACCCCCGAGGACTACCAGGCCGCCTTCCCGGCGGCGCTGGAGAAGGCCAAGGAGATGGTCAAGGCCGAGCAGCTCGAGGTGCAGGAGCTCGGTGGCCTGTACGTGCTCGGCACCGAGCGGCACGAGTCGCGCCGGATCGACAACCAGCTGCGCGGCCGCTCCGGCCGTCAGGGCGACCCGGGCGAGTCCCGGTTCTACCTCTCGCTCGGCGACGACCTGATGCGGCTGTTCAAGGCCGGCATGGTCGAGCGTGTGCTGTCGATGGCCAACGTGCCCGAGGACGTGCCGATCGAGTCCAAGATGGTCACCCGCGCCATCGCCTCCGCGCAGACCCAGGTCGAGCAGCAGAACTTCGAGATCCGCAAGAACGTCCTGAAGTACGACGAGGTGCTCAACCGCCAGCGCGAGGTCATCTACGGCGAGCGCCGCCGGGTGCTCGAGGGCGAGGACCTGCAGGAGCAGATCGGCCACTTCATGGACGACACGGTCGCGGCCTACGTGCAGGCGGCGACCGGCGAGGGCTTCGAGGACGACTGGGACCTGGAGAAGCTCTGGACCGCCCTCAGGCAGCTCTACCCGATCACCCTGGAGCTGGACGCGCTGGAGGAGGAGGCCGGCAGCAGCGCCGCGCTGACCTCCGACTTCCTGACCAAGGTGATCCAGGAGGACATCCAGGCCCAGTACGGCGCCCGCGAGGACCAGCTCGGCGAGCAGGTCATGCGCGAGCTGGAGCGCCGGGTGGTGCTCTCGGTGCTGGACCGCCGCTGGCGCGAGCACCTCTACGAGATGGACTACCTGCAGGAGGGCATCGGCCTGCGGGCGATGGCCCAGCGCGACCCGCTGGTCGAGTACCAGCGCGAGGGCTTCGACATGTTCGCCGCGATGATGGAGGGCATCAAGGAGGAGTCCGTCGGCTACCTGTTCAACCTGGAGGTCCAGGTCGAGCAGCAGGTCGAGGAGGTGCCGCTGCCGGCCGACGCGGACGTCGCGGACGCCGAGCCGGTCCAGGACGCCCGCCCGGAGATCAAGGCCAAGGGCCTGGAGGCCCCGGCCCGCCAGCGCCTGCACTACACCGCTCCGTCGGTGGACGGCGACCAGACGGTGATCGAGGGCGACTTCGAGGAGGACGCTGCGGCCGCCGACGGCGACGGGGACGGGCTGACCCGGGCCGAGCGCCGCCGGGCCGCCAAGGGCCGCCGCCGCAAGTAGCAGACCGTCAGGTGACCGGCCGTCAGGCCGGTGGCCGCGGGCCGAGGCGCCGTCCGGATCCGTCCGGGCGGCGCCTCGGCGCGTCACCAGGTCCCCACGGTGGTGCACTGCCACTGCTCGGTGCGGCGGTGGCGCTCCAGCCGGAACGCCACCACGTGGTGCCGCGGACCGGCCTCCACCCGCACGCACACCTCCAGCGCGCCCGGCCCGGGGACCGACTCGTGCACCGGGCCGAGCCGAGGCAGCGCGCGGCCGGCCCGGCGCAGCGGGTTGCCCCGGGCCAGCCGGGCCAGCTCGCGGTAGCCGTCGTGGGTGGTGTGCCGGACCAGCTGGCCCGGCGGGCGGACCCCGGCGAGCACCTCGACCAGGCGCTGGGCAAAGCGGTGGGCCAGATCGCCGCTGCCCGGGACCCGGTCGGCGGCCGGGCCGCAGTCGGCGCGGGGGTGGCGTGGTGCGCGGGGTTCGGGGCGCGCGGGCACCCGGTGGCCGGGTGTCGGCGTCAGCCGGTTGATCTGTGGTGCGGACGGGTGGCGCAGCAACACGGTCTCGGTCATCGGCGGGACCCCCGGGGCTCGGTCGCGGACGGGTGCGGTCCCCAGTGCTATCGGCTGCGCGGCCGGGCGCTCAAGCCGGTGGCGCACCCCCGTGCGGGTGTCGCCCGGTCGGCGGCTTGACACCGGTGCCGCACCGGTCGTGGCGGTGGCGCACCCGAGTCCGGGACCGCCGAGCCGCCGAGCCGCGATGCGCTCGAAGGGGTACACGCCGCCCGCCCCGCGGTGATCGTCGGGGCCGTATTCTGTGGGGGTCCTGAGGACTACCCGGAAGCGAGCGTGCCCCCGATGCGTGTCTACGTGCCCACCACCCTGGCGGCCCTGGCCCAGGCGCACCCGGACGGCGCGCTGGCGGAGTCCGCCGCCTACGCGGTCACCCCGGCGCTGCGCGAGTGGTACGTCTCGGACGACCTGGAGGAGCTGGAGTACGCCGCCCTGGTGCGCGCCGCCCAGTCCTCGCTGCGCCTGCTGGCGGCCGACCCCGAGGCCCCGCGCCGCCGGGTGGTGGTCGCGCTGGACGTGCCGGACCGCGCGGTGCGCCCGTTCGCCGGCGACGAGTACCAGGACCAGGCCTCGCTCGGCCGGGTCGTCCTGTCGGGGCCGGTGGAGCTGGCCAAGGCCGCTGCCGTGCACGCCGACGCGGACGAGGAGGAGGTGGTCACCGACGTGACCGCCGCGGTGGCCGCGGTCGGCGCCGCCGACGCGGGCGACAGCGACGCCCAGTTCTCGGTGGACGGGGCCGAGGACCACGAGCTGCTCTGGTACGCCACCCAGGAGATCCCGGGCCTGCTCGGCTGACCGGCTTCGCCCGGGTGTGAGCTGCTCGCTACCCGCTTGTCGGTGCGGCCGCCTACCCTGCCGGGGTGCGAACTCACATCGTCTGGGACTGGAACGGCACCCTGCTCGACGACATGTCGGCGGTGGTGGGGGCGAGCAATGCCGCCTTCGCGACCGTCGGCGGGGCTCCGCTGAGCCTGGAGCAGTACCGGGCCAACTACGAGATCCCGATCCCGCGCTTCTACCACCGGGTGCTGGGCTTCCAGCCGTCCGGCGCGCAGTGGGAGGCGCTGGACGCCGCCTTCCAGGAGCGCTACGCCGAGCTCGCGGTGGAGTGCGGGCTGACCGACGGGGTGGCGGAGCTGCTGGCCGGCTGGGCGGCCGAGGGCCGCACCCAGTCGCTGCTCTCCATGTACCAGCACGAGCGGCTGGTCCCGGTGGTGGAGCGGTTCGGCATCCAGAGCCACTTCCTGCGGGTGGACGGTCGCACCGGCCCCTCGCACGGCCAGAAGGCGGCCTCGCTGGTGCGCCACCTCGCCGCGCTCGCCGACCGGGTGGACCCGGCCCGGACCGTGCTGATCGGCGACGCGGCGGACGACGCGCTCGCGGCGCTCGAAGCGGGCGCGCATGCGGTGCTGTACACCGGGGGCTCGCACGTACGCGCCAACCTCGAGCCGGTCGGCGTACCCGTGGTGG
The DNA here is from genome assembly GCF_003205575.1 of Streptomyces tateyamensis. Taxonomy (GTDB): domain Bacteria; phylum Actinomycetota; class Actinomycetes; order Streptomycetales; family Streptomycetaceae; genus Kitasatospora; species Kitasatospora tateyamensis. Next base: position 21,123 of record NZ_PYBW01000174.1, read on the forward strand.
ACACCCTGGCAGAGGCGGTCGACCTCGCGCGCACGCTCGTGCGGTGAGCTGCGGCTCCGGCGACCTCGGCGGGCCGACCTGGACAACCTGTCCAGGAACTGGCGATCTTCCTTCGGCTTTGCTCCGCACTGTCCCCTGACACCTTGGTTCACGCCGGTTAGGCTGGCTGGCGTCGTCGGGACGGCTCCCTCAGGCCGAAAGGTCTGTCGTACCCAGGCGAGGTGTTCTTTAAGCGTGCCTTGAGCGCCCCTCGCCAGCATGGTGCGGGAGGATTGTGGTCGGCCCGGCGGAGTGATCCCAGACACCACCGAGTCACGCAACGGCGCGCGACAGGAGCCAATCAGCCATGCAGACCAAGCTGGACGCGGCGAAGGCCGAACTGCTCGTGAAGGCGGCCGCGGCCGCCGAGCACAGCCAGGTGGGGGGAGCGGCGCCCGGCGAGGGTCTGAGCAACGGTGCTCTGACCGCTTACCTGCACCACTACTACCTCCACACCGCCCCCGAGGACCTGGTCGACCGCGACCCGGTGGACGTGTACGGGGCGGCGGCCTCCCACTACCGGCTGGGGCTCAAGCGCCCGCAGGGCACCGCGGAGGTCCGGGTCTCCACCCCCACCGTGGACGAGAACGGCTGGTCCAGCGGCCACACCGTGGTCGAGGTGGTCACCGACGACATGCCGTTCCTGGTCGACTCGGTCACCAACGAGCTGTCCCGGCAGAACCGCGCGATCCACCTGGTCATCCACCCGCAGCTGGTGGTCCGCCGTGACATCACCGGCAAGCTGCTAGAGATCCTGGACGTCGACGCCTGCTCGAAGAGCCAGGCCGGCGGCGCCGAGTGGCCCGCCGACGCGACCGTCGAGTCCTGGATGCACATCGAGGTCGACCGGGAGAGCGACCGCGAGGACCTGCGCCAGATCGAGGCCGACCTGCGCCGGGTGCTGGGCGACGTGCGCGAGGTGGTCGAGGACTGGGCCAAGATGCGCACCTCCGCGCTGCGCCTGGCCGACGAGCTCGCCGAGCAGCCCCCGGCCCACCTGCCCGAGCAGGAGGTCGGCGAGGCCTGGGAGCTGATGCGCTGGCTGGCCGACGACCACTTCACCTTCCTCGGCTACCGCGAGTACGACCTGGTCGAGCACGAGGGCGAGGAGGTGCTGCGGGCGATCCCCGGCACCGGCCTGGGCGTCCTGCGCTCGGACCCGGTCAGCCACGACAGCGACCACCACCCGGTCAGCGAGTCCTTCGGCCGGCTGTCCGCGCCGGTGCGCGCCAAGGCGCACGAGAAGAAGCTGCTGGTGCTGACCAAGGCCAACTCCCGGGCCACCGTGCACCGCCCGTCCTACCTGGACTACGTCGGCGTCAAGAAGTTCGACGCGGCCGGCAACGTGATCGGCGAGCGCCGCTTCCTCGGCCTGTTCTCCTCCGCCGCCTACACCGAGTCGGTCACCCGGATCCCGGTGGTGCGCCGCAAGGTCCAGGAGGTCGTCACCGACTCCGGCTTCTCCGCCGAGAGCCACGACGGCCGCGACCTGCTCCAGATCCTGGAGACGTTCCCGCGCGACGAGATCTTCCAGACCCCGGCCGACGAGCTGCAGCAGATCGCCACCAGCGTGCTCTACCTGCAGGAGCGCCGCCGGCTGCGGCTGTTCCTGCGCCAGGACGAGTACGGGCGCTACTTCTCCGCGCTGATCTACCTGCCGCGCGACCGCTACACCACCCGCATCCGGGAGCGCCTGACGGCGATCCTGATGGAGGAGCTGAACGGCGCCACCAACGACTACACGGTGTACGCCACCGAGTCGGTGCTGACCCGCCTGCACTTCGTGGTCCGAGTCGCCCCCGGCAACGAGCTGACCGAGCTGACCGACACCGAGGTGGAGCGGATCGAGGCCAAGCTGGCCGAGGCCGCCCGGTTCTGGATGGACGGCTTCAACGACCAGCTGCTCGTGGAGCTGGGCGAGGAGCGGGCCGCCGAGCTGTCCCACAAGTACGCCAACGCCTTCCCCGACGGCTACCGGGCCGACTTCACCGCCCGCACCGCGGTGGCCGACCTCAAGCAGATCGAGGCGCTGCACGGCGAGGGCGACTTCCGGCTCAACCTCTACCAGCCGGTCGGCGCCGGCGACGACGAGCGCCGGTTCAAGATCTACCGGGTCGGCGGCCCGATCTCGCTGACCGAGGTGCTCCCGGTGCTGCAGCGCCTGGGCGTCGAGGTGCTGGACGAGCACCCGTACGCGCTGCGCCGCTCGGACCACACCACCGCCTGGGTCTACGACTTCGGCCTTCGGCTGCGCGAGTCCACCGAGCTGACCGACGAGGCCCGCGAGCGCTTCCAGGAGGCCTTCGCCGCCACCTGGACCGGCCGCGCCGAGAACGACGGCTTCAACGGCCTGATCCTGACCGCCGGGCTGACCTGGCGTCAGGCCGTGGTGCTGCGCGCCTACGCCAAGTACCTGCGCCAGGCCGGCTCGACCTTCTCGCAGGACTACATGGAGGACGCGCTCCGCAACAACGCGCACACCACCCGCCTGCTGGTCAACCTCTTCGAGGCACGGCTGAGCCCCAGCCACCAGCTGGGCTCGGGCGAGCTGGGCGAGGCCATCCAGGAGGAGCTGTCCGGCGCGCTGGACGAGGTCGTCTCGCTGGACGAGGACCGGATCCTGCGCTCCTTCCTGCACCTGATCACGGCCACCCTGCGGACCAACTTCTTCCAGCGCAGCGAGTCCGGCGACTGGCACCCGTACGTGTCGATGAAGTTCGACCCGCACGCCATCCCGGACCTGCCGGCCCCCCGCCCGGCCTTCGAGATCTGGGTCTACTCGCCCCAGGTCGAGGGCGTGCACCTGCGCTTCGGCAAGGTCGCCCGCGGTGGCCTGCGCTGGTCCGACCGGCGCGAGGACTTCCGCACCGAGATCCTCGGCCTGGTCAAGGCCCAGATGGTCAAGAACACCGTGATCGTGCCGGTCGGCGCCAAGGGCGGCTTCGTCGCCAAGCAGCTGCCGGACCCGTCGGTGGACCGGGACGCCTGGCTGGCCGAGGGCATCGCCTCGTACAAGACCTTCATCTCGGCGCTGCTGGACATCACCGACAACCTCAAGGGCGGCCAGGTCGTCCACCCGGTCGACGTGGTCCGGCACGACGAGGACGACACCTACCTGGTGGTCGCCGCCGACAAGGGCACCGCCACCTTCTCGGACATCGCCAACGGCGTGGCCGAGTCCTACGGCTTCTGGCTGGGCGACGCGTTCGCCTCCGGCGGCTCGGCCGGCTACGACCACAAGGGCATGGGCATCACCGCCCGCGGCGCCTGGGAGTCGGTCAAGCGCAACTTCCGCGAGCTGGGCGTGGACACCCAGGCCGAGGACTTCACCGTGGTCGGCATCGGCGACATGTCCGGTGACGTGTTCGGCAACGGCATGCTGCTCAGCGAGCACATCCGGCTGGTGGCCGCCTTCGACCACCGGCACATCTTCCTGGACCCGAACCCGGAGGCGGCCAGCTCCTTCGCCGAGCGGCGCCGGCTCTTCGACCTGCCGCGCAGCTCCTGGGACGACTACGACAAGTCGCTGATCTCGGCCGGCGGCGGCGTCTTCCCGCGCACCGCCAAGTCGATCCAGCTCTCCGCCCAGGTCCGTGCGGCGCTCGGCATCGAGGCCGCCAAGCTGACCCCGGCCGAGCTGATGAAGGCGATCCTGCAGGCACCGGTCGACCTGTTCTGGAACGGCGGCATCGGCACCTACGTCAAGGCCGAGCGGGAGACCAACGCGGACGTCGGCGACAAGGCCAACGACGCGATCCGGGTCAACGGCAGCGCCGTGCGGGCCCGCGTCATCGGCGAGGGCGGCAACCTCGGCTGCACCCAGCTGGGCCGGATCGAGTACGCCCAGGCGGGCGGCCCGGCCGGCAGCGGCGGCTGGATCAACACCGACGCGATCGACAACTCCGCCGGTGTGGACACCTCGGACCACGAGGTCAACATCAAGATCCTGCTCAACCAGGTGGTCGCCGAGGGCGACATGACGGTCAAGCAGCGCAACGCCCTGCTGGCCGAGATGACCGACGAGGTCGGCCGGCTGGTGCTGCGCAACAACTACGCCCAGAACGTGGTGCTGGCCAACGCGGTGGCCCAGGCGCACAGCATGGTCAACGTGCACTCGCGGATGATCAGCCGGCTGGAGGCGGACGGCCTGCTCGACCGCCAGCTGGAGTTCCTGCCCAGCGAGAAGCAGCTGAAGGAGCGTCAGCAGGCGGGCTTCGGCCTGACCCAGCCCGAGCTGTCGGTGCTGCTGGCCTACACCAAGATCACCCTGGCCGAGGAGCTGCTGGCCACCGGGCTGCCGGACGACGGGTACTTCCGCAACATCCTGCACCTGTACTTCCCGACCGCGCTGCGCGAGCGGTTCGCCGAGGCGGTGGACAACCACCCGCTGCGCCGCGAGATCATCACCACCCTGATCGTCAACGACACGGTCAACCGCGGTGGCTGCACCTTCGCCTTCCGGCTGCGCGAGGAGACCGGCGCCAGCTACGAGGAGATCGCCCGCACCCACACCGCGGCCCGCGCGGTCTTCGGCCTGGAGTGGATCTGGGACCAGGTCGAGGGCCTGGACAACCAGGTGACGGCCGAGGTGCAGACCCGGATGCGGCTGCACTCGCGCCGGCTGGTCGAGCGCGCCACCCGGTGGATGCTCAACAACCGCCGCCAGCCGCTGGACATCGCCGGCACCATCGCGTTCTTCGAGGAGCGGGTGGACCAGGTGTGGAGCAGCCTGCCCAAGCCGCTGCGCGGCGAGGACCTGGCCTGGTTCCAGCACGTCTACGGCGAGCTGGTCGAAGCGGGCGTGCCGGAGGCGCTGGCCACCCGGGTCGCGGGCCTGTCCTCGGCCTTCCCGACGCTGGACATCACCGGCGTCGCGGACCGCTCGGGCACCGAGGTGACCGAGGTCGCCGAGCTCTACTACGACCTCGCCGACCGGCTGGGCATCACCCACCTGCTGGACCGGATCATCGAGCTGCCGCGCACCGACCGGTGGTCCTCGATGGCCCGCGCCGCGATCCGCGAGGACCTGTTCGCGGCGCACGCCCAGCTGACGGCGGACGTGCTGGCCTGCGGCCCCGCCGGGGCCACCCCGTCCGAGCGCTACGCCGCCTGGGCCGAACTCAACGGCACCCTGCTGAGCCGGGCACAGACCACGCTGTCGGACATAAGGGGTTCGGACACCTACGAGCTGTCCAGCCTGTCGGTGGCGATGCGGGTCATCCGCACCCTGCTGCGCGCGGGGTCGATGGGCTGACGTCCGGGGCCGTGAGCGCGGGGCCGCACCCTTCCCGGGGTGCGGCCCCGCCGCGTTCCCGGAACCCGCCGGGCGCCGTGGAGACGGTCACCGCGGTGCCCGGCGCCCGGGCTCAGCGCTGGAGGAGCGCCGAGTGGTCCGCGCGCCGGCGGCGGCGCTGGAGCAGGCCGCCGCCGGTCTGCCGGGGGACCGGTCCCCCGGCAGCTGGGCCCGTCCTCGTCAGTCGGCCGCTGCCCGCTGCAGGGCGCTCGCGAGCAGGGCCAGGTCGGTGGGGCCGTTGCCCAGCTCGCGGACCGGGCGGCGGGTGGGCGGGGTGCCGAGCTGCGTCACGTCGAGGGCGACCACGGTGGGGCGCAGGGTGGCGGTGCGCGGGATGCGGCCGGTGATGCGGGCGGTCTGGAAAGCCAGGACCGCGCCGTCCGGGCGCCGCAGGTAGCCGCGGCCGGGAGTGGTGTCCGCGACCGCGGCGGCGTCGTCGACGTGGATCAGCAGGTCGGAGTCGGCCGGGTGGTCGCTGCGCAGGGCGATGCGCCACTGGGCGGCTTCGTCGAGTTCGGTGTCGGCGGTCTGTTCGGGGTGCCCGGTGGTGGCGACCAGGTGGACGCCGAGCCGTCCGCCGCGCTGGGCCACCGCGGCCAGGGCGCGGGCCAGCGGCCGGCCGGCCGGGGAGTGCGGGGCGAGCAGCGCCTCGTAGTCGTCGACCACTACGACCAGGCGCGGCGGCGGCGCGGTGACCGTGGCGATGGCGGCGGGCGGGGCGGCGGGCGCGCCCGCCGGGGCGGACCCGCGCGGGCTCACCACCTTCGCGCTGAGCGCTTGGCCGGCGTACCAGGAGGCGAAGGAGCGGCCGTGGAACAGCTCCTCGCGGTGCGTCAGCTCGTCCAGCAGGGCCTCGGCGGTGAGCATCGCCTGCCGGGGGTCGGCGGCGGCGTCCACCAGCGCGGTGACGTGCGGCAGTTCCGCGCAGGCGGCCAGCGACGGCCCCTGGCCGCCGATCAGCAGCAGCGAGAGGCGGTCCGGGCGCTCGCTGACGGCCAGGGAGGCGATCAGGGTGCGCAGCAGCTCGCTCTTGCCGGAGCCGCGGGCGCCGCCCACCAGCAGGTGCGGCGACTCGGGGCCGGCCAGGTCGACCGTGCACAGGTCGTCCCGGGTGGTGCCGAGCAGGGCGGTGGCGGTGCCGGTGGTGCTCGGCAGGCCCTCCCAGCGGGCGGAGACCTTGGCCGGGGTGACGGTGTCCAGCTCCAGCAGGTCCAGCAGGCGCAGGGCCTCGGGGATCGGCCCGCGCGAGACCGGGGCGCTCTCGCGCAGCGGGGCCAGCGCGCGGGCCAGCCGCTCCGCCCACGGGCGGGAGACGGCGTCCAGCGCCACGCCCTCGACCGGTTCGCCGCCGGCGCGCAGGGTCAGCTGGGTGGCCACCTCGCCGGTCAGCTCGGCCACCGCACCGAGGCCGGCCGGCAGCTGCGCGGTGGTCTCGGCCAGGCAGACCACCCGCACGTCCGAGCGCAGCACCCGGGCCAGGGCCGCCCGGGCCTCGGGCGAGCCCACGTCCCCGTCGACCAGCAGCAGGGTGGCCCCGAGCGGCTCCTCGGTGTCGAGCAGTTCGCCCAGGCGCTGTTCGGCCTGGGTGGCGTCCAATCCGAACAGCAGCCGGCAGTCCTGCCCGCGCATCGGCCGCAGGTGCGGCAGCCACAGCGCCCAGGACCAGTCCTCGGCCCGCTGCTCCGCCGGCAGCCGCCCGTCCGCCCCGACCACGACCACGCTCAGCCCGCTCGGCGGGTGCAGCACCGCAAGCTGGGCCAGCACCGCCCGGGCCAGCCCGAGCACCCGCTCGCGCGGGCCGGTGAGGCCCAGGCTGTGACAGGCCGTCAGGTCCACCGTGACCGGGACGGCCGGCAGCAGCGTCCCCGGGGCCGTCCCGGGGCCGCCGGGCAGGTCGCCGGTGCCCAGCCGGACCGTGAGAGCGTCCGGATGGGCCGGTACCCGCTCCCACAGCCGGGGACCCGGCCCCAGTGCGGTGAGCAGCAGGGCCGCCGGATCGGGGAAGCGCTCCCGCAGCGCGGCGGCCTGCCGGTCGCGGACCCGCAACTGCTCCTGGCTCGCGTCCGGCGCGGCCGGGGCGGGCGTGGTCGGGCGCCCCAGGGTGCGCGAGAGCAGCGAGCGGGTGCGGCTGGGTGCGGCGGCCGCCGGAGGTGCGGGCTGCTCGGCGCTCGCCGCCGCCGGCCGCACCGCGGTTGCGGCCGGCCCGACCTGCAGGTGGCCGAGCCCGTCCGGCGTGGTGGCGCGGGCCGGGCCGGAGGAGGCGGCCAGCGTCACGGTGGACTCGCCGAGCCGCAGCAGCGCGCCCACCGGCAGCGGCCGGGGCTCCTCGCCCAGCACGCTGCCGTCCAGCAAGGTGCCGTTGGTGGAGCCGAGGTCGTGCACGGTGACCGAGCCGTCGGCGGCGAGCTGGAGGGCCAGGTGCAGGCGGGAGACGTCCGGATCGTCGAGCGGGACGTCGGCCTCGCTGGAGCGGCCGAGCCGGACCTGGCGGCCGTGCAGCCGGTGCACGCCGCCCGCGTCCGGTCCGCCGACCACGCGCAGCTCGGTCACCGCCTCGCCGGGGGCGGCCAGGGCCTGCGGATCGGGCTCGCCGAGCGCGAGCACGGCGCCGTCCAGCAGCGGGGGGTGGCCGAGCGGGGTGCGGTCGTCGATCCGCTCCGACCCGGCGTAGAGGTGCACATGCGTCGCGCTGCGCGGGCCGCGCACGCCGACCGCGCCCGCCAGCGCCACCGAGAGCGCCCCGAGCGCCGTCCCGACCGGGGCGGTGACCAGCACGTCGGTGGCGGACGCGGGCAGGCCCGCGCCCGCGCGGGGCCGGAGGACCGTCAGCCGGATCTGCATCTCGCCCGGGGTTCCCCTCTGCTCGTGATGAGTACGGGTCCGCGCCGCCGATCGCTCGGCACCGCGGCGGACCGCAGGAGCGCACCGCTGGAGTGCACTGACTGCGGCGCACCGCGGCGGTGCTGGAAGCGCCAAATGCTAGGGCCTGTCAGACAGCCTTGGGCGTCATCCTGCCACTCGGCACTGACAGTCCGCGCACCGTACCGGATTTGACGATCTTGTGATCATGGTCATGGTGGAGCCGACGGGGCATCAGGTCAAGGCGGCTTCGGCGGGGCGGCAGAACCGGCCTTCAGCCCCCTGCGTCACTCGTCTGAGTGGGGTCCGGTGGACACCGTTAGAGTTGCCGCACACCCGGGCCGCCGCCCGCGGTGGCGGGCTCGTCCAGCGCGAGGAGTGCACCAGGTGCGGCCGGTCGGCAGCAAGTATCTGCTCGAGGAGACCCTCGGGCGCGGGGCCATGGGCACTGTCTGGCGCGGCCGGGTCCGGGAGGACGCCGGGCTGGCGAACCTGGCGCCGGGCCAGCTGGTCGCGGTCAAGGTGCTCAAGGAGGAGCTGGCCACCGACCAGGACATCGTGGTGCGCTTCCTGCGCGAGCGCTCGGTGCTGCTGCGCCTGAGCCACCCCAACATCGTGCGGGTGCGCGACCTGGTGGTCGAGGGCGACCTGCTGGCCCTGGTGATGGACCTGGTGGACGGCCCCGACCTGTACCGCTACCTGCGGACCAACGGCCCGCTCAGCCCGATCGCCGCCGCCCTGCTGATGGCCCCGATCGCCGACGCGCTCGCGGTCAGCCACGCCGACGGGGTGGTGCACCGCGACCTCAAGCCGGCCAACGTGCTGCTGGCCACCGTCCGGCTGGACGGCCAGGGAGAGCAGCTGCACCCGATGCTCACCGACTTCGGCATCGCCCGGCTGGCCGACTCCCCGGGAATCACCCGGACCAGCGAGTTCGTCGGCACGCCGAGCTACGTCGCCCCCGAGTCGGCCACCGGTCGCCCGCAGACCTCGGCGGTGGACGTCTACGCCGCCGGCATCATGCTCTACGAACTGGTCAGCGGCCGGCCCCCGTTCCAGGGCGACAGCGCGCTGCAGATCCTGCAGGCGCACCTGACCCAGGAGCCACCGCGCCCGCCCGGGATGCCCGAGCCGCTGTGGACGGTGGTCGAGCGCTGCCTGCGCAAGGAGCCCGCCCAGCGCCCGAGCGCGGTGGCGCTGGCCCAGGCACTGCGGGTGGTGGCGGCCGGCATCGGGGTGCACGCCTCGCCGGCCGCGGTGGACGCCGCGCTCGCGGTGGGTGCGCTGCTGCTGCCCCCCGAGCAGCTCGACGCGACCGGCGGGCAGCCCTTCGCCGGCGGCCGCTACGACCCCTCGGCCGCCACCCAGGTGCTGCCGCAGGGCACTGTGCCCCAGCCGGGTCCCGAGGGCACCCGGCTGCTGCCGCCGACCCCGCCGCCCGCCGCCCCGCTCCAGCCCGGCGACCCCCAGCACCCCTGGCAGACCCAGCTGCGCGCGGCCCGCGACCGCAACCAGCAGACCCAGGTCTTCGCCGCCGAGGAGTTCGCCGCGCAGGCGCCCCCGCAGGCGCCGCGCCCGTACCAGCCCTACCAGGGCCCTGGCGCGCCGCCGCCCGGCCGCCCGCCGCAGCCCTACCAGCCGGGCGGCGGCAACCCGCAGCAGGCCCACCCCGGTGCCCGCCCCGCCCCCCAGGGCCGGCAGCAGAACCCGCAGCAGGGCCACCAGCAGCAGGCGCCGCAGGCCGGCCGCGGCCGGCCCGAGCGCCCGCCGGTGGCCCCGGCGCCGTACCAGGCCCGCCGCGGCGGCGACCAGGACTACGCGGGCCTCGGCTACCCGGAGCAGCACGCGGACCGCCGCGCCGAGCCGGCCCGTCGCCCGGAGCCGCCGCAGCACCGCGAGCCGGAGCGCGACCGGGGCCGGGACCGCGACCGGGACCGGGACGACTACGAGTCCCGCCCGCGCCGCGAGCCGCGCCCGCGCAGCCGCAACCGGATGAACATCCCGGGCCTGGGCTGCCTCAAGGGCTGCCTGGTGGTGCTGGTAGTGCTGGCGGTCGGCGTGCTGGCACTGTGGCACTTCACCCCGTTGCCGCACTACTGGGACAACGTGCAGCACTGGTACACCCAGACCAGCAACTGGGTCACCAGCACCTGGCACTCGCTCAGCGGCTGACAGACGGTCACCGGCCGTCCGCGGACCGCCACCGGACGGTCATGATTGACGCTTTGTCGACAATGCCCGGCCGGAGGTCCCCTCCAGGGCCCGGAGGCGCGTAGGTTGGACGCCGACGCACAGACCTGTCGAGCGCTCCCGGGCCCCAGCGGGCGGCCGGGGAGCGCTCCCGCCGCCCCCACGGAGCAGCATTGGCACGCAAGATCGGCAGCCGGTACACCGTGCACCAGGTGATCGGCCGGGGGTCCGCAGGCACCGTGTGGCTGGGCGAGGGACCGGACGGCCCGGTGGCCGTCAAACTGCTGCGCGAGGACCTGGCCACCGACCAGGTGCTGGTCGGCCGGTTCGTCCAGGAGCGCGCCGCGCTCACCAGCCTGGACCACCCCCGGGTGGTCGGGGTGCGCGACATGGTGGTGGACGGTGCCGACCTGGCCCTGGTGATGGAGTTGGTGCACGGCACCGACCTGCGCTCCCGGCTGGAGCGCGAGGGCGTGCTGGCCCCACAGGCCGCCGCCTCGGTGATCGCCGACGTGGCCGACGGCCTGGCCGCGGCCCATGCGGCCGGCATCGTGCACCGGGACGTCAAACCGGAGAACGTGATGCTGGACCTGGCCGCCCCGCCGGGGCCCGGCGGCGCGCCGCGCGCCAAGCTGACCGACTTCGGCATCGCCCGCCTGGTGGACGCCCCGCGCCGCACCCGGGCCACCCGGATCATCGGCACCCCCGACTACCTGGCGCCGGAGATCATCGAGGGCCTGGAGCCGCGCGCCGCGGTCGACATCTACGCGCTGGCCACCGTGCTCTACGAGTTGCTGGCCGGCTTCACCCCGTTCGGCGGCGGCCACACCGGCGCGGTGCTGCGCCGGCACGTCACCGAGAGCGTGCCGCCGGTCCCCGGGCTGCCGGACGGCTTGTGGCGGATCATCTCCGAGTGCCTGGCCAAGGCCCCGGCCGCCCGGCTGCGGGCCGCCGAGCTGGCCGAGCGGCTTCGCGAGCAACTGCCCGGGCTGGCCGGCCTGCCGCCGCTGGCCCCGGCCGCGGCGAGCGGCGAGCCGGTCCCGCCGGTGGAGGAGGTGCTGACCCCGGGCGAGGCGGTGTACGCCGAGGTGGACACCGGCACCGGGGCCCACCGCCGCCGGCGCGGCCCGGCCGTGCCGCTGGTCCCGGCCCCGGCACCGGACTCCACCCGGGACACCCACACCAGTCTGCGCCGCCCCTCCCCCCAGGAACTGGCCGGCTACGCGGCCGAGTCGCGGGCCCAGCGGGCCGCGCCCGCCGCGCACCGGGGCGGGCGCAAGGCGCTGCTGCGCCGGCGCCGGCAGCTGGCCGTGCTGGTGGCCGTGGTGCTGCTGCTGGCCGGGGCGGTGGCGGCCTTCGCGGCCTTCGCCTCCGGCGGCCACAGCCACGCGCTGCGGCCGCCGCGGGCACCGCTGGCGGCGGTGGGGCTACCGGCCGGTCCCAGTGCCCCGCGCTAACCATTAGGCTGGTGGCGTGGCAGCTGTCGATCCTTCCGAAGAGCTCAAGAACCTCGAGACGACCATGGGGTCGATCGAGGCCGTCCTCGACCTGGAGAAGATCCGGGCCGACATCTCCCGTCTGGAGGAGGAGGCAGCTGCCCCGAACCTCTGGGACGACGTGGCGTCCGCGCAGAAGGTGACCAGTCGGCTCTCCTTCCTGCAGGCCGAGCTGCGCCGGGTGCTGAACCTGCGCAGCCGGATCGATGACGTCCGGGTCCTGTTCGAGCTGGCCGAGGAGATGGCCGACGCGGACACCCGGGTCGAGGCCGAGGCCGAGCTGAGCGCGACCAAGAAGGTCGTCGAGGAGCTCGAGGTCCGCACCCTGCTGTCGGGCGAGTACGACGCCCGCGAGGCGCTGGTCAACATCCGCGCCGAGGCCGGCGGCGTGGACGCGGCCGACTTCGCCGAGCAGCTGATGCGGATGTACCTGCGCTGGGCCGAGCGGCACGGCTACCCGACCGAGGTCTATGACACCTCCTACGCGGAGGAGGCGGGCATCAAGTCGGCCACCTTCACCGTGAAGAGCCCCTACGCCTACGGCACCCTCTCGGTCGAGCAGGGCACCCACCGCCTGGTGCGCATCTCGCCGTTCGACAACCAGGGCCGCCGGCAGACCTCGTTCGCCGGTGTCGAGGTGCTCCCGGTGGTCGAGCAGAGCGACCACGTCACGATCGACGAGGGCGAGCTGCGGGTGGACGTGTACCGCGCCTCCGGCCCCGGTGGCCAGGGCGTCAACACCACCGACTCGGCGGTGCGGATCACCCACCTGCCGACCGGCATCGTGGTCTCCTGCCAGAACGAGCGCTCGCAGATCCAGAACAAGGCCTCCGCGATGAACGTGCTCCAGTCGAAGCTGCTGGAGCGGCGCCGCCAGGAGGAGAAGGCCATGATGGACGCGCTGAAGGACGGCGGCAGTTCCTGGGGCAACCAGATGCGCTCCTACGTGCTTCACCCGTACCAGATGGTCAAGGACCTGCGCACCGAGTACGAGGTCGGCAACCCGCAGTCGGTGCTCGACGGCGACATCGACGGCTTCATCGAGGCGGGCATCCGCTGGCGTAAGCAGCGCGAGACGGCCGAGTAGGCGAACACGATAACGAGGAGGGGCCCCGGA
>NZ_PYBW01000174.1:34143-42521 GCF_003205575.1 Streptomyces tateyamensis
TCCGGGGCCCCTCCTCGTTACCGTCCTCGGGGTTACGCCAGCGCCTGCCGGCAGATCACCGCCACCGCGAGCAGACCCGCGACCAGCGCGAGCAGGGCGGCGGGATTGAGCCAGGCGAGCGGGCCCTGCTGCTCCTGCAGGCGGGCCCGGTGGGCACGGCAGACCGGGCAGCGGCCGTCGCTCACGCGGCCGGCGCAGTTGGCACACACCAGATGATCGCAGGTCATGCGAGCTCCTCCTTGCCTGGCTACTGCGCTGTCACGGATCAACGCACCGGGGGGCCCGATGGTTCCCCTCTACTCTGCCAGGTTCCGGGCGATCCGGCGCCCGGGCCGCAGAAGCCGACCCCAGCTCCGGAAAGCGGCCTGTGAATTGGCTCGCAATTTTCCGGTCATTCCATTACAGATTTGGACAATTCGTCGGCACGGCCACTGCCGGACCCTGCGCGCGGTCGGGGCGGTCGCGTATGGTCCCAAGCCGGGGGAGTCGGTCGGCCACGGCTCCGCCCGCCCGCCCCCGCGCGGACCGCGGGGTCTGGGACTCCACCTAGGATGGCCTCCGTGATGCAGCCGTGATCAGATTCGACAACGTTTCCAAGACCTACCCCAAGCAGAACCGTCCCGCCCTGCACGAGGTCTCGCTGGAGATCGAGAAGGGCGAGTTCGTCTTCCTGGTCGGTTCCTCGGGATCGGGCAAGTCGACCTTCCTGCGGCTGTGCCTGCGTGAGGAGCGCCCCAGCACCGGCGAGGTGCACGTGCTGGGCAAGGACCTGGGCAAGCTGTCCAACTGGAAGGTGCCGCACATGCGGCGTCAACTGGGCACCGTCTTCCAGGACTTCCGCCTGCTGCCGAACAAGACCGTGGCGCAGAACGTGGCGTTCGCGCTGGAGGTCATCGGCAAGCCGAAGAGCGCCATCAACAAGGTGGTGCCCGAGGTGCTCGACCTGGTCGGCCTCGGCGGCAAGGAGGACCGGATGCCCGGTGAGCTCTCCGGTGGTGAGCAGCAGCGCGTGGCGATCGCCCGAGCCTTCGTCAACCGCCCGATGCTGCTGATCGCGGACGAGCCGACCGGAAACCTGGACCCGCAGAACTCGGTCGGCATCATGAAGCTGCTGGACCGGATCAACCGCACCGGGACCACCGTGCTGATGGCCACCCACGACCAGGCCATCGTCGACCAGATGCGCAAGCGCGTCATCGAGCTCGACAAGGGGCTGCTGGTCCGCGACCAGGCCCGCGGCGTCTACGGGTACCAGCACTAGCCGGCACCCCGGCCCGCCGCCCCGGCCCGTTCGCCGCCCCGATCTTGGAGTTTTGAAGCATGCGTGCCCAGTTCGTCCTGTCGGAGATCGGCGTCGGTCTCCGCCGCAACCTGACCATGACCATCGCGGTCGTGGTCAGTGTCGCCCTCTCGCTGGCCCTGGCCGGCGCCTCGCTGCTCGTCCGCGACCAGGTCAACTCCATGAAGGGGTACTGGTACGACAAGGTCGAGGTCAGCGTCTACTTCTGCACCAAGGCGGACGCCAAGTCGGCGCCGCAGTGCGCCGACGGCGCGGCCACCCAGGACCAGATCGACGCGGTCAAGGCCGGCCTGGACAAGCTGACGCCCTCGGTGGTGAAGGAGTCGACCTTCGAGAACCAGCAGGAGGCGTACAAGCACTGGAAGGAGATGAACCCGGACAGCGCGCTGGTCTCGGTCCTCGGTGCCGACGCGATCCCGGCCTCCTGGCGGGTCAAGCTGCAGGACCCGACCCGGTACGACATCATCCAGAGCCAGTTCGCCGGGCAGAAGGGCGTGCGCTCGGTGGAGGACCAGCGCAAGATCCTGGAGAACCTCTTCGGCCTGCTCAACGGCCTGCAGACGGCGGCCTTCGTGATCATGCTCCTGATGCTCTCGGTGGCGCTGCTGCTGATCGTCAACACGGTCCGGGTCTCGGCCTTCAGCCGCCGCCGGGAGACCGGCATCATGCGGCTGGTCGGCGCCTCCAACTTCTACGTGCAGATGCCGTTCATCGCGGAGGCGGCGTTCGCCGCGCTGCTCGGCGCGGTGCTCGCCTCCGGCCTGCTGCTGGTCGGCAACTTCGGGGTGCACCACTGGCTGGCCAGCCGGGTGCAGTTCATCCACTTCATCGGGCTCTCCTCGGTGCTCCAGGTGATCCCGCTGCTGATGGTGGTCGGTATGGGGATGGCGGCGATCGCGGCCTTCCTCACCCTGCGCAAGTACCTCAAGGTCTGACACTCCCCCAGGGAGCCGGTGACTCCCGGTGATGTTCGGGTGTTCCGCGGCCACTCAGCGCACCGGGCGCCTAGACTCCGGTCCCATGAGCTCTCAGCGCGCGCGCCAGGGTGCCACCCTCACGGCGGTGTTCGGCGTGTTGCTGGTCTGCGGTGCGGCGGCGGGTGCCTGGGGCGGCACCGCGCCGCCGCTGCCGCGCCGGCCGCTCTCCGCGGACGCCGTGCCGGCCGACCCCTCGGCGCTCTCGCCCGAACAGGCGGCCGGGCTGGTGGCCAGCGGCACGGACCGCTGGGCGGCCTACTACAGCCCGCAGGACTACGCCGAGTTCGCCCAGGGCCTGGACGGCGAGTACCTGGGCGTGGGCCTGACGGTGGACCGGGCCGAGGACGGCACCACCCTGGTCGACGAGGTGCTGCCCGGCTCCCCGGCGGCCGGTGCGGGCCTGGCGGCCGGTGACCGGCTGCTCGCGGTGGACGGCGAGCCGGCCGACCGGCTGCCGGTGACCGAGGTGGTGGCCCGGCTGCGCGGCCGCCCCGCGCCGCAGGACCGGGCGGCCCGCTCCGCGGCCCCTGGCTCCACCGTGGTGCTGGCGGTGCAGCGGCCCGGTGCGGCCTCCCACGAGGTGACGCTGCGTCGGACCGTACTGGCCACCCAGGACGTGATGGTGGACCACCCGGCCCCCGGCGTGCTGCGCATCTCGGTGCGGGCGTTCACCAGCGGGGTCGGCGCCGAGATCAGGGCCGCCCTGCAGCACCCGCCGCAGCGCGGGGTGGTGCTGGACCTGCGCGGCAACTCCGGCGGCCTGCTGCCGGAGGCGGTCGCCGCCGCCTCGGTCTTCCTGGACGGCGGCCCGGTGGCCTCCTACCTGTCCCGCGGCGAGCGCCGGGAGCTGACCGCCACCGCCGGCGGCGACACCGCCACCCCGCTGGTGGTGCTGGTGGACGGCGGCACGATGAGCGCGGCCGAACTGCTGGCGGGTGCCCTGCAGGACCGCAACCGGGCGGTGCTGGTGGGCGCCCGGACCTTCGGCAAGGGCACCGTGCAGCAGCCCAGCCGGCTGGCCGACGGCTCGGTACTGGAACTGACGGTGGGCCAGTACTACACGCCGGCCGGCCGCTCCCCGGAGGGCGCCGGCCTGCAGCCCGACGTGGCCGCCGGCGACCCGGCCGCGGCCGAGGCGCTGGCGCTGCGGGTGCTCGGCGGTCTGGGCGCCACCCCGGGGCGCCGCTGAGCCCCCGTCGGGCAGGACCGGGCAAAACCGGCTGCCGAGCCGGCGCGCGAAGTGCGAGAATGTCCGGGCTATGGCAAAGGAAACGGGACAGAAGCTGATCGCGCAGAACAAGCGGGCGCGACACGAGTACACGATCCTCGACACCTACGAGTGCGGGATGGTGCTCACCGGCACCGAGGTCAAGTCGCTGCGGGAGGGCCGGGCCAACCTGGTCGACGGCTACGCCTACACCCAGTCCGGCGAGGTGTGGATCGACAACGTCTTCATCCCCGAGTACACCCAAGGGACGTGGACCAACCACTCGGCGCGGCGCAAGCGCAAGCTGCTGCTGCACAAGATGGAGATCCGCAAGCTGGAGGCGAAGACCAAGGAGACCGGCCACACCCTGGTGCCGCTCTCGCTCTACTTCAAGGACGGCCGGGTCAAGCTGGAGCTGGCCCTGGCGGTCGGCAAGAAGCTGCACGACAAGCGGCAGACGCTGCGTGAGAAGCAGGACGCCCGGGAGACCGCCCGTGCGGTCGCCGCGGCCCGCCGCCGCCAGCGGGGCTGAAAGCCGGGAGTTCTGTAGCAGCTCGGTCCCAAGACCGGTCCTCGGGCCGCCCACGGCTGCCGCGGCGGGCCCGGGGCTGGCTACCATCCCGGCCATGAACGTCTCCCTCCTCGGCGGCTGGTTCCCATGGGCCGTACAGCTCGCGGCCGCCGCCGCACTGCTGGCCGCGGCCGGCTGGCGCGACCGCCACTGGCGGCTGCGCCGACTGCCGGCCGCCCTCGGCGCGGCGGCGGCGCTGACCGCGCTGCTCGGCCTGCTCGCCGTCACCGTGGGCGGGATCACCGACCCGCTGCCGCTCGCCCTCTGGTTCTGGCTGGGCGTGGCGGTAGCCGCGTTCGCGGTGCTCGCGGTGGGCTGGCGCGGGGCACGCTGGTGGCGCCGGGGCCTGGCGCCGTTGGCCGCGCTGCTCGCGGTGGTGTCGGCCGGCCTCGCCCTGAACGCCTCCACCGGGTACTACCCGACCGTCGGCGACGCGGTCGGGGAACTGAGCGGTGACCCGCTGCCGCAGCAGGTGACGCTGGCCCAGCTCTCCTCGCTGACCGGGAAGACCACCACCGGCCGGATCGTCGGGGTGGACATACCGGACACCGCCAGTGGCTTCAGCCACCGGCAGGAGCTGGTCTACCTGCCGCCGGCCTGGTTCCGGAGCAGGAGCCGGCCGAAGCTGCCGGTGCTGGAGATGATCGGCGGCGAGTTCGCGGCCCCCGACAACTGGGTGCGGGCCGGGAACGCGGTCCAGACCGCGGACGCCTACGCGGCCCAGCACGGCGGTTTCGCCCCGGTCATGGTGTTCGCCGACGCGACCGGTGGTTTCAAGGTGGACACCGAGTGCGTGGACGGTCCGAACGGCAAGGCCGAGGACCACCTGGTGAAGGACATTCCGCCGTTCGTCGAGAAGACCTTCAACACCGCGACCGACCCGCACAAGTGGGGCGTGGTCGGCTGGTCGATGGGCGGTACCTGCGCGGTCGACCTGGCGGTCGAGCACCCGGACGTGTTCGCGCATTTCGAGGACATCTCCGGCGACCTCGGACCGAACACGGGCAACAAGCAGCAGACCATCGACAAGCTGTACGGCGGCGACGCCGCCGCCTGGGCGGCGCACGACCCGCTGACCGTGCTGGGGCACCACCCGAAGTACAAGAACGCCTCCGGCTGGTTCGAGAGCGGGGACCAGGAGGGCAACCACATCGCCCAGGCCAGGCAGCTGGACGCCGCCGCCCGCAAGGACGGGATGCGGACCCAGGTGGTGGTCGAGCCGGGCCGGCACGTGTGGCAGTTCGCCGCCACCGCGTTCGCCCGGGCACTGCCCTGGCTGTCCCAGCAGTTGGGCACCCCCGGCCCGCACCAGAGCGCGCCGGCGCCGACGCCTGCGGTCCCGAAGGGGTAATCGGCTGGACCCGCTTCGGCGGTGCGCGTAGCATGGGCCCAGCACCACCGGCTCCGGCCGGTGCGCTGTTTCTCAACAAAACATGGGGATGATCGGTTTCGACAGGGGAAGTCGAAACAGGAGAAGCGAGCCGAGGAACGCGGCAATGATCTCGTTAACCATCTGTCGCAAAAACATAATCGCCAACTCTAAGAGCGATTCCCGTTTCGCCCTCGCTGCCTAAGTAGCGAGAGCCGGGTGTCAGACCGGGGAGTTCCCGACCCGGACCCTGGCATAATCTAGGGAACTTAACTGTCCGCTCGGGCTGCGAGGGCGGACGGGACACCAAACAGCAGCTGGGCCTGTTGGCGGCTTGTCCGCGTGACTGCCAGGGCCGAGAAAAGCACAGCGGACTGCGCTCGGAGAAGTCCTGAATCCACTCCACTGGACCCGGGTTCGATTCCCGGCATCTCCACCATCCCATGTGCGCGCAGGCCGCCCTTCCGAACCGGAGGGCGGCCTTCGTGTTTCCCGCGCCGTGCCGTAGGATCGTCCGTCCGCCGTCTCCGACGGCACCGTCCAACGGCACGACGTACGACAGGGGATTCCTTGGCCGCGCAGGGCAGTCAGCACGCAGCCGCACCCGCCACCGCCGCCCGCGAGGGTCTGCGGGAGCGGGAGATCGCCGGCGAGCAGCGGCATCTCGACACCGTGTACCGGCGGCTCGAGGAGAAGCTCGCGGAGGCCGAGTACGTCCTGGAGGACGCCGCCAAGCGGGTCCAGGTCGGCACCCCCGGGGCGCTGGCCGAGCGGGACGCCCAGGTCTTCCGGGCCGGCGCCCACCTGCACCGGCTGAACAACGAGTTCGAGGACTTCCTGTTCGGGCGGATCGACCTGCAGCAGGCCGACGCCCCGGAGGAGCACGGCATCCCCTCCTTCACCCCGCTGGACGCGGCCGACCCGAACGTGGCGCAGAGCCTGCACATCGGGCGGCTCGGGGTGCTGGACGCCGAGTTCGGCCCGCTGGTGATCGACTGGCGGGCCCCGGCGGCCGCACCCTTCTACCGGGCCACCCCGCTGGAGCCGGGCCGGGTGCTGCGCCGCCGGGTGATCCGGTCCAAGGGCCGCAAGGTGATCGGGGTGGAGGACGACCTGCTCCGCCCGGACCTGGCGCCGGTACTGGACGGCGAGGAGCTGGCGGTGATCGGCGACGGCGCGCTGATGGCCTCGCTGGGCCGGGCCCGCAGCCACACCATGCGCGACATCGTCTCCTCGATCCAGAAAGAGCAGGACGAGGTGATCCGGGCGCCCGCCGCCGGCGCCACCCTGGTCACCGGCGGCCCCGGCACCGGCAAGACGGCGGTCGCGCTGCACCGGGCCGCCTTCCTGCTGTACCAGGACCGCCGCCGCTACGCCGGCGGCATCCTGGTGGTCAGCCCGACCCCGCTGCTGGTCTCCTACACCGAGGGCGTGCTGCCCTCGCTCGGCGAGGAGGGCCAGGTGGCGATCCGGGCGATCGGCAGCCTGGTGGACGGCGTCGAGGCGGGCCGCTACGACACGCCCGAGACGGCCAGGATCAAGGGCTCGGCCCGGATGGTCCAGCTGCTGCGCCGGGCCGCCCGGGCCGCCCTGGAGCTGCACGCGCCCACCGAGCTTAAGGTGGTGGCCCGCGGCGAGGTGCTGCGGCTGGACGCGGCCCGGCTGCACGCGGTGCGCGGCCAGGTGGTGGGCGGTGGCGGCACCCCGCTCAACCTGCTGCGCCCCAGGGCCCGCCGGCTGCTGCTGGACGCGCTCTGGGCGGAGGCCGTGCGCGACCTGCCCAGGCCCGGCGACCACTACGCCCGCGAGCAGCGCCAGGAGGAGAAGGAGGCGTTCGACGAGTACGTCTCGGACGAGGCGCCGTTCCTGGACTTCCTCCAGGCCTGGTGGCCCGCACTGACTCCGCGTCAGGTGCTGGGCACCCTGAAGAGCTCCCGGCACACCAACCGGATCGCCCGGCGCGCGGTGACCGGCGAGGAGGCCCGGCTGCTGGCCGCCTCCTGGCGCCACCTGGGGGAGCGGGGCGAGGGCGCGGTCAGCGCCCACGACGTGGCGCTGCTGGACGAGCTGCAGCAGCTGCTCGGCGAGCCGGCCCGGCCCCGGACCCGCGAGGTGGACGCGGTCGACCTGCTGACCGGTTTGGACGAGGTGACCACCTTCGCCGACCGCACCGCCCGGGTGCGCGAGCGCGGGCCGGTGGAGCGGACCGAGTACGCGCACGTGATCGTGGACGAGGCGCAGGACCTCACCCCGATGCAGTGGCGGATGATCGGGCGCCGGTCCCGGACGGCGACCTGGACCATCGTCGGCGACCCCGCACAGAGCTCCTGGCCGTTCCCGCAGGAGGCGCAGGCCGCGATGGACGAGGTGCTCGGCGGCAAGCCGCGCCGGCGCCACACGCTCACCGTCAACTACCGCAACCCCGCCGAGATCGCCGAGGTGGCGGCCAAGGTGCTGGCGCTGGCCGCGCCCGGCACGCCGTCTCCGACCGCGGTGCGCTCCACCGGGACGCTGCCGCGGTTCGCCGCGGTCACCGCGACCGGGCCGGGCGCGTTCGCCGCGGCGGCCCGGGCCGAGCTGGTCCGGCTGCTCGGCGAGGTCGAGGGCACCGTCGCGGTGGTGGTCCCGATGGACCGCCGGGCCGAGGCGGCCGGGTGGGCCGAGGGGCTCGGCGAGCGGGTGGTGGCGCTGGGCAGCCTGGAGGCCAAGGGCCTGGAGTACGACGCCACGGTGGTGGCCGACCCGACCGGGATCGCGGGGGAGTCGGAGGGGGGGCTGCGGGTGCTCTACGTGGCGCTGACCCGGGCCACCCAGCGGCTCACCGTGCTCTCGGGGCCGGACGACCTGCCGGACAGCCGGGGCGTCCCGGCGCTGCTGCGCTGAGCGCTGCTGACCCGCCGTCACCGGCTGACGGCGGGTCAGCCACTGACGGTCGCTCAACGGCGAAGGGCCCC
>NZ_PYBW01000174.1:42541-45063 GCF_003205575.1 Streptomyces tateyamensis
GGGGGGGGGGCCCCTCGCCGTACGTTGGTGACACCGACCCGCCATGCTCGCCTCGCGGCAAGTGGTCGCTCGCGGCGACTAAGGTTGGGCCCGGGGGCTTGGATCGAGCCGGTGTCTCGTCCAATGTAACCCATCGGCCCCGCCAGGCAATCCCAGCCGGAGGTTTTGCCGTACTCCGCCAGGTCGGCCGCAGGCCTTGTTGTCGGTTCCCTGCAATCAATGAACGATATTTCTGGGAAGCCCCTGGCAGGTGCGACGATCGAGATCTAAGATGCGCTCGGCGACAGCGTCAACAAACTGTTGAATCAGCGCAGGGAACCCGAGGAAGAAGGACGTCGATGGCGACGGTGCCCAGTGTCTCCAACTCGATCACGGTGCGGCTGGAGGTGCCGGCCAGTGGTGGGGCGGTCAGCAACATCACCACGGCCGTGGAGTCCTCCGGCGGTTCGGTGACCGGCCTCGACGTCACCGCCTCCGGCCTGGAGTCGCTGCGGATCGACGTCACGGTGGCGGCCGCCTCGGTGGCGCACGGCGAGGAGATCGTCGAGAAGCTGCGCGCGATCGAGGGCGTGAGCATCGGCAAGGTCTCCGACCGCACCTTCCTGATGCACCTCGGCGGCAAGATCGAGATGTCCTCCAAGCTGCCGATCCGCAACCGCGACGACCTCAGCATGATCTACACCCCGGGCGTGGCGCGGGTCTGCATGGCGATCGCGGAGAACCCCGAGGACGCCCGCCGGCTGACCATCAAGCGCAACAGCGTGGCCGTGGTCACCGACGGCTCGGCGGTGCTGGGCCTGGGCAACATCGGCCCGCAGGCCGCGCTGCCGGTGATGGAGGGCAAGGCGGCGCTGTTCAAGCGGTTCGCCGGCATCGACGCCTGGCCGCTCTGCCTGGACACCCAGGACGCCGACGAGATCGTGGCCATCGTCAAGGCGATCGCCCCCGGCTTCGCCGGCATCAACCTGGAGGACATCTCCGCGCCGCGCTGCTTCGAGATCGAGGCCCGGCTGCGCGAGGCGCTGGACATCCCGGTCTTCCATGACGACCAGCACGGCACCGCGATCGTGGTGCTGGCCGCGCTGACCAACGCGCTGCGGGTGGTCGGCAAGGAGATCGGCGAGATCCGGGTGGTGATGTCGGGCGCCGGCGCGGCCGGCACCGCGATCCTCAAGCTGCTGCTGGCGGCCGGCGTCGAGCACGCCACGGTGGCCGACGTGCGCGGCGTGGTGCACACCGGGCGCGAGGACCTGAACGAGTCGCTGCGCTGGATCGCCGAGCACACCAACCGCTCCGGGCGCACCGGCAGCCTCAAGGAGGCGGTGGCCGGCGCCGACGTGTTCATCGGCGTCTCCGCGCCGAACGTGCTGGACGGCGACGACATCGCCACCATGGCCGACCGGGCGATCGTCTTCGCGCTGGCCAACCCCGACCCGGAGGTCGACCCGGCGGTGGCCCGGCAGACCGCCGCGGTGGTGGCCACCGGCCGCAGTGACTTCCCGAACCAGATCAACAACGTGCTGGTCTTCCCGGGTGTCTTCCGCGGCCTGCTGGACGCCCAGTCGCGCACGGTGAACACCGAGATGATGATCGCCGCAGCCCGGGCGCTGGCCACCACGGTCGCCGACGACCAGCTGAACCCCAACTACATCATCCCCAGCGTCTTCCACCCGGACGTGGCGAAGACGGTCGCCGCGGCCGTGCGGGAGGCCGCGCTGGCCGCCGGGGACTCCGAGGCGGGCCCCGGCCGGCCCACTCCGGGCATCGTCGGGACGCTGGACACGGCCGCGTTCCCGGTTGTTCGGTTGTAGTACGGACAACTCCTGAAGGGGCGGTAGGGGTCGGCCAGCTGGCCGAATACCGCCCCTACCCGTCTGAGGTGGGCCCGAACCCTTGCGACACAAGGGGAAGGGCGTGTTTGGGCTTGTCCCCGTCAGGGCGTACGGTAGCCCTGCACGGGGCAGGCGTGTCCGACAAGTACGGAACGTCCCCCCAACCACTCGGCGAGTCGTTCCCGGCCGCCGCCCGCACCGGTGCACCGGTGTCGACGGAGCGTCACAGCTGCGTGGGGAGGGCGCCGTTCGGGGGTGCACGGCCGAGTCCCGATTGGCTTTCTCGGGGCCGGTAAGGGCAGGATGCGTTCCCAGGCAGGCACGGGTCAGTACTGGCCCGGTGCGTGGTCCGGGTGCGAGCCGGGCCCGAACCACCAGCCGCCTGAACGAGCACCAGTGTGCGGACCAGCCGCCCGGCCGGGGTGCCTCCGGCGGGACGAGCGACGGGCCCCGCACACCGCAACGAACAGACCACAGGAGTACACATGAACCGCAGTGAGCTGGTGGCCGCTCTGGCCGACCGCGCCGAGGTGACCCGCAAGGACGCCGACGCCGTGCTGGCGGCCTTCGCCGAGGTCGTCGGTGAGGTCGTGGCCAAGGGTGACGAGAAGGTCACCATTCCCGGCTTCCTGACCTTCGAGCGGACCCACCGTGCCGCCCGCACCGCCCGCAACCCGCAGACCGGTGAGC
>NZ_PYBW01000174.1:45176-45477 GCF_003205575.1 Streptomyces tateyamensis
GCGCCCGCCGTTGCGTTCCGGGGCCCGCCGGGCGGGCCCGCGGGGCGCACGACGTATCGTCGCCTCCATGCGCGTACTGGTACTGGAGGACGACCCGGAGCTGGGCCCGGAGATCGCCGACGGCCTGCGCCGGGCGGGGTTCGCCGTGGACCTGGCCCAGACCGTGGCCGAGGCGGACCTCAAGCTCGCGGTCACCGACTACCACTGCCTGGTCGCCGACCGGTCGCCGAGTTGGTCGAGCGGTTCGCGGCGCTGGGCGCCGACGGGCAGCAGGTGGTCGGGGTCTACTGCGGCTCCGGGG
>NZ_PYBW01000175.1 GCF_003205575.1 Streptomyces tateyamensis
TTCCTTCTGAATGCATACCTTGAGGAGGAGCTGGTGCGTCGCACTCGCCGGCAGCACGAGGATCCGGCGAGTGCCGACGAGCCGCCGCTGGCGCCATTGATCCTGCTCACCCGACACGTGCCGCGCCATCACCACCGCCTGCGCGCACTCCTCCAGGCCGGCCGCCACCTCGGCCTCGGCGCCATCGTTCTCACCGACGCTTCGCCCTCGCCGGCCGACATGCTGAGCTATCACATCGGCGCCAACGGCCGCGCCACCAAGAACAATGCGCGCGACGAAGAGCCGCTGCGCTTCTTCCACTTGCCCACAAGCAGTGCAGAAGTCCTTCTGCGCCTCATCCGCGATAAGGATGATCTGCATTCGGCCAAGGCTCCGCCTGTCGAAGAAGGATCATCGAGCCCAGTAGTGCCCGGAGAAATCAGCCCGTCGATTTCAGTGGCAGTCGGGAAGTCACTTCGGCCAATCGAGAATTGCACCTCAATCGAGGATGATGGCAGCGAATTCCTCTCACATGAATCAGGATCGGAAGCAGCTCGCGAGGAATCCGGAAATATCGAGGAAGCAGTTCCCAGTGAAGCTGACGCAGCCCAGGAACCGGAGGACCCGCCTGCTCGCCCGCAGACTGTTGAAGCAGTCGACCCCGAGCACGCGGCGAGGGCGGCCGTCGCGCCTCGCCCCGTCACCGTCGGCCTACTCGGCCCGCTGACGGTCAACGTCAGGGGACAGCTGATCACCCGCGGTCTGACCGGTTACTCGGGCGAGCTGCTCGCCTACCTCGCCAGCCGGCCCTCCGGCTCAGCCAGAGACGCCGTGCTGGACGCCATCTGGCCGGAGAAGGACCCAACCACCAGCGGCATCGAGGCGTTCAACACCGCGAAGAAGAGCGTGCGCAACGCCCTGCGGACCGAACTGGGCACGACCTCCGTGAACGTCTTTCTGCACGGCAGCGGGCTCTGGCGCCTGGACCCGGCGCTCATCAAGGTCGACCTCGAGGACTTTCACGCCGCCGTGCGGTCTGCCGGCGCTGCGAGTGAACCGACTGAGCGCCTCGCTGCCCACCGACGGGTCATCGAGCTCTACCACGGGGAGCTGTGCGAGGGCATGGATCACCCGTGGCTCGTCGCCATGCGTGAAGAGACTCGCCGATCCGTTCTCAACGCTCTTGGAGCATTGGCCAGCAGCGCCGTGGACCCCGAGGAGACTCTCGGTCTGTTGGAGCGCTCTCTGGAGCACGACCCCTACAACGAGCAGCTTCACCTCCGCCTTGCCCGTCAGCACACTGCCCTGGGGCGAACCGAAGCCGTTCGCCGTACTCAGGAACGCCTTCGCCGGCGACTCGCCGAGATCGATGAGCGCCCGACGTCCACTACAACTCGGGCCTTCCAGGAGCTGCTCAACCCGTATCCCGCGCCCGCCCGTGTGGTCCCCAGCAGACCGGCTGCTCGTCGCCCGAACCTGGCTCCACGAAGTCTCCCGTCTCGGCCCTGACCTGGACTGCGCGATTCAGCTTGCGGACGTCTCCTCGCTGACGGCTTCGGTACGGAGTCGACACTCGGGCCGTGTATCCGGTCCAGCGTGACGTGCACCGCCTGTCGAGTCACGCCGATCTCGCCAGGCTCGCTGGCCGGTGGGGTGTCGAGTCTTGGGTGTCGATCCATGGGCGTCCACTCTGGTGTCCTTTCTCAGACGGGACACCCTGTCCCGGGTCATACCCGCTGGTCAGCGCCGTATTGGGTGAGCGTAGCGGAGCCAGACTCAATACCTGGTGGTCAGGTGCCACCCGGTCTTCGCGCGCCGGGCCGCACGCCGGCTGCTTATGGCTCTGCCCTCAGCCTTCACTGCGTCCATCAGCCAGCGCCTGTGGCTCTTGCCAGGCCGAGGTTCTTCGGGTGGGTGTTCGCCAGTCCCGTCCACTAACTGACCCCGGGCGGGCGGTGTCCCCGCGAAGCGGTGGGCAACCGCCCGCCGGGGTCGGC
>NZ_PYBW01000176.1 GCF_003205575.1 Streptomyces tateyamensis
GGCGAGTGTCATGGTACTCAATCGCCGTTCGTGCTGATGCTCGTACTCGGCCGGGCAGAGCTGTCCGGTGGTGGAGTGCCTTCGCCAGGTGTTGTACCGATTGAGCCAACGGAACACTGTGCGGCGGCAGTTGGTGACTCCGTTCCAGCGGCGTGCGCCCTGGAGGATTTCTCGTTTCAGGGACGCGTGGAAGCTCTCGCAGGCGGCGTTGTCCGCGGAGGTGCCGACCGCGCCCATGGACTGCGTCACCCCCAACTCCTTGCACAGGTCGGCGAATTCCTTCGACGTGTATTGGGCTCCGTGGTCGCTGTGGAAGATCGCTCGGTCGAGGCTGCCACGGGTGGCCGCCGCCGCCCGCAGCGCGTCTGCGACCAGTTCCGTGCGCATATGGTCGGCGATCGACCACCCGACCACTCGGCGGGAGAAGCAGTCGATGACGGTGGCGAGGTAGAGGAACTCGCCGTCTCCGACCGGGAGATAGGTTATGTCGCCCATGTATTTCCGGTTCGGCGCGGGCGCGGTGAAGTCGCGCTTGAAGAGGTCCGGCACCGGGGTGGCGGACGGCTCGGGGATCGTGGTCCTCACCTTCTTGCGCAGGTGCACGCCGACGATGCCGAACTTGCGCATCACCCGCGCGACCTTCTTCTCGTTGACGAGCTCGCCGCCGGCCTGGAGATCGGCGGTGACGCGCGGGGAGCCGTAGGTGCGGTCGGACTCGGTGTGGATGGCCCTGATCCTGTCGGCCAGGAGGGCGTCGGCGTGCTCGCGTGAGGCCCGGGCCTCACGGCCGGCGCGCCACTTGTAGTAGCTGGCGCGGACGACGTCGAGCACCTGGCACAGCCGCTTGACCGGATAGGTCTCGCAGTGGTCCTCGATGAACTGGAAGCGGCTTAGGAGCCGTCAACTAACTAC
>NZ_PYBW01000177.1 GCF_003205575.1 Streptomyces tateyamensis
CTCCAGAACGCGGTGCCGGCGGGGGCCCCCCAGGTCGGGGCGGAGGTGCGGCGCCGCCGGGCGCGCAGCCGGTCGGTCCGGTCCTTGTCCTCCTGCACCACCAAGGCGCGTTCGGGGGTGCGGCTGTGCTCGGCCAGGGGGGAGAACGCTCCCCAGGAGGCGCGCGTGGGCACCGCCCTTTGGGCCATCAGGGCGCGTTGCTTCTTCGGCTCCAAGGTCCCGGCCCGCAGGTCGGAGGCCTCGACCCGG
>NZ_PYBW01000178.1 GCF_003205575.1 Streptomyces tateyamensis
CTGTGCGGCGGTGTGCATCAGCTGGCGGATCGCGTGGTGGACCAGCAGGTGGCCCCAGACCTCCTGCTCGACACCTTCTGGCGAGCGGGAGCGCAGGACCTGGGCGGGGCCGCGCTGGTGGGTCTTGAGCTCGTCCAGTGCGGTCTCGATCTCCCAGCGCTGGTTGTACAGGGCGGCCAACTCGGCTGCGGGCGCCGCCTCGTGGTCGAGGATCGTGGTGATCAGTCGATAGGGGGCCGGGTGCTGCGGGCGGCCGGGGTCGTCCAGGGTGTACTCGATGACGCGCACGACGGTCGGGTCGGTGCGCTTGCGGTGGTCGCGAGCCGCCACGATGTCGGACAGGTAGGAGCCGTCGGGAAGTTCCCGGCGCACGGGCAGCACCGCGCTGGACTTGATGCGCCACAGCAGATCCGCGCCACAGGCCGAGGCGGCCCGCCACTGGTCCAGGCCGGCGAAGCCCCGGTCGGCGATCAGCAGGTCATCCGGCCCGAGGGCTGCGAACAACTCCCGCGCGAGCACGGATTCCGCGGTGGTGAACGGCCCCAGGGCCGCGTGGGTAATGGCGTGCGTGCCGCACTCGGCCAGCGCCACCACCCGCACCTGGGGGAAGGCGGTCCGCTCGCCCCGGTGGGTCGCGGGGCGACCGAACCGCGCGTCGTTCTCCTCGCTGTCCGGCACGTCGAACGTGGTCCCATCGATCGCCATCAGACGCCAACGCCCGTACCAGGCACCGATAGTGGACTCGGTCGCCATGGGCCTGGCGGTCTGCTCGAACAGCGCCTTCAGCGGCTCCGGTCCCAGCTTGACCCGGGCCCGGGAGATCGCGGCGGTCGTCGGCACCTGCCACGACCCCGACCAGCGCCTGGCCCACGCGAGGCCCTCGGTCAGCAGCCGCGCGACCTCCTCATAGCCCTGCCCGGAGAACAGGCACATGGCCAGGACGAAGTAGACGACCACCCGGGGCGGCAACAACCGGTTGCGCTTCCCGGACTTCCCGCACTCCTCGACAATCCGGTCCACCAGCTCCGGCGGGAACGTCCGCGTCAGCAGTCCGATCGCGATCCGGTCCGACAGCCGCTCATCCGTTGTCGGCTTGACCTGTCCAGGGCGTGGCATCCAGGCACCTCCTGGACAGGCAG
>NZ_PYBW01000018.1 GCF_003205575.1 Streptomyces tateyamensis
TCCCTCTCGACAAGGTCCCGGTGGGCGCACGGAACCACAGCCCCGAAGGGCGGTGAAGTGGCTCGTGGTCCCGCGTCCTGGGACGGGCGGCGGCGTACGGACGCCGGCGCTGCCGTCCCGGCTGCCTGGGGCGTACCGACCGCGTGAGCAGTGGTGCGTCCCCGGGCCGTCCCGGGTAGCGCTTGCTGCGCTGACATCGAACGTACGGACCCCGATGTCCGGTATCAACCATTTCGGGAAAACCGCAGGTCAGCCCCCGTTACCCCCGGAAACCCAGCCCTCCACAGTGGTCTGAACCACTGCAAAATCGGCATTCCGGGCACGCCAAAGAGCCCCAACTGTGACTGAGACCACCCCAAGAGGAGCGGAAACGGTCAGCAGCGGGGCAGCAGCGCATCACCGAGCGTCACAATTCGGGCCGTCGGTGGCCCGCACCACACGCACGAGCCCGCCGCAGCGGCCGGTGGGCCGGTCACCGCGGCGGGCTCGCGTCGACTCGGGCCGCGGTCAGCCGTGCAGGTAGACGATGCCGAGCTTGGTCAGCCGCCACTGCTGGGCGGCCGCGCCGGTGTTGGCGGCCAGCTCGACCAGCGGGTTGTTCTGGCCGTCGCGGTCACCGCTGACGGTGGCGACCATGCCCGGGGCCTGGCTGTCGGCCAGGGTGTAGGTGCCGTTGCCCGCCGGGCTGAAGATCCAGTGCTGGTTGCCGCCGCCGTTGCAGCCCCACTGCTCCAGCCGGGTGCCGGCGCCGGTGGCCGCGCCGGTGGCATCCAGGCACATGTTCCGGTTGCCGCTGAAGTCCAGCTCGTAGGAGCCGCCCGACTTGGCCTCCAGCACGAAGGACTGGTTCAGGCTGCCGCCCGCCGGATAGGTGATGGCGGCCCGGCCGTTCGTGCTGTCGCCGTAGCTGCCGCCGCCGGCCAGGTCGAGCACCTGCCCGGTGGCCTGGTTGGTCAGCTGGTACCAGGCGCCGTCCTCCGGGGTGTCGGGGAAGGGCCGGCCGGGGGGCAGCGGCAGCACCGAGGTGCCGTCGGACTGGTTCAGGGTGCAGAAGCCCTCCGCCTGGCTCTGCTGGAAGAAGGCCCCCAGGCAGGCGCCCTCACCGCGGTAGCCGGCCACTCGCGGGTGGTAGGACTGGCGGATCTCGTTCTCGCAGAGGGACAGGATCCCGATCGGGTAGTCGCAGCCGTTGCGGGTGTTCTCCGACAGGTCGATCACGTCGCCGTTGGTGTACTCGTACGGCGAGCTGGTCCACTCCGCGCAGACCTCGTGCCCGTAGGTGACCCGCCGCTGGTCCAGGAACCGGACCCCGGGCACCCCTTCGGCGGCCTGCCGCAGCGCGTCGTCGAAGGTGGGCACCACCCAGTTGTGGCCCCAGGCCAGGTCCTCCGGGTAGGCCGGACAGCCCTGGGCGATCTTGGTGGCGTAGTCGTTGCTGCGGATGTCAGGGGTGATCGGGGTGAAGTAGGACTGGTAGACCAGCTGGTAGTCGCCGTCCGCGTAGCCGGCCGCCCGCATGGTGTTGCGGACGTCGGTGATCGCGGCGGTCACCTTGGGGATCACCTTGGCGGCCCGCTGGGTGATCGCGGCACTGCCGATGGTGTCCCGGCAGCCCGTGCCCTTGGGGATCGGGAAGTACTGCCCGAGGCAGCTCTCCATGATCCCGCTGAAGTCGAAGTCGTCGTTGGCGCCGATCGTGACGACCACCATCTTGACGTTGTACTGGCCTGCGACCTGGGCGAGTTGGGCGTCCTGCTTCGGCTCGCCGAAGTCGCCGCTGCCGCCGCCGGTGATCTTGGCCAGGCTCGGGTCGCTGACCAGGTCACCGGTCTGCGCGCCGGAGCAGGCCAGGTCGATCGGGGTCAGCCCGGTCAGCCCGGTGTCGAAGATCTCCGACTGGGGGTGCCGGTGGCAGTAGTTCTTGGGGCCGTCGGTGCCGGCGAAGTAGCCGTCGCTGGTGTCGGTCCCGGCACCCTCGCCGGAGATCGCGCTGTCGCCCAGCGAGACGATCGCGGCGGGCAGGGCGGTCCGGGCGGCGGAGGCGGTGCTCGCCTGGGCCGCCGGGGCTCCGGCGGCCAGGCCGAGGGTGGCGATCAGTCCGGCGACGGCGAGCAGTGCGCCGGGGGGACCTGCGATGAGTCTCCTGATCACGCATGACTCCTAGCTGGGTGGGGGTGCGGAGCAGTGCTGTGAGCGGGTTCACATCGTAGGTACTGACAAGTATGTCAACAAGGCTGCGGGCCAATAAACTTGAGTGATACTCATGTCTCGCCCCGTCGGGCACTTTTGGGGCACGGGCCGCCGGCACGCAAAAGCCGCCGCCCGGCTCCCCAGGAGGAGAGGTGCCGGGCGGCGGCTCAGCTGCGGACAGTCGGCTCAGCCGTTGTTGACGCAGGTGTTGCCGAACGCCGGGTTCAGCAGGCCGATCACGTTGACACTGTCACCGCAGACGTTGACCGGAACGTGCACCGGAACCTGGACCAGGTTGCCGGACAGCACACCCGGCGAACCGACCGCGGCGCCCTCGGCACCAGCGCTGGCCAGGGCGGTACCGGCACCAGCGGCCACGATGCCGACCACAGCGGCGCCGACAGCGGCAGCCTTCTTGACGCTCATAAGAGTCTCCTTGTAGCTGAGCACGATGCGTGCATGATCAGGAACGAACCCCTTTCCCGGTGGTTGCGGCGCAGCCCCGAGAATCACCCGTTCGTACGAACGCCAGGCGCCGGACAGGCGATCGGGTGACTGTCGGACGCACCCGTTTCCGCAGCCGTGGCACCTCGTTGTACTCGCCGAAGCAGAAACCGCACGCCGACCCACGGCGACGGGATCCGACTCGGTGATGACGGGTCCGCCCGAGTGATATCGGCCCACCGGCCGGAACCTCGAGGCCGTCATTCCTGTTTCGTTCGGTGCCCCGGGTGGATAACCAGCCCGGAAGTCAACGGAGGAATACCACCATGCGCAAGTTCTCGAAGTCCCTCGTGCTCACCACCGCCGCTGCCGGCCTGCTGCTCGGCGGTGCGGGTGTGGCCGCCGCCAGCGCGGGTGCGGAGGGCGTCGCGGCCGGCTCCCCCGGCGTGCTGTCCGGCAACAACGTCCAGGTGCCGATCCACATCCCGGTCAACGTCTGCGGCGTCACCGTCGACGTGATCGGCGCGCTGAACCCGGCCTTCGGCAACACCTGCATCAACCACGGCTGAACCTGGTCCTCCGACCGGTCCGACCCTTCTTAGGAGAATCACCATGCAGAACGCGAAGAAGCTCGCGGTCCTGTCCACCGCTGCCTTCGGCCTGGTGCTCGGCGGCGCCGGCGCCGCCATGGCGAGCGCGGGCGCGGAGGGTGTCGCCGCCCACTCCCCCGGTGTGGCCTCCGGCAACGCCGTCCAGGTGCCGATCCACATCCCGGTGAACCTCTGCGGCGACACCGTCAACGTGATCGGCGTGCTGAACCCGGCCTTCGGCAACACCTGCATCAACACCGAGCACCAGCAGCACCACGACGACGACGACTGCTGAGCAGCCGAAGTCTCGTGAGCCGCTGCCCCCCGGACTTCCCTGGTCCGGGGGGCAGCGCCGCGTGAAGCACCGTCGAAAGGACCCGCTGTGACCTCCTCCCCCGCCACCGGCGCCCTGGCCGCGCTCGGTGCGGCGCTGCTGCTCGCCCCGGCCGGCACCGCCGTCGCCCAGGCCGCCCCGCTGGCCGCCCCGACCACCGCCCTGCAGCCCGCCCGGGTCGCCCCGGCGATGGGCGCGCTGGGCGACACCACCGGCTACGTGCTCGGGCCGGCCAAGGACCTGCGGCTGGACCCGTT
This sequence comes from Streptomyces tateyamensis, assembly GCF_003205575.1. Lineage (GTDB taxonomy): Bacteria > Actinomycetota > Actinomycetes > Streptomycetales > Streptomycetaceae > Kitasatospora > Kitasatospora tateyamensis. The sequence continues at coordinate 3,816 of NZ_PYBW01000018.1, forward strand.
CGCCCAGTCCGCCGCCGACCCGCTGAACAACGCGCTGTCGCTGAAGCCGGACAACGGCGTGCCGAAGGTGTCCACCACCGCGGCCACCGGTGCACTGAGCAACGGGGGCGGCGCCAAGGACCTGCCGGTGGCCGGCCTGCTGCTGCACGCGCTGCCGGGCTGAACCGGCGTCACCGGCTGAGCAGACGTCACGGCGAGCGGGGCCCGGTACGCCAGTACCGGGCCCCGCTCGCCGCACCCTCGGGCGGTCACCGCGCGCGGGTCACTCCGCGGTGGCCTCGTCCAGCGCCGCCGAGGCGGTGCCGAGCAGCTTCTGCGCCTGGTCGGTCAGCGGGGTCTGCTTGTCCGGACCGCCCAGCTTGGCGTCGGCCCCGGGCAGTGCCGAGACGGCGGCCGGAACCAGTCGCGGGTCCAGGTCACCGGTGGACAGCGCACCGTCCTGCAGCTTGCCGTCCGCACCCTCCACGAAGCTCAGCGGGTGGCCCACGCCGACCGCCGGGCCGACCGCCTTGAGCGGCGCCGCGGGCGAGTCCAGGCCCAGGCTGCCGGGGCGCACCCCGTCCGCCAGCGCCGGCAGCGGCACCGCGGTGTCCAGGCTGGGTCCGACCTTGCTGAAGTTCAGCGGCGGCACCACCTGGTCCGGCATCATCTCGTGCTTGCCCTGCTCGGAGGGGACCGGCGGCAGCACCGGGGAGGCCGGCAGCGCCCCGTTGATGTCCCCGCCCAGCGGCAGCATCGGCGCGTGCTGGGTGACCGTCTCCAGCGGCACCCGCAGCGGCACCGTCCGGGTCGCCAGTCCGTCTTCCAGCGCCGCCACCTGACCGGGCGTCATGGGGGAAGCAGGGGCGGCCTGCGCGGCCCCCTGGCCGGCGACCGCCGATGCCCCGACCGCCGCGAGCAGCAGGGCTCCGGTCCGCTTGGAGAACTTCATCTTCTTACCTGATCCGATCATAGGAGTCGTCTGAGTCAGCTGTACGGGCAGCTGAGAGCAGCCACCCCGACCGGATCAACGAGCCGGGAGCGAAGCGGAAGCTGTTCGCCGGGCCCGAATTAACCCGGGCGGCCCATTAGTCAGACCGACACGCCGCCCGATTGCCGCGACCTTCAATTTTTCCGGCCAGCCTGGCGTAACTTTCCCGGCCGCCGTTCTTTGATATCGGTGTCACCGCAGGGCGGCGGCCGGTTCGGGTGCCGTGCGTCGGCAGCCGGAGATCCTGCCGACCACGACGGCATTCCTGAATAGGCCCCGAATGCCCGGGTGACCGCAGACCAGGTCAATTCGTTGAGACGTTTTGCACCGAGACGCAGCAGACGCAGTAATCCAGAGAGGAATTCTCGTGATCAAGAAGACCCTGGCCACCGTCGGCCTCGCGGCCGCCGCCGTCGCCGCCGGCATCACCCCCGCCATGGCGATCGGCAACGCGGACGGTTCCGCCGCCTCCGCGCAGGGCAACGGTGGCACCAACAACACCGGGACCTGGGGCGACCACAGCCCCAACTTCCACTTCCTGGACAACCCGAACATCTGCCTGCCGGAGATCCACCACGTCCAGGTCGGCCTCGTGCCGGTCCAGGCGGACATCCCGGTCGGCAACCAGCAGCTGCACCAGGTCTGCAACGTCGGCCAGCCGACCCAGAGCAACGGTGACGGCGTCGCCTCGCACCTGATCGGCTGACCTTCCGTCAGTTTTCCCGCACTACCAGCAAGCCCGTACGAGAGAGAGCACTCCCATGCTGAAGAAGGTCTTCGCCACCGCCGGCCTGGCCACCGCCGCCCTCACCATGGCCGCCGCCCCGTCCTTCGCGATCGGTGACGCGGACGGCTCCGCCGCCTCGGTCTCCGGCGACGGCGGCACCAACCACACCGGCACCGTGGGCGACCACAGCCCGAACTTCCACACCCTGGACAACCCGAACATCTGCCTGCCCGAGGTGCACCACGTCCAGGTCGGCCTCGTGCCGGTCCAGGTCGACGTGCCGGTCCTCAACCAGCAGCAGCACCAGATCTGCAACGTGGGCCAGACCACCCAGGCCAACGGCGACGGCGCGCTGTCGCACCTGATCGGCTGACCTTCCCCGGTCGCTCGCAGTACCCCTGACCCTCCGGAGCAGTACCTGACCCGACGGAGCAGTACCCGAGCGGGGTCGGTGGAGCAGTGCTCCGCCGACCCCGCTCAGTCGTGACCCGCGCCGTGCCCTCCTTCGGGTGACGGCGCGTCAGCGCACCGTGTGCCGGGGCCGGTCGGCCCCTCCGGTGTGATCAGTTGGAAATAGGCGCCCCCTCCCCGGGCGCCGCGTCTGATCTGGAGAGAGGACCCACCTCATGCAGAAGATGCTCGGCAAGGCCGCCGCAGTCGCGGTCGGTGCACTGATGATCGCCGGTGTCGCAGCCCCGGCCTACGCCCACGTGTCCACCGGCGGCGAGGGCGGCGGCGTGGTCAGCGCCGACGAGCCGTTCGTGGCCGGCTGGGGCGAGGGCTTCGCCTGCACCGACCACGTGCACACCGACTGGATGAAGGCGTTCTGGGCCACCGACGAGGCGACCGGCGGCGAGGGCAGCCACCACGTCGACATCGACGGCTGGCACCACCACCACCACGGCTGAGCCGCGGACGACTGAGGGGGCGCCGGCTTCGGCCGGCGCCCCCTCGGCGCTGTGTCGCGCTAGAGCATCCGGACCGCGTCCATCGCCCAGTAGGTGAGGATCTGCTCGGCCCCGGCCCGGCGGATCGAGGTCAGCGTCTCCAGGATCATCCGGTCCCGGTCGATCCAGCCGTTGGCGGCGGCGGCCTCCACCATCGCGTACTCGCCGGACACCTGGTAGGCGGCCACCGGCACCGGGGAGGCGTCCGCCACCTGGCGCAGGATGTCCAGGTAGGCCATGGCCGGCTTGACCATCACCAGGTCAGCGCCCTCGGCCAGGTCCAGCTCCAGCTCGCGCAGCGACTCGCGGGCGTTGGCCGGGTCCTGCTGGTAGCTCTTGCGGTCGCCGCGCAACGAGGAGCCGACCGCCTCGCGGAACGGCCCGTAGAAGGCCGAGGCGTACTTGGCGGTGTAGGCCAGGATGCCCACCTGCTGGTGCCCGGCCTCGTCCAGGGCGCGGCGGACCACGCCGATCTGGCCGTCCATCATCCCGGACGGGCCGACCAGGTGGACCCCGGCGTCGGCCTGCACCCGGGCCATCTCGGCGTACCGCTCCAGGGTGGCGTCGTTGTCGACCGAGCCGTCGGCCGCGAGCACCCCGCAGTGGCCGTGGTCGGTGTACTCGTCCAGGCACAGGTCGGACATGACCACCAGCTGGTCGCCGACCTCGGCGACGGTGTCCCGGATCGCCTGCTGCAGGATGCCGTCCGGGTTGGTCCCCTCGCTGCCGGTGGCGTCCTGTACGGCCGGCACGCCGAACAGCATGACGCCGCCGAGACCCGCCTCGGCCGCCTCGACCACCGCCTTGCGCAGCGTCTCGCGGGTGTGCTGGACCACCCCCGGCATCGAGGAGATCGGCCGCGGTTCGCTGATCCCCTCGCGCACGAAGAGCGGCAGGATCAGCTCGGCCGGGTGCAGCCGGGTCTCGGCCACCAGTCGGCGCATGGCCGGACTGTTGCGCAGCCGACGGGGGCGGACAGCAGGGAACTCCACGATTCCTCCGAAGCGGGGATCAGCAGCGACGATCAGCGCGCCTTGCGACGGGAGCCGGGGCGACGCTCGCTGGGCCGGTAGACCGGTTCGCCGGCCGAGGTGGCCGCGTCCCGGCGCCCGGCGCCGAACTCGGCCAGCGCCTGGGCCAGCGCGGAGGCGGACGGCACGGGTGCCATCACGTCCACCCGCAGGCCGTGCTCCTCGGCGGTCTTGGCGGTGGCCGGACCGATGCAGGCGATGATGGTGACGTTGTGCGGCTTGCCGGCGATGCCGACCAGGTTGCGCACGGTCGAGGACGAGGTGAAGAGCACCGCGTCGAACCCGCCGCCCTTGATCGCCTCCCGGGTCTCGGCCGGCGGCGGCGAGGCGCGCACGGTCCGGTAGGCCGTCACGTCGTCCACCTCCCAGCCCAGTTCGACCAGGCCGGCCACCAGGGTCTCGGTGGCGATGTCGGCGCGCGGCAGCAGCACCCGGTCGATCGGGTCGAAGACCGGGTCGTACGGCGGCCAGTCGTCCAGCAGCCCGGCCGCGGACTGCTCGCCGGAGGGCACCAGGTCGGGCTTGACGCCGAAGTCGACCAGCGCCTGCGCGGTGGTCTCGCCGACCGCGGCGACCTTGATGCCGGCGAACGCGCGGGCGTCCAGGCCGTACTCCTCGAACTTCTCCCGGACCGCGCGGACCGCGTTGACCGAGGTGAAGGCGATCCACTCGTACCGGCCGGTGACCAGGCCCTTGATCGCCCGCTCCATCTGCTGCGGGGTGCGCGGCGGCTCCACGGCGATGGTCGGCACCTCCTGCGGCACCGCGCCGTAGGAGCGCAGCTGCTCGGAGAGCCCGTGCGCCTGCTCCTTGGTGCGCGGCACCAGGACGTTCCAGCCGAACAGCGGCTTGGTCTCGAACCAGGAGTGCGAGGAGCGGTGCTGGACCTGCTCACCGACCACGGCTATCACCGAGGTGGCCGGGTCGACCGGCGCCGAGACCGGCGAGGGCAGCACCCGGGCCGCCTTCAGGTCGGCGGCGATCCCGGCCAGCGTGGAGGTGAAGGTGCGCTGGCGGGTAGTGGTGCCCGACAGCGTGGCGCAGAGCGCGGCGTCCGGCTTGCGGCCGTGGGTGACCAACGCGCTCGCGGTGGCCGGCAGCCGGCCCAGGGTGGTGCGCACCACCAGGGTGGTCTCGGGGGCGCCGAGGTCGACCAGCGCGCCGGCCACCAGCGCGTCGCCGTCCACGAAGCGCACGTCCGCGCCCTGGCTGCCGCGCAGCGGCACGCCGGCGTAGGCGGGCACGCCGACCGACTGGGCCACGCCCGGGACCAGCTCGAAGGCCACCCCGGCCTTGGCGCAGAGCAGCATCTCCTCGGCGGCCCGGCCGTCCAGGCCCGGGTCGCCGTCGACGGTGCGGACCACGTGTCGGCCGGCCCGGACCGCGTCGGCGATCAGCTTGGCCACCGAACCGGCGTCGTCGCCGCCGATGTCCAGCACCTCGCCGTCACCGGTGGCGGCCGGGCTGTGCAGCTGCACCCCGTCCGGGCAGTGCGCCCGCACCGCGTTGGCGGTCAGCGGGTCGGCGATCAGCACGTCGGCGGTGGCCAGCACCTCGACGGCCCGCAGGGTGAGCAGTCCGGGGTCGCCCGGACCGGCCCCCAGGAAGGTGCACAGTCCGGAACGGTCGGCGGTAGCGGTGGGGCTCATCAGACTCGCTCCCCCATCAGACCGGCCGCGCCGCCGTCGAGCAGCCGGGCGGCCAGCGCGTGGCCCAGGGCCCGTGCGGTCTGCTCGGCCGTCCCGTCCAACGGGAGCGGACCAGTGGTGGACATCATCAGCAGGGTGGCGCCGTCGGTGGTGCCGATTACGCCCTCCAGCCGCAGTTCGTGCTCCTCGAGCCGGGCCAGCGCGGCCACCGGGGCCGAGCAGCCCGCCTCGAGGGCGGCCAGCAGCGCACGCTCGGCGGCGACCGCGGCCCGGGTGGGCAGGTGGTCGAGCGCGCCGAGGGCGGCGGCCAACTCGGGGGCGTCGGCCCGGCACTCGATGGCCAGGGCGCCCTGGCCGGGGGCCGGCAGCATCAGCTCCGGCGCCAAGTGCTGGCTGATCTCGGCCGACCGGCCGAGCCGGTTGAGGCCGGCGGTGGCCAGCACCACCGCGTCCAGCTCACCGGAGTGGGTGTAGCCGATCCGGGTGTCCACGTTGCCGCGGATCGGGACCGTCTCGATCTCCTGGCCGCGGCTGCGGGCCCAGGCGTTCAGCTGGGCCATCCGGCGCGGCGAGCCGGTGCCGATCCGCACCGGGCGCCCGGCGCACTTCTCCACCAGGGTCTCCAGGTCGAGCCCCTCGCGGGCCACCAGCGCGTCGCGCACGTCCTCGCGCTCGGGGATCGCCGCCAGCAGCAGGCCCTCGGGCGCCGCGGTCGGCAGGTCCTTGAGCGAGTGCACGGCGAAGTCGATCTCGCCCGCCAGCAGCGCGTCGCGCAGCGCGGAGACGAAGACCCCGGTGCCGCCGATCTGCGCCAGGTGCTCGCGCGAGGTGTCCCCGTAGGTGGTGATCTCCACCAGCTCGACCGGGCGGCCGGTGGCCCTGCTGACCTCGCGCGCCACCATGCCGGACTGCGCCATGGCCAGCGGGCTGCGCCGGGTGCCCAGGCGCAGCGGTATCGTTTCAGCGTCCAACTGGCCTTGCTGCATGCTCAGTTGCCCATTCATAAGGCTTTCGTCCCGGTCGTGCTGGTGGTCGAGAGGCTGGTTCATCGCGCCGCTCCGCCCGCGAGACTACCGCTGGCGGGCTGCTTCGTGGGCCCTGCTTGTTCGCCGAGGGCCACCGGCGTACCCGAGACCGCGCGCACCGCGCCCGGATCGAGGTCGAAGAGCTCGCGCAGCGCCTCCGCGTAGGAGGCCCCGCCGGGCTCGGCGGCCAGCTGCTTGACCCGCACCGTCGGCGCGTGCAGCAGCTTGTCGACCACCCGGCGCACGGTCTGCGCCATCTCGGCGCTGGTCCGCTCGTCCAGGTCGGGCAGCCTGGCCTGCAGCCGGGCCAGCTCGGCACCGACCACCTCGGAGGCCATCGCGCGCAGCGCCACCACCGTGGGGGCGATCCGCGCGGCGCGCTGGGCGGCACCGAAGGCGGCCACCTCGTCGGCCACGATGGAGCCGACCGCGTCGACGTCGCCGGCCCCGGGCAGCGCGGCGTCGGCCTGGGAGAGCGACTCCAGGTCGACCAGCAGCGCGCCGGGCAGCTCGTGCACCGCGTGGTCCACGTCCCGCGGCATCGCGAGGTCGAGGAAGGCCAGCGGGGTGGTGGCGGTGCGCTCGGCGAGCGCGGTGGCGACCTGGTCGGCCGCGATCACCACGCCGGCCGAGCCGGTGCAGGAGATGACCAGGTCCACCTCGGTCAGCACCCGGCCGACCTCGGCGAAGTCCGCGGTGCGGGCGCCCAGGGTGGCGGCCAGCCGTTCGGCCCGCTCCCTGGTCCGGTTGGCGATCACCAGGTCGGCCACGCCGGCCCGGGCCAGCGTGGCGGCGGCCAGCGAGCTCATCGAGCCGGCCCCCACCACCAGCGCCCGCTTGCCGGCGATCTCGCCGGCCCCGGCGGCCACCAGCTCCAAGCCGAAGCTGACCAGCGACTGGCCGGCCTTGTCGATGCCGGTCTCGCTGTGCGCCCGCTTGCCGACCCGCAGCGCCTGCTGGAAGAGCTCGTTCAGGCCGCGGCCCGCGGTGTGCTCCTCCTGCGCCCGGGCCAGCGAGTCGCGCAGCTGACCGAGGATCTGGCCCTCGCCGACCACCATCGAGTCCAGTCCGCAGGCCACCGAGAAGAGGTGGTGCACGGCCCGGTCCTCGTAGTGCACGTAGAGGTGCCCGGTGAGCTCCTCCAGGTCCACCCCGCTGTGCTCGGCGAGCAGTTGGGACAGCTCGGCGACCCCGGCGTGGAACTTGTCCACGTCGGCGTAGAGCTCGATCCGGTTGCAGGTGTTGAGCAGCGCGGCCTCGGAGACGGTGGCCGAGGCGGCCGCGTCGTGCAGCAGCCGCACCGGGACGTCCCCGGTCAGCGCGGCGCGCTCCAGGACGGTGACGGGTGCGGTGCGGTGCGAGAGACCCACGACCAGCAGACTCACGCGCCCACCTCGCAGAGTTCGGCGGCCGGCGAGCCGGACGCGCCCTCCCGGACGATTCTCCCCAAGCCTTCGGCCGGGGTGACCCCCATGCTTCGCTCGCTCATGCCGGCAGCACCGCCTGCCGGTCGTTCTCGCCCAGCTCCTTGGCGTCCTTGGCCGCGCCGGCGGCGCGCCGCAGCTTGGCGGCGGCGGCCCGCACGGGGCCGGGCGCGCGCTCGCGCGCCGGCTCCTCGGCCGGGCGGCCCTCCTCCGGCTCCTCGCCGGACTTGCGCTGCTCGTGGAAGGCCAGGATCTGCAGCTCTATCGACAGGTCGACCTTGCGCACGTCCACCCCGTCCGGCACGGTCAGCACCGTCGGGGCGAAGTTCAGGATGCTGGTCACCCCGGCCTCGACCAGCCGGTCGCAGACCTGCTGGGCGGCGCCCGGCGGCGTGGTGATCACACCGATGGAGACCTGCTGGCTGTCCACGATGGACTCCAGCTCGTCCATGTGGCGCACCGGCAGGCCGGCCGCGGTGCTGCCGACCACCGAGGGGTCGGCGTCCAGCAGGGCCGCGACCCGGAAGCCGCGGGAGGCGAAGCCGCCGTAGTTGGCCAGCGCGTGGCCCAGGTTCCCGATCCCCACGATCACCACGGGCCAGTCCTGGGTGAGACCGAGCTCACGCGAGATCTGGTACACGAGGTACTCGACGTCGTAGCCCACGCCGCGGGTGCCGTACGAGCCGAGGTAGGAGAAGTCCTTGCGCAGCTTCGCCGAGTTCACCCCGGCGGCCGCGGCCAGCTCCTCGGAGGAGACGGTGGGCACCGAGCGCTCGGAGAGCGCGGTCAGTGCGCGCAGGTACAGCGGCAGCCGGGCGACGGTCGCCTCGGGGATGCCGCGAGCACGCGTCTGACGTCCCACAGGGGTGCGGCGCATGGAGCCTCCGTCGGCAGGGCTGGGGGGCGTGGATTTGGGGGTGGAACGGCCGATTGCCACGGTGCTCCTGTGGGTGAAGCTGGGCTTTGGCTGCCAGGCTATGCGTTTGTGAACGTGTGCACAAAGATGGTGTCCGTTTTGTCCGGCCACAGTGATGCGCATCACGCTCGAACGCGCGCGCACTCCTGCGGGTCGGAGCGGGGCCGGGCCAGCTCGGCCCAGTGCTGATCGGCCGCCAGCCGCAGCGCCGCACCCCGGGTGGACGGGTGGCCCTTGGCGGCGCTGGATGGTTCGCCCCAGCAGTACCGCAACAGGGCGGCGCTGGCCTGCGCGTCGCCGAGCGCGGTGTGCGCCGCGAAGCCGCCGAGGCCGGCCGCGGCCATGCAGGCGGCCAGCCCGAAACCGGTCGCCCCCGGCAGGTGGCGGCGGGCCAGTCGCATCGTGCAGACCTGTGGCACCGGCGACAGCGGCGTTCCGATCCGCGCGAACTCGCGCTCCAGGAAGGCCCGGTCACAGCTGACATGGTGACCCACCAGCACCCGGCCGGCCAGCAGTTCGCGCAGAAGCGGGGCCAGTGCGCGGAACCTAGGGGCTCCCACCACGTCCGCCTGCGCGATCCGGTGCACCTGGGTGGGCCCGACCGGGCCGCCCGGATCGAGCAGGCTGCTGAACTCCCGCTGCACGCCCAGCGCCCCGTCCAGCAGCACCACGCCGACCTCGACCACCCGGTGCCGCCAGGGGCTGCGACCGGTGGCCTCCACATCGACCACGGCGAATCCGCCAGGGGGCATCGCGGACCTCCAACGACCTGACCCCCGACGGCACGGAACGGGTTAGATCGTAGGCGGAGGCTGTGGCCCGGTCCAGAGGCCGAAAGACCCCTGTCAGGCGGTGAGCGCCTTGCGCAGGCGCTGCTCGTCCACCCGCCAGAAGTCGTGCTGGCGCCCGTCGACCAGGGTCACCGGGATCTGCTCCCAGTAGGCCCGGTACAGCGCCTCGTCCTGGGTGATGTCCTTCTCCTCGAAGGCGGCGCCCAGTTCGCCGGTGACCTTGAGGATCACCTCCCGGGCCTGGTCGCACAGGTGGCACCCCGGCTTGCCGACCAGGGTGACGGTGCGGGAGGCGGGATCGGGTGTGGCGCCGCGGCGCAGCAGTGGACTCACCGCACCATTGTGCGCCGCCACCGCATGCCCACTGCTCAGCCCGGCTGACTATGCTCGGTGCCATGGCCGCGCTGCGAAGGCTCACCCAGGCAAGGCGTTCCCCCTCCGAGCGGACCGCCCTCGCGGGCGAGGCCGCCGCCGACGCGGCGGAGCAGGCCCTGCGCGCGGCCGGGCCGCTGAAGCCCGCGGCCGAGGAGGAGGCCGCCGCCGGCCCCGTGGACCACCCGCAGGCCGCCGCCTTCTTCGACTGCGACAACACGATCCTGCAGGGCGCCGCGGTCTTCTACCTGGGTGTCGGGCTGTACCGGCGCAAGTTCTTCAACCGCCGCGACGTGGCCCGGTTCGCCTGGCAACAGGCCTGGTTCCGGCTGGCCGGCGCCGAGGACCCGGCGCACATCGCGGACGCCCAGAACACCGCGCTCTCGCTGGTGGCCGGCAAGCGGACCGCCGACCTGGCGGCGATCTGCGAGGAGATCTTCGAGGACATCGTGGCCGCCAAGGTCTGGCCGGGCACCCGCGCCCTGGTGCAGATGCACCTGGACGCCGGGCAGCGGGTCTGGCTGGTCACCGCCGCGCCGGTGGAGGTGGCCCGGATCATCGCCCGCCAACTCGGCATGACCGGGGCGCTGGGCACGGTGGCCGAGGAGGTGGACGGCGCCTACACCGGCCGGCTGGTCGGCCAGATGCTGCACGGCCCGGCCAAGGCCGCCGCGGTGCGCGCACTGGCCCGCCGCGAGCAGTTGGACCTGGACCACTGCGCCGCCTACAGCGACTCGGCCAACGACATCCCGATGCTCTCGCTGGTCGGCCACCCGTTCGTGGTCAACCCTGACGGCCGTCTGCGCAGGCACGCCCGGGCGCACGGCTGGCGGGTCCAGGACTTCCGCACCGGGCGCAAGGCGGCCCGGATCGGGGTGCCCGCCGCGGTCGCCGTGGGCGCGCTGGCCGGTGCCGCGCTGGCCGGCATGGCGCTGCGCCGCCGCCGGCGCTGACGGCCGCCCGGCCGCGGCCGGCTGACCAGGCGTCAAACCGGTGGCCCCGTAACGGCCTTCGACTGACCGGTTCTGATCGTTCGGACGCTCCGGAAACTCGGCGATTGGCAACGACGGTTGCCGGGAAAAGGCCCGCCCGACCTCCCAATCGGTCACACTGCGCACGATCACGGTCACGGATGGCACTCAGTACGGCGGGTTGTTCGGTCAGTTTCGGGTCATATACCACGCGAAGTGGATCCCAATCGACCACTTCGGCCACACGGTGTAGCTGTCATTGCACAAAGCGTTATTCTCTCCTGGATGCACGCCCACCCCAGGCGTCCCCTTGGCGGGTGACGGGGAGCGTGCTCTCCGCGCAGGCGGAGGTGATCCGTCCACAGTTCTGCCTCTGGGAGTCCCGTGTACCCACCCGTCCGGAACGACGCGCCTGCTCCCTCCCGCCCGTCGCCGCCCACCGCCAAGAGCCACCAGGTGAGTCGCCCGGTGGCCGAGCTCGTGATCCCCGCCGCGCGCAACCTGCGGCTGCTGCGCGAACTGCTGCGCACCCAACTCGCGCAGCAGATCGCCCCGGTGCGGCTGGTGCCGGCCGGGGTGGGCGGCATGCCCGGCGGCCCGGTCCTGCGCTCCACCACCACCGGCCCCGGCACCCGCAGCCGGGCCGGCGGCACCGCGGGCAGCTCGCGCACCCGCTCCCGCTCCGTGCCGCACCAGGGCGGCGAGGCCGAGCAGAACCCGATCATGGAGCTGGTCGAGCGGGCCCAGGCCGGCGAGAGCGAGGCCTTCGGCCGGCTCTACGACCACTACTGCGACACGGTCTACCGGTACATCTACTACCGGGTCGGCAGCCGGGCCACCGCCGAGGACCTGACCAGTGAGACCTTCCTGCGCGCGCTGCGCCGGATCGGCACCTTCACCTGGCAGGGCCGCGACTTCGGCGCCTGGCTGGTCACCATCGCCCGCAACCTGGTCGCCGACCACTTCAAGTCCAGCCGGTTCCGGCTGGAGGTGACCACCGGGGAGATGCTCGACTCCAACGAGTGCGAGCGCAGCCCCGAGGACTCGGTGCTGGAGTCGCTCTCCAACGCGGCCCTGCTGGACGCGGTGCGCCGGCTCAACCCGCAGCAGCAGGAGTGCGTCACCCTGCGCTTCCTGCAGGGGCTTTCGGTGGCCGAGACGGCCCGGATCATGGGCAAGAACGAGGGCGCGATCAAGACCCTCCAGTACCGCGCGGTGCGCACCCTGGCCCGGCTGCTGCCCCCGGACGCGCGATGACTCGAGCCCAATGAACACAGCTGGTGGGGACAGCTCCCGGCCGAGGGCTGGGGAAAAGTCACCCCGAGGACCGTTCCCACACGTCCGGGTGAGAATGCGGTCACATGATCACTCGTGCGTAACCGACCACCGGCACCACTCGTTGCCCAGCGTGCAAACCCCCTCGGGCGCCGCGGTCAAGCAAAGCCGCGTTCAGTCACCCGAAGGAGTGGATTTGGCCCGCCGTGGCAACCGTCCGGCAGGCCGGGGAGTCGACAACGACGAAGGGAGGTGTGGCCCGTGACGGCTAACGTGCTGGAGCACCGGCGGGCGAAGGCCTTCGCCGAGGCGCTGGAGGCCCACCGGACAGGACAGCAACCCACTGCGGTCGGCAGTGCACCGCTTGGGCAACTCCTCGACACCGCCGATGCCCTGGGCGCGCTGGGCGTGCCCGGCCTGGGGGCGGAGAAGCGCGCCGAGCAGCGGGCGCTGCTGCTGGCGGCGTTCGAGCAGACGGTGGCCGGGGGCGGCCTGGCGGCCCCCGTGCCGCGCCGGCACCGCGCCGAGCGGGTGGGCCACCGGCGCCGCTGGGGCCGCCGGTTCGCCATCACGGGGCTGGTCGCCGGGGTCACCGTGGGCAGCTTCGCCGGGGTGGCCTCGGCCAGTTCGGGCGCGCTGCCGGGCGATTCGCTGTACGGCATGAAGCGCGGCCTGGAGGGCCTGCGGCTCGACCTGGCCGACTCCGACGCCGAGCGCGGCTCGCTGCTGCTCGACCAGGCCTCCACCCGGCTGGCGGAGGCCCGTTCGCTGATCGGCCAGGCGAACGGCCGGGGCCTGAGCCCGCAGACCGTCAGCCGGCTGGGCAACGCCCTGCGGGACATGCACGCCGAGGCCGCCAAGGGCCGCGACCTGCTCCGCTCGGTCTACCGGGCGAACGGCTCGCTGGCCCCGATGCGCAAGCTGGCCGCCTTCACCGAGGCGCAGGACGGCCACTGGAGCAACCTGCAGCCCCAGTTGCCCTCCCAGCTGACCCCCGAGGCCGGCCAGGTCGACGAGCTGTTCGGCGACTTCAGCGCCGAGGTGGCCCCGCTCCACCTGGACCAGGGCCACCCGGGCCCGGCCGGCGCCAAGCCGGCCTCCCCCGCGCCCGGCAGTGCGGGGGCGAGCGGCAGCCCGAGCAGCGGCGGCTCCGGCCGGTCGGCGGCCTCCCAGGGGGCGGACGGGCACGGCGGCGACCGGGCGGGCGACGGCGCTCCGAGCCAGGGCTCCTCCGGCGGCACCGGTCCGGTCGGCGGCAACCCGGTCGGCGGCCTGGTCAACGGCCTCACCGGCAGCCTGACCGGCCAGAACGGCGGGGCCGGGGCGCCCAGCGGCGCTCCGCAGAGCCCCGCGGCCACCCCGGACGGCTCGTCCAGCGCGGCGCCCAGCAGCCCGGCCCCGCAGCAGGGGCTGAACCTGCCGCCGCTGATCCCGGGTCTGCTGCCCGGGCTCGACCTGGGCGGCAGCTGACACACCGTCGGTGGGGGCTCCGCGACCGGAGCCCCCACCGCGGGTCAGAAGAAGACCGAGCGGCGCTCCACCAGCAGCCGGTAGAGCGTGTGCTGGATGGTCTCGCGGACCTCGTCGGTCAGGTTGAAGACCAGCATCGGGTCCTCGGCCGCCTCCGCCGGGTGCTGGTCGGTCGGGATCGGCGCGCCGAACTGAATGGTCCACTTGGTCGGCAGCGGGATCGCGCCGAGCGGGCCCAGCCACGGGAAGGTAGGGGTGAGCGGCAGGTACGGCACCCCGAGCAGCCGGGCCAGCGTCTTCGCGTTGCCCAGCATCGGGTAGGTCTCCTCGGCCCCGACGATCGAGCAGGGCACGATCGGCACCCGGGCCCGCAGCGCCGAGGCGACGAAGCCGCCGCGGCCGAACCGCTGCAGCTTGTAGCGGTCGGCGAACGGCTTGCCGATCCCCTTGAACCCCTCCGGCCAGACCCCGACCACCTCGCCGCGCTCCAGCAGCGCCTGGGCGTCCTCGTTGCAGGCCAGCGTGTGCCCGGCCTTGCGGGCCAGCTCCCCCAGCACCGGCAGCACGAAGACCAGGTCGGCGGCGAGCATCCGCAGGTGGCGGTGGCCCGGGGTGTGGTCGTGGATCGCCCACTGGGTCATCAGCGCGTCCAGCGGCAGCACCCCGGAGTGGTTGGCCACCACCAGCACCCCGCCCTCGGTGGGGATGTTCTCGATCCCGCGCACCTCGATCCGGAAGTACTTCTCCGCCAGCGGGCGCAGCAGGGTGAGCAGCACCTCCTCGGTCAGCTCCTGGTCGAAGCCGAACTCGTCCACCTGGTAGTCGCCGGTGATCCGGCGGCGCAGGAAGGCCAGGCCGTTGGCGGCCCGGTCCTCCCAGTCCTTGCCCAGCACCGCCTCGGCCATCGGGCCGGCCCGGCCGGCCAGCAGGGTGGCCACCGACCGGGCCAGCCGGTCGGCCAGCGGGATCGACGGTGCTTCCGGGCCGCTCCAGCTGGGCGCGGACTCGATCGGGATCACCTTGGCCTGGCCGGCGGTCATCAGGACTCCTCGGGTGGGCGCTTGAGCAGGTCGGCCAGCCGGTCGGTGACCGCGGCCAGTCTCCCGGGCGGCAGCAGGCCGGGGCCGCTGCCGGCCGCGAAGTCGGCGAACGCCTCGGTGGTGGAGTAGCGCGGCCGGTAGCCGAACACCTCGCGCAGGGCGGTGGTGTCCACCACCCGGCCGTGGGTGAGCAGGCCGATCTGCTCGGCCGAGAAGTCCGACACCCTGGTCTGCTTGGCCAGCGCGGCCGCCCAGCCGAGCGCCGGGCCGAGCATCGGCAGGGTGGGCCGGCCCAGCCGCCGGGCGCACTGGGAGAGCAGCAGCACGCCCTCGCCGGCCACGTTGAAGGTGCCGGTGTTGACGGTGTCGGGCGCGGGTTCCAGCGCGGCCCGGCGCAGCACCTCGACCGCGTCCTCGACGTGCAGGAACTGCAGCCGCGGGTCGTAGCCGAGCACGGTGGGCAGCAGCGGCAGCGCGAAGTACTCGGCGAGCGGGGTGTCGGCGCCCGGGCCGACCAGGTTGGCGAACCGCAGCACCGAGATCGCCACGTCCGGGCGGCGCCGGGCGAAGCCGCGCACGTAGCCCTCCACCTCGGCGGCGTCCTTGGCGAAGCCGCCGCTGGGCAGCGTCTTGGCCTGGGTGCGCTCGGTGAAGACGGCGGGGTCGCGCGAGGTGGCGCCGTACACGCCGGTGGTGGACTTCACCACCAGGCGGCGCAGCTGGGCCGACTGCTGGCAGGCGCCGAGCAGCTGCATGCTGCCGATGACGTTGATCTCCTTGACGGAGGCCCGGCCGACCGCGCCCGGATTGGTGGCGCTGACGTTGAGGTGCACCACGGTGTCCACGCCGTACTCGGCCAGCACCCCGGCGATCGCCGGGCGGCGCAGGTCCACCGGCGCGAAGACGTAGTCGGCCACCGGGTCGCCGGGCTGCGGCGGCGGCAGTTGCGGGGCCGGCCGCAGGTCGACGCCGACCACCAGCTCCACCCCCGGCTGGCGGCGGATCCGCTCGGCGAACTGGGCGCCGAGCTGCCGGGCCACGCCGGTGACCAGCACCACCTTGCCCACCTGTGTCGCCACCCTCCGGCCGCCGTGCGCTCGAACTGCCTGCACCGTATCGCGGCACCCGCCCGCTGCGGCGAAGCAGCGCGTGACGGGCCGGTAAATGAGCAATGCCCGTTCCGGCCGTGACGGCCGGAACGGGCACTGCCGTTTCACCTGGAGCGCGGCTCCGCAGGTGTTACTTCTTGTTGCGACGCTGCACGCGGGTCCGCTTCAGAAGCTTGCGGTGCTTCTTCTTGGCCATACGCTTGCGACGCTTCTTGATGACAGAGCCCACGGAAAACCCTCGCTCACTGAGACTGCCGCCCGTGAGAGACGGAGTCCATACGACTGACGGAGGGCCTAGCCTACCGTCCGAGCGGCCCCACCTGTAATCGGGGCCGACCGAGCGGCGTGCTCAGGCGCTCTGCCGCCCGACGTAGGAGTCCTTGAGGTAGTCGTGGACCGCCTGTTCGGGCACCCGGAAGGACCGGCCGACCCGGATGGCGGGCAGCTCTCCGCTGTGCACCAACCGGTAGACCGTCATCTTGGACACCCTCATGACCGAGGCGACTTCCGCCACGGTCAGAAAGTTGACCTCTTGCAGGGGGCGTTCGCCGGAACTCATGACCTCACCCGACCCTAAAATCCGTGTGCAAGGCACCGGCTTCCCCTCCGGTGACTCGACCGACACACGCGTATCCCCAGAGTAGTTGCGGGTGGTACCAGTGGGAAGAGGGAGATGGCCACTGCTTGTACGGTCGGATCTGCGCCGCTTGCAGGAGCCGCGGCATCGGCGTTCTGTAGCAGGTTCGCTGCGCTCCGTCGCCGTGCTACGACGTTACGGCAGCAGCCCGTGCTGGGGGAAGACCGCGCGCCGGGCCGCCAGGATCGCCTGGTCGAGCCGGTCGGCGGGGTCGTAGCCGGTCTCGGCGAAGTCGCGGTAGCGCGCGTCGGCCCCGTCGGTCATCCGCAAGGGCGCGGGTCTGCGGGCTTGACGGAACACCTCGGCACGCCACTGCTCGGGCGTCGGGGCCTGCGGGTCCACCGGCTGTCCGGCGGCGATCGCCACCAGGTGGGTCCAGGTCCGCGGCACCACGTCCACCACCGCGTACCCGCCGCCGCCCAGCGCCACCCAGCGGCCCTCGCAGAGCTCGTGGGCGAGGCGGTGCAGGTCGGCGGCGACCGCGCGCTGGGCGTCCACGGTGACCGCGAGGTGGGCCAGCGGGTCCTCCACGTGGGTGTCGGCGCCGTGCTGACTGACGATCACCTGCGGCCGGAAGCCGGCCAGCAGCTCGGGGACCAGCGCGTGGTAGGCGCGCAGCCAGCCGGCGTCGCCGGTGCCGGCCGGCAGCGGCAGGTTGGCGGCCGAGCCCGGGGCCGCCTCGCCGCCGGTCTCGGTGGTCCACCCGGTCTGCGGGAAGAGCGTGCTGGGGTGCTCGTGCAGCGAGACGGTGAGCACCCGGGGGTCGTCCCAGAAGGCCTGCTGCACGCCGTCGCCGTGGTGCACGTCCACGTCCACGTAGGCGACCCGCTCGGCGCCCAGCTCCAGCAGCCGGGCCACCGCGAGCGCCGCGTCGTTGTACACGCAGAAGCCGGAGGCCTGGCCGGGCATCGCGTGGTGCAGGCCGCCGGCGAAGTTGACGGCGTGCCGGGCGCTGCCGCGCCACACCGCCTCGGCGGCGGCCACCGACTGACCGGCGATCAGCGCGGAGGCCCGGTGGATGGCCGGGAAGGCCGGGTTGTCCTCGGTCCCCAGGCCGTGCCGCAGGTCGACGGTCCCGGGGTCGGCGGCGGCCCGGCGAACCGCCTCGACGTACTCCGGGCGGTGCACCAGGGCCAGCGTGGACTCGCCGGCCGGCGGGGCGGCGGCCACCGTGACGCCCGGGGCGCGGTCCAGGCCGAAGGCCTCGACCAGTCGCATGGTCAGCGCCAGCCGGGTCGGGTCCATCGGGTGCTGCGGACCGAAGTCGTAGGCGGTGACCCCCTCGTCCCAGAAGAGACGGAGCTCGCAGGCCTGGTCAGCGTCGGGTCGGGGCATGGTCCAACGCTAGCGGCTGCTGCGCGGCCAGAGCGAAGTGCCCGGCCAGCGGCACCACCGCGAGGACCAGCAGCATCGGGGCGCACAGTGCCCAGCGGAACGAGGAGGCGCCGGCGATCGCGCCGACCAGCGGCGAGCCGACCAGGAAGCCGACGTAGTTGAAGAGGTTGAGCCGGGCCACCGCGGCGTCCGAGTCCCTCGGGAAGAGCCGCCCGCCGGCCGCGAAGACCTGCGGGATCACGGCGCAGATGCCCAGACCCAGCACGGTGAAGCCGGCGATCCCGGCCCAGGCGGCCGGGGCCAGCGCGGCGATGCCGAACCCCAGGGCGGCCACCAGGGCGCCGGTGCGCACCACCGCCACCGCGCCGAAGCGCTGCACGCCGTGGTCGCCGAAGGTGCGGCCGAGCAACAGCGCCACCATGTAGCCGGCGTAGGCCAGCGCGGCCACCCGGTCGGTGCTGTGCAGGGTCTCGGTCAGGTACTTGGCGCTCCAGTTGGAGACGGTGGAGTCGGCGATGTAGGCGAAGGCCATCGCGGCGCACAGCGGCAGCAGCGGCTTCCACGGGATCGACCGGGCGGCGGCGGCCGCGGCCTCGCGCACCGAGTCGCCCAGCTCGGCCGGCCCGGCGAAGAACCGGCCGGCCACCAGCGCGGCCGGGATCAGCACCGCCACGCTCGCGCCGAACAGGGTGAGCAGGCTCAGGTGGGCGCCGGCGCTGGCCAGCAGCGCGCCGAGGATGCCGCCCAGGCTGAACGCGGCGTGGAAGCCGAGCATGATCGAGCGGCCGTAGCGGTGCTGCAGGCCGACCCCGAGCATGTTCATCGAGGCGTCCAGCGCGCCGACCAGCAGCCCGAAGGCGGCCAGCGCCAGGCCCAGCGCCCAGAGCTGGTGGCCCAGGCCCACCCCGACCAGGGTCAGGCAGACCAGCGGCTGGACGATCCGCAGCACCGCGCGCGGGGTGGTCCGCCTGACCAGCTGCTCGGACCCGATCGAGCCGGCCCCGGCCAGGATCGGCACCGCGGCCAGGAAGATCGTCAGGGTGCCGTCGGACAGGCCGTACTGCCGCTGGATGCCCGGGATCCGGGTGACCAGCAGGGCGAAGGTGGTGCCCTGCAGCAGGAAGCTGACCAGCAGGGCGGTACGGGCCTGCCGCAGCCGTGCCGGGACAGCCGTGACGTCGGTGGTCATCCGGGACCTCGCTCACCACCGGCGCAGCACCTACTGCCCGGTACGGAAGATGTTGGCGGCAGCGTAGGTGGTGGGCAGCCGTTTGGGGAGGGGTCGGCCGCCACCGAGTTGGACAGTTGACCTGATCGTCACTTGCCGCCGGAGGCCAGCTCCCGGGACCGGTCCCGGGCCGCCTCCAGGGCGCCCAGCAGCGCGGCCCGCACCCCGTGGTTCTCCAGCTCCCGGATGGCCGCGATGGTGGTGCCGGCCGGCGAGGTGACCGCCTCGCGCAGCTTGACCGGGTGCTCGCCGGAGTCGCGCAGCATCACCGAGGCGCCGATCGCGGACTGCACGATCAGGTCGTGCGCCACCTGCCGGGGCAGCCCGAGCAGGATCCCGGCGTCGGTCATCGCCTCCACCAGGTAGTAGAAGTAGGCCGGGCCGGAGCCGGAGAGCGCGGTGGCCGCGTCCTGCTGGGCCTCCGGCAGCCGCAGTGCCTTGCCGACCGAGGCGAAGATCTCCTCGGCCCGGCGCAGGTGCTCCTCGGTGGCGTGCGAGCCGGCCGAGATCACGCTCATCCCCTCGTCCACCAGCACCGGGGTGTTGGGCATCACCCGGACCACCGCGGTGCCGGCCGGCAGCCGGGCCTCGAACCAGCGGGTCGGGATGCCGGCCGCGGCCGAGATGACCAGCCGGCCCGGCACCAGGTGCGGCCCGAGCTCCTCCATCAGGGCGCCCATGTCCTGCGGCTTGACCGCCAGGATCAGGGTGTCGGCGAGCTTGGCGGCCTCCGCGTTGGTGCAGGCCGTCACCCCGTAGCGGTCGGCGAGCTCGGCGGCCCGCTCCGGCCGCCGGGCGGTGACCAGTACCTCGGCCGGGCGCTTGCCGGCCCGCAGCAGGCCGGAGAGCAGCGCTTCCCCGATCTTTCCGGTGCCCAGGAAGGCGATCCGCTGGGGGTGGACGGCGCTGCTGGCCATGGCAGGTCTCCCTTGCTCACCGCGACGGTACTGCCGTCATCCTCGCACCAGCGGGCCGCCCCGCCGGGGAGCCGTCCAGCGGGCGGACAGTCGGTGAACGAGACCTCATATTCCCCACAGTCACCAGCTGTGGCAGCGCCCAGGCCGGATTCGAGGCGTCAGCACCTCACGCAGTAGGGGCGAACCGACCGCCGATGAGGGGCACCGGGATTTGACAAGGCATATTTCTGACAGTCAGTTAGATGATAAATGCCATTCGACAGCCGCCCCCAGAACGGTGGCGCCGGCGCCGCCGACCACCCGCGCGGGCCGCCACGGAACGTCACCTGCCCGACCACGCTGGGTGACCGAACCCCGGAGGTCGACCGTGGGACACCTCGACGGCACCACCCTGCTGCTGGCCGCCCTGGCCCTGACCCTCGTCCTGAGTAGGGCCGCCGGGCGGCTGGCGACCCGGTTCAGGCAGCCCGCCGTCCTCGCCGAGATCGCGGTCGGGGTGGCGCTCGGGCCCACCCTGCTGGGCCGGCTGCTGCCCTCGGTGCACCGGGGCCTGTTCACCCAGGAGGTGCGCACCGTCCTCGGCGGGCTGGCCCAACTCGCGGTGGCGCTGTACGCCTTCGAGATCGGCCGGCACCTGGCCGCCGACCGCCCGGGCAGCGGCCGCCGGGGCGGGCGGACCCCGCTGGTACTGGCCGCCGCCTCGCTGCTGGCGCCCGCGGTGGCCGGGCTGGCCGTGGCCGTACCGCTGTACCGGCACCACCTGGCCGGTGGCGGCACCGGCCTGCCCGCCTTCGCGCTCTACCTGGCCTGCGCGCTGGGGGTGACCGCCGTCCCGGTGCTGGCCCGGATCCTGCAGGACCGCGGGCTGGCGGCCACCCCGGTGGGCCGGCTCAGCCTGGTGGCCGCCTCGATCGGCGACGCGGCCTGCTGGTGCGTGCTGGGCCTGGCGCTCTGGCTGGCCGGGCGGATGGGCTGGCCGCAGCTGCTGGCCGCGCTGCTGGGCGCCGGGGCGGCCGGCCTGGTGGCCCACCGGCGGCCCGGGCTGCGGCCCGGCCGGGAGATCGGGGTGGTGGCCACCACCGGGGCGATCTGCCTGGCCGCGGCGGTCTCCTCCGGGCTGGGGCTGCACCCGCTGTTCGGCGGACTGATGCTGGGCCTGGCCTGGCCGGACCACCGGGAGCCGGGCAGTACGGCCGCCCGCAGCGGACCGTCCGCGGTGATCGGGCAGCTGGCCGCGGTCCTGCTGCCCTGCTTCTTCCTGGGGGCCGGTCAGCAGGTGGACCTGGGTGCCGACCTGACGGACCGGAACTTCCTGCTGCTGGTGGCCCTGCTGCTGGTGCTGGCGACCGGGTCGAAGTTCGCGGTCTGCGCCCTGGTCGGCCGGCGCGACGGGCTGGGGCGGACGGCGGCGCTGCGGCTGGGGGTGCTGATGAACACCCGCGGGCTGACCGAGATCGTGGTGCTCACCACCGGCTACCAGGCCGGCCTGATCGGGCACCGGCTGTTCGAGGCGCTGCTGGTGGTGGCACTGCTGGCCACCGCGGCGGCCGGGCCGGCGCTGAGCCTGCTGGAGCGGGCCGAGCGGACCGAGGTGGTGCCGGCCGAGCCGGCGGCGCGGACGGCCGAGCCGGCTCGGACCGCCGCCGGGCGCGACCACGGCTAGGGGCGCCTTCCGGATCACGGCGACCGACCGCCTGATCCGAAAGACGCCCCCCTGAGGCCGGCTCAGCCGACCAGCTTCTCGTAGACCCGCAGCGTCCGCTCGGCCACGCCGGTCCAGGAGAACTGCTGCTCGACCCGCTGCCGGCCGGCCCGGCCGTACTGCTCGGCCAGGTCCGGGTCGTCCAGCATCCGGTTGACCGCGGCGGCCAGGCCGCCGGCCAGCTCGGCGGGGTCGGCCGGCTCCCCGGTACCGTCCTCGCCGGCCCGGTACGGGACCAGCAGGCCGGTCCCGCCGTCCACCACCACCTCGGGGATCCCGCCGACCCGGGTGGCCACCACGGCGGTGCCGCAGGCCATCGCCTCCAGGTTGACGATGCCCATCGGCTCGTAGAGCGAGGGGCAGACGAAGACCGCGGCATGGGTGAGCAGTTGGCGCACCGAGGCGGGGTCCAGCATCCCGTCGATCCGGATCACGCCGTCCCGGGCGCGGCTCAGCTCGTCGACCAGCCCGGCCACCTCGGCGGCGATCTCCGGGGTGTCGGGCTGACCGCAGCAGAGCACCAGCTGGGCCTGCGGCCGCAGCTCGAAGGCGGCCCGCAGCAGGTGCGGCAGCCCCTTCTGCCGGGTGACCCGGCCGACGAACAGCACCATCGGACGGCTCGGGTCGATACCGAACCGCTCCAGCGCGTCCACCCGCAGGTCGGCTCGGTAGGTCTCGCTGTCAATTCCGTTGTGGATGACGTGCACCCGCTCCGGGTCCACCGCCGGATAGGCGCGCAGGATGTCCTCGCGCATCGCGCCGGAGACCGCGATCAGCGCGTCGGCCGCCTCGGCGGCGGAGCGCTCCAGCCAGCTGGAGAGCGCGTACCCGCCGCCCAACTGCTCGGCCTTCCAAGGCCGCAGCGGCTCCAGGCTGTGCATCGTCATCACGTGCGGCACCCCGTGCAGCAGCTTGGCCAGCTGCCCGGCGGCGTTGGCGTACCAGGTGTGGCTGTGCACCAGGTCGGCCCCGGCGCAGTCGGCCGCGATCCGCAGGTCCGCGCCGAGGAACTGCAGCGCCGGGTTGACCCCGGCCAGGTCGGCCGGCACCTGGTAGGCCGTGGTGCC
The DNA here is from genome assembly GCF_003205575.1 of Streptomyces tateyamensis. GTDB lineage: Bacteria > Actinomycetota > Actinomycetes > Streptomycetales > Streptomycetaceae > Kitasatospora > Kitasatospora tateyamensis. Next base: position 26,419 of record NZ_PYBW01000018.1, read on the forward strand.
GGCCTCGGTGCGCGGCTCACCCAGGCAGCGCACCTGGACCTCGGCCAGAGTACGCAGGGCCCGGGTGAGCTCGGCGGCGTGGACGCCGGCGCCGCCGTAGACCTCCGGCGGGTACTCGCGGGTGAGCAGGTCGACGCGCATGTCCGTGTGGGTCCCTTCGCGAGATCAGCCGGTCAGGCGGGTCAGCAACAGCCGCCGCTCGGGGAGAGCGGGGAGGCGGTGCCCTGCGGGGCCACCACGGAAGTGCCGCCGTCCATCGGAGAGTTGTCAGCGGCGGAGCCGCTCGGTGCCAGCGCGAACATCGCGCCGAGGGCAAGAACGACCGCGCCGAGGGCGAGCGGAAGGAGCGTGCGCATGGCAGGGGGCCTTTCGCCGAGTCAGATTTCGTTGACAAGGAGAGTCAATCCGAGTTGACCCAAGCTGTCAATGATCATCTTTCTCAACAGGTTTACGGTACGGAGAGTGACCATGGAAGCCTGGGGAAGGACCTATATGTCCCCGACGTTGCCTACCTAGGGCGACGCCGGAAGACCGGCACAGCTCCTTGGCGACCGACCGCATGTGGTGTAAAAGATGGAGTCAAATGGGCACCACTGAGGTAAGGCTCGACCAGCCCTCCCTCCCCGTTGACCGGAGAACCATGGACCAATCGCAGAGTGAGACGAATGGCATCGGGCAGCGGCTGCGCGAACTGCGCCAGAAGCGCGGACTTAACCAGCAGGACCTTGCCTCGGACGACGTCTCGGTGAGCTACGTCTCGCTGATCGAGACCGGCAAGCGCGCGCCCTCGGACACCGTCCTCAAGACGCTGGCCGAACGCGTGGGCTGCACCGTGGACTACCTGCGGACCGGGCGCGACGACGCCCGGGTCAAAGAGCTCGAGCTCAAGGTCGCCTTCGGCGACATGGCCCTGCGCAACGGCGCCAACGGCGAAGCCCTGCAGTCCTACAGCGAGGCGCTGGCCAACGCTCCGCTGCTGCAGGAGGCCACCGTGCGCCGGGCCCGGCTCGGCCAGGCGCTGGCCTTCGAGAAGCTCGGCCGGCTGGAGGCCGCGATCCAGCTGTTCACCACGCTGTTCGAGGACCCCGGCACGGTCCCGGGCACCAGTGACTGGGCCCAGCTGGCCGTGGCGCTCTGCCGGGCGTACCGCGACTCGGGCGACCAGATGATGAGCGTCGAGGTGGGTGAGCGGGCGCTGCGCAAGCTCGACCAGCTCGGCCTGGACTACACCGACGACCACATCCAGCTCGGCGCCACCCTGATCACCTGCTACTTCCAGCGCGGTGATCTGACCCAGGCCCAGCTGCTGGTCAACCGGCTCACCGCGGTGGCCGAGCAGACCGGCTCCCGGGTCGCCCGCGGCTCGGTCTACTGGAACGCCGCCCTGGTGGCCCGCAGCCGCGGGCAGTTCAAGGAGGCGCTGGCCCTCACCGAGCGGGCCCTGATGCTGATGGCGGAGACCGACAACGTCCGGCACCTGGGCATCCTCAAGTTCAACTGCGCGTCCTTCCTGCTGGACACCGAGAGCAGCGAGCACGAGCGGATCGAGGAGTTGCTGACCGAGTCCCAGGAGGCCGTGGTGGAGGCCGGCACCGCGGTCGAGCAGGCCAAGGTGGAGGTCGAGTTCGCCCGCCTGTCGCTGCGTCAGGGGGCGCCGCAGGATGCCCTGGGCCGGGCCAGCCGGGCGATCGGCCTGCTGCGCAACGAGGCGCCCTGGGACTCCGCCTTCGCCCGGACCCTGCTCGCCCAGGCCCAGTTCGACCTCGGCGAGGAGCGGCAGGCCCGGGAGACCATGCGGGCGGTGGAGCGCGAGCTGCTGCGGCTGCCCGACAACCGCTCCAGCGCCACGGTCTGGCGCCAGGCCGGGGACGTCTGGCTGGCCAACGGCCACCAGGGCGAGGCGATGACCTTCTACCAGCGGGCGCTGTGCGGCGCCGGCCTGGTGCCGCTGCACAGCACCTCGCCCGCGATCGCGATGGTGACCAGCCCGCAGACCTGAGCCGCGGGTTGGGACGGACGGCGGGGGGCCGTCCGCCCCGAACAGGGCCTGTCCCGGTTCAGGCCCGCGCAATCGCCGCCAGCACCTGTTCACGCAGCGCCGCCAGGGTCGCGGGGTCGCCGGCCTCGGCGTTCAGCCGCAGCACCGGCTCGGTGTTGGAGGGCCGCACGTTGAACCAGGAGCCGTCCGCGAAGCTCGCGGTCAGCCCGTCGAGGTGGTCCAGCTGGGCCGCCGCATCGCCCAGCGCGTGCTCCACGGCGACCACCGCGGCCGCCGGGTCGGGCGTGGGCAGGTTCACCTCGCCGGAGCTCTCGTACCGCTTCAGCCCGTCCACCAGGGTGGACAGCGGGTGCTGTGCCGCGGAGAGCTCGGCGATGATGTGCAGCGCCGCCAACAGGCCGGTGTCGGCGAACCAGAAGTCGCGGAAGTAGTAGTGCCCGGAGTGCTCGCCGCCGAAGACCGCCTGGTGCTCGGCCATCAGCCGCTTGACGAACGAGTGCCCGACCCGGGAGCGCACCGGCTTGCCGCCGGCCTCCTCGATCTGCTCCACCGTGCCGCGCGAGGTGATCAGGTTGTGCACCACCGCGGCCCCCGGCTCGCGGGCCAGCAGCCGCTTGGCCACCAGGGCCACCACCGAGGAGGCGGGCACCGCCTCGCCCCGCTCGTCCACCGCGAAGCAGCGGTCCGCGTCCCCGTCGAAGGCCAGGCCCAGGTCCGCGCCCTCGGCCCGGACCCGCTCCTTGAGCGCGGCCACGTTGGCCGGCTTCATCGGGTCCGCCTCGTGGTTCGGGAAGCTGCCGTCCAGCTCGAAGTACATCGGCACGACGGTCAGCGCGGGCTGGTCGAGCACCAGCGGCACGGTGAGCCCGGCCATCCCGTTGCCCGCGTCCACCACCACCTTGAGCGGCCGCAGGCCGGACAGGTCGACCAGGCTGTGCAGGTGGGCCGCGTAGTCGTCCAGCAGCGCCACCTCGCGCCGCCCGCCCCGGCGCCCCGCGGCCGGCGCCGGTGCGGGCCGGGTCAGCGCGGCCCGCAGCACCTCCAGCCCGGTGCCCTCGCCGACCGGCACCGCGCCGGCCCGGCAGAGCTTGATGCCGTTGTAGCCGGCCGGGTTGTGGCTGGCGGTGAACATCGCCCCGGGCACCCCGAGCCGGCCGGAGACGAAGTAGAGGTAGTCGGTGGAGCCCAGGCCGGCGTCCACCACGTCCACGCCCTGCTCGCGCAGGCCCCGGGCGAAGGCCTCGGCCAACGCGGGCGAGGTGTCGCGCATGTCGCGGGCCAGCGCGACCTCCGGTGCCCCGGTCAGCTCGGCGAAGGCGGCGCCGAGCAGGTGCGCCGCCGACTCGTCCAGCTCCTGCGGGGACAGGCCCCGGATGTCGTAGGCCTTGACCAGTCTGGCGGCGAGTTCAGGCGTCATGGTCGGTCATCTCCAGTAGGTCCGGGTCGGCCGGCGCCAGCGGCAGCGCGCTGCCCGGCGGGCAGAGCCACACGGTGGCCAGCGGCGGCAGGGTCAGCTCGGCACTGAACTGCTGCCCCTGCCAGGGCACGTCCTCGGCCTGGTAGGGGGTGGTGGGACCGGCGCCGGAACCGCCGAACCGGGGCTGGTCGGTGTCCAGCACCACCACCCACCGGCCCGCGGCGGGCAGTCCGATCCGGTAGTTGCTGCGGACCGTCGGCGACAGGTTGCTGACCGCCACCAGGCTGCGGCCCGCGGCGTCGCGGCGGACGAAGGAGTAGACGTTGTCCTGGGCCGCGTCGGCGTCCAGCCAGCTGAAGCCGGCCGGCGAGGTGTCCAGCTCCCACAGCGCCGGGCTGTCCTGGTAGATCCGGTTGAGCTCGCCGACCAGGCGCTGCACGCCGCGGTGCTCGGCGGCGGCCGGCCAGTCCTCGTCGAGCAGCCACCACTGCGGGCCGGACTCGTGGTCGAACTCGGCCCCCTGGGCGAACTCCTGTCCCATGAACAGCAGCTGCTTGCCCGGGTGGGCCCACATCAGGCCCAGGTAGGCGCGGTGGTTGGCGCGCTGCTGCCACCAGTCACCCGGCATCTTCGAGACCAGCGCGCCCTTGCCGTGCACCACCTCGTCGTGCGAGATCGGCAGCACGTAGTTCTCCGAGTACGCGTAGACCATCGAGAAGGTCAACTCGTTGTGGTGGTACTGGCGGTGGATCGGGTCGCGGCCGAAGTAGCGCAGCGTGTCGTGCATCCAGCCCATGTTCCACTTGAGGCCGAAGCCCAGGCCGCCGGTGTCGGTGGGCCGGGTCACCCCGCTCCAGGCGGTGGACTCCTCGGCGATGGTGACCACGCCGGGGCAGCGGCGGTAGACGGTGGCGTTCATCTCCTGAAGGAAGCCGACCGCGTCCAGGTTCTCCCGCCCGCCGTGCTGGTTCGGCGTCCACCGGCCGTCCTCGCGCGAGTAGTCCAGGTAGAGCATCGAGGCCACCGCGTCCACCCGCAGCCCGTCGACGTGGAACTCCTCGCACCAGTACACGGCGTTGGCGACCAGGAAGTTGCGCACCTCGGCCCGCCCGTAGTCGAAGGTCAGGGTGCCCCAGTCCGGGTGCTCGGCGCGCAGCGGGTCGGCCGGCTCGTACAGCGCCTGCCCGTCGAAGCGGGCCAGCGCGAACCCGTCCTTGGGGAAGTGGGCCGGCACCCAGTCCACGATCACCCCGATCTGCGCCTGGTGCAGGGCGTCCACCAGGTACCGGAAGTCGTCCGGGGACCCGAACCGCGCGGTCGGGGCGTAGAACCCGGTCACCTGGTAGCCCCAGGACCCGCCGAACGGGTGCTCCATCACCGGCATGAACTCCACATGGGTGAAGTTCAGCTCCCGCAGGTACGCCGGCAGCACCTCGGCCAGCTGCCGGTAGCTCAACCCCGGTCGCCAGGAACCCAGGTGCAACTCGTACACCGACATCGCCCGGTCCAGGGTGCCGTGTCCGGCCCGGCGGGCCAGCCACTGGGCGTCGCCCCAGCGGTACTGCGAGGCCTCCACCACCGAGGCGGTGCACGGCGGAGCCTCGGCGCGCCGGGCCATCGGGTCCGCCTTCTGCACCAGCTCGCCGCCCCGGACGGCGATCTCGAACTTGTACTGGGCACCCTCGCCGATCCCGGGCACGAACAGCTCCCAGACCCCGCTGGCGCCCAGCGAGCGCATCGGGAACCCGGTGCCGTCCCAGAAGTTGAAGTCGCCGACCAGCCGCACCCCTTCCGCGTTCGGCGCCCACACCGCGAAGGCGGTGCCGGCCAGGCCCTCCACCTCGCGCGGGTGCGCCCCGAGCACCTGCCAGAGCTGCTCGTGCCGGCCCTCCCGGATCAGGTGCAGGTCCAGCTCGCCCAGGGTGGGCGCCAGCCGGTAGCCGTCCGCCTCCTCCCGCACCCCGCCGGCGTCGTGCACCAGCAGCCGGTACTCGGCCGGCCACTCCGGGGCCAGCAGGCCGGTGAACAGCCCGTCCTCGGCCGGGGCCAGGGCGACCTGGCCGAGCGGGGTGTCCAGCAGCACGGCGTCGGCTCCCGGCCGCAGCACCCGCACCGCCGTCCCGCCGCGCACCGGGTGGACACCCAGGACGGCGTGCGGGTCGTGGTGCCGCCCGGCCAGCAGCCGGGCGGTCTCCTCGGGCTCGGGCCGGGCCGGGGCGAGCTGCAGCACCGGGCGATCCAGTTCGGGGGCGAGGCGGGAAGTCACGGGTCGGTGATCCTGTCGTCGGTGAGCGGGAAGGGACTGACGGCGGGTCAGCGGCCGGAGACCAGGCGCTGTACGGCGGCCAGCGGGATCGGCAGCCAGGCCGGGCGGTGCTGGGACTCGTAGACCGCCTCGTAGACCGCCTTCTCGGCCTCGAAGGCGCGCAGCACCACCGGGTGGCAGTGCGGATCGACCAGGCCCGCCGCCGCGTAACCGGCGGTGAAGGCCCGGCGGTTGCGCACCGACCAGGCGTAGGCCCGGCGCAGCCGGCGCAGCCGCGCCGCGGTCTGCTCGGCGCTCTCCCGCTCCGACTCGCTCGCCTCCTCCTCGGCCGCTAGGGTGGCCAGCGCCTGGCGCCCGGCGTAGTCGAAGGACCGAAGCATGCCCGCCACGTCCTTGAGCACCGGTTGCGGCAGCCGGCGCTCGGCCACCGGCCGGCTCGGCTCGCCCTCGAAGTCGATCACCTTCCAGCCGTCCTCGGTGCGCAGCACCTGGCCCAGGTGCAGGTCGCCGTGGATCCGCTGGCCCGGCAGCCCGCGCCCGCGCCCGCGCACCGCGAGCTTGCCGAAGTCCTCGTAGAGCGCCTGCAAGCGGCCGCCGTAGGGCTCCAGTTCGGGCACCTGCTCCAGTGCGGTGCGCAGGTCCAGGCGCATCCGGTCGACCAGGCCGACGATCTCGGTGGGGCCCAGCTCCTGCCGGCCGAAGGCTTCGCCCAGCGCGGTGTGCAACTCGGCCACCGCCCGGCCCAGCTCCTGGGCCTCCCCGGTGAAGCCGTCCAGCGCCGGGACCACCCGGCAACTGCCGCTGACGCAGTCGGCCGCCTGCCGCACCGCCAGGTCCCAGCCGTCGCCCCGGGCGGGCAGGAACTCCTCCAGGATGCCGAGCACCACGGACTCCTGGGCGGTGCCCTCGGTGTGCATCCAGCCGACCAGGCCGGGGATCCGGTCGCAGTTCACCCGGGTGAGGCCGCGCAGCACGTCGGTCTCCGGGTGCTCGCCGGGCTCGGGCTGGCGGAACAGCTTGAACAGCAGCCGGTCGCCGAAGACCACCGTGCTGTTGCTCTGCTCCACGGCCAGGGCCCGGGCGCTCAGCCCGCTCGGCAGCGGCTCGGAGCCAGTCAGCGACAGTTGCAGTGCGCCGCCCGCGCCCTGCTCGGTGCGCGCCAGCAGGCGCTCCATCAACTCGTGGTCCTCGGTGCCCTCGTAGAGCGTCCAGCCGGCCCAGCGGCCGCTCTCGGCCTGCCCGATCCGGGCACCGGTCAGCGCCGCGGGCAACCGGGGGCGCAGCCCGACCAGCAGCTGGTAGTGGTGGGTGCCGGAACCCTCGTGCCGGGCGTCCAGCAGGGCGTGCAGCAGCACCGCCTCCCGCCCCGGCTCCTCCAGCACCGACAGGCTGACCGTGCGCAGCCGCTCCAGGTGGCCGCGCTCGTGGGTGAACCAGCGCCGGGTCACCAGCCAGGGCATCAGCACCGGCAGCAGCGGGCCGAGCAGGTCCTCCTCGGGCTGGGCGGTGACGTGCTCGGCGTCCAGGCAGGTGGCGCAGAGTATCGCGGGCATCTCACTCCTCCTGGCGGATCGTCAGGACGTGGGCGGGTCCCACCGCGGGGTCGAGCCGCACGTAGTTGTGCTGGTGCCACAGGTGGTCGCCGCCGGTCAGCTCGCAGTGCACCTTGACCGGTCCGGTGGCGTCGGGCAACGTGACGGTGGCTTCCTGGACATGGTGCGGGTCGAGGTTGACGACCGTGATCACCTGGTCCTCGCCGGTGCGCTTGGCGTAGGCGATGACCTGGTCGTTGTCGGTGGGCAGGAAGCTGAGGTTGCGCAGCTCCTGCAGCGCGGGGTGGGCGCGGCGCAGCTCGTTGAGCCTGGTGAGCAGCGGGGCCAGGGTGTCGGTGCGGGTCCAGTCGCGCGGGCGCAGCTGGTACTTCTCCGACTCCAGGTACTCCTCGGTGTCCGGGCCGGCCGGAGCGGACTCGGCGTGCTCGAAGCCGGCGTAGACGCCCCAGCTCGGCGACAGGGTGGCGGCCAGCACGGCGCGGACCGCGAAGGCCCTCGGGCCCTGCTGCTGCAGGTGGCGCGGCAGGATGTCCGGCGTGTTGACGAAGAAGTTCGGTCGCAGGTACGCCCCGGTCTCCTCGGTCAACTCGGTCAGGTACTCGGTGAGTTCCTGCTTGCTGGTGCGCCAGGTGAAGTAGGTGTAGGACTGCTGGAAGCCGATCTTGGCCAGGGTCTGCAGCATGGCCGGGCGGGTGAAGGCCTCGGCCAGGAAGACGACGTCCGGGTCGGTCCGGTTCAGCTCGCCGATCACCTTCTCCCAGAAGTGCACGGGCTTGGTGTGCGGGTTGTCGACCCGGAAGATCCGCACGCCGTGCGCCATCCAGTGGCGCAGCAGGCGCAGCGTCTCGACCACCAGGCCGTCGAAGTCCTGGTCGAAGTTGATCGGGTAGATGTCCTGGTACTTCTTCGGCGGGTTCTCGGCGTAGGCGATGCTGCCGTCGATGCGGTGGCTGAACCACTCGGGGTGCTTGTTCACCCAGGGGTGGTCGGGCGAGGCCTGCAGGGCGAAGTCGAGGGCGATCTCCAGGCCGAGCTCGTTCGCCCGGGCCACGAAGGCGTCGAAGTCCTCGATGGTGCCCAGGTCCGGGTGGACGGCGTCGTGCCCGCCCTTGGCGGAGCCGATCGCCCACGGCGACCCGACGTCCTGCGGGCCGGCCGTCAGCGTGTTGTTCGGGCCCTTGCGGAAGGAGTGGCCGATCGGGTGAATCGGCGGCAGGTACAGCACGTCGAAGCCCATCGCCGCGACGGCGGGCAGCCGTTCGGCCGCGGTGCGGAAGGTGCCGGAGCGCAGGGGCCCCTCCTGCCCGTCGCCGGGCGCGGAGGCAGGATCCGGGGTGGCGCCCTCCGAGCGCGGGAAGAACTCGTACCAGGAGCCGTACAGCGCCCGGTGCCGCTCCACCTGCAGGGCGTAGGTCCGCGAGGAGGTGACCAGTTCGCGCAGCGGGTAGCGGGCCAGCACCGCCAGCACGGCCGGCAGCATCGCGCCGGCCAGTCTGGTCAGCGGTGGCCGGGTCCGGTCCCGGACCGTGTCCACCGCGGTCAGCACGGCGGTCCGGCCGCTGCCCCGCGGCACCCCGGCGGCGACCCGCTCGAGCAGCAGCGCGCCCTCCTCCAGCACCAGCTCCACGTCCTGACCGGCCGGCACCTTGACCGAGGCGCGGTCCAGCCAGCTGCTCACCGGGTCGCTCCAGGCCTCCACGGTGTAGCTCCAGTGGCCCATCGCGGTGGCGGTCACCTCGGCGCCCCACCGGTCGGTGCCGGGGGCCAGCTCCCGCATCGGCGTCCACGGCCCGGGGCGGCCCTCGGGATCGCGCAGCACCACGTTGGCGCCGAGCTTGCCGTGGCCCTCCCGGAACACCGTGGCACTGATCAGGAACGTCTCCCCCAGCACCGCCTTGGCCGGGCGCCGTCCGTCCTCCACGACCGGGCTGAGGTCGAGCACGGGGATCCGGCCCACCAGTGCCTCGGCGACTGGCTCGGTGTGCCTCGCGGCGGTGTGCGAGACCGTGTCCGTCATAGTCGTCTCCCCATGTCGGCGCGTCAGGACAGCACGGCGTGGCGCCGGCTGCTCCGCTTGGCGAGTTCCTCGATGATCTGGCGGGCGAACTGGTGGCAGTGGTTGCCGGTCCGGGCGGTGACCAGGTCCTCGTCCACCACCACGTCCTGGTCCACGTAGACCCCGCCCATGTTGGCCAGGTCGCCGAGCAGGTTGTTGTGCACCACCGCGCGCCGCCCGCGGATCACCGCGGGGATCGGCGCGGCCAGCCACATGCCGTGGCAGATGATCCCCTTGATGATCGCCGGGTCCGCGAAGGCCCGCCGCAGCAGCTGGGAGGCCGGCGGCAGCTCGCCCACCGTCTCGGTGTAGCGCAGCCGGTCGGCGACGATCCCGGACGGGACGATCAGCGCCGCGAACTCCCGCAGCGCGTACTCGTCCAGGTCCTCGAAGGACTCGCTCACCTCGAACGGCATCCGGTGCTCGTGGCCCCGGAAGACCAGCCGGTCGTTGCCCCACATCCGGGTCATGAAGTGGACCTCGGCGCCCTCCTCCGCGAACCGGCGCTGGTAGTACAGGATCTCCGGTTCGTAGAAGTCGCTCTCCATCAGCACTGCGATCTTCTGGCCGTTCAGCGTCACCGGGCACTCTCCTTAGCTAGGGCTCGACTCCGGGTCAGGATGAGCGGCCGATCACCAGGTCGATCAGGAACGGGCCGGGGTGGGCCAGCGCCTCGGCGATGGCCGGCGCGACCTGCTCGGGCTTGTCCACCCGGGTGGCGCGCACGCCCAGCGACTCGGACAGCCGGACGAAGTCGATCTCCGGCTGGGAGAGGTCGAACGGCTCGGGGAACTCGTGGTGCTCCACCGCGACGGTCTTCCAGTACTCCTCGATGTTCAGGTCGAGCAGCCGGTAGCGGCCGTTGTTGCAGATCACGAACTTGGCCGCGATGTCGTAGCGGGCCGCGGTCCACAGGCCCTGCACGGTGTACATGCTGCCGCCGTCGCCGGTGAAGCCGAACACGGTGCGCTCGGGGTGGGCCAGCTTGGCGCCGATCGCGCCGGGGATGCCCACACCCAGCGAGCCGCCGCGGGTCTGGTGCCACTGGCCGGGCACGTTCGGCGGCAGGTGCTTGAACAGGCCGGGCGAGCTGGTCAGCGCCTCGTCGAAGAGCACCGAGTCGGCCGGCAACTGCTTGGCCAGCTCCCAGCCGAACAGCTCGGCGGAGAGCGGGCCCTGCTCCAGGGCGGCGGTGTCGGGCGCGCTCACCGCGGCGGCCGCGGCCTGCTTGTCCTGCTGGGCCTTGGTCAGCCGGGCCAGTGCGTCGGCCTTCTGCTCGGCGGTCTGCCGGCGGCGCAGCGCCTCGGTGAGCAGCGGCAGCGTGCTCTTCGGGTCGGCCAGCAGGCCCAGGTCGACCGGGAAGTTCTTGGCGATCGCGCCGTGGTCCAGGTCGAGGTGGACCACCTTGGTGCCGGGCGAGAAGACCCCGTCCAGCAGCGGGTAGACCTCGTTGAGGGTGTAGGTGCCGACGATCAGCACCCCGTCCGCCGGGTTGATCACCTTGGCACTGGCCTCGCCGAACATGTGGCCCAGCTGGCCGCCGAACAGCGGGTGGGCGGCCGGCAGGTTGACCTCGGCCCAGTCCGCGCCCCAGACCGTGGCGCCCCAGGTTTCGGCGAACTCGGCCAACTCGGCCTGGGCGCCGGAAAAGTGCACGCCGTCGCCGGCCAGCACCAGGGGGTGGCGGGAGCCGGCCAGCAGGCCGGCGGCCTGCTCCAGCGACTCGGCGGTCGGCACCGAGGTGGTGGTCAGGTAGGAGGTGGGGACGGCGTCCTCGGTGGTCTCGGCGTCCATCACGTCGGCCGGCAGCACCACCAGGACCGGGCCGTACGGCGGGGTGGCCGCCACCTTGAAGGCGCGCCGCAGCACCCGCAGGGTGGACTGCGGGTCCACCACCCGGGTCGCCCACTTGGTCACCGGCTTGGCCATGCCGACCAGGTCGGCGGCCATCTGGGCGTCCATGCTGTCGTACGCCAGGCCGGACTCGCCGACCACCACGACCAGCGGGGCGTGGCCGCGCATCGCCTGGTAGAGCATGCCGATGCCGTTGCCCAGGCCCACCCCGGAGTGCAGCTGGAGCAGGGTGGGCTCGCGGGTGGCCCGGGCGTAGCCGTCGGCGATGCCGACCACCACGGCCTCCTGCAGGGACAGGATGTACTCGAGCTCGGGGAAGCCCCGCAGCTCGTCCAGGAAGCCCTGCTCCACGGTGCCGGGGTTGCCGAACATGTAGCGCACGCCGTCGGCCTTGAACTGTTCGAGCATCGCGACCCGCGCGGGCCTGCTGCTGGCCATCTCAGCCTCTCCTCTGCAAGACGGATCGTCTGCATGCCGATCAATGGTGTGGAACGAGCGGGCGGTCGCGCGGTGCGCGCCGGAGCGACCGCCCGCCCGGTCAGAGGGCGCCGGGGCTCAGCTGGTGTGGAAGCCCCACTGGCGCAGCCCGTGCTCCAGCACCTCGACGACCTTCTGGCCGGTCAGGTAGGAGTCGGGGGTGGAACGGCCGGTGATGAACGGGAAGTCCACGATGACCGAGGTCTCGTGGCCGAAGTTGCCGTGGTAGGCACCGTTCGGGGCCGTCGCGTCGCGCAGGATGTACTCCAGCGGGTACGGCGGCGGGCCGATCACGAAGTCGGTCCCCATGAAGCCGGTGCTGTCCTTGTAGTCGTACTCGATGCAGTGACCGGTGACGTGCTTGTTCTTGATGATGCTGACCCGGTCGTCCATCTCGCGGGCGAAGGCCAGGCAGGTCACGCCGTAGCACTCGGCGGCCACCACCAGGCCGGCGTTGCGGAAGGCCAGGATCAGGTCGTGCACCCGCCAGTTGTTGGCCAGGTCCACGATCGGGCCGGAGCCGCCGACGATGAGCAGCGCGTCGTAGCGCTCGGCGACCTGCTCCTGCACGTGGTCGCGGCGGGTGTGGTAGGTCTCGAAGGCGCGCAGGAAGTCCGGCCGGCTGCGGTAGGGCCGGTCCGGCAGCCAGGAGGAGATGTTGATCGGGTTGTCCAGCCGGTCCGAGGCCTCGACCGCCTTGACCTTCTCGGCCACCTCGGCGCTGGTCACCGGCTTGCCGAGCGGCGGGTCGATGTACTCGGGGTCGTAGCTCGGCGGCAGCGCGACCGGGCGCTTGCCGGTCGGGGTCGCGAAGGTGACCTCGTAGCCGGCCTTGTCGAAGGTCTCCAGCGGACCGATCAGCTCCTCGCCCCAGTAGCCGTACTCGGACAGGACGATGAGGACTCGTTTCTTCGCCACGGGCGGTGTTCCCTCCATCGTGGGCACGGCGACGCGTGACGCCGTTGCGGTTGTTCGGTCGGGGGCAGGAGTTCTGGCTCGGAGTACCGTCGCGGAAGTCGACGCGCCGATTCCTGCTATAAGCATCCTGAGATTCGGTCGCAGCGGTGTCAACGCATCTCAGAGGCCCTCCGGGATACCGTCAAGTCCTGGTCAAAGGACGTCATGTGACATTCAGTCACCTCATTCCGACTTGCCACAGTGCATGCTTTCTTCCGCGATTGTCAGGTGGTAGCACCGCTGCGGGACTAGCCTCGAATTGCCGAATCGCATTACCTCGTTCCGTGCGCGCAGGCGTCCGACCGCGCGAGGGACCAGTCGGCGCCCGAGGCGGTCCCCCCGCTCGGCGCCCGCGATTTCGAGGAGATTCCGCCGATGCAGCAGGACCCGCGAGCGGCCGCCGCCACCCCGGCGCCGCCGCCCCCGCGCCCCTCGCCCGCCCCCCGGCTGGAGCTGGAGGTGGCCAAACCGGTCAGCTGGGTCGAGCTCTTCTACGATCTGGTGTTCGTCTTCGCCGTCACCCAGGTGACCAGCCTGCTCACCCACCACGGCGGCTGGACCGGCCTGCTGGCCGCCTGGGTGGTCTTCACCCCGTTCTGGTGGTCCTGGGTCGGCAGTTCGGTGCTCGCCAACCTCACCGACGTGGACCGCACCCGGGACCGGCTGCGGCTGTTCGGCATCGTGCTGGCCACCCTGATGATGACCACGATGATCCCGCACGCGCTGAACGGCGAGGGGACCCTGTTCGCCGTCAGCTTCGTGGTGCTGCGCGGGCTGCTGGTCTGGTGGTCCAAGGACGCCTTCCAGCGGCTTCGGCTGAACCCGTTCACCCTGTCGGCCTTCGTCATCTCGCCGCTGGTGCTGCTCAGTTCCCGCCTGCCGGAGCACCAGCGGGTACTGGTCTGGGGGGTGCTGATGGTCGCCGAGCTGTCCACCACCTACCTGCTGCGGGCCCGCCTGGCCGGCATCCGGGTCGAACCGAGCCACCTGCCCGAGCGGTTCGGCCTGGTCATCATGATCTCGCTGGGCGAGTCGATCGGGACCGTCGGCCGGGCCATGAGCGAGGGCATCCAGCCGCTGCAACTGCTCGCGCTGATCGAGGTCTTCGTACTCTGCTGCGGGCTGTGGTGGATCTACTTCCACTTCTCCAACGCGGCCATCGAGCACCAGTTGCGCACCCGCGACAACCAGAGCCAGGTGGTCCGCGAGCTGCTCGCCTACGGGCACTACCTGCTCACCCTGGCCATCATCGTCATCTCGGTCTCCACCGGCCGGGTGGTGGCGACCCCGCTGCCGCCGCTGCCGACCGGCCTGACCTGGCTGGCCTGCGGCGGCACCGCGCTCTTCCTGGCCGTCTTCGCCTGGCCCCGCTGGGGCCTGCGCCGCCGGCTGGTGGTGCTGCGGCTCTCGGTGGCCGCCGCCGGGCTGCTGCTGGGCCTGCTCGGCGGCCGGCTGCCCGGGGTGCTGCTGATCGGGCTGCTGGCCGCCCTGGTCGCCGTGACCAGCTGGGCCGAGACCAGCAGGATGCTCCCGAAGGAACCGTGCGCCTGCGGCTGCCGCTCCAAGCGCCACTACGTCCCGCACCACCTGGTGCAGAGCTGGCGGGAGCACTCGGCTCCCTGAGTCCGCGTCAGCGCGCATGCGCAGAGGCCCCGTCCGCGGACGGGGCCTCTGCGCATGCGTGCGGGGCCACTCAGAACAGCTCGGGGGTGTCGCCGAGCGGGACGAACGAGGTCACGTCGTAGGTACGCAGCTTCGGCTTGCCGTCCACGAACACGATCTCCCAGGACTGGTCGGCCCGGAAGTCCAACGCCTGGCTCTTGGGCTGCGGCGGGTTCCAGATCCGGGTCTGCCAGCGGACGATCACGTGCACCTTGTAGAAGCCGTCCGCGGCCTCCACGTCGGACAGCTCGACGGTGTGCGCCTCGTCGAAGAACCGATTGGTGACGGTGTCGTACCAGTTCTTCAGGCCGGCGTAGTCGGTGACGGTGACCTCCGGGAAGATGAAGCGGATCCCGTCGGCCTCGGACACCAGGTACTCGGTGACCTCGTCCCACGGCACGTGGTTGTCGAGCGCCACGTACCAGTCGGCGACGTACTGCTTGATCTGCTGGACCTCGGTCTCCACAGTGGTGGTCATGGGGTGTCTCCCTCGATCGAGAACAGGGCGTAGCCATCCCATTGGAGCCCCCGGGCAGCCGCCGCGCCGGGCCGCCGCCGGTGCCTCGGCGCACTCGTGGCACTCCCTGCCGGTACTGCGCCAACTCCGTTGCCGCGCACGGGACTGGCGGGGGACTGCACGCAATAGCCGGGGGCGGACCGACAACGTCCGGAAGTACCCGCGCCCGAGGTCGGGCCGCTTGCCGGGGGTTCTGCCCGGCTCGTGTACTGGAGCGAGCGGATCTTCGGGGGGTCCCGAGTCCCCACCGACGCAACGGAGCCGGGAGGCGCCAGTGGACACCAGGAGTGTCATCGAAAGGTATTACGAGCTGGCCAACAAGGGTGACTGGCAGGGCTGGGCAGACCTGTTCGCCGAGGACCAGGTCATGGACGAGCAGCTCGCCGGCCGGGTCGAGGGCCGCCAGACCCTGCGCGACATGGTGGTCGGCTTCCCCGACGTGTACGCCCAGTTCCAGAACGTGCCGCGGCACATCGTGGTCGAGGGCGAGCAGGCCACCGTGGTCTCCCACATCTCGGCCCGCACCCACAAGGACGAGACCATCGAGGCCGACGTCGCCAACTACTTCAAGGTGGTCGACGGGCAGATCGCCTACATGGCCAACTTCCACGACACGGTCCCGTTCCGGCCCGTCCTGGGCGGCTGACCCGATCGGAGCCACAGCATGGACGAGTTCGACTACGTCATCGTCGGTGGCGGCACCGCCGGATCGGTGCTCGCCAACCGCCTGACCGAGGACCCGCAGGTGCGGGTGCTCGTGCTGGAGGCGGGCGGCCCGTGGATCCCGGCGGCGGTGGACGCGCCGCAGGCCTGGTTCACCCTGCTCGGCAGCTCGGTCGACTGGGGTTACCAGAGCGTCCCGCAGCCCGGCCTGAACGGCCGCACCACCTACGAGCCGCGCGGCCGGATGCCCGGCGGCAGCAGCAACCTGTACATCATGATGCACATCCGGGGCCACGCCTCGGACTTCGACGACTGGGCCTACCAGGGCGCGGCCGGCTGGTCCGCCGCCGACCTGGCTCCGTACTTCCGCAAGCTGGAGGACCAGGAGGACCCGGTCCCCGGGATCAGCGGCACCGGCGGCCCGCAGCGGGTCACCAACGCCGGGCTGCACGACCCCAACCCGCTGTCGCGCACCTTCATCGACGCCTGCCTGGAGCTCGGCCACCCCGAGACCCCGGACTTCAACGGCGAGCAGATGCTGGGCACCGGCTGGCACCACATCGACGTCGCGGACGGCGAGCGGCGCGGGGCGATGCGCTCCTACCTGGAGCCGGCCCTGGGCCGTCCCAACCTGACCGTGCGGACCAACACCCAGGCCACCCGGCTGATCGTCGAGAACGGGCGCTGCACCGGGGTGACGTACCGTCAGGAGGCCCCGGCGCAGCCCGAGGGCGAGGGCCGCACGCTGGCCACCGCCGCCCCCGCCGAACCGGGCGAGTACACCGTGCGGGCCACCGCCGAGGTGCTGGTCTGCTCGGGCGCGATCGAGTCGCCCAAGCTGCTGCTGCTCTCCGGCATCGGCGCCCCCGCCCAGCTGCGCGAGTTCGGGATCCCGGTGGTCGCCGAGGTCCCCGGGGTGGGCGAGAACTTCCACAACCACGTGCTCACCGGTCTGATCGCGGAGACCGTGGAGCCGGTGGAGGCACCCCGGCAGAACCTCTCCGAGGCGGCGCTGTTCGCCAACTCGCAGCCGGGGATGATCGCGCCGGACCTGCAGCTGGCCTTCGTGCACGCGCCGTTCGACATCATCATCGGACAGCAGCACCCCAACGCGGTCAGCATCCTGCCCGGCGTGGTCCGGCCGCAGTCGCGCGGCTGGATCCGGCTGGCCAGTGCCGACCCGCTGGCCAAGCCGCTGGTCCACCCGAACTACCTCGGCGACCGCTCGGACCTGGAGCGGATGGTCCAGGCCGTCAAACTGTCCCGGGACATCTTCGGCACCTCGGCCTTCGCCGGCGCGCTCAAGGGCGAGCTGGCGCCGGGGCCGGACGTGCGCACCGACGCCGAACTGACCGACTACGTCCGCGCGCACGCGGACAGCTACCACCACCAGGCCGGCTCCTGCCGGATGGGGATCGACGACCTGTCGGTGGTCGACCCCCGGCTGCGGGTGCACGGTGTGGCGGGCCTGCGGGTCGTCGACGCCAGCGTGATGCCGGCGGTGGTGTCGGGCAACTGCCACACCGCCATCGTCGCGATCGCCGAGCGGGCCGCGGACCTGATCAAGGAGGAGCGCCATGGCTGAGGCCACCGGACTGCGCTGGTCGCACGTCGGGCTCAACTGCAGTGACCTGGACCGGACCGAGGAGTTCTACCGGACCTGGTTCGGCTTCGAGCGGGCCCGGGTGGTCGACCTGGGCGACGACCGGATCGTCTTCCTGCGCAAGGGGCCGGCCTACCTGGAGCTGTTCCACTCGACCAGCGCCGCCGCGCCCGCCGCCGGCGCCGACGGCCCCCAGCAGCCGGGCACCATCCGGCACCTGGCCTTCCAGACCGACGACATCGACGGCTTCCTGGCCAAGGCCGAGGGCGTGCTGCCGTTCTCCCTGGGCCCGCTGGAGTTCGACGACTTCATCGAGGGCTGGAAGACCGTCTGGGTGACCGACCCCGACGGCGTGGTGGTCGAGGTCAGCCAGGGCTACCAGGACGCGGGCAGCACCGCCTGACCCCACCCGCGCACCACCCAGCACCACCCAGCACCACCCGCGACCCGCCGGCCGGGGCCACCGCCCCGGCCGGCGGTCGCTTCTGTGTCCCACCCCCGCAGTACACGTGCCGCACAGCTCCGCCGCCGCAGCGGACCTGCCGCAAAGCTTTGCCGCCGCCCGTCGGGCGGGGCCGCCCCCGGCCCGGGCACAACGCAAGGGCCCCGGCGCCGGGTGGCGTCGGGACCCTGTCCTGAGAGGTGGTCGGGTCGGCCGGCTAGCCCTCGGCCGCTCGGCCCAGCTCGACCTCGAACTCCTCCTGGAAGTCCTCCTCGAACTCCTCCTCGAGTTCGGCCTCCAACTCGGCCTCCAGCTCCGCCTCGAGCTCGGCCTCCAGCTGGTCGTCGTCCTCCAGCGCCTGGGCCAGCTGCAGCTCCTGCAGGGTGTGGAAGCCCAGCGCCGCCGAGGCCAGCGTCACGTGGTGGTGCCAGCCGCGGAAGGAGCGGCCCTCGAAGTCGCCCAGCCCGTAGCTCTGGCGCAGCCGCTCGTGGCTGAGCGTGGCCTGGTGGCGCAGCTCGGCCAGTGCGACGGTGTCCGCCAGCCGGTCGGGCGGCAGGTTGGTCAGCCAGTAGGTGCGCGGCCGGGAGCGGCCGAAGGGCCACTCCACGACCAGCTGGCGCGGCGGCCGGTGGGTGGGCCGCAGCGGCCGCGGGGTGTGCTGGCCGACCGCGCCGACCGGCCCGACGCCCAGCTGGGCGACCAGGAACTGCGACTGGCGGGTGCGCGCCTCGGGGCCGTCCTGCCAGGAGAGCCGCACCCGCTCGCCCCGGTTGCCGAGCGCGAGCGCCACCTCGACGGCGGGGTTGCGGTGCCCGGGGGCGCGGCCGGGCAGCTGGCGGACCGGCAGCAGGGTGCTCGGGCCGACCTCCACCAGGTAGCCGAAGCCGCGGTCCTCCAGACCGAGCAGCAGCGCCTCGATCTCCGGCTCGTAGGTCCAGTCGGCCAGCAGCGGGGCCGGCGGCACGTCCCATTCGAGGATCTCGTCCAGCGACTCCAGCGCGTAGCGCCAGCGCGGGCGGTGGCGCTCCTCCTCGGGCACGTGCGCCTGACTGCGCAGCTCCTCGTCACCGTCCCAGTGCCTGGGCAGCATCAGGTGCCAGTTCACCGGCAGGCACGCGTCCTGGTGAACCAGCGAAGTTGCCAGCGCGAGCTGGCAGTTGACGACTCGTCCGGCGGAGCCGACGAACTGTCGGCCGACCCCGGCGGACCGGGTGCCGTTCTTGGGGAACACCACCTCGTCCATCGCCCAGGCCTGCGGAACCGCCAGGTCGGCGACCCGCTCGGCCAGCGAGCGGCGCACGGTGTGGGCGGCCCAGGTGCTCTGGTTGACGAACTGCTGGATCGGCTGGACCGCTTTCCGACCGAGCACCTTCTCGGTGATGTTGGCCGGCGTCCGGCGGCCATCGGCGTGCATCAGCCCACGCAGGTAGACCTCGCCCCATCGGCGCTGGTCGGACCGGGCGAAGCTGGAGAAGAGGTCTCGGCAGTAATCGGAGATTCCGTCCTGCCGATCCCCGGTGTACGAATCACGGAGGTGCGAAACCTTAGCCACAGCAGGTCCTTCGACTATCGGAGGGCCGAGCACCGGCCCCGTCGGAACGGGGCCGGTGCACGGCCGAGCGGGGTCACTCGTCGGTGCAGGCGCGGTCCATGTCGAGTACGAAGGCGTCGGTCGCCACGAGCATCGAGGCGATTTCGGGCTCGACCGAGCCGACGATCACGAAGTCGACGTCGGCGCCGATCTTGGTGCGCTGGAACAGCAGCTCGTTGATCACCGGACGGCTGATGTCGGTGACCTTGCAGAGGTGGAACTCGACCCGGCGGGGGTTGACCGACAGGGCCTCGCGCAGGCCGCGCTGGAAGTTCTCCAGCTCCTGGAGGTCGAGGATCCCCTCCAGGTGTATGTGCGCGGTCTCGCCGTCGAACTCGCTGTTGATCCGCAGCCGCATGTCGGCCGGCTCCACCACGACCTTGACCCGCAGCGGCTCGTCGCTCTCCGGCAGGTTGACGGTCAGCGCCTTGGCGTCGAAGTCGTGGTACGGCTGGTCGTTGACGGTCACCTGGTCGATCTGGATCGACCCGGCCGGCAGCAGGTCCGGGGAGACCCGCAGCACCCGGTCCGGGAACGCGTCGGGACGCGGCCGGAAGTGCAGGGTGAGCTGCTGCGAGGTGAGCAGCAGGTTGGTGTAGGTCGCCGCCAGGTAGCAGAGCTCCAGCGCGTGGTAGCCGGCCATCGAGTGGCTGCCCTTGAGCCGCTCGGTGCCGAGCAGGTACGGGATGCCGTTGGCCAGCACGTTGAAGTACACGCCGCCGTCGTCGTAGTCGAGGAAGAAGGCGTTGTAGAACGCCGCCGCCTCGCGGGCCAGCCGCCGGTGCTCCGGGTCGCCGGTGACGCCGGCCAGGATCAGGTAGGCCAGGATCGACTGCTCCTGCTGCCACCAGGCCTTGCGGTCGTGCCAGACCAGCCGGTGCGCACCGCTGTCCGGGTCGGCGACCCGCTCCACCACGTCGTACCAGCCACCGCGCTGCTGGTCGCTGCCGACCGGCGGCATGATCTCGGCGATCCGCTCGGCCAGGGTCGAGTACTCCGCCTTGTCCTTGAGCGCCCGGATCCGGGTCAGGTTCCAGGCGATCTTGAGGTTGTGGCCGACCACCGCGCGGTTCTGCTGCCAGCCCCAGGTGCGGTCCGGGCTCCAGTCCTCGTGGAACCGCTCCTGCACGAACGGGCTGCCGGGCTCGTCCGGGAAGTACCGGGCGATGGTGTCGGCGGTCAGCTCCAGCAGCTCGCCGAAGTCCTCCCGGCCGGTGGCCAGGTAGGCGTTGATCAGGTACGCCGGAGCGTGGTCGCCGACCGAGTTCCAGTTCTTCCGGGCCCGGTTGTGGCCCAGCGAGTCGGCCCGCGGGTCCATGGTGATCGGGTCGATGTGCGAGAAGAACCCGCCGCGCTCCTCGTCCTTGAAGTACTTGTGGAAGAGGGCGACGGTCTTGTCGATGTCGTCCAGGATCCGCGGGTCGCCGGTGATCCGGTAGGTCTGGGTCGGACCGGCCAGCGCGTAGATCTGCTCGTACATCGGGATCGCGTTGTAGTCGTCGCCGAACTCCGAGGCGAAGACCTTGCGCTGGGCACCGGGGGTGATGTCGATCGCGTGGTACCAGTAGGCGACGCCCTCGCGCTCGTCCGAGACCCGCATGTGCTCGCGCAGGTACTCGGTGCCGGACTCGGCCGCGGCCAGGAAGCGCTCCTCGCCGGTCAGCATGAAGGCGGTGGCGAGGCCGTAGACCAGGCGGGAGATGGTGTCCGTCTCCTGGCGCAGGTCCTGCGCCTGGTGGTCGGCCACGTGGGAGCCGTGCAGGGTCAGCCGGGTGCGGAAGCCGCGCCAGTCGTAGACCCCGTCGGGGAAGTGGCCGCGCAGGTAGAAGTCGGCGATCTCGGCCGCCTGCTGCACCCACCAGTTGGGCTGCTCGAAGACGTACGCGCCGCGGCGCTGCTCCGCGAAGACGATCTGGCGGGCGTCGATCCGCTCGCCGCCGGCCCACTGGTGGAACAGGCCGTAGACGAAGACGTACCGGCCTTCGGCCAGCATGTCCCGGGTGGACCCGCTGGTGTCCCGGCGGTCCTTGTCGCCCAGGTTGCGGACGATCTCGGAGCCGAGCAGGCCGTCCAGGTGGATGGTGAACTCGCGCCCGTCGGTGGTCCGCAGACCGAACCGGTCGTTCGACGGGTCGTACGAGGTGATGTAGCCGGCGATGCTGTCCGAGTAGGTCCGCCGGACCTCGGATGCGCTCATCGGGTGCTGCCTCCGTTTTCGGGCAGCGCCGCCAGGACGACGACGCTGCGCCCGTGGGCGTGGAATTGGTAGTCCGGTACGAGCTCCGCCCGGTCGGTCGGCAGCAGGTCGGCCCCGCTGCCCTGGGCGGTGTCGACCAGCCGGTGCCACTGGCGGTCGGCCACGTGCGGCAGCTCGAAGTCCAGGCCGAGGTGGTACATGTTG
Source organism: Streptomyces tateyamensis (assembly GCF_003205575.1). GTDB lineage: Bacteria > Actinomycetota > Actinomycetes > Streptomycetales > Streptomycetaceae > Kitasatospora > Kitasatospora tateyamensis. Next base: position 47,877 of record NZ_PYBW01000018.1, read on the forward strand.
AGGATCACGTGCAGGTCAGGGTCGCCGTCGAAGCCGGCCAGCGTGAACGAGAGGACCCGGGCATTGGTGTCCTCCCAGCCGGGCTGCTCCAACTTGACCCCGTGCCAGGTCACCTCGGGCATGTTGCGCTCGTTGGTGCGGCCGTCGAAGAACCGCGGCCGGCGCACCGCCGGGTGCTCCTTGCGCAGGGCGATCATGCCCCGGAAGAACTCCCGGACCTCGCTCTCCTTCGCCGCCTGGTCCCAGTTCAGCCAGGAGATCTCGTTGTCCTGGCAGTAGGCGTTGTTGTTGCCGAACTGGGTGTTCCGGAACTCGTCGCCGGCCAGGATCATCGGCACCCCGCGCGAGAGCATCAGGATGGCGGCGAAGTTCTTGATCTGACGGACCCGCAGCCGCTCGACGTCGTCCGCGTCGCTGGGCCCCTCGAAGCCGCAGTTCCAGCTGTAGTTCTCGTGGCTGCCGTCGGCGTTGCCCTCACCGTTGGCGTCGTTGTGCTTGCCGTTGTAGCTGACCAGGTCGTTGAGCGTGAACCCGTCGTGGCAGGTGAGGAAGTTGATGCTGTTGGTGGGCAGTTCGCCGGTCCGCCCGAACAGGTCGCGGGAGCCGCCGATCCGGGTGGCCAGGGTGCCGACCAGGCCGCCGTCGCCGCGGACGAACCGCCGCACGTCGTCCCGGAACGGGCCGTTCCACTGCGCCCAGCGCCGCCCGGGGAACCGGCCGACCTGGTACAGGCCGCCGCCGTCCCACGGCTCGGCGATGATCTTCGTCTCGGAGAGGATCCCGGACAGCTCGATCGCCCACAGCAGCGGCGGCGTGTCCATCTCGTAGCCCTCGGCGCCCCGGGAGAGTTCGGAGGCGAGGTCGAACCGGAAGCCGTCCACGTGCATCTCGGTGACCCAGTACTCCAGGCACTCGATGATGAACTTCGCCACCGCCGGGTGGTTGGCGTTGATCGCGTTGCCGCAGCCGGTGAAGTCCATGTAGTGCCGGCGGTCCTGCGGCCACAGGTGGTAGTAGACCTCGTTGGCCTGGCCGCGGAAACTGATCGTCGGGCCGTGCTCGTTGCCCTCCGAGGTGTGGTTGAAGACCACGTCCAGGATCACCTCGATCCCGGCCTGGTGCAGCGCCTTGACCATGTCCCGGAACTCGGAGATGTGCTTGCAGCCGCAGGCGTCCACGCAGTAGGCACTGTGCGGGGCGAAGAAGCTGAACGGGTCGTAGCCCCAGTAGTTGCGCAGCGGCTCCCCGTTCGGGCCGGTCCGCAGCACCTCGCGCTCGTCGAAGTCGAAGACGGGCAGCAGCTCGACCGCGGTGACGCCGAGCTCCTTGAGGTACGGGATCTTCTCGATCACGCCGGCGAAGGTGCCCGGGTGGGCCACTCCCGAGGTCGGCGAGGAGGTCATGCCGCTCACGTGCATCTCGTAGATGACGGTGTCCGCCAGCGGAGTGCGCAGCGGGCGGTCGTCCTCCCAGTCGTAGCGCTCCAGGTCGACGACCATGCTGCGCATCGAGTAGGCACAGTTGTCCTCGGGCCCGACCGCGCGCGACCGGTCCCACAGGGTGTTCACGTTGGCCCGCGAGTACGGGTCCAGCAGCACCTTGCGCTCGTTGAACCGGGTCCCGACGCCCTTGGGGTCGGGGTGGCCGCCCACCCGGTACGCGTACACCTGGCCGGACTTCAGCCCGGAGACATGGCAGTGCCAGAAGTGGTAACTGCGGTGCTGCTCCTTGTCGAGCTGGATCACCCGGGTCGGCGCCAGGGCGTCGAAGGTGTCGAACAACAGCAACTCCACCTGGCTCGCTCGCTCGGCGAACAGCGAGAAGTTCACGCCGGTGTCGTCCAGCGTCGCGCCCAGTGGCTGCGGGCGTCCCGCGGTGACCTCTGCTCTCGCGAGGATGTCGGCTCCGACTACTACGGTCGCCTCCGTCTTACTCTGAGTCATGTCGCCAGTCAACTCCCAACCCATACTGCACCCGGAATGGATGATTCCGGCCGGTTTCCGGCTCCCCGGAATTTGCCCGACCGGGTCTTCCGCCGACGCAGACGCGCGCACGGGTGCGGGCGGCGGACCGTGTGTGGCTTACTACGTCAGACCCACCGGGGTCCGGTCCCAGACCAGCGACCCGTAGGCCTCGCTCCAGGACGGGATCGCCGGGCCCGGCTCGTTGAAGATCTCGAAGGTGACGCCCCGCGCCGCCGGTATGTACAGGGCCTGGACGCAGGCCTCGGCCACGTCGTCCCGGGACACCCAGCCGGTGCCCTGGTCGCCCTGCTCGAACCTGACCCGCTCGCCCGCGGTGCGGTCGTCGACCAGCCAGCCGGGCCGCACCACGGTGTACGGCAGGCCCGACTCGCGCAGCAGTTCCTCGCCCGCGAAGCGCCAGACCAGCATGCGGCCGTAGGCGTTCAGCGGGTGACCCTGGTGGGTCGCGTGCAACTGGCTGACCAGCACCACCTGCGGACGGTTGCCGCCCGCGGTGGCCGCTGCCAGCACGTTGCGCACGCCCTGGTGCAGCGTGGTCTCCGGCCGGTCCGGGCCCCGGTCGTCGGTGCCCGGCTCGACGCAGTAGACCACCGCCGCGCAGCCGGCCAGCGGCGTCGCCAGGGTCTGGGGCACCCGGACGTCGCCCTGGCTGAACACCGCGCCCGGGGCGAGGTGCCGGCGGGCGTGCTGGACACTGCGGCCGATGACGCGCACACTCTCCCGCCGTTCGAGCAGGCGTTGCACGATGATCCGACCGACGCGTCCTGCGCCTCCGACCACCACCACCGGACTCTCCATCGCTTCGTCTCCTTAAGCGTCAGCTGCTGTGGTGCGTGGCTCAGGAACCGTCAGATCCAGCGCAGGATGTCGTCCGAGCTGGTCAGCCTGGTGCCCGACGGAAGATTTGCGATCGCCGGGACGCGCAGCCGGGGGTAGATGCTGACCCCCGACAGGCGCGAGCCCGGCCAGAGCTGTACGCCGTCCCCGATCGCCGTGTAGCCCTCCAGCCGGACCGGGTTCTGCCGGTCCGACTGGATCTCGACCATCGGGCCGACATAGGTGTCGCTGATGTCGGCGTAGGAACCGATCACCGAGGCGTCGCCGCAGGAGCTGCGGCTCAGCCGGGCTCCGGCGCGCAGCTCCGCGCCGTCGCCGACGTCGGTGTACTCCAGGTGCACGTCGCTGCCGACCGCGACGTGCCGGCCGATCCGCACGCCGGGGCCGATCACCACGCTGCCGTCCTCGATCTTGTCGGCCAGCGTGGTGCCGGTGATGTCGTCCCGGGTGGCCAGCGAGCTCTCGTGGATCCAGTACCGCGGCGAAGCGCTGGCCGGCTCCGTCATCAGCTGGTTCATCAGCGGGTAGTCGCCCGCCAGCACGTCCTTCAGGGTGATCAGGTAGTCCTCGACGTTGCCCAGGTCGCCGAGCCTGGCGATGTGGTGGGCACCCACCGGCAGCCCGCGGGCCACCAGTTCGGGCAGCAGGTCGCCGCCCCAGTCGAGTCGCTGCTGCGCCTTGCGCATCAGCTCCGGCTCGCGCGCCGCCTGGCGCAGCCGGTCGCAGTCCACCAGGTACATCCCCGCGTTGGTGGGGATCATCGCGCAGTTGTCGTGCCGCACCTCGGGGAAGAGATCGTGGATCCGGTCCAGCCCCGGCTTCTCGACGAAGCCGTTCACCAAACCCTGGGCGTCGGTCTGCATCGCGCCGTACTTGCCGGCCACCTCGGCCGGGGTGCGGGCCACCGCCGCCACCGTGACCACCGCCTTGTTGGCCCTGTGGGTCGCCTCCAGCTCGGGCAGGGAGAAGTCGAAGATCGAGTCGACCGGGAGCACCAGGGCCTGCTCGCGCAGGTCCCACTCCTCCAGGTTGTGCAGCGTGGCGGCGCCGGACCCGACGTTGTACCGGTCGAAACTGGGCCGGGAGTAGCGCACCTCGACCCCGTACCGCTCCCCGTGGCCCAGCAGGAGCATGATCTGGCTGCGGTTCTCCAGGCCCTGCGCCACCACGTAGAACTTGTGGATGCCCTGTTCACGGCAGGCGTCGACGACCCATTCGATGAGCCTGCGGCCGACGAACGGGATCAGCGCCTTGCTTCTGATGTAGTCGGCGGATTCCAGAGTGATCGGCTTGGCTCGCTCGCCGCGTCCCCCCGCCAGGATGATCCCCACGGTCCCCATGTCTGAGCCACCCATCCCTCTTCACCACAACCTTGGCGACCTTCTCCAGAATGACTCAACAACATGAGTCACAACCTGTCAACGGTCCAGTCAAATCTGCGATTGGAGGGCTCGGCTTGTCGTCAGGTCCTCGAACACCGGCGCCAGAGCTTGGGACATGTCCGCGTCAATGAAAAAAGTGACACAGCGTCCTGAAACGCGCGTCTCGAATGCCTCGATCCCGGGACGATGGCCCCCAAGTCCCCCGCTCGGCGCGATTCGGGCCATTGGTGCGATCAGACGGGCCGTCAGACTGACGGACAGTCACCTTCCGTCGCGGAAAGGCCTGCAGCACGTGACGGGCGGTAGCCGTGACCGCAATTACTTACGGCCGCTTCCAGACTCGCGCGGGAAAGCAGATATGTTCGGACCTTGCAGCGGGTGTCGTAAGGGGGAACGGCGGGATCATGGTTGAGCCCATGCGCGCGGCATTCTTCGATCTCCACGGAATCAGTCGGGCGGTGGAGTATCACACCGCACTCCTGGAGCGGGCGGACAACCACCGCTCGGTCGGCGACCTGCTGGTGCTGGTGGTCAGCGAATCCAGACCCGGCGCCGAAGATCGGCCGCAGCGGCAGGTCGACCGGGACCCCATGCAGATCGGCCCGGACGTGGTCCTGGTGCTGGAGGCCCCCGAGGACCGCAGCGAGTCGCCACCGGTCACCGTGGTCGAGGCGATCTGCCGGCTCGGCCTGGACCCGGCCCGCTGCTTCGGCTACGCCGACCACGCCGACGGGCTGCGCACCCTCACCGTGGTCGGCAACCCGCGGGTGGTCGGCGACGACTCCCGGCTCACCGCGGAGGCCGGCCAGCGGGGCTGGCCGATCCTGGACTCCTGCACCCGGGTGCCCCCCGCCCCGTAGGGGGCGGCGGCAGGGAAAACTCAGGGGCGCCGCCCCTGGCCCCGGAGCCCGCCGAGGAGCACCGTGGAGGCATGGAACACGGAGATCTGACGCGACGCGAGAACAGCCAACTGGCCGTCGCCAACGCCACCGCGGGCCCGTGGCGGACCGCCGCGGGCGTGGGCGCGGTGGTCGGCGCCGCCGCCCTGGGTGTGGACCTGGTCACCGGCCACTGGTCCACCTCGATCCTGGCCGGACCGGCCGGCTGGGCACTGTTCTTCTTCTTCCTGGTCGGCACCGTCGGCGGGCAGTTGCGCAAGGACACCGGCGACCGCCGGCTGCGCCGCTGGGCCGACGCCCACCCCTGGCAGTCCGCCCTCCCGGCGAGCGGCGCGCTGCTGGTCCTCAACACCCTGGCACTGACCCTGCTGGGCGGCTGGGGCCTGTTCGGCGCGGTCTTCTTCTCGCTGCTGCCGGCCGGGATGCTGCTGCTGGTGGCCGGCGTGGTCGGCTCGGTCAAGGCCGCCCGGCGCCGCTGAATGCGGGATGCTCCTATAGACGT
>NZ_PYBW01000179.1:0-6141 GCF_003205575.1 Streptomyces tateyamensis
TCTATCCCTGTAGTACTAGGTCGGTGGCCACCAACCTACCGGCAGCCGCTGGGGAGGTGGGCCGATGGCGTCGAGGAGCACAGGCACAGGCCTGGAACGGGAAGGCCGGCCTCTCGGTGTGGACCTTCGACGCCTTCGCCAGGATCGAGGAGCGGACTGTCAGTTGTAGAGATCGGCCTCCGCGATCGACCACCAACTGGTGGAGGACCCGGTCTGGACGACCTTGACGTAGCGGGCCGTCGTCGCCGGAAAGGTCACCGTCACCGCAGCGCCGGTACCGGTGCCGGTGGCCACGGGGCTGCCGAAGTTCGTGCCATCGGTGGAGGTGAACACCTGGTAGCCGCGGGCGTAGTCGCCCGAGCTGCCCGCCGAGTCCATGGTGAGTTTGGAGAAGGTCTTCGTCGAGCCCAGGTCCAGGGTGAACGACTCACCGCCGACCATCGGTGTACCGGTGCTCCAGCGGGTACTGGTGCTGCCGTCGAGCATGTTCGCCGGCACGTCGCCGCCGCCGGTGGCCGACGCGGTCGCGGTCCATCCCGTCCGGGGCAGGACCGCACCGGTGCCGCCGGCGGAACCGTCGGTGAAGACGTTCAGCTCCGCGATCGACCACCAGCTGCTGGAGGAGCCCGTCTGGACGACCTTGACGTAGCGGGCCGTCGTCGCCGGAAAGGTCACCGTCACCGCAGCGCCGGTACCGGTGCCGGTGGCCACGGCGCTACCGAAGTTCGTGCCGTCGGTGGAGGTGAACACCTGGTAGCCACGGGCGTAGTCGCCCGAGCTGCCCGCCGAGTCCATCACCACCCGGTCGAAGCTCTTGGCGGCGCCCATGTCGAGGGTGAACGACTCGCCGCCGACCATCGGTGTACCGGTGCTCCAGCGGGTACCGGTGTTGCCGTCGAGCATGTTCGCCGGCACGTCGCCGCCGCCGGTGGCCGACGCGGACACCGTCCAGCCGGTGCGCGGCAGCGCCGTCTGCGTACCGCCGCCCGTGCCGGCGCCGACCGTGGTCGTGCCGGTGAGCCGGATGTCCCGCGAGGACGAGCCGACGTAGACGGTGTTGCTGCCGGACGCGTTGGTCCAGCCGTTGTTCCAGTACTGGAAGCTGCGAGCGTCCAGGGTGATCGCCACGTGCTGGGTCTGGCCCGGGCTGAGCGTGAGCCGGGTGAAACCCCGCAGGTTCTTGGGCGGTTCACCGGTCGAGCCGGGCTGGCCGACGTACACCTGCGGCACCTCGGCCCCCGCCCGAGAGCCGCTGTTCGTGACGTCGAAGCCGACCGCCACGTTGCCGTTCGCGTCCGGCTGTCCGACCGTCAGGTTCGCGTAGGCGAAGGTGGTGTACGACAACCCGAAGCCGAACGGGAACATCGGCGTGATGTTCTGGCTGTCGTACCAGCGGTAGCCGACCTTGAGCCCCTCGGAGTACTGCACCTGCCCGTTCTGGCCGGGCCACTGGGCGGCCGAGGAGGTCGGCCCCTGCGAGAGGGCGGTGGGAAAGGTCACCGGGAGCTTGCCGCTGAAGTTCGTGTCGCCGAAGAGCAGCGAGGCGATCGCGTTGCCGTCCTCCTGCCCCGGGTACCACGCCTCGACCGCTGCCTTGACCGCGTTGATCCACGGCATGGTCACGGCCGAGCCGCTGTTGACGACGACGACCGTGTTGGGGTTGGCCGCGGCCACGTCGGCGACCAGCGTGTTCTGCGCGGCCGAGAGGTCGATGCCGGTCAGGTCGCCACCCTCGGACTCGAAGTTCGAGACGAACACGACGGCCAGCTTGGCCGCCCGTGCGGCCGCGACCGCCTGGTCGTGCGGGGACTGGCCGGGGATGGTCCACCCGAGAGTCGCGTTGCTGGCGCCGGCTGCGTTGTAGTAGTCGACCTCGATGCTGACCGGCTGCCCGGCGGTCAGCGACACGCTGCCGGTGCGGGTCGTACTGCCCTGGTTGTACCAGTTGTTGATGATCTGCTGGCCGTTGACGTAGACCCTCGACCCGTCGTCGCTGGTCAGCGACAGCTGGTAGGTGCCGGTGGCCGGCGGCTGCAGCGTGCCGGTCCATTTGGCCGACCAGTTGGTGGCGTTGACTCCCGGGGCCGGCGAGGCACCGCCCCACACGTTGTCGACGGTGGACTCGTTGCGCGTGACCACGGGGGTGCCGGACAGGCTGGTGTTGTTGTAGTAGGACGCGGTGAGGCCGGCACCGCTGCCCGCGCTCGGGGTCAGGTACGCGCTGTCCACGGGCGGGAGCGCTCCGTCGGCGCTCACGCCGCCCTGCGCGTAGGTCACGTTCACCCCGGTGCCGGCCCGGTTCTTGATGCCCTGGTACGGCGTGACCAGGTAGGGGGCGTTGGTCGCCGCGCTGCCGCCGCCCTGGGTCGCCGCGTTGGTTCCGGCATCGTTGCCGATGACGGCGATCGAGTCGGTGGCGGTGCCGACCGGCAGGACCGGGCCGGCGTTCTTCAGGAGCACCGACCCTTCCTGCGCGACGAGTTTCGCGGCGGCGCTGTGGGCAGCGCTGGTCACGACCGCGCTCGGGGAGCCGGACTGGGTGCGGTCGAAGAGCCCCGCCTTGAACATCGAGGTCAGGATGCGGCGGACGTGGTCGTCGATCGTCGTTTGGGACACCTGGCCGTTGTCGACCGCGGTGGTCAGGGCCGAGCCGTAGTAGTCACTGCCGGGCATCTCCATGTCGAGGCCGTTGTTCGCCGACGCGACGGTGGAGTGGGTGGCGCCCCAGTCGGAGGTGATGAACCCGGTAAAGCCCATGTCGCCCTTGAGGACGGTGTTCTGCAGCTGTCCGTTCTCGCAGGCGAAGGCGCCGTTGACAGCCGAATACGAGCACATGGCCGAGTCGGCGCCGCCCTGCTTCACCGAGGTCTCGAACGCCGGCAGGTAGATCTCCCGCTCGGTGCGGTCGGAGACGACCGCGTTGTCGGCGATGTTGTTCCGGTTGGTCTCCTGGTTGTAGACCGCGTAGTGCTTCACCTGGGCCATCGGGCCCTGGCTCTGGATGCCCTGGATGTCGGCGGCGCCCATCTGCCCGGCGAGGTAGGGATCCTCGCCGAAGGACTCGAACGCCCTGCCCCACCGCGGATCGCGCACGATGTTGATGGTCGGGGCCAGCACCACGTTCGTCCCCTTGCCCCACTGCTCGGAGCCCAGCACCTGGCCGTACTGGTTCATCAGCGCGGTGTCCCAGCTCGCCGCACCCGCTACCGGCGCCGGCAGCTGCGTGACGTCGGTGAAGCCGTCCCCCGCGCCGGCCGGACCGTCCTGCAGGCGCAGCGCCGGGATCCCGAGCCGGGCGTTGGCGTCGATACAGCCGACGTAGCCGCAGCTCTGGCCACCGTGCATGAGGGCCAGCTTTTCGGCCTGGGTCATGACTGCCAGCAACTCGTTGGCGCGGTCCAGCGGCAACTGGGCGGTGTTCATCCACGGTTGGTCGGCGGCAGCGGCCGGCCTGCTGACGGCGGCCAAGCCGCTCGACAGGACCAGGGCCACCACTGTCAGCACGACCTGGAGGGCGCGGCGGTCGCGCGGACGGCGTCGGTACGAGCGGAACCGTTTCGCGGGGTGGGGTCGTGCGTCCATACGTTGGCGCTCCGTTTCTGCTGGTTGCGGCGGACCGCGCGGTCACCGGCTCACCGTGGGTCCGGGCCGGACCGCCGAGTTGGCCGCGCGGGTTCGGATGGGGCGACCGGTCGAGTTCGGGCACCGATGCGTCGTCGAGAAACCGCTTGCCGCCCGGTCTGCGAGGGCGACGACGGCGACCTGCGGCGATGATCAGCCGCAGGTCGACCGGCGCGGATCACAACTCCCGGGTGAGGTTCAGCCCGGGTCTGGTGGGAGGGTTCGGGTGACCGGTGAGGTGGACGTCAAGCTCGGTGTCAGCTGCCGAAGGCCTGGAACTCCCAGAGGGAGTAGCCGTACTGGGTGGCCCGGGCGGTGCCGTACAGGCGGAGGTAGCGGCCCGTGCCGGTGACGTTGAGGGTCTGGGTGCCGCCGGTTCCGGTGGTGGTGGAGTAGATGGAGGTCCAGTTGGTCGCGTCGTTGGAGGTCTGGATCTGGAAACCGGTGGCATAGGCGGTCTCCCAGTTGAGCGTGACCTTGCAGATGGACTGCACGCTGCCCAGGTCCACCTGGAGCCACTGCGGGTCACTGGCCGCGCTGGACCAACGCGTACCGGAGTTGCCGTCCACCGCCGCCGTGGCGGGGGTGCCGACGTTCTCGGTGGACGAGGCGGTGACGGGCTTGTTCAGGGCCAGGTTCGTCGTCCCGCAACCGCCACCGGCGGGGTTGACCGTCCAGGTGAAGGCGGTGGTCCCGGAGGCTCCGGTCGAGTCCGTGGCGGTGACGGTCACGTTCGAGGTGCCGGCCGCCGTCGGCGTCCCCGAGATCAGCCCGGTGGCGGCGTTGATCGACAGGCCTGCCGGCAGTCCGGCGGCGCTGTAGGCCAGGGTCTGTCCGGACGCCGAATCGCTCGCGTGCAGTTGCAGGGAGGCTGCCGTCTGGACGGTGCCGCTCTGGTTGCCCGGGTTGGTGACTGTCACCGTGTTGCTGCCGGCGCTCCCGGCCGGCAGGGTCCACAGTTGGGTGGCCGCCGCGGTGCAGGTCTCGATGTCCAGTCGGGCGGACGTGTTCCCGCCCGGAACCCCCAGGCACAGACCGGAGTTGGTGTTGACGAGTTCGCCGTTGGCCTGGCGGGTCCAGCCCTGGGCGGCAGTGCCGTTGCAGGGGTACCAGTCCACGTCGGTGCCGCTGGTGGTGCCGGCGCTGACCGCGTCCAGGCAGCCGCCCTGTGCGCGCAACGTGCCGTCCGTGTAGGGCGACCACTGCTGGCCCGCGCTGCCGTCGCAGTTGCCGACGCCGATCGGGTTGCTCGGGGTGTTGAGCGCTGCCTGGTTGTTCAGGCACACCCCGCCGACACCGGTGACCTGGCCGGTCGCGGTGGGAGTAGCGGTCGGGGTGGAGTTACCGCCCTGCTCGTAGACGGCTACGTAGGCCACGCTCATCGAGGCGCCGGAGGTGGTGGCCGCGGTCGGGGTCGCCGAACCCTGCACCCCGTCCGGGTAGTTGCCCCCCATGGCCAGGTCGAAGATCATGAAGAAGCCGTGGTCGATGGCCTGCTGCCAAGCGGCCGTGCCCACCGAGGCTTCGGTGACCGTGCTCTCGACGGTGCCGTCCATCACGAACTGGAGGCTCTCCGCACTGGTGTTGGTGCGGTCCACAATCACCGAGTAGGTGTGATAGCCGGTTTGGCAGCCGGAGCCCGCGGCGGGGCAGGCGATCAGCCCGTGCCCGCTGCTGCCGGCGTTGTCGTGGAGCGTCTGCGAGGCCTGGTTGAGGCCGTTCACGTCCTCCATCATGTCGAGCTCGCCCGCGCCGGGCCAGCCGCCGCCGGTTCGCATCGGTGAGCCGAGGGCCCAGAAGGCGGGCCAGTACCCCAGGCCGTTGGCCGGGTTCGGCTGCTGGATGGAGGCGGTCATCTCCATCTTCCCGCCGGCCGGGGCGGCGAAGTCGCCGCGAGTGCTCTCGATCCGGGCGGAGGTCCAGGTGCCCCCGTTGTTGATCGCCTTGAGCACCAGGTGACCGTTGCCGTCCTGGTAGACGTTGTTGGTCGAGTTGGTGGTCTGCTCGCGTTCACCGGTTCCGTAGCCCGTGCCGATGTCGTAGAGCCAGTTGGCGGCAGCCGGCGCGGAGCCGGCCGGACCCCCGAAACTGTCACTGAACACCGTGGTCCAACCCGCCGGCGGGGGCGGGGCCGTGTCCGCGTGAGCCGTTGCGGCGGTGCCGAGCGTGGCGGCGAACGAGCCGGTCAGGCTCGCCGCGAGCAGGAGGATCGAGGTCGCAGCGGCGCGGCCGCGCCGTGGCGCCCGACGCGTGGCGCTGCGGCGGGTGGGGATGGAGAACATGTTGCCGTACCTTTCAGCACAGATCGAAGTAGACGGGAGAGGCCTGAGCAGGGCTCAGAGAGCGCTCTCTTGTGGGGGATGTCGATGGCGGCGTTCCGGCCCTGTCGCAACGGTCTTGCGCCGGACGCACAGCCAGCGGGTGGCGCCGGCCAGGGCGTTGGTGTCGAGTCGGCGAGAGCCTCTGGCCCTCCCCTGGTGATGGGGAGTGTCCAGTTCGACCTGCCGCTCGATCAGGTGC
>NZ_PYBW01000179.1:6176-11314 GCF_003205575.1 Streptomyces tateyamensis
GCACCTGATCGAGCGGCAGGGCCGCAGGGCGTGGTCCGGCGCGTAGAAGGCTGGTCCTCAACCGTTCCGCTCCGGCAGCGAACCGGGCGGCTGCCGGCGACCGATCCGCAGCAGGCGCCACCCCCAGGCGGGGCGGCGGCGCAGAGCCGTGGGTCAGGGGCAGGAGAGGACGGTGGAGGGGGAGGTGAGCACGGCGGAGCTGCGCCGCTTGGCGGCGGTGCCGCCCGGGCGCGATGAGGTGGGCTTCACGGGGTTCTCCTGCGGGTGGGTGGGGGCGCAGAGGGGCCATGCGGGGAGAGCGCGGGCAGACTACTGGTGGTGCGGTGGTGGACCGCGGCGGGTCATGACCGAGCTTCTGCGCGGACGGGCAGAGGACGCGGGCATCGCGGTACCAAGAGTGAGAGAGCGCTCTCTCGGTGAGTTTCGGGGCCGTTCTTCGCTGGCGTCAAGGCCCCGGACGACACTTCTTGCGCGGTCAACCCCTCCCCGCGGGGAACCCGCTGACGGGACGTGAGCAGCGCGGTCGGCGGGTTCGTGCAGCTCAGCGTGGCGCCGGGAAGCTTCGACCACGGTCCGGTGCCATCCCGTCGGCAGAGCCCGGAAATTACCGGGAACTCGACTGCCATCGCGGTACGGTTCGCCGGTGACTCATGACGACTACTTCGAAGAGCCGGTCGCCAAGCGATACGACGAGGCGCACGCACAGCTGTTCCAGGACGATGTCGTCACCCCTGCTGTGGATGTGCTGGCACACCTCGCCGGGGACGGCAGAGCTCTGGAGTTGGGCATCGGGACGGGGCGGATCGCGCTGCCGCTGGCCGACCGTGGCGTCCCCGTGCATGGAATCGAACTGTCCACCGCGATGGTGGACCAGCTGCGTGCCAAGCCCGGCGGCGACGCGATCAGCGTGACCATCGGCGACTCGCTACGGCGCGAGCGGACGGGTCGTTCTCGCTGGCATTCCTGCTCTACAACACCATCGTGAACCTGACCACGCAGGAGGCGCAGGTCGCCTGTTTCCGCAATGCCGCGGATCATCTCGAGCCCGGAGGCTGCTTCGTCGTCGAGGTGATGGTCCCAGAACTGCGGAAGATCCCTGCGGGTCAGAACAACGTCATGTTCCAATCCGGTCCGAGCAATGGGCATGGTCCGAATTCCACGTCGCCACTCAGGCGATGACCTGCCATTACGTCGCCACCGCCGAGGGCCGGGCCGGGTATCGGACGATCCCGTTCCGCTATGTCTGGCCTGCCGAACTGGACCTGATGGCCCAGTTGGCCGGCCTGAAGTTGCGCGACCGCTGGGAGGGCTGGGCTCAGACTCCCTTCACCGAGGACAGTGCTCAGCACGTCTCCGTCTGGGAGAAGCCGCTCAGCTGAGATTGCCGGCGCTCATGAATAATCCGTCGACTCCGTGCGGGTCTGTACAGCCAGCGGCTCTGGCCCGTATTCGGTGGTAGCGCTGTGTGGTGATCACGGGAGGAGGATGCGGTGGCGGAGTAGGGAGAGTCCGGCCCGGCCGTGCATCTGCCGCATGATCCTCTTGGTTCGTGTATTGACTGCCTTGGTGCGGCCATTGTGGTGCGGGAAGGCGAGCCCGGCGTCGACGGCGGCCCGGTCGAGTTCCAGGCCGTTCGTGAAGGAGTGCAGGTGGGGCGGGTCGGCGGAGCGAACTGACGCGATCCAGTCGGTGAGCTTGGCGGCATTGAGCTCGGCCGGCGTCAGCAGTCGGGCGAACTCTCCGGTCGGACAGGCGATTTCGGTCATCTCCAGGCAGGCTGGTGAGTTCTCCCAGCAGCGCACTGTCCTTGTCGCGCAGGTTCTCGGGTCGGGTGAGGAGGAGGCTGGCGAAGTGCTGCGGGTGACGGGCGCTGCGGGGTCCTCGGCCCGGCGCCGGCGCAGATGGTCGCGGTAGGGGCCGACGAGTGTGGACTTGTAGCGGGGTGCGCGCCCTGACCGCGATCGACCTGTTGGCCTGGACGCGACCCTGCTCTTGGAAGGCGAGTTGCCCCCCGCCGAACCAAGAGGCTCCGCTACCGCCTCCTGCACGCAGCCGCCCGGATCACCCGCGGAGCCCGTGGCCTACGGCTGCGAATGCAGCCACCTGGCCCGGGCGCCACAAACTGACCACCGCGTTCCACCGCTCGCCGCGAGCAATAGTCAAGACGTGTGGATCAGCTACTGAGCTTTAAGGTGTGGTGTCGTCGAGGGCTGACAGTTGTTTGGTCCGGCGGTACGTCTGTTGTGTGAGATATGCGCAAGAAGGCGGGTTGACCGCCGAGCGTAGAGCGGTGCGAGAGCAGCTGAGGATGGAGGCCGGTGAGCGGTTCGCCGTCGGCGACGACAATGCGGTGACCGCCAAGGAGGTGCGGGTGCACGTTGTCCGTAGTCGGCCCTACTCGGCGTCCTGTGCCTCGATCAGGTCGAGGTCGCGAACGCAGAAGCGGTGGTGCTCGAAGGTCTCGTTGAGCACCGTGCGGAGGCACTGCCGCACCAAGCGGCCCCGGGCGTACGGCGGCCAGACATCGTCGTCGGGCACCGGCGCCCGCGCTGCGAGCTGCACAGCAGTGACCTCGTCAAGCCAGGCCTCGAGCTCGGCAGCCTGTGCCTCACGCACGCTCACGATCTCATCCAGGGCCGGATCGAGCGACAAGTCAAGCCCGTGCGCTCCACGGTAGGGCTCGACGGTCGGCCCGATGCCCATCGGCGTGAACAGTTCCGTCGAGCCCAGGCAGCAGCGGCGGAACCACGAGTCGTGGACGAAGACCAGATGGCGCATCGTCTGCACCGCCGACCACTCGTCGTTCACGCTGCGGCGCTCGCTGCCGGGCGTACGGCGGATTCGCTCGATCGTGGCGGCCCAGCCGGCATGGAGCTGATGCGATGCCTCGCGCAGATCGGCAGGGTCCTCGGAGCGGATCAGCACCCGCACCGGATGACGCCGGTCGAGCTCTGCCTCGACGTACTCGGTGACCTCGACACCGTTCACCACGAGGTTGGTGATGAGCCCATCGATCACGGCATCCTGCATGACGACGCCGATCAGGCGTGCCCCGGTCAAGTCGCACTCGCGGAACTCCGCACCGTGCAGATCCTCATCGATATACCGCGTCATGGTCCGCATACTAGGTCCGGGCACCGACAAGCCAGCCTCCCCGGTTTGTTTTGGCCTCGGACCGGCTGCAGTTCCTCGATGGCGCCGTCCAGCTCGCTGCGCAGGAGCAGTGCCATCGCCAGGTCGGTTCGGGCTTGGGCAGCGATCGCTCGCGGCGTGGTAGTCGGGTCCCCCTGTGCGAGAAGTTCCAACGACCGCCGAGCAGACTTCTCGGCCCCGGCACCATCGCGCAGCAGCAACATCGTCGAGCTGTGCGACATCGCAACACGGTTGAGCGGAAACGCGAACTCGCCTCCGATGTCGTCGTGGATCTCGTCTCTCGTGCTGCCCCGATCCGCCAAGAACTGTCCGTCGAGCGGGCACTGCTCATGGCCGACCAGCTGGCTGCCACCGAACCTGCCGGGGCCGGCAGCTAAACGCCACCGCCCGACCCCGGCACCCGTGCCGTACTGCTACGGCCCGGGGCAGCACCACTGCGCTCCGGCCCCGTGCCGGGCAGTCGCCTGAGCCTTCGAAACGGCGCTCGCGCCGACCGGCAGGCGGCCGAGACTTGCTCCCGCAACCGATGACGCCGAAGAGACCATGACCTCCCCGAATACGCCAGAACCGTTATACCCCGAGTCGGCTGGACCCGCCTGCCCGTCCCTGACATGGGGGCTGATCGTGGCGGCCGCGTGCGCCGCCCAGGTCCCCGACCCCTTCGCCCTCGCTGCCGTGTTGCTGGGCGAACTGCCAGCCGCCTCGCCGCCCGCCGCGACGTGCCCCCCGACGGACGGATCCGGGCACGGCCCGGTCAGCCCACCCGGTCCGGCGGCCCTTGCCAGCACCGCGACCGAGCAACAGGCGGGCATGAACCTCGTTGCCTTGAGCGCCGCCGAGGCCGACAGCCGCAGCTCAGCCCGGCCTCGGGCGGGCTGGATCGGCGGGCTCGCGGCGCTGCTGATGGTCGCCGCCTCCTGCGAAGCCGCGTCGCTGGAGACGGTCCCGCTGGCTCCGAACCACACCACCGGCCCTGGCCAGGCCGGCGGCCGGCGCCCCGAGCCTGGCCTTCCGGCCGTTCTCGCAGGGTGCTGCCGACCGGCGGAGTCAGGAACGCAGGCGGACAGTGCCTCCGCCCCGCCGGGCGCCAAGGGGTGCGCGCCAGCGGGGGCGCCGCACCACCACACGATCCCGTACCTGCCGCTGGTATCCCTGCGGCCCGACAGCCCGGTCATTCCGGTCCGCGCCGCGGAGACGCGCCAGCGCACGGTGCCCCAGCTGTTCCTGTACGGGCGACCGCCCCGAGACGACGCACCGCTTCGCCCCGTCGCGCTCGGGCACCTGACCCACGAGCAGAGGTCCAGACCGATGCTCCCCGAACGCCTCGCCCTGCGCCACCCCGCGCCCCGCGATCTGGTCCGCGGCCGACCGCCGGCTGCTGCTCTGAGCCGCCTGCGCAGTCCTCGCGTTCCCGCCCCAAGTGGCTGACCTCGCCTACCAGGGACCCGGTACCTGCTCCCGGCCGGGCTGGCTCAGGCGATCGGAAGCGACAGCGCGCTGGCCGCCGCGGTAATCGCCGTGGCCCTGCGCTGCAAGCTCACCAGCATCGCCCCGCGGGCCGACGGGGTCTCGATCACCACGGTCGCCCTGGCCGCCGCGGTGATCGTGCTCTCCGCTCAGCAGCTCCTCGCGGAAGTACCGCTCGTCCTGCAGCTGTTCCTCAGGCTCGCAATCATCGCGCTGTTCACCGCCGAGGTGGCGCGCGCGGTCGGCCACCAGGAGCCCCGGCCGGCGCTGCCGAGTTGGCGGCGGGTTCGCAGCGGCTGCGGCATCGCCATGTCCTACCTGGGCATCCTGACGCTGGCCGCTGTCGTCGCCCCGGTGCTTGCCCAGCTGAGCACGGTCCCGGACCAGGCTGCCGAGCTCGGCCTGACCACCGTGCCGTGCTCAGCGCCTATGCCCGGCACCTGCTCGAAGCCGACTCGGGCACACGCGGGCGGAAAGACACCCAGCTGCTCCCGCAAGCCTGAGTTCCACAGTTGGTG
>NZ_PYBW01000180.1 GCF_003205575.1 Streptomyces tateyamensis
CGACCAGCATCCCGGCGCCGCACCCTGGCGGTGCCCACCGCCTTCGGCACCCGCCGGCGCACCCTGGCCGCCGCCCTGCTCTGCCAGTGCGTGCTGCCGGTACTGCTCGGCCTGGCCCTGGCGCTGGCCTTCGGCACCGGGCTGGCCACCGGCCTGCTCTCGCTGACCTCGCTGCCGCTGGCGCTGCCCTGGGCGCAGATCGGCCTGCTGTGCGCGGCGGGTGCGGCGGCGGTGCTGCTGGTCACCGCACTGAGCCTGCCGGCACTGTGGCGGGCCGGCGCGGTGCGGGGGCTGCGGCACGAGTGACCGGTCAGCGGCGCGCGGCGGCGTGCCGCCCCCTCCGGCGGGCGGGCGGTCAACGGCGCACGGCGGCGTGCCGCCCCCGCCGGCGGGCGCGGGTGGCCCGCTGGCGGGCCGGGTCGGTGAGGCTGAGCAGCAGGGCGAGCGCGGGCGGGACGGTCAGCAGGAACAGGGTGAGCGTCAATCCGGGCACCTCTTTCCGATCGTGAGCGAACGGCCTGAGGGCAGTGTGGCCACCACGGGCACCCCGGTAACCGCCCGTCACACCGTCGCCCGTACCCCGTCACCCGGCTCGCCCAGCACCCTGTCGGACGACCGGCCCCACCTGCCTCCCGTGCGGGTGAGCACCCGTAACCACCCGGGCGGGCTACCCTGCTGGGTATGCCTAGTGCTTACTGGAACGGACAGCTGATCGCCGACAGTGCGGACACCGTGGTGGTGGAGGGCAACCACTACTTCCCCCGGGAGTGCGTCGATCCGGCCCTGCTCACCGACTCCGCGACCACCACCTGGTGCCCGTGGAAGGGGACCGCGAACTACTTCACCCTGGTGGTCGACGGGGAGCGCAACCCCGACGCGGTCTGGTACTACGCCGACCCCAAGCCGGAGGCGGAGATGGTGCGCGACCGGGTCGCCTTCTGGCACGGCGTGGAGATCCGGGACTGAGCGCCCGCACCCGCCTAACCTGGGCCGGGTGCGAGAACTGCTGCGCGGCGCCTGGCGGACGGCGGTGCCCGAGCCGGGCGACCGGCACGGGCCGCTGCCGCCGCTGCTGCTGGCGCTCACGGTGCTGAGCGGGATGATCGATGCGGTCAGCTACCTGATGCTCGGTCAGGTGTTCGTGGCGAACATGACCGGCAACGTGGTCTTCCTCGGCTTCGCGCTGGCCGGGGCGCCGGGCTTCTCGGTGACCACCTCGTTGGTGGCGCTGCTGGCCTTCGTCGCGGGTGCGTTCCTCGGCGGGCGCCTGCTGGCCCCGGTGACGCACCGGGGCCGGGCGCTGCTGCACGCGGTGCTGGTGGAGACCGTGCTGCTGGGGGCCGCGGCGCTGCTGGTGGCGCTGTTCCCGGTCAGCCCCGGCAGCACCGACAGTTCGCGCGACCTGGCCACCGCCGTGCTGGCGCTGGCCATGGGTGTGCAGAACGCGATGGTCGCCGTGGTCGCGGTGCCCGACCTGACCACCACGGTGGTCACCCGCACCATCACCGCCGCCTTCGCCGACACCGGGCGCACCGGGCGGCTCGAGCAGCGGGCGGGGCGCCGGCTGCTCTCGGTGCTCACCCTGGCGGCCGGCGCGCTGGTCGGCGCGACGCTGGTGCTGCACGCCTCGCAGGGTGCGGCGCTCGGGGTCCCGGCCGCGCTGGCGCTGGTGGCGGGCCTGGCCGCCGTCCGCCCGGCCCGCGCGGACGCACCGTGGACCGCACGGGACCGCGGGCGCGCCTGAGGGGCGGCACTGCTCGGTGGAGGCGCGGCCGATCGCGGGCGCGCCCGAGCGGGGGGCGCGGGACGCTGACGGCCGGGTGCAACTGAGGGGTCGTCAGTCGCGGTGCTTCGTATTCCCACCGAGTGGGTGGCAAAGGTCACGCTCCGCCATGGGCCACCTACGGTGGCGTAGGTCACTTGAGACAGTGAAGTATCTACTCCCATGGCTGACCTACTGGAGACTCTTGACCTGACTTCTTACGCGGCCCTCGGGGACAGCTTCACCGAGGGCCTGAACGACCCTGCTCCGGACGGTAGTTACGTCGGCTGGGCGGACCGCCTGGCCCTGCTGCTGGCGGAGCGGCTGCCGCCGGGCGGGTTCCGGTACGCCAACTTCGCGGTGCGCGGGCGGCTGCTGTACCAGATCGCGGCCGAGCAGGTGCCACAGGTGCGCCGGCTCCAGCCGGACCTGGTCACCTTCTGCGCCGGCGGCAACGACATCCTGCGCCCGGGCAGCGACCCGGACGAGGTGGCCGAGCGGTTCGAACGGGCCGTGGTGCAGCTGACCGAGTCGGCCGGCAAGGTGCTTATCTGCACCGGCTTCGACACCCGGGGCGTGCCGCTGCTCAGGCACCTGCGCGGCAAGATCGCCACCTACAACGTGCACCTGCGGGCCATCGCGGACCGCAACGACTGCGCGGTGGCGGACCTGTGGTCGCTGCGCACGATGCAGAGCCGCCAGGCCTGGAGCGAGGACCGGCTGCACCTCTCCCCGGAGGGGCACCAGCGGGTCGCGCTGCTGGCGGCCCGGGCACTGGGGCTGCCCACCGAGGCGGACCCGGCCGAGCCGTGGCCGGCCGAGGCGGTGCGTTCGGACGCCGAGGTGCGCCGGGAGAACCTGCTCTGGGCACGCGACTACCTGCTGCCGTGGGTGGGGCGGCGGCTGCGTGGCGAGTCCTCGGGCGACCATGTGGCGGCGAAGCGGCCGGAGTTGCTGCCGCTGTAGGTGTGGTGAGTGGTGTGGTGAGCCGCGGGCGATGGCGGCAGCGGGCACCGCAATAGACGATGACAGCTGACAGATTCTGAAATCTGTCAGCTGTCATCGTCTATTGCGGCACATACAGCGCGGCACCCGTCATTCAACGCCCAGGCCCGCCGACCGACCCACGCGCAGCCACCCTCAGCCGATCTGCCAGAGCACGCCGTGGCTGTGCGCGATGGTCACCGCGAGCACCACCAGGTCGGCCGCGCCAAGCGCGAGACCGAGCAGCGCCCGCCCGCGCCGGGCGGTACCCCGGACCAGCGCGAGCGCGCCGAGCGCCAGGGCCAGCGGACCCAGCACCACATTGAAGAGCAGCAGGCCAATGAGGCCCAGGACGAAGGAGGCGACGGCCATCCCGTCCGCCTCGCGGCTGCGCGAAGCTGCGCCGGTCGCGTTCACAGTGGCGTTCATCGGTTCCTCCCCGGTCGATCGAGTGTCAGTGGCGGCGCAGGCGGGCGACGCCCTCGCGGGCGCCGAAGAGCAGCAGCCAGCCGGCGATCAGCGCGGCGGCCAGCAGGAAGCCGTCGAGCGAGAGGTGCGCGGCTGCGCCGAGCAGCACTCCCATCAACGCGATTACGGCGATGAAGAACATGGTCGAACCCCTTTCAGCTAACAACTGTTCGCCGACTTGCCCAGTCTACGCTCTCCCGGGGCTCGCGAAAGTCAGCAAACAGCTGTTTACTGAATGATGTGAGTCACACCCCCACCCCGACCCCCCACCCGGCCGGCACCAGCAGGGCCGCGCAGAAGGAGCAGAGCCGGCGCGCCCTGCTGGACGCGGCGCTGCTGCTGCTGGACCATCAGAACCTCAGCAGCCTGGGCGTGCGCGAGGTCACCCGCGCGGCGGGCCTGTCGCCGGCCGGCTTCTACCGCCACTTCCGCGACCTGGACGAGCTCGGCGTCACCCTGGTCACCGAGTCGCTGGGCAGCCTGCACCTGATGATCGAGAAGGTGCTCGCCGAGCAGGGCGAGCCGGAGCGGCTGATCGAGCGGACCGTGGCGGTGATCGCCCGTCACGTCCGCGAGCACCGCGCTCACATCCGCTTCCTGGCCCGCGAGCGGCACGGCGGGGTGCAGCCGGTCCGCGCGGCGATCGCGGCGGAGTTCGCCGCCTTCACCGAGCAGACGGCGGCCGCGCTGAGCCTGCAGGAGGAGAGCGCCGACTGGTCCGCGGCCGACCTGTCGATGCTGGCCGCCCTGTACGTCGAGCACCTGGTCGGCACCGCCGCCGCCTTCCTGGAGGCGCCGGCCGGCTCGCGCGCCGCCGAGCAGCGGATCGCCGCCCGGGCCCGCGACCAGCTGCGGCTGATCAGCATCGGGCGCCGGCACTGGACGTCCGCGAAAGGGTGACAGCGCAACAGCGGCAGTGTCCTCGCTCCGGGTCCGGCGTTGAACGCGGCGTCGGAACGAACGCCGGCGCGGCGGCCCCTCCCGCAGGCCGCCCGCCGGTCCTGTGGAGAGGAACATCCATGCTCAAGAAGGCCCTGGCCGGCGCCGGCCTCGCTGTCGCCTCGATGGCCGCGATCGCCTCCCCCGCCTTCGCCATCGGCGACGCCGACGGGTCGGCGGCCTCGGTCTCCGGCGACGGCGGCACCAACAACACCGGCACCTACGGCGACCACAGTGCCAACTACCACGCCGCCGACAACCTGAACCTGTGCCTGCCGGAGGTGCACCACACGCAGGTCGGCGTCCTGGTGCCGGTCCAGGTGGACGTGCCGCTGCTCAACCAGCAGCAGCACCAGGTCTGCAACCTGGGCCAGACCACCCAGGCCAACGGCGACGCCGCGCTGCTCTCGCACGCGATCGGCTGACGCCCCGGGGGCGGCAGAGGCGTACCGGAGTCGGCCGTCCCGAGCTCGGGCCGACCCGGGCCTCCCGCCAAAAGGCCTCGTCAGGGGCACGGTCCAGCAGATCGTGCCCCTGACGCATGCCGACGCTCCGTTGACCTGCCGTTCACCTTGATCCACCACCACTTCACAAGTGGTCTATACCAATCAGCTAGGCTGTCCCCGGAAGCTGTTCGACACGGCTGTGGGGGCCCTATGACTGTTCATCACCTTCCGGCACCACCGAACGACCAGGAGCTCTACTGGTACTTCGGTCCGCAACGCCGGTGGGTCCTGCTCTGTACGTCCGCGGCGTTCGTGCTCACCGCGGGCACCATGTTCACCTTCGCCCTGCGCACTCCCGCGCTCTGGGCCTTCCTGGCCGTGCTGGCACTCAACGTGCTGGCCCTGGCGCTCTCCTCTCTCAACAGCCTGCGCGGGCGCCGGCTGACCCGGCAGTCGCACGAGGTGCTGGTCCGCGCCTGGCAGCCGGCCGCCGCACCAGGCGTGGACCTCTACCTGCCCACCTGCGGCGAGCCGTTGGACATCCTCGCCAACGCCTACCGGGCGGTTGCCGAGGTCGACTGGCCCGGCGAGCTCACCGTCTGGGTGCTGGACGATGCCGATCGCCCCGAAGTCGCGGATCTCGCCGAGGAGTTCGACTTCCGCTACGTGGTCCGCCCGAACCGCGGCGAGCTCAAGAAGGCGGGCAACCTCAACCACGCGCTGCCGCTCGGCGACGGCGAGTTCATCGCCATCCTGGATGCCGACTTCGCACCGCGCGCGGACTTCCTGCGCCACCTGGTGCCGTACTTCGCCGACCCGGCGATCGGCATCGTGCAGAGCCCGCAGTGCTTCGACACCGACACCACGATGAGCTGGATCGAACGGGCCGCCGGGGCCGCCCAGGAGTGGTTCTTCCGCTGGATCCAGCCCTCCCGCGACGCCAGCGACGCGGCGATCTGCTGCGGCAGCAACGCCGTCTACCGGCGCACCGCCATCGAGGCGGCCGGCGGCTTCGCCAAGCTGGCCCACAGCGAGGACATGTACACCGGACTGGCCCTGTACGAGCGGGGGTTCCGCACCCTGTACGTCCCCGTGCTGGTGGCCAAGGGCACTTCGCCCGACAGCCTGGCCGCGTTCGTCAACCAGCAGTACCGGTGGGCGATGGGCAACCTGCACCTGCTCACCAGCCGCGACCTGAAGCGGATGCGGGCGCCCTGGCGGATGCGGCTCTGCTTCTACGAGGGCATCGTGGGCTACCTCACCATGGCGGTGAACCTGTTCTGCGCACCGCTGCCACCGCTGGTGATGATGTACGGCTACCCCGACCAGATCCGGCCCTGGCACGTGCTGCCCCTGCTCGCCCCGCTCTGGCTCTGGCACGTGCTGCTGCCGCGGATCAGCCGCACCCGCTGGCGGATCGAGGTGATCCGGGCCAACGTGCTGATGTCGGTGGCCGCCGCCACCGCCTTCTGGCACACGCTGCGCGGCCGCAGCGCCGCCTGGGTGCCCACCGGCGCCGGCCGGGCCCGCCCCGGCGGCATGGCCCGCCGGGTGGTGCAGGTCTCGCTGGCCTGGCTGCTGTTCTCGCTCGCCGCCGCAGGCCTCGGCCTCGGCTACGACCTGGCCCGCGAGGGCCTGGCGCCGAACTGGGGCATGCTCTGCTACCTCGCGGTGCAGTTGCAGATCGGTCTGCCGCTGGTCCGCGACCTGCTGGCCGAACTGCGCTCCGGGACGCCACGCGCGGCCAAGTACGCCCTGCTGCCCCGCCGTTGGCCGGAAGGCCTGGCGATCACCACCGGTCTGGCGCTGACCGCACTGCTCGCCTCCGGCTGGGTGGCCCCGATGCTGCCCTGGCTCGGCTGAAAGGTCCTCGACTCCCATGTCTGTCACCATCCGTCCGGCACGCCCGGACCTGCCCACACTGCGCAGCCGTCCGACCGCGGACGGCAACCCCGGCTTCCGGCCGGACGTCGAGGGCCTGCGCGCGGCGGCGCTGCTGGCCGTGCTCGCCTTCCACGCCGCGATACCCCACCTGGCCGGCGGGTTCGTCGGGGTGGACGTCTTCTTCGTCATCTCCGGCTACCTGATCACCGGTCAACTGCTGCGCGAGGCAACCGCCTCCGGGCGGATCCGGCTGGCCGAGTTCTACTCCCGCCGGGCCCGCCGACTGCTGCCCTCGGCGGCGCTGGTGCTGGCGGTGGTGGCGCTGGCCGGGGCGTGGCTCACCGCGCCGCTGCGCCGCACCGACCTGGAGTACGACGTGCTGGCCGGGGCGCTCTCGGTGGCCAACTGGCGCTTCGTCGCCCAGCAGACCGACTACCTGGCTGCCGGGCGGGACCCCAGCCCGCTGCTGCACTTCTGGTCCTTGGCGGTCGAGGAGCAGTTCTACCTCCTCTGGGCACCACTACTGGCCCTGCTGGTCTGGCTGGCGTGCCGTCAGTTCCGCCTGCTGGCACTGGCGTTCACTCTGCTGGTGAGCACGGCCTCGTTCGCCCTCGCGCTGCGCTGGACGCACGGCTCGGTCTCGCTGGCCTACCTCGGCTCGCCGTCGCGCGTCTGGCAGTTCGGCACGGGCGCGGTGCTGGCGCTGCTGCCCTGGCACCGGCTGCCCGGCCCGCGCACGCTACGGGCACTGGTCGGCTGGGCGGGAGCGGCGGCCCTGGCCTGGTCCGTGGTGGTCTTCACCGCCCATACCCCGTACCCAGGTTGGGCCGCACTGGTGCCGACCCTGGGCACCGCAGCGGTGATCCTGGCCGGGATCCCCGGGCGCGGCGAGGCGCCCGACACCCCGGCCGCCGGGCCCGGTCGGCTCCTCGGGCACCGCGCGCCGCGGGCGCTCGGACGGCTCTCCTACACGCTCTACCTGTGGCACTGGCCGGTCCTGGTACTGGCCGAGGCGAAGTTCGGGCCGCTCGGCTGGCCGGCCAAGGTGCTGCTGACCGCTGCGGCCGCGCTGCCGGCGCTGGCCACCATGCGCTGGGTCGAGCGGCCGCTGCGCCGCAACCCGGTGGTCACCGAACTTCCCAGGCGTGGGCTCTCGTTGGGGCTCAGCGCGGTGATCGTGCCGGTGGTGCTGGCGCTCGTGGTAGGGACCGGGACGCTGCGCCTGCTCGGCCCCGGCGCGCCGGTCAACCTGGCCGGGCTGCCGCCCGGCGCCCCGGACGGCACCTCCCTGCTGTTGCCCGCCGCACTGCCGCGCCAGTCGGCCGCACTCGTCCCCGATCCGGCGCAGGCCCGCAAGGACTTCCCGCCGGACGCCGCCTGCGAGGTGCCGCCGAGCGCGACCAGCAGCCCGCCCTGCCTGTTCGGCGACACCGCCGCGACCGACCGGATCGTGCTGCTCGGCGACTCGCACGCCGGCCAGTGGTTCTCGGCCGCGCTCGCGATCGCCGGCGAACGGCACTGGGGGCTGGAGGAGTTGGTCAAGCAGGGCTGCCCGCTGCCGCAACTCACGGTGGTCAATCCCCAGTTGGGCCGCGAGTACCGGGAGTGCGACAGCTGGCGGGCGACCACCCTGCAGCGCCTGGCGACCGAGGCCAAGCCGAAGCTGATCATGGTGGCGGCGCTCAACCGCTACACCGACGACCGGGACCTGCTGGCCCGCGGCTGGGAGCAGACCCTGACCCCGCTGCGCGCCCTCGGGGTGCCGATCGTCTACCTGACGGACACGCCGATCCCCGGCAGCGACGTCCCGGCCTGCGTCTCCGGCCACCCGCAGTCCCCGTCGAACTGCGACTTCCCGCGCGACAAGGCGCTGTGGCCCGATCCGCTGGCCGACACCATCGCGGCCGGCCGCGAACCCGGGGTGCACGCGGTGGAGGTCAACTCGCTGCTCTGCCCGGCCGCTGGGCACAACTGCCCGGCTGTGCTGGAGAAGATCCTGCTCTACCGGGACGACGCCCACCTGACCAACGTGGCCGCCGTGGTGCTCACCCCGCGCCTGGAACGGCTACTGGAGCAGGCGGGGTTGATCCCTGTGGCGAACGGGGCGAGCCCAGGACAGGCGCAGCAGGACGGGTGGACCGAGCTGCTGCGCGACGAGTTCACCGGCCCGGCCGGTTCGCGCCCGGACGGCAAGCTGTGGAGCTACGACCTGGGCACCTGCTACCCGGGCTGCCCGGCACCGCAGTGGGGCACCGGGGAGCTGGAGACCATGACCGACTCCACCGACAACGTCCGCCTCGACGGCCAGGGCGCCCTCGAGATCCGGCCGACCCGGGATGCGGGCGGGCAGTGGAGCTCGGGCCGACTGGAGTCGCGCCGGGCCGACTTCGCCGCGCCGGCCGGCGGAGTGCTGCGGATCTCGGCCTCGATCCAGCTGCCGCAGGTCTCCGGGGCGGCGGCGACCGGGTACTGGCCCGCCTTCTGGACCCTCGGCGCGGGCCTGCGGGACGGGTACACCGGCTGGCCGGGCGTGGGTGAGCTGGACGTGCTGGAGTCGGTCAACGGTCACCAGCAGGTCTTCGGGACCATGCACTGCGGCACTGCCCAGGGCGGGCCCTGCCACGAGCCGCAGGGCCTGGGCTCGGGCGAGCACCCCTGCCCGGGGTGCCAGGACGGCTTCCACACCTACGGCGTGGAGGTGGACCGCTCCACCAGCCCCGAGCAGGTGCGCTGGCTGCTGGACGGCGCCGAGTACCACCGGGTGACGGCCGATCAGGTCGACCCTGCCGCCTGGGACCAGGCGGTCCACCACGGCATGTTCCTCATCCTGGACCTCGCCATGGGCGGCGGCCTGCCCACCGCCTTCGGCGGCTCGGTCGGTGCGGCCACCGAGCCGGGGCATGCGATGCGGGTGCAGTGGGTGTCGGTGAGCAGCAAGCGCTGACGGTCGCCAGCTCGACAGCTCGACAGCGGGAGGGCGGCCCGCCGACGCCGCGGGCCGCCCTCCTTGCGCTATCCGGTGACAGCTGACAGAAATTGAAATCTGTCAGCTGTCACCGGACAATCACTAGCGCGGAGCCAATCGCTCCACGCCTGACGGTCGATCAGAAGTTGATCATGTGTCCGGCCAGGCCGTGCACGGCCTCCTTGACCGCCTCACCCAGGGTCGGGTGCGCGTGCACGTTGCGCGCGACCTCGTGCACCGTCAGGTCCCACTGCTGGGCCAGGGTCAGCTCCGGGAGGAGCTCGGTGACCTCGGGGCCGATCATGTGCGCGCCGAGCAGCTCGCCGTGGGTGTTGTCGCAGATCACCTTGACGAAGCCGGCCGGGTGGCCGAGGCCGTGCGCCTTGGCATTGGCGGTGAACGGGAACTTGGCGACCTTGACGTCGTAGCCCAGCTCACGCGCCTGCGCCTCGGTGTAGCCGAAGCTGGCCACCTGCGGCTGGCAGTAGGTGGCGCGCGGGATCATGGCGAAGTCGACCTCCATGGTCTCCGCGCCGCCGATGCTCTCGGCCGCGATCACGGCCATGGCCTCGGCCGCGTGGGCCAGCATCAGCTTGGCGGTCACGTCACCGATGGCGAAGATGTGCGGCACATTGGTGCGGCCCCGGCCGTCCACCGCGATGGCGCGGCGCTCGGTCAGCGCGACGCCGGTAGCCTCCAGGCCGTAGCCGTCGACCCGCGGCGCGAAGCCGATCGCCTGCAACACCTTGTCGGCCTCCAGCACCCGCTGCTGGCCGTCCTTGGTCACGGTGACCCGGACCTTGCTGTTCGGGTCACCGTCGTCGATCGCATCGACCCGGGTGGCGGTGAGGATCTCGATGCCGAGCTTCTTGTACTGCTTGCCCAGCTCGGTGGAGACCTCGACGTCCTCCAGCGGGACCACCCGGTCGAGGAACTCGACGATGGTGACCTTCACGCCGTAGCTGTTCAGCACGTACGCGAAC
This sequence comes from Streptomyces tateyamensis, assembly GCF_003205575.1. GTDB lineage: Bacteria > Actinomycetota > Actinomycetes > Streptomycetales > Streptomycetaceae > Kitasatospora > Kitasatospora tateyamensis. The sequence goes on from NZ_PYBW01000180.1 coordinate 10,432, forward strand.
TCGACGCCGATCGCGCCGGCGCCGGCGATGATGATGCTCTCCGGCAGGGTGTTGCTGAGGATCTGCTCCTCGTAGGTCACCACCCGGTCGCTGAGCGAGGTGCCGGGCAGCAGGCGGGTGGTGGCACCGGCGGCGATGATGCAGTGGTCAAAGGTGACGGTGGTGTGGCCACCCGCGGTCAGCGCGACCTGCAGGGTGTGGTCGTCGACGAAGGTGCCGCGGCCGTTGTACTCGTCGATCCCGTTCTTCTTCATCAGGTAGTGGACGCCGGCCACCCGGCCGTCCGCCACCTTGCGGCTGCGCAGGAAGGCCTCGTTGTAGTCGAAGCTCACCTGGCCCTCGACCTTGATGCCGAAGGTCTTCGCCTCACGGGTGAAGATGGTGGCGAGCTCCGCGTTGCGCAGCAGCGCCTTGGACGGGATGCAGCCGACGTTCAGGCAGACCCCGCCCCAGTACTTCTCCTCGATCACCGCGGTCTTCAGTCCGAGCTGCGTGGAGCGGATGGCAGCGGTGTAGCCACCGGGGCCAGCTCCCAGGACAACGACGTCGTAATGCGTGCTGCTCATGATCCTCGTTCCGGCGAAATTCGGGTGATGACGGTAAGACGGTGATGACACTGCCGCGTCGACTGTATTACCCCGGGACGCCGGCGTTCTTCCCGGGCCGATCGAGCGGGTTACTTCGCAAGGTGCGCCAGGAAGTCCAGCAGCGCCTCGTTGACCTCCGCCGGGCGCTCCTGCTGCGTCCAGTGGCCGCAGCCGGGCAGGGTGAGGTGGGCGTGCAGCCGGGGAGCGATCTGCGGCAGGGCCGCGCGCAGCTTGTCCACCCCGCGCAGGGTGGTGACCATGTCGCGGTCGCCCACCACGTAGAGCGCGGGGACCGGCACGACGGCGCCGCGCAGTGCGGCGAGCAGCTCGTGGTTGCGGTCGATGTTGCGGTACCAGTTCAGCGGACCGGTGAAGGCGTGCTCGCCGTGCACCGAGTAGTCCTCGACGAAGACCGCCAGGTCCTGCTCGGTCAGCCAGCCCGGCAGCTCGCGCGAGCGGCCGAGCAGGTCCAGCAGGGTGGCGCCGGCCGGGATCACCCAGGGCTTGGGCTCGCCGGACCGCTCCCCCGAGCCGCCGGCCAGGATCGACCGCAGGCTGGCCGCCACGTCGGCGACCAGCTCGCCGTCGGCCCGGCCCGGCTGCTGGAAGTAGAGCTGGTAGAAGCCGTCGCCGTAGGTCGCGCGGCTGACCTCGGTCGGCGCCAGGCCGGCCGGCAGCGCAGGCGGCGTGCTCAGGCCGGCCACCCCGCGCACCAGGTCGGGGCGGAGCACCGCGGTCAGCCAGGCCACCGGACCGCCCATGTCGTGGCCGACCAGCACCGCACTGTCGGCCCCGAGGGCGCGGATCAAGCCGACCACGTCGCCGGCCAGGTGCGGCAGGGTGTAGGCGTCGACCGCTTCGGGGCGGTCACTGCGGCCGTAGCCGCGCTGGTCGGGGGCGACCACCCGGTATCCCGCCTCGGCGAGCGGGCCGAACTGGTGGCGCCAGGAGTACCAGCTCTCCGGAAAGCCGTGCAGCAGCAGCACGAGCGGGCCTTCGCCCTGTTCGGCGACGTGCAGCCGGACCCCGTTGACCTCGACATAGCCGTGCTTGACCTGGTCGGTCACGACCCCTCCTCGGCTGGTGTGTAACCCGTGCGTACGAGGCCAGCCTCCCCCGGGTGACACGGAGTCAGCAAGGAGGGCCGGATGCCGCAACGCCGTAAAGCCCGGTGCCCCCTTCCCGTTGGTGGTGGGAAGGGGGCACCGGGGTTGCGCTTGCTGCCCAGGGGTCAGCGGGGTGGGTCTCAGATGCTGAGGACCTGGCCCGGGAAGATGACGTCGGGGTTGGCGCCGACGGTCTTGACGTTCTTGCCGTACAGGGCGTCGACGGTGGTGCCGTGGGCGGCCGCGATGGCGCTCAGGGTGTCGCCGCTCTTGACGGTGTAGCTGCCGGCGCCGGCGGTGCCGGTGGTGACCTTGTAGCTCTTGCGCTCGGTCGGCTGGGCCTGCGGGGCGGCAGCGGGCTTGTCGGCCTGCTTCTGCACCGGCGCCTGGGCCGGGGTCTGAGCCTTGGCCGGGGCCGGGGTGGTGTC
>NZ_PYBW01000181.1 GCF_003205575.1 Streptomyces tateyamensis
ATCCCTGTAGTACTAGGGCCGGTCCGGTCGACAAGATCGGCCGGACCGGCCCTAGCCGAGGAACCCGCGCAGCAGGGCCGCCGTCGCCTCCAGGTGCTCCTCGGTGGCGCGGCGGGCGGTGGGGATGTCGCCGGTCAGGATCGCCTCGGCCATCGCTCGGTGCTGGGCGGCGGAGTGCTCGATGTTGCGGGAGAGCACGGGGATCGCGTTGAGCAGGTCGTTCAGCCGCATCCGGCTCTCGGCCACCCCGGCGGCCAGCGAGGGGGAGCCGGTGAGTTCGGCGATGGCCAGGTGGAAGCGCGAGTCGAGGCGGCGGTACTCCTCGGGCGGGGCCTGCTCCAGGTCGGTGAGGTGGCGGGTGAACCGCTCGCGCTGCTCGGCGGTCAGTTCGCGGCGCGCGGCCTGCTCGGCGGCGCCGGTCTCCAGGACCAGCCGGTAGGTCAGCGCGTCCTCCAGTTCGGTGCCCATGTCCCGCACGGCGCGCGCCAGTTCGCCGAGATCGGGAGCCGGCAGCCGGTAGGTGACGAAGGTGCCGCCGTAGCGGCCGCGGCGGGATTCCACGCAGTCGGCCGCCTGTAGCGAGTGCAGCGCCTCGCGCAGGGTCTCCCGGCTCACCCCGAGCCGGGCGGCCAGCGCGCGCTCGGGCGGCAGCCGGTCCCCGTAGCCGAAGACGCCGAGCTTGACGGCCTCCAGGATCCGCTGGACCGTCTCCTCGAAGGCGTTGCCGGTCCGGACGGGGCGGAAGATCGCGCCGCCCTGCCAGTCCACTTCCGCATCCATGCCGCCTGCCGGGTCCACGGGCGGAATCGTAGCGAGGTTCCGTTCCGGGCGGGGGGCTTGACGTGGCACGGGGTTGAACGGAAGCATGCGCGGTGCAATCAATGGTCCGATACCAGACCATTGGACACCACAATGCCGTGGGCGCACGTTTCGGATCCCCCACCGAACCCCAGGAGTGCGCGTGACCTCCGACCCATCCCCCGCCGACCAGGCTGGCACCGCCGTGTTTCCGACCGCGCCCGCGGCTGTTTCGGCTGACGAACAGCGTCTGCAGGAGCTCGGCTACACCCAGGAGCTGGCCCGTTCGCTCTCCGGTTTCAGCAACTTCGCGGTCTCCTTCTCGATCGTCTCCATCCTCTCCGGCTGCCTGACCCTCTACGGCTTCGGCATGGCCACCGGCGGCCCCGCGCTGATCACCTGGGGCTGGCCGCTGGTCGGCCTGATGACCCTGTGCGTGGGCCTGGCGATGGCCGAGATCTGCTCGGCCTTCCCGACCGCCGGCGGCCTGTACTTCTGGGCCGCCAAACTGGCCCGGCACAACGCCCCCGCGGCCAGCTGGTTCACCGGCTGGTGCAACTTCCTCGGCCAGGTGGCCGTCACCGCCAGCGTCGACTACGGCGCCGCGACCTTCACCAACGCGCTGCTGGATCTGCGGTGGGGCTTCGCCGCCACCGCCCCCCACACGGTGGCGATCTTCGCGGTGATCCTGCTGCTGCACGGGCTGCTGAACAGCTTCGGCGTGCGGCTGGTGGCACTGTTCAACACCGTCAGCGTCTGGTGGCACCTGGTCGGTGTGCTGGTGATCGTGGTGGCGCTGGCCGTGGTCCCGCACCACCACGCCTCGGTCGGCTTCGTCTTCGGCCACTTCGCGAACACCACCGGGTTCCACAGCTCCTTCTACGTCGCGCTGCTCGGCCTGCTGCTCGCCCAGTACACGCTGACCGGCTACGACGCCTCCGCGCACATGACCGAGGAGACCCAGGAGGCGGCCCGCTCGGGGCCGCGCGGCATCGTCAACTCGATCCTGGTCTCGCTGGTGGCCGGCTGGGTGCTGCTGTTCGGACTGACCTTCGCGATCCAGGACTACGCCGGGGAGCTGGCCAGCTCCACCGGCGTGCCGCCGGCCCAGATCTTCCTGGACGCGCTGGGCAGCAGCGGTGCCGAGGCGCTGCTGCTGATCGTGATCGGCGCCCAGTTCTTCTGCGGGATGGCCTCGGTCACCGCCAACTCCCGCATGGTGTACGCCTTCTCCCGGGACGGCGCGCTGCCCGGCTCGCAGCTGTGGCACCGGATCGACCCGCGCACCCAGACCCCGACCAACGCGATCTGGCTGAGCACCGCCGGGGCCTTCCTGTTCGGCCTGCCGGCCCTGTGGAACTCCACCGCCTTCGCCGCGGTCACCTCGGTCTCGGTGATCGGGCTCTACCTCTCCTACGTCATCCCGGTCTTCCTGCGGCTGCGGCAGGGCGAGGACTTCGAGCGCGGCCCCTGGCACCTGGGCCGCTGGAGCCGTCCGATCGGCCTGATCGCGGTCGGCTGGACCGGGCTGATCACGGTGCTCTTCATGCTGCCCACCACCAGCCCGATCAAGGCGGGCAACTTCAACTACACCTCGGTGGCGATCACCGCGGTGCTCGGCTTCGCCGGAATCTGGTGGCTGGCCTCCGCGCGGCACTGGTTCACCGGGCCGCGCGTCCAGCAGGATACTGAAAGTCATCAACCCATCACCGATCGCAAGGGGGCGGACCAGTGAGCGGTTCCCGGCTGACGCTCGATCAACTCCGGGCGCAGGTCGCCGAGGGCACCATCGACACCGTGGTGCTGGCGGTCACCGACATGCAGGGCCGGTTGCAGGGCAAGCGCCTGGCGGCCGACTACTTCCTGACCGACGTGGTCGAGAACGCCGCCGAGGGCTGCGGCTACCTGCTGGCCGTGGACGTGGAGATGAACACCGTCGAGGGCTACCAGGTCTCCTCCTGGGAGAGCGGCTACGGCGACCTGGTGATGGTGCCCGACCTGGCCACCCTGCGCCGGGTCCCCTGGCACCCGGCCACCGCGATGGTCCAGTGCGACCTGGCCCGGCACGACGGCGCCCCGGTCGCGGTCTCGCCCCGCCAGGTGCTGCGCCGCCAGCTGGACCGGCTCGCCGAACACGGCTGGCAGGCCTACGTGGGAACCGAGTTGGAGTTCATCGTCTTCAAGGACAGCTACGAGCAGGCCTGGGACAAGGACTACCGCGGGCTGACCCCGGTCAACCAGTACAACGTGGACTACTCGATCCTGGGCACCGGCCGGATCGAGCCGCTGCTGCGCCGCCTGCGCAACGAGATGGCCGGCGCCGGCCTGACCGTCGAGTCGGCCAAGGGCGAGTGCAACCTGGGCCAGCACGAGATCGCCTTCAAGTACGCCGAGGCGCTGGTCAGCTGCGACGACCACGTGGTCTACAAGACCGGCGCCAAGGAGATCGCCGCGCAGGACGGGGTCAGCCTGACCTTCATGGCGAAGTACAACGAGCGCGAGGGCAACTCCTGCCACATCCACCTGAGCCTGCGGGCCGCCGACGGCGCGCCGGTGTTCGCCGGTGACCTGCAGCACGGCTTCTCCCGCACCATGGAGCACTTCCTGGCCGGCCAGCTGGCCTGCCTGCGCGAGTTCTCGCTGCTGCTGGCCCCCACCGTCAACTCCTACAAGCGGTACGTGGCGGGCAGCTTCGCGCCGACCGCGGTCGCCTGGGGCCGGGACAACCGGACCTGCGCGCTGCGGGTGGTCGGCCACGGCTCCTCGCTGCGGTTCGAGAACCGGGTCCCCGGCGGCGACGTCAACCCGTACCTGGCGGTGGCCGCGCTGATCGCCGCCGGCCTGCACGGCATCGAGCAGGGCCTGGAGCTGGAGCCGGAGTTCACCGGCAACGCCTACACCAGCGACGCCCCCCGGGTGCCCAGCACGCTGCGCGACGCGGTGGCCCTGTTCGAGGCCAGCGAGGTGGCCGCGGCGGCCTTCGGCAAGGAGGTCGTGCACCACTACACGCACGCCGGGCGGGTCGAACTGGCCGCCTTCGACGCGGCGGTGACCGACTGGGAGCGGCGCCGCGGGTTCGAGCGGCTGTGACGGACCGTCCGCTGGTGGGGATCACCAGCTACCTGGAGGACGCCGCCTGGGGCGTCTGGCAGCAACCGGCCGCACTCGTGCCGCAGTTGTACGTGGACGCGGTCACCGCGGCCGGCGGCGTGCCGGTGCTGCTGCCGCCGCAGCCGGTCGGTCGGCCCGAGCGGCTGCTGGCCCGGCTGGACGGCCTGGTGCTGGCCGGCGGCCCCGACGTCGACCCGGCCCGCTACCACCAGCAGCCGCACCCGCGCACCGGCGCACCCCGACCGGGCCGCGACGACTGGGAGTTGGCGCTGACCCGCGGCGCGCTGGAGCTCGACCTGCCGCTGCTCGGCGTCTGCCGCGGCCTGCAGATCCTCAACACCGTGCTCGGCGGCACCCTGGTGCAGCACCTGCCCGAGCGCACCGGTGACGACAGCCACCAGGAGGCCCCGGCCGTCTTCCACCGGCGCCCGGTCACCGTCGAGCCGGACAGCGGCCTGGGCCGGATCCTCGGCATCGGTGCCGAGGTGCTCTGCTACCACCACCAGGCCGCCGACACCCTGGGCACCGGCCTGCGCCCGGTGGCCTGGAGCACCGACGGCACCGTGGAGGCCGTGGAGCTGCCCGGCGCCCGGTTCGCGCTCGGCGTCCAGTGGCACCCCGAGGCCGACCCGGCCGACCCCCGCCTGTTCACCGCCTTCGTCCGCGCCCTCGAGGAGATCCCCGCGTGACCGTGACAACCGAAGCCGAACTGTTCGAGGTGGTCAACCCGGCCACCGAGGAGGTGATCGAGACGGTCGAGCTGGCCGGGGTGGCCGAGACCGACGCGGCCGTCGCCCGGGCCAAGGCCGCCTTCGAGACCTGGCGCGCGGTGGCCCCCGCCGACCGGGCCCGGCTGCTGCGCGCCTTCGCGGCCGCGGTGGACGCCGACCGGGAGCAGCTGGCGCAGTTGGAGGTGGCCAACGCGGGCCACACCATCGGCAACGCCCGCTGGGAGGCCGGCAACGCCCGTGACGTGATCGAGTACTACGCGGCCGCGCCCGAGCGGCTGTTCGGCCGGCAGATCCCGGTGGCCGGCGGCATCGACCTCACCTTCCAGGAGCCGCTCGGCGTGGTGGGGATCATCGTGCCGTGGAACTTCCCGCTGCCGATCGCCGCCTGGGGCCTGGCCCCGGCGCTGGCGGCCGGCAACACGGTGGTGCTCAAGCCCGCCGAGTGGACTCCGCTGACCGCGCTGCGGCTGGCCGAGCTGGCCCGGCAGGCCGGCCTGCCGGAGGGCGTGCTCCAGGTGCTGCCCGGGCGCGGTCCGGTGGTCGGGCGCCGGCTGGTCGAGCACCCGGACGTGCGCAAGGTGGTCTTCACCGGCTCCACCCGGGTCGGCAAGGAGATCGCGGCCGGCTGCGCCGCGCAGGTCAAGCCGGTCACCCTGGAGCTCGGCGGCAAGAGCGCCAACATCGTCTTCGCCGACGCCGACCTGGCCAAGGCGGCGGCCACCGCGCCGTACGCCGTCTTCGACAACGCCGGGCAGGACTGCTGCGCGCGGTCGCGGATCCTGGTCCAGCGCAGCGTCTACGAGGAGTTCATGGCGCTGCTGGAGCCGGCCGTGCTCGGCGTCAAGGTCGGCGACCCGCGCGAGGAGTCCACCGAGATGGGCCCGCTGATCTCGGCGGCGCACCACGCCCGGGTCGCCTCCTTCCTCGACGGGGTGTCAGTGCGGCTGCAGGGCAGCGTCCCTGGCGGCAAGGGCTACTGGTTCCCGCCCACCCTGCTGGCCCCGGTGGACCCGGCGTCCCGGGTGGTCACCGAGGAGGTCTTCGGCCCGGTGGTCGCGGTGCTCCCGTTCGAGGACGAGGCGGACGCCCTGCGGATCGCCAACGCCACCGAGTACGGGCTGTCCGGCTCGATCTGGACCAGGGACGTGGGCCGCGCCCTGCGGGTGGCCCGCGGCGTGGAGGCCGGGAACCTCTCGGTCAACTCGCACTCCTCGGTCCGCTACACCACCCCGTTCGGCGGCTTCAAGCAGTCGGGCCTGGGCCGCGAGCTCGGCCCGGACGCCCTGCAGGCCTTCACCGAAACCAAGAACGTCTTCATCGCCACGGAGGAATGAGCGCAATGACCGATGAGAAGAAGGCCGTGACCAACCGCCTCGACGGCCGGGTGGCCGTCATCACCGGTGCCGGCAGCGGGATCGGCCTGGCCACCGCCCGGCGGTTCGCCGCCGAGGGCGCCAACGTCGTCTGCGTCGACGTGGACGAGGCCGCCGGCAAGGCCGCGGCCGCGGAGGTCGGCGGCCTGTTCGTGCAGGCCGACGTGACCGACGAGGAGGCCGTGAAGGCCATGTACCAGACCGCCGTGGACACCTACGGCCGGCTGGACATCGCGTTCAACAACGCGGGCATCTCGCCGCCGGACGACGACTCGATCCTGACCACGGGGCTGGACGCCTGGAAGCGGGTCCAGGAGGTCAACCTGACCAGCGTCTACCTGTGCTGCAAGTACGCGATCCCGCACATGCAGGCCCAGGGCAAGGGCTCGATCATCAACACCGCCTCGTTCGTCGCGGTGATGGGCGCGGCCACCTCGCAGATCTCCTACAGCGCCTCCAAGGGCGGCGTGCTGGCGATGTCGCGCGAGCTGGGCGTGCAGTTCGCCCGGGAGGGGATCCGGGTCAACGCGCTCTGCCCGGGGCCGGTGAACACCCCGCTGCTGCAGGAGCTGTTCGCCAAGGACCCGGAGCGGGCCGCCCGCCGCCTGGTGCACATCCCGCTGGGCCGGTTCGCCGAGCCGGACGAGATCGCGGCCGCCGTCGCCTTCCTGGCCAGCGAGGACTCCTCCTTCATGACCGCCAACACCTTCCTGGTGGACGGCGGCATCTCGGGGGCCTACGTCACCCCGCAGTAGCCGGCGGCTGCCGCAGTAGTCTGGCGGCGTCCTTGCGTCGAGCGGGGACCGGGGCGTTAACTAGCAGCGATAGTTAACGCCCCGGTAGCACGCGCGAGGAGAGGACCCCACCGTGCAGCAGCATGCGGACCAGTACATCGGCGGCCGGTGGCAGCCCACCCTGGGCGGCGGCGTGCTGGAGGTGGTGAACCCGGCGACCGAGCAGGTCATCGCGACGGTCCCGGCCGGCACCGCCGCCGACGTCGACGCCGCCGTGACCGCCGCCCGGGCCGCCGCCCGCGCCTGGGGGCTGACCAGCCGCGAGGAGCGGCTGGCCCCGCTGACCCGGCTGCGCGACGCGCTGGCCGAGCAGCAGCAGCGGATCGCCGGCACCGTCACGGCGGAGCAGGGCAGCCCGATCGGCTTCGCCACCACCGTGCAGGCCGGCCTGCCGCTGGCGGTGGCCAACTCCTACGTCGAGCTGCTGGCCGGCTACGAGTTCACCGAGCGGGTCGGCAACTCCACCGTCTTCCTGGAGCCGGCCGGCGTGGTCGCCGCGATCACCCCGTGGAACTACCCGCTGCACCAGATCGTCGCCAAGGTGGTCCCGGCGCTGGCGGCCGGCTGCACGGTGGTGCTCAAGCCCGCCGAGGACACCCCGCTGGTGGCCCGGCTGTTCGCCGAGCTGGTCGACGCGGCCGGCTTCCCGGCCGGCGTCTTCAACCTGGTCACCGGCCTGGGCACCGAGGCAGGCGCCGCCCTGGCCGCCCACCCCGAGGTGGACCTGGTCTCCTTCACCGGTTCCACCGCGGTCGGCCGCGCGATCGCCGAGACCGCCGGGCGCGGCATCAAGAAGGTGGCCCTGGAGCTGGGCGGCAAGTCCGCCAACGTGGTGCTCCCCGGTGCCGACCTGGCCCGCGCGGTGAACGTCAACGCCGCCAACGTCTTCGCCAACTCCGGCCAGACCTGCACCGCCTGGACCCGCCTGCTGGTCCACCAGGACCAGTACGAGGAGGCGGTGGCGATCGCCGCCAAGGCCGCCGCCAAGTACGCGCCCGGCGACCCGGCCGACCCGGCGACCCGGATGGGCCCGGTGGTCAGCGCCCGGCAGCGCGAGCGGGTGCTCGGCTACATCCGCGCCGGCATCGAGCAGGGCGCCCGGGTGGCGGCCGGCGGCGCCGAGGTGCCGGCCGGCCTGACCACCGGCTACTACGTCCAGCCCACCGTGCTGGCCGACGTGACGGCCCGGATGACGGTGGCTCAGGAGGAGATCTTCGGCCCGGTGCTCTGCGTGCTCGCCTACCGCGACGAGGAGCACGCACTGGAGCTGGCCAACGGCACCGAGTACGGCCTGGCCGGCGGCGTCTGGGCGGCCGACGAGGCGACCGCGGTGGCCTTCGCCCGCCGGCTGGACACCGGCCAGGTGCACATCAACGGCGGTCAGTTCAACCCGCTGGCGCCGTTCGGCGGCTACAAGTCCTCGGGGATCGGACGGGAGCTCGGCCGAGCCGGCCTGGAGGAGTTCCTGCAGACCAAGTCCCTCCAGTTCTGAGCAGTGCTCCAGTTCCGACTACCTTGAGGATCAGCATGGTTCGCGCAGCCCTGCTCACCGCCGTGGGCGCTCCGCTGGAACTGACCGAGATCGAGTTGCCGGCCCCCGGGCCGGGCCGGGTCCGGGTCAAGCTGGCCGCGGCCGGCGTCTGCCACTCCGACCTGTCGCTCGCCAACGGCGTACTGCGCACCGCCACCCCGGTGGTGCTCGGGCACGAGGGCGCCGGCACCGTGACCGCGGTCGGCGAGGGCGTGGTCTCGGTCCGGGTGGGCGACCCGGTGGTGCTCAACTGGGCGCCGGCCTGCGGCTCCTGCCACCTGTGCGGGCTCGGCGAACCGTGGTTGTGCGAGCGCGCCGCACAGGGCTACGGCGAGACCTACGCCGCGCTGCCCGACGGCACCGCGCTCTACCCGGGCCTGGGGGTGGCCGCCTTCGCCGAGGAGACCGTGGTGGCCGAGCGGGCGCTGATCCCGCTGCCCGCCGGAGTGCCGCTCACCTCGGCCGCGCTGCTCGGCTGCGCGGTGCTCACCGGATACGGCGCCGTGCACAACGCGGCCCGGGTGCGGGCCGGCGAGTCGGTGGTGGTGTACGGGCTCGGCGGGGTGGGCCTGGCGGTGCTGCAGGCGGCCCGGATCGCCGGGGCCGGCCCGATCATCGCGGTGGACGTCACCCCGCAGAAGGAGGAGCTGGCCCGCCGGCACGGGGCCACCGATTTCCTGCTCGCCGACGACCAGACCGCGAAGTCGGTGCGCAAGCTGACCGAGGGCCACGGCGCCGACCACGCCTTCGAGTGCGTGGGCCGGGGCTCGACCATCCGGGCGGCCTGGAGCGCGACCCGGCGCGGCGGGCGGACCACGGTGGTGGGCATCGGCGGCAAGGACGACCTGGTCTCGTTCTCCGCGCTGGAGCTCTTCCACTTCGCCCGCACGCTCTCCGCCTGCGTCTACGGCAACAGCGACCCGGCCAAGGACCTGCCGGTGCTGGCCGAGCACGTGCGGGCGGGCCGGCTGGACCTGGAGGCGCTGATCACCGACCGGATCACGCTGGAGCAGATCCCGGCCGCCTTCGAGCAGATGGCCGCCGGGCACGGCGGGCGCTCGCTGGTGGTCTTCTGACCGACGGCGCTTGTCACCGGCTGCTCTGCCGGCCTGGCCGGCCGCGCTCGCTGCCGTGGCCGCGCGGTTCAGCCGGTGGCCGCGCAGCGCAGCGTCTCGGACTCGAGCGGCCAGGGCCGATCGGCCGGGCGCAGCCGGTGCCAGTCGTAGGGCGGGTGGCCGAGCTTGAGGTGGCGGCGGTCGACCACGTTGGCCGCCGCCCAGCTCCCCACGCAGGCGGCGATCAGCGCCTGGCCGGCCCGGCCGTGGCGCGGCTGCGGGCAGGTCAGCCCGGCCAGCACCGCCGACCCGGCCAGGTAGCCGAGGAGCGGGTAGACGCCGAGCTGGTGGTAGATCTTGGTGGGTGCCAACGCCTGGGCCCGGTTGAACCGGCCGCTGCGCACCTCGGCCCGCCACTGCCAGAGCCCGAAGCCCAGCCAGCCGGCGCTCGCCGCCACCGCCAGCGGGCCGCGCACCCAGGACCGCACCGCGGTCGGCGGCACCGAGCGGCACTGCGCCACCCCGGCGGCCGCGGCCAGCGCGAGCAGCGGGTCTCCGTAGACCAGCGCGCGGAACTCCTGACGGGGCCTCAGCACCCGCCGCTCGCCCAGCAGCGCGACCGCGGCCGGGATGCCGGGGCTGAGCAGGAAGGCGGCCAGGAAGGTGGTCGCGGGCCCGGCGGCCAGCGGCGCACCGAGCAGCGGCAGCCACCGGCGGGCGCCGCGGGGGGCAGCAGGGGACGGGGTCTCGGCGGGCATGCCCGCACCCCCCCTGGGG
>NZ_PYBW01000182.1 GCF_003205575.1 Streptomyces tateyamensis
GACGTTACCAGGGTCCCCAGACGGATACTCTCCGTAGCCGCCGCTGCGGCGGTCAAGGTGGGTACCGCCCCGAACCAGGGCGCGTCGCGGAAGGACCGCCAGGAGAGGTGGTCGTAGGTATAGGCGGCGTCGAACCCGAGGTCCTCGGCTCGCTGCCAGATCTTCTGACCCTCGCTCCAGCGGTGGATGGGGAGGATCACCGTACTCAGTCGCATGACATCGACCCTACGCGTGCACACCGGCGGGTGAGTGTTTCGGCAACCGGCAGTGATGCCACGAGCGCTACCACTAACGTGGCGGCATGAGCGCACTGGGCAGGGCCGAGCTTGAGGCCCTGATCGATGAGGCCACCGTCGATGCCTACGGCGAGGACGAGGAGCTGACGGGCCTGTTCACCATGATCGAGGAGCACCTCGCGGTGCCGTTCGGTACGACGGTCCTCGGAGTCGAGGTGACCGTGCACAGTGTCGATCTCTCCGAGGACGGCCGGATCGTCGCGTTGTGCTCGCGCGGCGCCACGCGACAGAAGATCGGGATTCTGGAGCTGCCGATGCCGACGCCTGCCCCTGTCGGTGCCGAGTGGGTCGAGGCTTACCGGCAGTGGGCCGGTTGAGGCCGAGCAACTCGCACATCACTTCAGAACCGGCGTGTACGGAGGGGCAGATCGTGGCGATCACAGCGCAGGAAGCGGATCACGGCACCGATGACCGTTCACTCGGTGAACTCACCGAACGCTGCGCCGAGTTGAAGGGGGATCTGGTCGCCTTCGCGCAGAGCTCGCGCTTCGACCAGTGGTTGACGCCGCCCCTGCTGGAGGCCGCCGGACCTGAGCGGCGACTGGACGAGACCGATGCGATCCGGATCACCGACCATTTCATCCTGCGGTACCGCCTGCCGGACGGTGCGACCGTGGTGGACCGGTTCGTCGCCGGGCGGCGGGACTTGAGTAAGGCCGACCGGGAGATGCTGCTCGGCTGGCGCGATCCGGTCGAAGGCATCTTCGAGATCCGTCGCAAGGACGGGGATGCTGTCGTCCTGCTGAACCTGGTCGACGACCTGGAGTACCGCACGTACTCGAACGTCGGGCGGGCGGCCTTCCGTGGAGTGTCCAAGGGAGGATTCCTCCTCGCCTGCCTGGTGCCCCTTGTCCCGACCGACGGGGCCTGGCTGGTCTCCGGGGCAATGTCCTACTACCCCAAGTCCAGCTCCTCCGAGATCGCCAGTGCCGCGGTCCAACTGGCAGCCGGCCAGCCCGAGCTGGTCTTTCGCAACCCCGAGAAGATCGAACAGGGCTGGCGGCAGATGCGGGAGGACCGGGCCGCCTTCGTCGAGTTCTTCGGCAGCGACGAACTGCTCCTTCCCCCAGCCGAAGCCGAGGAGCGGCTCAACGCCTACTACCGGCACCGGCAGGAGTCCGCCATCGCCGAGCACCCCGACCGCACCCGAGGCAGGCGGCTCCCGGGCCTCGACTTTCCGGCCTTCGAACTGCCGCGGGACCTCGCGGACTCGGACACCATCGGTGTCATCTACGACGACGTCGATGGAATGAACTTCTACGCGGACTACGGGATGCTGCGGGACCTCTTCGCCGACCCGGCCCGCATGGGCCGCAGGCAGCACCAGGACCTGCTGCGCACGTACCTGCGCGAAGAGTCGATCGCGCCGCTTCCGATCCGCCGCCTGGCC
>NZ_PYBW01000183.1 GCF_003205575.1 Streptomyces tateyamensis
CGCGCCCCCCCCCGGCGGGCCCCCGCCCCCGCCGCGAGCTCTCCCCCACCGGGCCGCGGCCCCCCCCCCCCCCCGAAGAACCCACCCCCGACCCCCCCCGCGCCCCCCCCACCCCCCGCGCCTCCACCCCCCGCTCTCCCACGCCCCCACCCCCCCCGCCCCCCCCCCGGGCCCCCCGCCGCCCCCCGCCGCCCCCGCCCCCCCCCCGCCCCCCCCACGCCCCCCCCCCCGCCCACCCTCC
>NZ_PYBW01000184.1 GCF_003205575.1 Streptomyces tateyamensis
CCTGCGTTCCGCAGTTGATGGCGGGTTCGTGGCACGGATGAGAGCGTTGTTGCAGGTCACGTACTTCCGTCCTGGTGGAACGGCCGGAATCGCCTAGTAACACGTTTCGCCTGACTACTGCGTGTTGACCTGCAGTGATGCTGTTAAGGTCTGGAACCATGTACGTACGGGCGACCACGCGGAAGAACAAGGACGGCTCGACCGTGCGCTACCTGCAGCTCGCGCACAACGAGTGGGACGCCGCCACACGCACCTCCCGCCCGCAGGTGCTGCACAGCTTCGGCCGCGAGGATCAGCTGGACCGCGCCGCCATCGAGCGACTGGTCGCCTCGCTCGCCAAGCTCCTGGACCCGGCCGCCGCCCTGCGGGCCACCTCCGGCTCGGACCTGACGTTCCTGGCGTCGCGGCCGATGGGCGGCGCCCACGCCCTGAACGGCCTGTGGCACCGCATCGGCATCGACACCGTCATGAAGAAGCTCCTGACGGGCCGCCGCCTGGACCCCGCCGCCGAGCGGGTGCTGTTCGCCCTGGTCGCCAACCGCGCGCTCGCCCCCAGCTCCAAACTCGCCGCCACCCGCTGGATCGAACACGACAGCCACATCCCCGGGCTTCCCGCCACCAGCGACGACGCCTGCTACCGGGCGATGGACTGGCTCCTGAAGATCGAGGACAAGCTCGCCGAAGAGGTCTACTGGCAGGTCGCCGACCTGCTCAACCTCGAAGTCGACCTACTGTTCTTCGACACCACCAGCACCTACTTCGAGACCGGCGAACCCGACACTCCCGCCGCCCGCGACGACCACGGCCGCCGCCTTGACCAACACCTGGACCAGGAAACAGAGTCGGACGAAAGCGCAGACGACGGCGACGGGAAGTCGTTCCGCGCATATGGGAAGAGCAAGGACCACCGCCCGGACCTGCCGCAGGTCGTCATCGGCATGGCCGTCACCCGCACCGGCATCCCGATCCGGGTTTGGAGCTGGCCGGGGAACACCGGGGACCAGGCGCTTATCCGCCAGGTTCGCGAGGATCTGCGCGAGTGGAAGCTGACCCGGGTCGTGTGGGTCGCTGACCGCGGTTTCGCCTCCGAGCAGAACCGGCGCTTCCTGCAGCGCGCCGGCGGCCACTACATTCTCGGCGAGAAGATCCGTTCCGGCTCGCCCGCCGCCCAGGCCGCCCTGTCCCGCCAGGGACGCTACGCGCACGTTGCCGACAACATGCAGGTCAAGCAGGTGCAACTCCCCGACACGGCCGACCGGTTCGTGATCTGCCACAACCCCGACCAGGCCAAGCGCGACGCCGCGATCCGCGCCGACCTACTGGCCCAGCTCGAAGAAGCGATCAAGGGCTCCGACAAGCTCAAGCCGCTCAAGCGTGCCGAACTACGCGGGAAGCTGTCCACCAAGCCCGGCCTGCACCGCTTCCTTCGCGCTACCCCCGGCGGCCTGCTGCGGATCGACAAGGCCGCGATCAAGGCCGAGGAACGCCTGGACGGCAAGTTCCTCCTGCGCTGCAGCGACCCGCACCTGTCCGCCGAGGACATCGCGACCGGCTACAAGCAGTTGCTGGAAGTCGAACGCGGCTGGCGCGACATGAAAACGATCATCGATCTGCGGCCCGTCTACCACCGCAAGGAAGACCGGATACGCGCCCATGTCCTGCTCTGCTGGCTGGCGTTGCTGCTGATCCGCATCGCCGAGACCACCTGCGACGACACCTGGCTGAACCTGCGCGAGGAACTCGAACGCATCCACGTCGGCACCTTCTCCGGCCCCGCCGGGACCTTCCGCCAGCGCACCGAGACCAGTGCCGCCCAGCGCGCCATCCTCGCCAAGCTCGGCGTCACCGAGCCCAAGCGCATCATCACCCTGGAACCCGGCACACCCGCCTGACCAGCACCAACGCCCCCGCCTAGACACACGCCGCCCCGGCGTGCGATCACGCGTATCCGCAGGTCAGCCCACATATTCGTGGACTAGAACGACACCTCAGCTGCGGAACTCAGG
>NZ_PYBW01000185.1 GCF_003205575.1 Streptomyces tateyamensis
GCACCGAGACCGCCGCCGTGGTCTCCACCTACCCGCTGGCCAGTCAGGCGCTGGGCCGGCTACGCAAGAACGGCGTGGTCCAGGTCCCGGTCGCCACCTTCCTGACCGACATGTCGGTGCACCCGCTCTGGGTCGCCGAGGGCGTGGACCTGCACCTGGCGCTGCACGAGGTGGCCGCGATCCAGGCGGCCAAGCACGGCGCCACCGACGTGGAGATCTGCGGCCCGCTGGTCGGTCCGGCCTTCCGCCCGGCCCGCTCGGAGGCCGAGGTCGCCCGCGAGCGCACCCGGTTCGGCCTGCCGCTGGACCGCCCGGTGGCGCTGATCACGGCCGGCTCCTGGGGCGTCGGCGAGGTCGAGCTGACGGCCCGGGAGATAGCGGACGCCGGAGTGGCCGTCCCGGTCACCGTCTGCGGCCACAACGACGTGCTGCGCCAGAAGCTGGAGCAGGCCGGCATCGGCGTCGCGCTCGGCTGGGTGGCGGACATGCCCGCGCTGCTGCGGGCCAGCTCGGTGGTGGTGCAGAACGCCGGCGGGCTCACCTCGCTGGAGGCGATGGCGAGCGGCATACCCGTGGTCAGCTACCGTTGCCTGCCGGGCCACGGTGTGACCAACGCGGCCGCGCTGGACGAGGCGGGGCTCGCGGCCTGGATCCGCAGCGAGCGCCGGCTCGGCAAGGCGCTGGTCGAGGCGCTGGCCGCCGGGCCCGTCCCCGCGCCGCGCTCCGCGCACAGCGCCGACCGCATGGTCATCGCCCTGGCCGGCGGTGTGCCCGAAGAACCGCTGCTGGAGGTTGCCTCGTGAAGACCGCCCGAGTCCTGGGCCTGACGGCGGGTGCGCTCGCGGTGGCGCACAGCCTGCCCGCGCTCACCTCGCTCGGACCGGTGCGCCCCTGGGTCGCACCGCGGCTCAGCGGCCCCGGCGACCCGGGGCACGTGGCGCTCACCTTCGACGACGGCCCCGACCCGGCCTCCACCCCGAAGTTCCTCGCCGAGTTGGAGAAGACCGGCACCAAGGCCACCTTCTTCCTGCTGGGCCAGATGCTGATCAAGGCCCCGGAGCTGGGCCGCGAGCTGGTCGCCGCCGGGCACGAGGTCGCGGTGCACGGCTGGGCGCACCGCCCCCTGCTGATCCGCTCGCCGCGCGCGACCCGGGACGACGTGCGCCGGGCCCGCGACCTGATCGCCTCGGTCACCGGCGAGCAGCCGCGCTGGTACCGCCCGCCGTACGGAGTGCTCAACGCCGCGGCGCTGTACGCGGCCCGGGAGAACGACCTGCGCACGGTGCTGTGGACCCACTGGGGCCAGGACTGGACGGCCCGCGCCACCGCCGACTCGGTGCTGCGCAGCGTCACCCGGGCCCCGCTGGCCGGGGGCACCGTGCTGCTGCACGACTCCGACTGCACCTCCGCCCCGCTGGCCTGGCGCTCCACGCTGGGTGCGCTGCCCCGGCTGCTGGACCTGTGCGCCGAGCAGGGCCTGAAGGTCGGCCCGCTGCGCGAGCACGGCCTGGTCGCCTGAGCGACTGGGCGGCTGCTCGCCTGAGCGGCCGGCGACCGAGCGACTGACTGATGGCGGCTCGGCCCACCCGGCCGAGCCGCCGCCAGGTGTGCCCGCCGTCAGGCCTTTCAGCTGACCGTTCGGCCCCCGAAGGCCGGATACCCCGGCAACGGGCCCACCCCCCACCCTCCGGCAACCTCCCTCAGCAGCAGCCGCATCGTCTCCGCGAGCGCCGGGAAGTCCTCCATCGTGCTCGCCATCTCCCAGCGGTGCCTGAGTACCTGGCGCCTCGTCGGGACCGGTCGTCGGGTTCGGTGAAGCGGCCCGTCCTTCACGGTGCGCGGGAGGAGCCGCACCGTCGCCTCGACCGTCCAGACCGCGATCGCCTGCCTCATCCCGGCCTGCCACACCGCCTCCTCAGCCAGCGCCGGGTACGTCGCCAGGATCTCCGAGCGATAGGCCTGCTCGATCTCCTGCGCCAACCCGGTCGGCAGGCGGTAGACGCACCAGCAACTGGAGAAGGGCATCCGGCAGTACGCGGCCGTCAGGAAGACCGACTGGAAGCAGGCTGCTTCGAAGTCGACCAGCCGCAGGCCCTCCGCAGTGAGCAGGCTGTTGTCGGGGCAGGTGTCCCCCGGAGTGAACGCCGGGTAGTCCTCCCCGCCTGCCGTCCCGATCCGTGCCAACTCCCCCACCAGCCCCGGCGGCGGCGTGATTCCGGCACCGGCGAGCAAGGCGGGCAGGGCAGTGGCATTCTCTTCGATCCACGGCTGCTCCCCCCAGGACGGCATGCCCTTGTCGTACCGTGTCCACAGCTGCGCGAGGTCGGCTTGCCGGTGCACCGACCCGGCAGCCAACCGCCCGAGCGCGCGGGCCCAGGCCAACAGGCCCTCCTCGGCTGCCTTCGGGTCATCCCCGAGCAGCACGTCAGCCAGCGTCGGCGCACCTCCGAAGTCCGCCATCACCAGCAGCGGTACCGCCTTGTCCACACCGAGCAGGGCAGGGCCCGCCAGCCCGAGGGAGAGACCGGCGGCCTCGGAGGTGAAGGAGCGCAGTGCCTCCGGCTCGTTGCTGAACGACTTGACGATCACGCTGCCGCCGGCTGCCGTGCGGCAGCGCAGCACGGTGCTGCGCGTGCTGCCTCCCAGGTCCACCGGGTCGGACAGCACGGTACCCAGCAGGTCGCCCGCCGTGCGCAAGATCAAATCCATCTCGGCATCCTGCCACCGCTCGCCCGAGTGCCGCACCCGCCTCTGCCGCTGCGCTCGAAGAGGTCCACGTCTGCGTCGGCGAGCCCAACCGGGTGCGGATCGTCCGTTTCGTGTTCCGAGGGGCCCTATGTGACGTTATGTCAGTTGCGCAATCACCTGAACGTGTGGGCTGCCCCGCTTCGGCCGGTCCTGGCGGCCGGCGGCGTGCTGAAGTGGCTGGTGAACCTCAACTCACCCCACCGCGCGCTGTCCAGCCGAGGAGGCTTCCCATGACCGCCGAGCAGATCCCGTCGACCGCAGTGATCCGCGTCTCGCGCGCCGAGTTCGAACCCGGCCGGTACGAGGAGATCCGGGAGATGAACGTCGCCACCGGCCGCTACCTGGTGCCGGCCATCCAGCAACTGCCCGGCCTGATCAGCTTCCACACGGGCGTCTCGCCCGACGGCTCGATCGTCCAGATCAGCATCTGGGACACCGACGAGCACGCCCAGCAGCTGAACCACCTCAAGGAGATGGCGGTGATCGCCCGCGGCGAGGCCGAGCGGGCCGGCGCCAGGTTCCTGCCCATCGTGCACTACCCGATGGACTGGAACATCTGACCACCGGGTGGGCCGCACCGCTCCAGCGAGAGACCTGATCTGGCGCACCGCCAGGGCCGAGGCCCGCGCCCCCTGAACCGACCGTCCCACCCACCACGGGGCTGCCGTGGGGGAGCAGCCCCGTGGTGGGCACCGGTGGGACCCCCCCGTACCCCGGGCTCGGGGAAGAGCCTGGGGTACGGCGGTCCGGCCGGGACTTCCACCCCGGCAATGTGCTCTTCGGGGCTTCGGCCGGCGCCGGTGCCCGGATCACATCCCTGGACGACTGGGCCGGCGCCTGCTGGGGCCCGGCGGACCTCGGCTGATCATTTCCGCCGCATTCACGGGACCCGGCGAACCTGAGTTCCGCAGCTGAGG
>NZ_PYBW01000186.1 GCF_003205575.1 Streptomyces tateyamensis
CGGCGGCTGCCTATTCGGGCAGGTCCGGGGGCTCCGGCAGCTGCGGCGGCTGCGCGAGGTGGCGGAACTCGGGCTCGTGCGGGTCCGGCAGGTGGCGTAGCTCGGGCAGGTGGGGGATGTCCGGGAGGTGGGACAGTTCGGGCAGGTGCGGGGGCCCCGGCAGGCGGGGCGGGTCGGGCAGGTGGCCGAGTTCCGGTAGGTGCGGGTCGGGCAGATTGGGGGGTCCGGGCAGGTGGGGGATGTCCGGGAGATCGGCGAGGCCGGGCAGTTGCGGGGGCTTCGGCAGCTGCGGCGGCTGCGCGAGGTGGCGGAACTCGGGCTCGTGCGGGTCCGGCAGGTTGGTGAGTTCGGGCAGCTGGGGAGCGTCCGGCAGATTGCTGATCTCGGGCAGTTCCGGCGGCTCCGGCAGGATCGGCACGGCAGGCTCCTTCGCGGTCGGACGGTCCGTCACATCCTCGTTCCGGTCTACCCCGGGGGCAACGCTTGCACCCTGGTACCGGCAGGTCCACGCTGGGGGAGAGGTAGGAGGCGCGCCATGCACAACCAATGGGATGTCGAGCTGTCCTTCGAGGAGGACGGCGTGAACACGCTCTGTGACGCCCGGCTGCTCGGCACCCGGGCCCCGCATCTGGCCGGCCACGGCGAGGCCACCCGCAGCAGCGAGGACCGGCCGCTGGCCAGGATCGGCGAGGAGATGGCCGCCTGTCGGGCGCTGGACGACCTCTCGCACAAGCTCAAGGCGCAGGCGACCGGCGAGATCCAGGACGAGGGGCTCCGCCCCGCCTACCTGATCTACTGAGCCCTCGGCTCGTCTGCCGATCACATGGTGGGACGCGACTTCCGACATGTGGTCAGCGTCCGTACGCTGCCCGCATGATGACCCGTGCCGAAGCCCCGTCCCTGGCCGCCCGAGCCGCGCAGGTGGACGCCTCGCCGGTACGGGAGATCCTCGCGCTGACCGCCCGCCCCGAGGTCATCTCCTTCGCGGGCGGCCTGCCCGCGCCCGAGCTGTTCGACGCGGCGGGCCTGCGCGCCGCCTACGACGCGGTGCTCGCCGAGCGCCCCGCGCAGGTGCTGCAGTACTCGATCACCGAGGGCGATCCGCAGTTGCGCGCCGCGATCGCCGCCCGCTACACCGCCCGGGGCCTGGCCACCACGGCCGCCGACCTGGTGGTCACGGCCGGCTCGCAGCAGGGGCTCAGCCTGCTGGCCACCGCGCTGCTGGAGCCCGGCGACACCGTGCTGGTGGAGGACCCCAGCTACCTGGCCGCCCTGCAGTGCTTCCGGTTCGCCGGCGCGCGGGTGCTGCCGGTGCCCTGCGACGAGCACGGGGTGGACCCGCAGGCGGTGGCCGAGCTGGTCCGCAGCGAGCGGCCCAAACTGCTCTACCTGGTCCCCAACTTCCAGAACCCCACCGGCCGCACGCTGCCCGCCGAGCGCCGCGCCGCGCTGGCCGAGCTGGCGGCGCGGGACGGGGTCTGGCTGGTCGAGGACGACCCGTACGGCGAGCTGCGCTTCGAAGGCCAGGCCCAGCCCTGGCTGGCCGAATTCCCGGAGGCGGCCGACCGCACCGTGACGCTGGGCAGCTTCTCCAAGGTGCTGGCCCCGGGCATGCGACTGGGGTGGCTGCGGGCCCCCGCCGAGCTGCTGCGCGCCTGCGTGATCGCCAAGCAGGCGGCCGACCTGCACACCGCCACCGTCGACCAGGCCGCGGCCGCCCGCTACCTGGCCGACCAGGACCTGGACGCCCACCTGGCCAAGGTCACCCGCGCCTACCGGGCCCGCCGCGACGCGCTGCTGGCCGGGCTGGCCGACACCCTGCCCGCGGGCAGCCGGTGGAACCATCCCGAGGGCGGGATGTTCCTGTGGGTCAACCTCCCGGCCGGCCACGACGCCACGGCCCTGCTGCGCACCGCGATCACCCACGACGTCGCCTACGTCCCCGGCGCCCCCTTCTACGCGGGCCCCGCCGACCCGACCACCCTGCGCATGGCCTTCACCACCCACACCCCGGAGGAGATCGCCGCGGGCCTGCGCCGCCTGGCCCGGGTGTTCTGAGGGCGGACCTCGCGGGGAGCCGGGAAAACCCGTCCCGCGCGGGCTGACGGTGGGTCAGAATGGTGGTATGGACTTCTTCTCCTCGATACCGGAGCCCGAGCCGCGGCCGGAGTTCGAGCGGCCGGCGCCGCCGGAGTGGATGGTGCCCGAGGACGTGCGGCCGATCGGGCTGCCGTTCAACAGGTTGCTGCTGAACAACGCGCGGGTGGCGGTCTTCCTGGACGGGTTGCGGGCCTATCCGGCCGGGTTCGAGTTCGACCTGCACATCCGGTGGGCGCCGGGGCAGGGGCGGCACAGCAATCCGTTCCGCTGGCCCGGGGCGTTCGGGGAGGAGGGCCCGGCGGAGGAGGAGCTGCGGCTCGGGGTGCTCTACGCGGACGGGCGGCGGGCCGCGACCGACCGCAGCCTGCCGTGGAACGCCCGGGAGCGCCGGCAGCAGCCGGTGATCTCCGCCAGCCACGGCTCGGGCAGCGACAACCGGATCGAGCAGCGGTTCTACGTCTGGGGCCTGCCCGAGGAGGGGCCCGTCACCCTGGTCTGGGCCTGGCCGGCCGAGGGCCAGCAGGAGCAGACGGTGCTGCTGGACGGGGACGCGCTGCGCGCGGCCGCGGGCCTGGCCGAGCCGCTCTGGACCGGCTGATCATCGTCCGTACATACTCGACCGGTCGGCAGGGCGATCGAGGGGAACGCATCCGTGCGGTTGGGACGAGTGGCAGTGGTGGGCGGCAGCATCGCCGGGTGCGCGGCGGCGCTGGCGGTGGCCCGCGCGGGCGCCGACGAGGTGGTGGTCCTGGAGCGGGCCGCCCAGGACCTGCAGGACCGCGGGGTGGGCCTGTCGGTGCACGCCGAGCGGTACGCCGAGCTGGCCGAGCTGGGGTACCTGGACGAGTCGATGCCCTGGGTGCGGATAGAGCAGCGGGTCTGGTCCCACCGGGACGGCGAGCTGTTCGGCGGCCGGCGGTTCGCGGTGCAGCCGTTCGCCTTCCGCACCTACAACTGGGGCAGCCTCTGGCGTGAGCTGCGCGGGCGGATCCCGGCCGCGGTGAGCTACCGGACCGGCGCCGTGGTCGCCGAGGTGCGCCCGGACGAGGCGGGCGCCGCGGTGCGGCTGGCCGACGGCAGCGAGGAGCGGTTCGACCTGGTGGTCGGCGCCGACGGCTACCGCTCGGTGGTGCGCGCCGCGGTCGACCCGGGGGACCGCGCGGCCTACGGCGGCTACCTGGCCTGGCGCGGCACACTGCCGGTCGAGCAGCTGCCCGACTGGTCCGAGGCGCTGCTGGAGGGCGAGGCGGCCACCGTCTGCTTCACCGGCGGCCACGTGGTGGCCTACCGCACCCCGGGGCCCGGCGGCCGCGGACAGATGGTCAACTGGGTGCTGTACGCGGTCCCGGACCAGGCCGACGAGCTGCGCTTCGACGACCCCGAGGCGGCCTCGCTGCGGGAGCTGACGCCCGGTCTGGAGCGCCGGCTGCTGCAGCTGGCCGAGCAGGCGCTGCCGCCGTTCTGGGGTGAGGTGGTGCGCCGCACGCCGCCCGGGGAGCGGTTCGTCCAGCCGATGTACGACCTCGCGGTGGAGCGGTACAGCCTCGGCCGGGTGGTGCTGCTGGGCGACGCGGCCTCGATCGCCCGTCCGCACACCGGCAGCGGTGCGGTGAAGGCGCTGCAGGACGCGAGCGCGCTGGAGCGGGCGCTGCGCACCGGCGCCGACCTGGCGGCGGCGCTGGCCGCCTACTCCGCCGAGCGGGCCGAGGTCGGCCGCAAGACCCGCGAACTGGGGCACCGGTTGGGCGTGGCGCAGGTGCAGCAGACCCCCGACTGGTCGCTGCTGGGGCAGCAGGAGCTGGACCAGTGGTGGCTGGGGGTCAACGCCGGCGCCGGCTTCGGCGGCCACGCGCTGCGGCGCTGACGGGGGCTCACCCCCCCGGGGCGCGAACCTACTGACGGGGCGTTATGTCCGAATAGTGATGATCGGCTTGCTAAGCTCGCCCGGTGCGCACCTCCGAGGTCCGGCGGCCCGGCGCCCCGGGCACCCTCGCCCACTGGGCCCCGTACGTGCTGGTGGTCGCCGTCAGCCTGGTGGACCTGTTCAGCCCCCGGGACCAGCGGTACGACCGCTTGCTGGCCGCCGCCCCCGCGCTGGCGGCCTCCAGCTGGGGCGTGTGCGGCACCGCGCTGGTGGGGCTGATCTCGGTCGCCCTGGATCCCAGGGCGAGCGGCTGCTGCTCTACACCGACGGGGTCGGCGAGACCCGCGACGGCCAGGGCACCTTCTATCCGCTGCTGCCCCGGCTCGAGCAGTGGACCGGCGCCCCCGGCGGCCGACTGCTCGAGCTGCTCCGCACCGACCTGCACGCCTACGGCCAGAGCA
This sequence comes from Streptomyces tateyamensis, assembly GCF_003205575.1. Classification (GTDB taxonomy): domain Bacteria; phylum Actinomycetota; class Actinomycetes; order Streptomycetales; family Streptomycetaceae; genus Kitasatospora; species Kitasatospora tateyamensis. The sequence continues at coordinate 4,426 of NZ_PYBW01000186.1, forward strand.
GCAAGGACGACATCGCGGCCCTGCTGGTGACCCGCCGGACGGAGCATCGGGCCGCAGGCTAGCGCCGCCCCGTGCTGCTCACCCGTTCGGCAGCGCCCTGAGTCGGGGGGCCGCAGGTGCCGCTAATTTCTCGTCAAGATTGTTCTTGACGCAATTCGCCGCTGCTGACCCGGCGTCGGCCTGTCACCTGGCCTGTTGCCCCGGGCGCCACGGTGCCGCCATGCAGGCGGAAGCACCGGGACACCTGGACCGGCCTGCGCGGGTAGTGGATGTTGGTCGCATAATCTGACCCGGCCGTCATCTTGACGGTTGCTACACGTCAGAGCATTTCGACAGGAGTCACACGGTGGTCGCCCAATCAGCTCCGGCCGGTCCCGGCACGGAACCCCCGGTGCGGAGCCGGTTTCGCGCATGGTTGCTGGAGGGCCTGTCGGACCGGGCCAAGCAGCACCCCGGCCCGCACGTGGAGTCCCCCGGCCACGAGGGCCAGCGCTGGTGGCGAGTGATGTGCCTCACCGGTCTGGACTACTTCTCCACCCTCGGGTACCAGCCCGGCATCGCCGCGCTCGCGGCGGGCCTGCTCTCCCCGCTGGCGACCATCGTGCTGGTCCTGGTCACCCTGTTCGGCGCGCTGCCGGTCTACCGCCGGGTCGCTCAGGAGAGCCCGCACGGCGAGGGCTCGATCGCCATGCTGGAGCGGCTGCTGTCGTTCTGGAAGGGCAAGCTCTTCGTGCTCGCCCTGCTCGGCTTCGCGGCCACCGACTTCATCATCACCATCACGCTGTCAGCCGCCGACGCCACCGCCCACCTGGTGGAGAACCCGCACCTGAGCTCGGTGCTCGGCGGCCACCAGGTGCTGATCACGCTGCTGTTGATCGCCCTGCTGGGCGGCGTCTTCCTGAAGGGCTTCAGCGAGGCGATCGGTATGGCGGTCGTGCTGGTCGGCCTCTACCTGGTGCTCAACGTGGTGGTGACGGTGGTCGGCCTCTACCACGTGGTCACCGCCCCGCAGGTGATCACCGACTGGTCCAACGCGCTGACCACCGAGCACGGCAACATCTTCGCGATGATCGGCGTCTCGCTGGTGGTCTTCCCGAAGCTGGCGCTGGGCATGTCCGGCTTCGAGACCGGCGTCGCGGTGATGCCGCACATCAAGGGCGACCCGGGCGAGACCGAGGAGAACCCGGTCGGCCGGATCCGTGGTGCCCGCAAGCTGCTGACCACGGCGGCGATCATCATGAGCGTCTTCCTGATCGCCACCAGCTTCGTCACCACGCTGCTGATCCCGGCCGACGAGTTCAAGACCGGCGGCCAGGCCAACGGCCGTGCGCTGGCCTTCCTGGCGCACAAGTACCTGGGCGGGGCCTTCGGCAGCGTCTACGACCTGTCCACCATCGCCATCCTCTGGTTCGCCGGCGCCTCCGCGATGGCCGGCCTGCTCAACCTGATGCCGCGTTACCTGCCCCGCTACGGCATGGCGCCCAGCTGGGCCCGCGCGGTGCGCCCGATGGTGCTGGTGCTGACGGCGGTCTCGTTCCTGATCACCTGGATCTTCGACGCCAACGTCGACGCGCAGGGCGGCGCCTACGCCACCGGTGTGCTGGTGCTGATCACCTCCGCGGCCATCGCGGTGACCATCGCGGCCCGCAAGGCCCGGCAGCGCGGCTGGACCTGGGCGTTCGGGGTGATCGCGCTGGTGTTCATCTACACCACCGTGGTCAACACGGCCGAGCGGCCGGACGGTGTGAAGATCGGTGCCTGCTTCATCGTGGCGATGATCCTGGTCTCGCTGCTCTCCCGGGTGGCCCGCGCCTTCGAGCTGCGGGTGACCGACGTGGTGCTCGACCCCACCGCCGACCGGTTCCTGCGGGACGCCGCGCACCGCACCATCCGGCTGATCGCCAACGAGCCGAACAACCGCGACGACGAGGAGTACCGGGAGAAGAAGCGGCAGATCCGCAACGACAACGACATCCCGGCCGAGGACGACCTGGTCTTCGTCGAGGTCAAGGTCACCGACCCCTCGGAGTTCGAGGCCGAACTGAAGGTGCGCGGCGAGGTGCTGCACGACCGCTACCGGGTGCTGGTGGTGGAGAGCTCCAGCGTGCCGAACTCGCTGGCCGCGCTCGCCCTGCACGTGCGGGACGTGACCGGGCGCCAGCCGCACCTCTACTTCGAGTGGACCGAGGGCAACCCGCTGGCCCAGTTCCTGCGGTTCTTCCTGTTCGGCCAGGGCGAGGTGGCCCCGGTCACCCGCGAGGTGCTGCGCGAGGCCGAGCCGGACCGCAGCCGCCGCCCGCGGGTGCACGTGGGCTGACGGCTCGTCCGGCGACGGCGAGGGGCCCGGACCACCGGTCCGGGCCCCTCGCCGTGCTCAGAACCGGCCGTCAGCCCAGCCCGACCCAGCCGAGCACGGTCTGCACCAGCAGGATGGTGGACATCAGTGCCACCCCGACCACCACCGTGGTCGCCGCGACCCGGTACCGCGGGCCGTTCGCCGCCGCCCCCAGCAGCGAGCGCCGGTTGGTCAGCACCAGCAGGTAGACCAGCACGATCGGGCTGATCAGGCCCTGCAGCACCTGGGTGCCGATCAGCAGCTGGATCACGTCCACCGGGGTCAGCGCGACGATCGCGCCCAGCGCGATCTGCGCGGTGAACAGGCCCAGGAAGAGCGGGGCGTCGCGGAAGCTGCGGGAGACCGAGCGCTCCACCCCGGCCGCCTCGCCCACCGCGTAGCTGGCCGACAGCGGCACCACCGCGCCGGCCAGCGCCGAGGCGCCCAGCAGCCCGAGCGCGAACAGCACCTCGGCCCCCCGCCCGGCCACCGGCCGCAGCGCCGAGGCGGCCTGGGCGGCCGACTCCAGCGGACCGGTGCCGCCGATCGCGGAGGCGGTCGCGATGATGATGGTCAGGCTGATCAGGCAGGCGAAGACCGCGCCGATGATCGCGTCGGCCCGGATCAGCTTGTAGTCCTGCGGCTTGGACCCGCGGTCCACCACGCCGGCGGCCGCGTAGAACTGCATGTACGGGCTGACCGTGGTGCCGATCAGCGCCACCGCCAGCAGGATGAAGCTCTTGTTCGCCTCCACGTGCGGCACCAGCAGGTGCTCGCCGACCGTGCCCCAGTGCGGGTGGCCCAGCACCATCGCGACCGGGTAGGCGAAGAAGGCCAGCGAGAAGACCAGGAAGATCCGCTCGGCCCAGCGGTAGGAGCCGAACAGCACCAGCGCCCAGAGCAGCACCGCGGCCGGCGGGATCACCGCCCACTTGGGCACCCCGAGCAGCCCGAAGGCGGCACCGATGCCGGCGAACTCGGAGACCACCAGGCCGGTGTTGGCCAGCATCAGGCAGGCCACCGCCAGCGCGGTCAGCCGCAGGCTGAACTGCTCGCGGATCAGCGCGCCCAGCCCCTTGCCGGTGTAGGCGCCGAGCCGGACCGCCATCTCCTGCACCATCACCAGGGCGACGGTGACCAGCACCATGAAGAACAGCGTGCCGTAGGTGAACTGCGAACCGGCCGAGGCGTAGGTGGCGATGCCGGCCGCGTCGTTGCCCGCGTTGGCGGCCACCAGGCCGGGGCCGGCGATCATGGCCAGCGCGGCGATCCGGCCCCAGCGCCGGCGCGGGGCGGATCGGCCGGGCGCCGCGGCGGGCTCGGCCACGGCGGCGGGCGAGGAGCCCGTGTCCAGGTCGCTGGTCACTGCAGGAACCTCCGGAAGTGCAGCCGGCCGCGCTCAGGCAGCAGGGCGTCGAGAATGTCGTCGGCCAGGATCCGGCCGACCGGGCGGTCCGTCTCGTCCACCACCAGCAGCGAGGAGGCCCGGGCGGCCACCAGCCGGTCGGCGGCCTCGGCCAGCCGGGTGTCCGGACGGACCGTCACCGGCTTGCCGAACTGGGCCAGCCAGTCCGTCAGGTCGGCCAGCACGGTGGAGTCCTCGGCCACCGCCAGGTCGAAGAGCGGGACGTCGGCGAGCAGCCGGCCGTCCTGGTCCAGCACCGCGACGGCGTCGATCTCGGTGCGGTGCTCCGCCTGGGCGGCCAGTTCGGCGCGCACCTCGGCCACACTCTGACCCGGCTCGGCGGTGATCAGCAGCGTGGTCATCGCACCACCGGCGGTGCCCTCGCGGTGCTTGAGCAGGCCGCGCAGCTCGGCGGCCTCCCCGGCGGGCATCCGGGCCAGCAGGGTCTCCCGCTCGCCGGGCTCCAGGTCGCGCAGCGCGTCGGCGGCCTCGTCCGGCTCCATCTCGTCCACCAGCCGGGCGGCGTGCTCCGGCGGCGCCTCGCGCAGCAGGTTCTCCAGCTCGGTGGGCTCCATCTCCTCCAGCGCGTCGGCCGCCTGCTCCGGCTCCAGCCAGCCGAGCAGCTGCTGGCGCTCGGTGCGGCCGAGGTCCTCCAGGATGTCGGCCAGGTCGGCCGGGCGCAGCTGGTGCAGCGCCGAGCGGGAGGCCCGCAGCCGCACCTCGGCGGGCCCGGCGGTGGCCTGGGCGCCGAACGGCGCGATGGCCTGCCAGTCCAGCACCCGGTCCGGGGTGGGCCGCACCTGCCAGCGGCGCGGGCCGAGTCGGCGCAGCAGGGTGGGCAGCGAGACGTCCACGCCGACCAGCACCACCCGGCCGGTGAGCGGTGCCAGGTACAGGTCGGCGGCCCGGGTCACCTGGACCCCGTCCACGTCGACCAGCTGGTGGTCCATCACGTCCCGGGCCAGCAGCACCTCGCCGGGACGGCGGCTGAACTCGCGCAGGTCGACCCGGGCGGTGCGCAGCCGGACCTGGCCGGCCTGCACCCGCTCGATCCGCTCCGCGGCCAGGAAGGCGCGGCGCCGCCCGATCCGGATGATCAGGCCGGTGACCGGCGGGTACGGGTCGCTGCCGTAGAGCTTGGCGACCACGTCGACCACCCGGCCGACCTCCTCGCCGGCCTGGTTGGTCACCGGGCCGCCGACCAGGCCGGCCAGCGACACCAGGGTGCCGCGCACCGTCCGGTTGGCGGTGGCGCGCTGGTCGAGGCCGGTGCGCCGGTCGCGCAGCCGGGAAGCGGTGGTCATGAACAGAGTGTTGCTGGCCAAGGTGAACACCCCCTGGCCCCGGTATGGATCCGGGGCGCCGGGCGGCAGCGGGCAGCAGGCGTTCCTGAGGGGGCGTCGGTCGACGGTGCGCCGGTCGACGGTGCGTCAGGAACGGGCAGGCTGCGGCGAGCCGCGGAAGGTCGGTGAATGGGTAGCGGGGAGGGGCCGACTATGACCCGGACTACTGTCCATCTCGCCTCCCTCCGGGTTGTGCTGCCGAAGCCGCGAACAGGATAGGGCCTGCCGCCCCCCGGCCACCGCGTCCAATACCAAGCCTTGACCTCATACCAGGACCTCCCGCCCCGCCTCGTCCGCCACGTCTTCCAGGTGCCAGTGCAGGTCGCGTACCCCGGATTCGAGCGAGAGCCGACTCACCACCTGCTCCAGGGCGCTGGTCGCCTCCCCGTCCACGGCGACCGTGGCGCGCAGGCTGGTCAGTTCGCCGTCCGCCTCGCGGTGCGCCCGCAGCCCGGTCGGGGCCAGCCGGGAGGCGGCCAGCGCCTGGACCAGCAGGGCGCGGACGTGGGTCTCGCCCCGTCGCTCGCAGCGCAGGTGCACGGTGGCGAGCAGCTGCGCGTCCGGGTCGCTGCCGGCGGCCGGCGCGCGGTCCAGCAGCCGGGCGGCCGGGCGCAGCACCAGGTGGACGGCGAGCACGGTGAGGGTGCCCAGCATCGCCAGGATCAGCTTGCCGGACGCGGCCAGCACTCCGACCGCGGCCGAACACCAGAGCGTGGCAGCGGTGTTGAGGCCGCGTACGCCGCCGCCGTCCTTGAGGATCACGCCGCCGCCGAGGAAGCCGATCCCGGACACCACGTAGGAGGCGACCCGGGTGGGGCTGCCGGTGTCGGCGACCGCCTCGCTGTACAGCACGAACAGGGTGGCGCCGGCCGCGACCAGCGCGTTGGTGCGCAGGCCCGCCATCCGGGCCCGCCACTGCCGCTCCACTCCGATCAGGGCGCCGCAGCCGACGCCGGTGACGAGCCGGATCAGGAAGTCGAAGGTGGTCAGGGTGTGCATGAGGCCTCCCTTGCCCCGCGATGGGGAGGTCGGCGGCGCGCGGCACTGGTCCCCACCGCGAGCACGCGACCGATGCTCCGTCAGGCCGTGGTGGGCCGTGCGGAGTCAGGCCGGGCGGGGTGGCGGGAGAGCCGGCTACCGGGTGCCGGGAAGGTACGAGGACAGGCGTGCGCAGGGTCGTTTGTGACCCGGACTACTACTGCTGGAATCCATGTCTCTCGCCTCCTCCCGGCCGGGACGCACCGGTGCGGTGCGCGCCATCGACACGGCAAGGAGCTCGCCAGCACGCAGGAACGCTGCCGACTCACCCCAACTCGTCAGAGCTTTGGCACTCCACGGCGTGATCCCGCACTCCCTCCGGCCTTCGGCCGGAGGTGCCCCCATGGGCGCGGGAAGCCACTTGGGATCAACCCTTAACTCGGGAAGACCTGTCCTGAACCTGGGCGTCTCTCGACGTCGTCGGGTCAGTGGCCTGTGTCCGTGAAGACGCCTCACCGAACGAGGTGCCTTTCAAACGTTTACAAGCCTAAACCATCGCCGTGTCGCAGCTTGCGGATTTTACCTAATCTTGACCCGTGAGGGGCGACGCCGACCGGTGTCAAAGTCGCGTGAAAACAGGCCGGTTCCGCGTAGTCGGACCGTCAGGAGCGGGTGCGGGCCGGGCGGATCGGGTCTCCACTGGGAGCTGGAAGCGGTTCGCCCGGCTCGGGCGGGCCGCCCGCACGGCAGTGGAAGGAAGCGATCCGCCATGACCGATCTCCAGGTGGGCGCCCCGGCGCGGCCCGGCGCCCGCCGGTTCAGCCCCGAGGCGGCCCGGGCCCCGCGCCCGGCCCCGGTGCCGCCGGCGATGGTGCGCGCCGCCCGTCCGGCCGAACCGGCGGTGGTCGTCGAGGCAGTGGCGGCGGAGGCGGAGGCGGGCGCGGAACCGGGGCCCGCGCCCCTGCGCTGCCGGTGCGCCTTCGGCTACCTGGACTGACCGCCGTGCCCGCCGCGCCGACCGACCCGCCGCGCTTCGTACCGGTCCGCACCGCGGCCGGCGTGCCGCACCTGCGGCTGTTCCGCCGCCGTGACGGCAGCCGCTGCGCCGCGGTCTTCAGCTCGCTCCCGGCGCTGCACGAACTGCTCGGCGCTCAGGAGGAGTTCACCATGCTCACCGAGCGGGCGGTGCGGGCGCTGTGCGAGCCGCTGGGAGTGCGGCGGCTGCTGCTGGACCCGCGGTTGGTGGCACCGGCCGCTCGGCCGGTGGCTGCGGCGGCAGCGCCGGTGGTCCGCCCGGTGGTGCCGGTGGAGGGCCGACCGGCGCCCGGTCAGGCGGTGCGCTCGCGGCGGCTGAGGTAGGCCACCAGGACCACCACCAGCGCCAGCACCGCCAGGGTCACCGGGCCGGTGCCCAGCCCCAGGCCGCCGCGCTCCTTGCCCACGCCCAGCCAGTCGGCGAACGAGGCGCCGAGCGGGCGGGTCAGCACGTAGGCCCACCAGAACGAGAGCACCGCGCCCAGCCGCAGGAAGCGGTGGGCCAGCGCGGGGACCAGGATCAGGCCGGCGAACAGGAAGCCGGAGCTCAGGTAGCCCAGGCCCAGCGTGGCCGCGGTCAGGTCGCCGACCGCGGTGCCCAGCGCGAAGGTGGTCAGCACCGCCGCCCAGTAGAAGAGCTCGCGGCGGGTGCCGGTGATCGTGTCCACCGACAGGGTGCCCTCGACCTTGTACCAGAGCCCGAACAGGGCCAGCAGCAGGACGGCGAAGCCGGCTGCCGAGCCCGCGTACGGGATCCCGACCACCTTGTGCAGCACGTCGGCCGCCATGGTGCCGAAGACGCTGACCATCACCACGGCCAGCCAGTAGACCCCGGTGACGTACCGCAGGGTGCGTAGCTGCCAGGCCAGCGCGGCGGCCAGCACCAGCAGCGCGCCGGCCACCGCGAGCACCGGGTCGAAGGTCTTGGCCAGGAAGTCCGAGGCGGTCTCGCCCATGCCGGTGGTGAGGATCTTGGTGAACCAGAACAGGCCGGTCACCGCCGGCACCTTGGTCAGGGCCAGGGCGGCGGGCGCGGTGGCGCGGTGCTGGTGGGCGGACTCGGTGGCCGTGATGCCGGAGATGACGGCACCCCTCTCGGGACAGTGCGGTGTCGTGGACGCCCGGGTCCGGCGTCTACGGCAATGTAGACGGTCTCCCCGCGGGGCGTCCAACCACCCCCCGGTCGCTCCGGGTTCGCCCGTTCGTGCGGATCCGCGGGCGGTATAAAGGGGTCCATGACCAGGAAGCCGCCGTCCGCCTCCGTGACCCTGGAGGACGTTGCCCGGGTGGCCGGGGTGTCCCGGGCCACCGTGTCCAGGGTGGTCAACGGCCGGGCCACGGTGGACCCGGCGCTGCGCTCGGTGGTGGAGCAGGCGATCGCCGCCACCGCCTACGTGCCCAACCGGGCGGCCCGCTCGCTGGTCACCGGCAGCACCGGCTCGATCGCGCTGGTCGTCTCCGAGGAGGGCCGGCAGACCGCGCAGCGGCACCCGGCCGACGAGACGCACCCGAGCTTCGCCGGCCGCATCTTCACCGACCCGTTCTTCGGCCGGGTGGTCGGCGGGGTGATGGGCGAGATCCGCCCGCGCGGGGTGCAGATGGTGCTGCTGCTGGTCGACGACGAGCAGTCGCGCCGCCAGCTCCTCAACTACCTGCGCCAGGGCCACGTGGACGGGGTGGTGCTGATCTCCACCCATGCCGAGGACCCGCTGCCCGAGTGGCTGGCCGACGCCCGGGTGCCCGCGGTGATGTCGGCCCAGCCGGTGCGGCCGGTGCCGATCGGCTGGGTCGAGGTGGACCAGCGCGGCGGGGTCGGCCTGGCCGTGGACCACCTGGTGGCCGGCGGCCGGCGGCGGATCGCCACGGTGACCGGGCCGCTGGACACCCCGGCGGCCCGGGAGCGGCTGGCCGGCTTCCGCGAGCGGCTGGCCGGCCACGGGCTGGCCCCGGCGGCGGAGGTGGAGGGCGACTTCACCCAGGCGGGCGGGGCGGTGGCGATGCGGCGGCTGCTGGAGCTGGCGCCGAAGGCCGACGCGGTCTTCGTCGCCTCCGACCTGATGGCGCTGGGGGCCCTGCCGGTGCTGCACCGCAGCGGACGCCGGGTGCCGGCCGACGTGGCGGTGGTCGGCTTCGACGACAGCAGTGCGGCGCTGGCCTGCGACCCGCCGCTGACCACGGTCCGCCAGCCGGTGGAGGAGATGTCCGCGCGGATGGTCCGGCTGCTGCTGGACCGGCTGGCCGACCCGGCGGCGGAGCCGCTGTCGGCGTGGTTCTCGGCCTCGCTGGTGGTGCGCGACTCGGCGTGACCGGCGGCCGGGTCAGTGGGGCCGGGTGAGCCAGCTGCTCAGGGCCCAGTGCCAGTGCAGGGTGTGGGACACCGTGTCGTCCGGAGGCGGGGGTTGGCCGAAGGGGGTGAGGTCGGCGAGGCGGCGCAGGCGGTGCTTGACCGTGTTGGGGTGCAGGTGGAGGGCGGCCGCGGTGCGGTCGATCCGGCTGCCCCGGTCCAGGTAGGCCAGCGCGGTGCGGGCCAGCCGGTGGTGCGCCGGGTCCAGCGGGTCCAGGCCCGCCAGCAGGTCGGCGGCCAGCAGCGGGCCCAGGTCGGCGGCCGCGTCGGTGGCCACGGGCAGGGCGAGCTCGGTGAGCCGGTGGGTTCCGGTGCGCCCGCGGCGGCGCGCGGCGGCCAGGGCGGAGCGGGCCAGCCGGTAGCCGGTGGGCAGCTGCGGCGCGGCCAGCGGCGGCGAGCTGACGGACAGTTCGGCCCGGGCGGCGACGGGCCGCACGGAGACCGTGCACAGGTAGCCCTCGACCAGCGCTGACGTCCCGTCGGTCAGCGGCGCCTGCTGAGGGTCCGTCACCTCGCCGAGCAGCAAATGGTAGCGCCCGTGCGGGTCCAGCCCCGCCGCCGCCAGGCGGTCCAGCGCGCCGTCCACCAGCACCTCGCGCAGCGCCTGGATCCGGGCGGCCCGGCCCGCCGCGAGCAGCCGCAGCTCGGTCTGCTGGTAGGCGACGATCAGGCGCTGTTGCAACTCTCCGGCATAGGCGTCGAGTTCGACCATCACCTCGACCAGGTCCGGCAGCGCGGGCGCAGCCTGGCCGGGGTCCGGCCGGTCGGCGTCCAGCCGTTCGGCCAGGCAGCGGAACACCTGGGTGCGGGCCGCCCGGAACCCGTCCAGCAGCGCGGCCAGCGGCACCCCCTGGACCGCCCGGTCCGCCGCCAGCAGGGCGGCCGCCCGCAGCTGTTCGCGGTCCAGCCCGCCGGTGTCCAGGAAGGCGGTGGCCACCGCGGTCAGCAGGGCCGCGATGTGCCGCCGCACCTCCTGCTCCGGCAGCGCGCCCACCTGCGGGGAGCCGGCCCGGGCGGCGTCCACCACGGACTGCAGCACCCCGGGGTCGGCCCGCAGTTGCGCCATCGCCCGGCGGACCGACTGCTGCGCTGGTCCCGCCACCCCACTACCGTCCCGTCAGCCGTCCCGTCAGCCGCTCTTCGCGGAGAGCGAGTTCAGCACGCTCGGGTCCAGCTTGACCGCCCGCTCGCGCTGGGGGAAGGTGCCGACCGGGACCCGGGCCACCTCGGTGGCGGTGGCGTAGTCGACCACCGACACCTGGCCGGCCTGGCTGAGCGAGACGAAGCAGTACCGCCCGTCCGGCCCGCCCGAGGTGGCCCAGTACGGCAGGCTCCCGGCCGGGTAGCCGACCCGCCCGGCGGTGAAGAGCCCGTCGGTGGTGACGATCGCGGTGTAGTCGTCGATGGTCCCCACGTCGCACAGCCGGTTCTGGTCGCCGGAGAGCGCCAGCCCGTGGTGGGCGGAGTTCTTCGGGTAGGAGTCGGGGGCCAGCGCCTGCCCCGCCGGGCTGAACGGCATCGGCACGGTGGCGGTGGTCCGGCTGGAGTCCAGGTCGTAGCGGACGAACCCGTTGAAGTAGGAGAGCTGGGTGTAGAGCGTGGTCCCGTCCGCGGCCAGTACGTTGGGCCGGATGCCGTGCGGGAAGCTCCAGGTCTTGACCACCTTCAGCGTGCTCGCGTCCACCTTGGTCAGCTGGAAGCTGCCCTTGAGGAACTCCAGCGCCTGCGGGAAGGTGACCACCCCGATGCTGGAGTTGTAGATGTACTTCCCGTCCGGGGTGAAGTCGTTCTGGTGCGGATAGGAGCCGGTCGGGAAGGTGCCGACCACCGCGCCGGTGGCGGTGTCGAGCACCTTGGCCTCGTTGGCGGTGGTGGCCGAGATCACCCAGCGGGTGCCGTCGGGGGACAGGGCGGCGTGGTCCGCGTGGAAGCCGTCCAGCCGGGTGCGCCAGAGCTGGCGGTGGGTGGCCAGGTCGTAGGCCACGGTGTCGTCCAGGTTGCCGCGCGAGACGTAGAGGGTGCGCCCGTCCGGCGAGAGCGCGACGTCGTCCACGAAGCGGTCGCCGCCCTCCACGTTCTTGACGATGGCGTAGCCCGCCTGCTGCACCAGGTCCATCTGGCTCAGGCGCTGCTGCAGGTCCGGGACGACATCGAAGCTGCCCAGGTTGGCGAAGGTGCGGGCGTCCACGAAGCTCACCGTGCCGGACTGGCTGTTGCCGACCAGCAGCACGTCCCGCAGAGGCGTGGAGTCGGCGTGCGCTCCGGTGGCGGCCAGGGCCGGGCCGGCCAGCGTGAGCAGGGCGACCCAGCTGCGCAGCAGGCGGTTCCGCAGGGTCCGGGCGGTCATCGGCGCTCCTCTCAACAGGGGGCCGCGGTGGTGGAGTTGACGCGGCTGCGGCAAGTGTGGCCGCGGTGCGGCCGGCGGGCCATGGCTCCGGTCGCCAACGTTGGCGACGGCGGTTGGCGGTGGGGGACAAGGCGGGCGGCGGGCGGAAAGTATGCAGCGCAGGTGTACAGCGAGACTGGACAGTCTGGCCTGAAGGAATTACCGTGGCCGGCATGGACCCCGCTGTTGAACCCGTCACCGACTCCGCCGCCCGGGCCGCGCGCCAGCTGCGCGTGGTCTACGGCCGGCTGCGGCGGCGCCTGCGGGCGGTGGCCGACCCCGGCGGGCTCAGCCCCGCGCAGCTGTCCGCGCTGACCCGACTCGGCGCCGACGGCACCAGCTCGGCCAGCGCACTGGCGGCCGCCGAGCGGGTCCGCCCGCAGTCGATGGCCGCCACCCTGGCCGCGCTCGACCAGGACGGGCTGATCAGCCGCCGCCCCGACCCCGAGGACGGGCGGCGCCAGCTGGTCAGCCTCACCGCGGCCGGCCAGGAGTGGGTGGCCGGCCGGCGCCAGGCGCGCCAGGAGTGGCTGGCCGGGGTGTTCCAGACCCGGTTCACCGAGCAGGAGCGGCAGACCGTGCTGGCGGCGCTGGCGCTGCTCGAGCGGGTCAGCGAGTCATGAGCGCCGTCCGGAGTCCGCAGCTGCGCCGCGCCGCGTCGGGGCGCGGCGCGGCGGCCGGGTTCGACCGGCGGCTGATCCTGCCGATGGTGCTCGGCTCGATCCTCAACCCGATCAACTCCTCGATGATCGCCGTGGCCCTGGTCCCGATCGGGGCGGCCTTCGGCGCCCCGCCCTCGCGCACCGCCTGGCTGGTCACCGGCCTCTACCTGGCCACCGCGATCGGCCAGCCGGTGGTGGGGCGGCTGGTCGACGCCCACGGTCCGCGCCGGCTCTACCTGCTCGGCACCGGCCTGGTCGGTGTGGCCGGCCTGTTCGGCGTGCTGGCCCCGAGCCTCGGCTGGCTGATCGCGGCCCGGGTGCTGCTCGGCCTCGGCACCTCGGCCGCCTACCCCGCCTCGATGTACCTGACCCGCAGCGAGGCCCGCCGCACCGGCCAGGAGAGCCCCGGGGCGGTGCTCACCGCGCTGGCGGTGGCCAACCAGACGGTGGCGGTGATCGGCCCGACGCTGGGCGGGCTGCTGATCGGCGTGGCCGGCTGGCGCGCGGTGTTCACCGTCAACCTGCCGCTCTCGCTGGCCTGCCTGGTGCTGGGCGCACTGCGGCTGCCCAGGACCGGGCGGTCCGCCGCGGTGGCCGGGGTCGACCTGCCCGGGATGGGCCTGTTCGCCGCGATGCTGCTGGCGCTGATGGCCTTCCTGATGGACCCGGTGCCGCGGCACTGGTACCTGCTGCCGCTCCTGCTGCTGGCCGGGGCCGGCTTCGCGGTGCGTGAACTGCGCTGCGCCGAGCCCTTCGTGGACCTGCGCCTGCTGGCCGGCAACCGGCCGCTGCTCGCCACCTACCTGCGCCAACTGCTCAGCTACACCGCCTCCTACGCCTTCCTGTACGGCTTCACCCAGTGGCTGGAGCAGGGCCGAGGGCTGAGCGCGGCAACCGCCGGGCTGTTGCTGCTGCCGCTGTCGGTGAGCGGGCTCGCGGTCTCCTGGCTGACCGGTCGTCACCCGGCGCTGCGGGGCAAGCTTCTGGTCGGGGCCGGGTTCCAACTGCTCGGCTGTGCCGGGCTGCTGCTGACGCACGGCGGCAGTGCGGGGTGGCTGCTGGCCGCCCTCGGAGTGCTGATGGGCATCCCGCAGGGCCTGAACGGGCTGGCCAACCAGAACGCCCTCTACCGGCAGGCCCCGGCCGAGCGGATGGGCTCGGCGGCCGGCCTGCTGCGCACCTTCATGTACCTGGGCGCGCTGGGGGCCTCGGCCGCCGACGCCGCCTTCTTCCCGCACGGTGCCACCACCGGCGGCCTGCACCTGCTGGCGCTCTTCATGGCGGGCGGCGCGGTACTGCTGCTCGTGGTGACGGCGCTGGACCGTTCGTTGTCGACAACTGACTGAGGAAGTACTGCCATGGCACTGACCACCCTTGACCCCCGCACCGCGCTGGTCCTGATCGACCTCCAGCAGGGCATCGTGGGCATGCCCACCCTGCCGTACCCGGCCGCCGAGGTGGTGGAGCGCGGCGTCGAGCTGGCCGAGGCGTTCCGCTCGCACGACCTCCCGGTGATCCTGGTCCGGGTCAGCTTCGGCGCCGGCGACCGGGTCCCCGGCCGCACCGAAGCCGGCGCGGGCGGCCTGGCGCCGCAGGCCGGCTGGGACGAGATCGTGCCGCAGCTGGCCGGCCTGGGCGCGGCCACCGTGACCAAGCGCAACTGGGGCGCCTTCTACGGCACCGACCTCGACCTGCAGCTGCGCCGCCGGGGCGTCACCCAGATCGTGCTGGGCGGCATCGCGACCAGCATCGGCGTCGAGTCCACCGCCCGGGCCGCCCACGAGCACGGCTACCACGTCACCCTGGTGACGGACGCCATGGCCGACCGCAGCGAGGAGAGCCACGCGCACAGCGTGCAGCAGATCTTCCCGCGCCTGGGCGAGCTGGGGACCACGGCGGAGGTGGTGGAACTGCTGGCGAAGACCCGCTGAGGAACTGGGAAGACGGAGCACCGCCCGCCGCCGGAAGTCGGCGGGCCCGACTTCCGCCGCCTTCTGGCGCCGGGACCCGGCGCCGCGTTCACCGGGAACCGCGGCCGAACTTCTCGATGGCCGCGGGGGTGACGGGGGTGAAGAAGTTGACGAGGTTGCCGTCGGGGTCGCGGAACAGCAGCGACCGGTTGCCCCAGGGCATCGTGGTGGGCTCGGTGACGAACTCGGTGACGAAGCCGGTCAGGTCCCGGTAGACGCGGTCCACGTCGTCGACGAGGAACTCGGTGATGACGCTGTGGTTGTCCGCCGGGCGGGCCGAGCCCGGGGCGAACAGCGGGACGGTGCGGGCACCGGCGATCGCGAGGGTAGCGCCCGCGGTGCGGAGTTCGGCGAACTCCTCGGTGGCCCAGGTCGCCTCGGCCCCGGTGGCTCGCTCGTAGAACGCGACGAGGCGCGCCACGTCGCTGGTGATGATGCGGATCGAGACGAAGTCCATGGGACTCTCCTTGGCTCTGGCTCTGGCTCTGTGGGAGGCGTGCACCTCGCAGGCTAGGAGAAATAGTGGACAGAATCGGTCCGCTATCAGCGTTAGGGTGCGGACATGCCTCGACCGCCCGCCCGCGTGCTGACCCTGCTGGAGCTGCTGCAGTCGGGCGGTACCCGGACGGTGGCCGAACTCGCCGACCGGCTCGGCGTCGAAGGACGCACCGTGCGGCGGTACGTGGACCAGCTGATCGACCTGGACCTGCCCGTGGAATCGGTGCGCGGCCGCTACGGCGGGTACCGGCTCGCCCCCGGGTACCGGTTGCCCCCGCTCATGCTCGGCGAGGAGGAGGCGCTGGCCGTGCTGCTCGGCCTGGTCGCCGGCCGCCGAGCAGGGCTGACGACGGCGCAGCGGACGGCGAGCGAGACGGCGACGGCCAAGATCCGGCGGGTACTGCCCAGGCACCTCGCCCGCCGGCTCGACACGCTCGCCTTCACGGACCGGCCCGGCGAGCTCGACACCCCGGACGCGGAGGTCCTGCTCACCCTCGCCGACGCGGTGCGCCACCGCCGGCCGGTCTCGATCCGCTACACCGACCGGGACGGCCGGCGCAGCGAACGCATCCTGCACGCGTACGGGATCGTCGCCCACGCGGGACGGTGGTACGTCACGGGCCGGGACGCCCGGCTCGGCCAGGACCGGACGTTCCGGCTCGACCGCATCGCGGATCCGCGGACCCTGCCCGGCTCCTTCGAAGCGCCCGAGGGGCCCGATCCGGCAGAGCGCGTGGTGTCGGCGTTCGCCACGGCCGAGTACCGGCACGAGGTGACCTTGCGAATCCACGGGACCGTCGGGCACATCCGCGCCCGCCTGCCGGCCGGCGTGGCGCGCCTGGAGGAGTGCGCGCCGGTGGCGGGCGATGCGCAGGGGAACCAGGCGGAGCAGGCTGAGCCGGCTGAGCAGGCGACCGAGCGCTGGCGGCGCGTCGAGCTGCGGGTGGAGCGGCTCGACTGGCTACCCCCGGTACTCGCCTCGCTCGACCGGCCGTTCGTCATCGAGCGCCCCGACGAGCTGCGCGAGCTCGTCACGGCGCTCGCCGATCGCCTCGCCTCCTCCGCCCGCCGGACTCAGGGGGCGGAAGCCGGCGCGGGCGACGGCTGCCACTCCCGCCTGAGCAGCCCGTAGACCCACGAGTCGGAGACGTCGCCGTTGACGACGCAGTCCTCCCGCAGTGTCCCCTCCCGCACGAAGCCGAGCTTCTCCAGCACGCGGGCCGAAGCCCCGTTGCGGGTGTCGGCCTCGGCCTGGACGCGATTGAGGTCCAGCGTGTCGAACGCCCACCCCAGCAGAGCGCGCGCGGCCTCGGTCGCGTAGCCGTGGCCCCACGCCGCCTCGTCGAAGCAGTAGCCGACGTACGCGCTGCGGAAGTCCGGATTCCACCGGTTCAGGGTGCACCAGCCGATGAACGCCCCGTCGGAGGCACGGTCCACGGCCAGCCGCACCCCGCTGCCCTCCTCGGACATCTGCCGGCAGGTCGTGAGGAACTTCTCGGCCCGCGCGCGTTCGGTCCACGGCGGCGAGTCCCAGTAGCGCAGGACGTGGGCGCTGCTGTGCAGGGCGAAGATGTCGTCCGCATCCGCGTCTTGGAAGGCTCGCAGCCGAAGCCGAGCGGTCTGCAACGAGGGGGTGGGTAGCGGCGTCGTCATGGTCCGTCTCCTGCTCCTGATCGGTGGCCGACCCATCAGATATCCGATGAGGGCCACGTGCAACGGCTTTTCCCGGCGGACCGGCAGGGCGGCCTGGCGCAGGCGTTCCTGAGGTCCGGTCAGCTCGCGCGGTGGAGCTGGACCTGGTGCTCGGTGTCCATGAAGCCGAGGCTCCGGTAGAGCCGGACGGCGTGGTAGTCCGGGTCCGCGACGATGACCAAGGTGCGGGTGGTCGGGCCGTCGGGCAGGGCATGCCGGGCGGCGTGGCGCAGGACGGCGGAGGCCAGGCCGCGGCGGCGGAAGTCGGGGTGGGTGGCGACGTTCTGGAACCGGGCCAGGGTGGGTCCGGCGGTGAACAAGCCGGCGCCGGCGCGCAGCCGGCCTGCGACGAAGGCGCCGACCCAGCTGCCGTTGCCGGCCTCGCACTGCGCGCGGAAGCCCGCGACCCGGCGCTCGGCGAACCGGCGGGCGCGCTCGTTCGCGGGCAGGCCGTGGCAGGCGAACTCCAGGGTGAGAGCCTGCTGCCAGTCGTCGTCGCCGGTCAGCGCGCGGACCTCGGCGCCGGGGGCGGTGCTCGGAGGCCGGAGCTGGGCTGCCGTCAGGACCGTGCTGACCTCGGCGGTCAGGCCCAGCGCGGCGTGCTCCGCCGGAAGCCCTGCTCGGCCGTCGACGCCGTCCACCCCGAAGGCCAGGTGCTTGGTGTCCGGGAACTCCATGGCGAACAGGGCTGCCCAGCGGGCCGCGTCGCCGGGGCCGGGTGGGGCGGGGAGAAGGAGGAAGTTCCCCCAGTGGAAGCCGGGGTTGCTCGGGGTACGGACCACGAGGTGGGTGCCGTGGTCGGTGATCTCCGAGCCGGAGGCCGCCAGCAGTGCCACGTCCGTGCGGAAGCCGAGCGAGGTGATTTCCATGGTGGTGAAAGGTACTGAGGAGGGGTGGGACGGCACCCCCGGTTTTGCGGTGCGACGGGGTGCGCGGTGGCCCCGACATGGCGGGGTCACCGCACGGTTGCGTCGGCTGACAGCAACTCCAAGGCCCGGTAGAGCTCCTGGGCCACCCGCACATCGTCGGCCGCCACGCCGGGGGACCACGGCAGGTACGGAGCGTGCGGGGCGCGGGCCAGCGGATTACTCCCCCGAGGACGCGGCGCCGGCGGGTTCGCTATCTTGTTCGCCATGTCCGCCACGCCCGCCACGCCCACGACCGACGGGCCGCACCAGCCGCCGGTCACCACCTGCTACCGGCACGCCGACCGGGAGACCTACATCCGCTGCAGCCGGTGCGAGCGGTTCATCTGCCCGGGTTGCATGCTGGACGCGCCGGTCGGGTACCAGTGCCCGGAGTGCGTGCACGGCGGGGCGCAGACGGTGCGGCAGAAGACCACCGTATTCGGCGGCCGGCCGCGGGTCACCCCGGTCCTCACGTACCTGCTGATCGGGCTCAACGTGCTGGCCTACCTGGCCGAGCTGGTCTCGCCGCGGGTGGTCGAGCGGTTCTTCCTGCTCGGCCAGGGGGTGATGGGCCCGGACGGTCAGCTGTACCAGGTGAACTCCAGCCGGCTGGGTTCCGGCTTCCACCTGGTGGGCGTCGCCAACGGCGAGTGGTACCGGCTGCTCACCGGGGCCTTCCTGCACCAGCCGCCGACCAGCGGGACGTTCGGGATCACCCACATCCTGTTCAACATGTACTCCCTGTGGCTCTTCGGCCGGGTGGTGGAGGCGCAGCTGGGTCGGGTCCGGTTCCTGACGGTCTACCTGCTCTCGGCCCTGGGCGGTTCGGTGCTGGCCTACCAGCTCGCGCCGAACGAGCCCTCGCTGGGCGCCTCGGGGGCGATCTTCGGGCTGGTCGGCGCCTACTTCCTGATGACCCGCCGGTCCTCCTACGACCCGCTGGGCGGGGCGCAGCAGCTGGTCTACTCGCTGGTCTGGCTGGTCGTCTCGGCCGGCATCACCTCCTGGCAGGGGCACCTGGGCGGGCTGCTGGCCGGCTCGGCCGTGGGGGCGGCGATGGTCTTCGCCCCGCGCAACGGGCGGGCCGTGGTGCAGGCGCTGGGGTCGGCGGCGGTGCTGGCGCTGCTGGTGGTGCTGGTGCTGGCGAAGAACGCGGAGCTGGCGAACGTGGTGCCGGTGACCTGGCTGCCGGACCAGGGGTCCTGATCCGCCGCGGCGGGACTTCGGTTGCGGCGGGGACTTCGGCCGACCGGTGCGTTGCCGGTCGGCCGCTTGCTCGTTGCTCCGGTTATGACAACTGATCAACTGGCCCCCGCGGTGCGGTGTGGCGAATCGTTTCTGCAAGGTGCGGGCGCAGTCGGCGCAGGTGCACGGTGACCCGGCGCGGCCGGCCCGGGCCGTCGGCCCGCACCCGCGACCTGGCCGCCTGCAGCGTGCACGTCGACCTCTACCTGGTGTTCGGTCCCGCCCTGGAGGTCTTGGTCGCCTCCCAGCTGACCTACCTGCGCTCCGACCCGTTCGCCGTCCGGCTGGTCTGCCACGCCGACCTGGCCGACCCGGTCACCTGGTACCTGTCCCGGAACACCCTCACCGTGGGGCTCTGGGCACCGGCCGGCCAGGGCGACGTGACGGTGCGGCCGGGCACCGGGCCCGAGCGCGGCTCCATACTGATCGGCCTGCGCACCACGGACGGCGCCGTCGAGCTGCGCGGCTGCGCCTGGGAGCTGCGCGAGTTCCTGGAGCAGACCGAGCGGGTGGTGCCGCTGGGCGCCGAGCACCGCCACGTGGACCTGGACGCGCTGATCCGGCAGCTGACCCAGGACGGGTGACCGGAGGCGCGCCGATCCATGGTCACTTCACGAAGGAACGTTTCGGCGACCGGTCGGCCATCGGTGGCCCGGTGCGGCGCTGAACCCGGAGGGCGAGCGCGCACGTAGGGCGTAGTAGCGCCCTGTCGGAGCCGGCCGCGCCCGTCGCCGCGGCTCGACCGGCCCAGGAACGCTCGGTGCGCCCGGCAGCCCGGCCCCGAGCGCACCCGCCGCGCCCCGCAGGCGGCCCAGCCCACCGGCCAGGCGCAGCCCGGCCGGCGACCACTCCGGGGCCGGCGGGTCGGGCCCTCGGCTTCCGGCGGCGGCTCCGGCGGTGCGCCCGGCACCCCGGCCGACGGCGGGGGGCGGTGGCGGCGGTGGCGGTGCGCCCGGCACCCCGGCCGCACGGCTCCCGCGCCCAGCACCCCCGCGCCCCAAGGTCGCGGTGGCCGGGCCCTGGTGCTCCGACAGCGGCACCGGCTTCAACCAGAACGGCTGGTTCGACGACGGCGCCGCGGGCTGGGTCGGCCTCGACGACACCCCCCGCCGTCCCCGCCCGCTACCTCGACCTGGCCCCCTCTGCCACCGCTACGGCCTACGCGCCCTGCGCCTCGGCGTCCTGGAGTCCGGCCACCTCGCCCAGACCCTCCTCCTCACCGCCACAGCTTCGGGCCTCGCCAGCACCCCGATCGCTGGATTCGACGACGACCTGGCGCACGAGCTGCTGGCGCTGGACGACATGGACCAGCCGCTGCAGTACTGCTGCCCCTGGGGCGCCCCCGGAACGGCTGAGGCCCGCGCCCCGGCTCGAAAGCCGGGGCGCGGGCCCTTTCAGCGGCGGTGGGTGGAGCAGGAATGAACAGGTTCGGTCAGAGCGTCCTGAAGAAGCCCAGGACGCTGTCGTGGAACTTGTTCTCCAGGGGGACCGCGGCGAACGACCCACTGATGGCGCCTGCCACGCCGCCGATGATATCCCCGGGGCCCGGGAACCAGGATCCGGCCAACGCGCCCGCTGCACCGCCGGCGACACTCGAGGCGCCACCGATGGCGAAGTCACCTGCGGTGTCGGCGGCGGCGACGCCCAGCTCGCCCCAGAATCCTTCGCCGTCCTCGCGTGCGCTCTCGAAGCCGGAGACGGCCGATGCGGTCAGTCCGAGCGGTATGAGTGCCTTTCCTGTCCATCTGACCCATGGGCTGTCCGCGATCGTCGTGATCGTGTTCAGCGTGCGGATGTTGTTGGCGATCTTGGCCTTGACCAGCGGCGGTGCCCACCGCGGGGCCTTGCCCTGCCTGCTGAGAACTGCCCACCTGGCGGCGGTCAGCCCACTGTCGATGGTCCCCGCCGCGGTGACGTAGCCCGAGACCCCGCTGCACGCCCGCTCCACCCAACTGGTGTTGCTCGCGCAGTACGGGGTCGTCTGGGTAAGGGGGTTGGAGAGGATCAGGTAGTCCGTCAGCTTCGGCTTGGCTGGCCCGTAGCAGCCGGCGGAGCGCTGCACGCAGAGGCTGGTGCCCCGCGCCGTCTGCAGGAACGTGGTGATCGGACTCGGTGCCGGGGTCACCGTCGGAAGGTCGCAGCCGCCGCTGATCGCACAGGAGCGGTCACCGCCCGTCGGGTCGGTCGGGCACGGGATGTCGCTCCCGTTTCCGCCGCAGGACAGGCGCAGGCCGGTCGGGTCGGAGTGGGTGACCGGGTTGGCGCCTGCGTAGGTGTAGCCATTGAGCTCCTGGGGGTTGGAGTCGAATACCGGGTCCAGGCTGATGAAGCGGCCCAGCGTGGTGTCGTACTGGCGGGCCCCGATCGTGGTCAGCGAGTCGCTGGTGTCCTGGGGCTTGCCGAGGAATCCGTTGGGGTCGAGCCAGGAGGCCCCGGGAGCAGTGCCGCGCGGCGCGCCGTAGGGGGTCGACTGTCGAGGTCTGCGAGGTCTCGGTAGTGAGCGCGGAAGCCACCACCGGCTTCCCCGTCGACCGCGCTTGCGCGGCGGCCTGCTGAGTCGACAGCGGCCCGGAGGCGGCGGCCGGGCTCGCGGCAGGCGTGCCCGGCGCTGCCGCGGCCGGCTGCGCGCCGGCCAGGGTGGCCGCAGTGAGCGTGCCGGCCAGCACGGCCGCCAGGGCCGCTCCGGCCGAGCGCAAACGTCTTCTTATTCTCATTGCCCCTCTTTTGTTGCTTTCCTGTGGATCGGCTCGGTCGACGTCGGAATGGCAGACTTCGGCGCGCGCAGAATTGCCGCCGCTGACTTGGCTGCTGCCTTCACTGCTGGAGAACGGTGCCACCGGTCCTACATCTGGGCGAACTGCCAGAAGCTGTTCCTGCGAACGTCGGTTTCGCGGGTGGCGGTCCAGATGTAGTCGCGCTTCATGATGGCTCCTTTGTGGTGGCAGACGTACGGGTGGAGGCCGACTCCACGTCGTTGGGGAAGTCTCGTCGGGCAGGCCAATCTCGGCCTAACAGCGGGCCAACCGGCGCCTAACCCGGCCGCCCCCCCGGCGGCCGGGAATGCATTTCCGGGGTCGCCGAAAGGCGGGCCGCCGGCCCGGTGAATTGGATGTGGTATTTCGCAGTACGGCCCGCTGGGCGGGCTCATCAAAGTGGGCGGGGAACTTGCCTGTCAAATCACTGGGGATGGGTCGGGGAATTCCGTTGCCAATCGTCTCGGAATTCGCCGATTCGGGCCATGACGGACATTCTGCGTGATTTCCTGATGGTGGCCCGGGGTCGCTTGACTTCCGGCTTTCCGTGCGATTTGCTCCAGGTGTCCGACGGGATTCGGAGCCGGTGCTGGCCGGCCTGCGTCCCATCCTGGTGGTGAGCTCTTCTCGCCGGCTTCTCGCGCGCTTCTCGCGCTCCCCGGGTTCTCCTCGGGGTGCCCCTGGCGCTCACCTCGCCCGCATCGACGTGCTGGACGGGGCGCGGCTGGGGGCTTCCTCGAAGTCGGATCCGGTCCGCGTGCGGACGTCCTCGACGACCTCGAGTCCTCGGTCGGCGGCGCAGTGCCGCCTGATCACTACTTCCTCACCGGCGACGCGGCGACCCCTCGGACCCCCGGACCGCCATGGCGGCGGACCGGGGCGAGCTACGGTGAGGTGGTGTTACTGAAGGGCACGCGCAGTGGGCGTCGGCCGCACCGGCCCGACTACCGGTACGCGCCCTTGGGAACGTCGTCGTCCGCCAGCCGCTGGACCGCGACCTCGGCCTGCGAGCTGCCGCACTCGGTGAAGGCGTCCAGCGCCTCCTGCCAGCTCACCCGGGCCTGATCCGACTGCCCGCTCAACTTCTGGCAGTCGCCGAGCTGGCACAGCAGCCGCGCGGTGTGCAGCGTGTCGCCGTGGCCGCGGGCCTCCACCAGAGCCAGCCGGCATTCGGCCGCCGCGCTCTCGTACTTGCCGAGGGCCGCGCGGACCCGGGCCAGGTTGCCGCGGAAGACGTACTGGCGCTCCTGCGGGCAGTGCGTGTCCAGCACCAGCAGCGCCTCCTCCTGCAGGGCCTCCGACGCCTGGTACTCGCCGAGGTCACCGATGGTGAGCGCCAGATTGGACAGGAAGATGCCGAGTATCCGGGGGTGCTCGAGCTCGCGGGCACCGGCCACGGCGACCTCCTGGTAGGCGCGCGCCTCGGCGAGCAGCCCGACCTCGAAGAGCAGGTTGCCGAGGTTGGCGCGGGCCGTCAGCGCCCGCATCCGGTCGCCGAGCTCCTGATAGAGCGCCAGCGCCCGCTCGTACGCGGCCTTGGCCGACGGCACGTCACGCCGGAAGGAGTGCGCGACACCCAGTCCGTTGGCCATCATCGCGGCCGCCTCCTGGTTGCCCGCCCGCTGGGCGGCCACCTCCGCCAGTTCGAAGGACTCGACGAAGGCGTCGAGGCGGTGACTGCGCATGAAGTGCCCGAACTGGTGGTCCGCCAGCTGCCAGACCGCGCGGTGGTCACCGACCGCGGCGGCCAGCCGAGTGGTGGCCAACAGGTTCTCGGCCTCCAGGTCGAACCAGGCCACCGCCGACTCCGTGTCGGGGAACAGGTCCGGAGTGTCCAGCTGGTGGTCGACCTGCGGTTCGATACTCGAGCGAAGGGGATCCAGCTGACGCTCCGCCTCGGTGCTGACGCAGATGTACCAGTCGAACAGCCGCCTGGTCGCAGCCTCCCGCTCGGCCGCGTCCATACCCGTGCGGTGCTGGGCGTACAGCCGGACCAGGTCGTGCAGTGCGTAGCGGTCCGAGCGCGGCCGCTCCACCAGGTGCACCGCCTCCAGTTCGCGCAGCAGTCGCCGACTGGCGGCCGTCGCCGCGGTGGGCAGCACCGGCCCCGTGCTGGTCAGGGCGGTGATCGCGGCCGCGCCCAACTGGCCGGGCTGGATGCCCAGCAGTCGGAAGAAGCGGGCCTGCTCCGGCTGCAACTGGCGGTAGCTGTGGTCCAGGGCGCGGGCCACGGCGCTGCTCTGGTCGCCCGGCAGCTCCAGGCCGTCCAGCCGGGTGGGCTCGCCCGACAGCTCCGCGACCAGCTCGGCGAGCGGCGCCTCGGGGTCCTCCACCAGCCGGGCCGCGGTGATCCGCAGGGCCAGCGGCAGCTCACCGCAGAGCCGGGCGAGCTCCGTGGCCTGCTCGGGCTCGGCGGCGACCCGCTCGGTGCCCAGGATCCCGCTCAGCACCTCGACGGACTGCTCCGGGGTCATCCGGGCCAGCCGGACCGGCACCGCGCCGGCCTCGACCACCAGCGAGCCGAGTGCGTCCCGGCTGGTCACCAGCGTCAGGCAGCCGGGCGCTCCGGGCAGCAGCGGACGGACCTGCCCGATGTCGCGGGCGTTGTCCAGGATCACCAGGACCCGACGGTTCGACAGACTGGACCGGTAGAGGTCCGCACGGGCCGCGACCCCGGACGGGACCTGCGGGCCGGGCACGCCGAGCGCGACCAGGAACCGCTCCAGCACGTGCGCCGGATCCTCGCAGTCGCCCTCGGCGTAACCGCGCAGGTCGACGAAGAGCTGGCCGTCCGGGAAGTCGGCGCTGCGGGTGTGGGCCCAGCGGACCGCCAGCGCCGTCTTGCCCGCGCCGGCCGGCCCGGTGACGACGGCGATCCGCGGGCCGGCGGCCGCGTCCGCCAGGACGTCGTCGAGCCGCGCCGTCTCGGCGGTTCGGCCGACGAAGCCGCGCGCGGACGAGGGCAGCTGGGCCGGCCGGGGAGCGTCACCCCAGCGTTCCGACCAGCTCGCCCCGGCGCCGGCCGGTACCGCCGGCGCGGCAGTCCCGGCCGTGGCGGCCCCGGGGGCGGCATCGGGCCGCAGGCCCGGTTCGTCGCGCAGGATCGCGCCCTCCAGCTCGACCAGTGACCGGCCGGGGTCGAGTCCGAAGTCCTCGGCCAGTACCTTGCGCACCCGACGGGCGACCGCGAGGGCGTCGGTCTGCCGCCCGCCCCGGTGCAGCGCCAGCATCAACCGCTCGGCGAGTCCCTCGCGCGCGGGGTAGCGCTCGATCAGCTCGGTCAGTTCGGGGACCAGCTGCTGGTGCCGCCCGAGGTCGAGCTCGATGTCCGCGAGCAGCTCGTAGGCGGTGGACCGCTCCTCCTCCAGCAGCGTCCGCACCGGCTCCGCGAACGGCGCGTCGATACCGGTCAGCGCGCCGCCCCGCCACAGCCCGAGCCCGGCCCGGATCACCCGTGCGGCCTCCACCGCCGCGCCCGACTCCCGCAGGCGTCGGGCCTCACCGACGCTGTGCCGGAACGCGGTCGCATCCAGGCAGCCCTCGTCCACCGAGAGCAGGTAGGCGCCGTTGCGGAAGCCCAGCGGGCCGGTCTCCCCGGTTCCGAGCAGCTTGCGCAGCTCCGAGAGCGCGGTGTGCAGCTGACCGCGCGCGCTGGCCGGCGGCGCCTCCCCCCACAGCGCGTCCACCAGCCGCTCGGTGGTCACGTACTGGTTGGCGTTGAGCAGCAGGAACGCCAGTAGGGCCCGCCGGCGCGGCCGCTCCACCTCGACCTGCCGCTCACCGAGACGCACTTCGAGCGAGCCGAGAACTCTGTACTGCATGCCGGGGGACCTTTCCGTCAGCGCTGTTCGACGAAGGAACCACGCCACAAGAACGGTCCTGAAGCTGTCGAGCCCCCTGCCTACCAGCGCAAACCTTAGCGGCAGCCGGTCCACGGGATCCGAACGGGGAGCCGAAGCGGAGCCGGTCCCGGTGCCGGGGCCCCGCGGCGAGGGTGCGCCTCCGGGTGCCCCGATGCGGTGCGACCCGAGGGCCGGGTCGGCGCGTCAGTTACCTCCGAGCGGCCGCGCGCCGCCGGGTTGCCCCTGTCCGCCGTTCACTGACGGAGCGTGAGATCTTGCCCCACCAGTCCCTTCCCCCTGCCGAGTCCGCTCGTCCCGCCCCACGCCGGCTCCGGGCCGGCCGCCTGGCAGCCACCGCGGCCGCGGTCGCGCTGGTCGTGACCGGCGCCGTGGCCCCGGCGGCGGGCGCCGCGAGTGCGGCCCGTACCGCGCTGGCGTCCGCCATTCCCGGCTGGATCACGGCCCCGGGCCCGATGAAGCCGGTGGACACCGGTGCGGCGCCGGGCACCTGGGGCCTGTCGCTGCGGGTGTACCTGGCCGGCCAGGACCCGGTGGGCCTGGGCAAGGCGGCACAGCGGGCCGCCGACCCCGCGGACCCGGATTACGCGCACTACCTGACGCCCGCCCAGTTCGCCCAGCGGTACGGCAGCACCCCGGCGCAGACGGCGAAGGTCAGCGACTGGCTCGGCAGCTTCGGCATGCACGTCACCAGCGCCAACGCCCACTTCCTGGCGGTCAGCGCCACCGTGGACCAGGCGCAGCGGGCGTTCGCCACGACGATCCACGGCTACGCCCGGCAGGCCGGCCAGCCCGCCGCCCTCGCCGCCCCGGTGAGCGGGATCTCGGTCCCGGCCGCACTGGGCCACGAGATCAGCACGGTGCTCGGCCTGGACGACACGAACCCCGCCATCCCCGACGACCCCGCCGCACCCGTGCCGAAGGCCGCCCGGACCACGCCCCTCGGGACCGCGGTCTCCAAGCGGGCCGGCGCCAACGCGGCCCCCACCGCTGCAGCCCCTGCCGCCGCGCCGCCGTGCTCGACCTGGTGGGGGCAGAGCACTTCGCCGATCCCGCCCGTCGACGGCCGCACCACCGCCATCGACCAGGTCTGCGGCTACACCCCGCAGCAGCTGCGCGCGGCCTACGGAGTGACGAAGAGCCCCTACACGGGAAAGGGCCGCACGGTGGCCGTGGTGCTGGACGGCGCGCTGCCCACCATGGAGGCCGACGCCGACAGGTTCTTCGCCGCCCACGGCCTGGCCGGCTTCGCGCCCGGCCAGTACAGCGAGAACTTCGGCCCGAACTTCGCCGCCACCTGCCGCGGCGCCTCCGACGCCCCGGAGGAGCCGCTGGACGTGGAGTCGCTGCACATCGCCGCTCCGGACGCCAAGGTGGTCTACGTCGGGGCGGACTGCGACACCGGCGCGGGGGGTTCGACGGCCTTCCTCGACGCCCACACCCGGATCGTGGACCAGCACCTCGCCGACGTGGTGACCGACTCGTTCCCCACCAGGGAGGACTCGGACTCGCCCGCCACCGTGGCGGCCTGGGACCAGATGTTCCAGCAGGGCGCGCTGGAGGGCATCGGGTTCAACTACGCCTCCGGTGACGAGGGCGACGGCTCGGACGACGGCGGTCCGGGCCTGGTGGTCTTCCCGGCCTCCGACCAGTGGGCCACCGCCGTGGGCGGCACCACGCTGGAGATCGACAGGAACGGCAAGGTGGCCGGCGAGCTCGGCTGGGGCGCCAGGGCCGCGCAGCTCAACCCGCAGGGCACCGGATACCTGACCCCGCCGCCCGGACAGTTCTTCATGGGCTCGGGCGGCGGCCGCAGCAACCTGATCAGCCAGCCCTGGTACCAGAAGAGCGTGGTCCCCGCGGCCCTGGCCACCGCCGGCGGCACCTCGCTGGCCCACCGCGAGCTGCCCGACGTCTCCGCCGACGGCGACCGCGCCACCGGCTGGCTGATCGGTTTCACCACCCCCGGCGGGGTGTACCACGAGGAGTTGGGCGCCGGCACCAGCGGTTCCTCCCCGCTGATCACCGCGCTGGAGGCGGATGCCGCCCAGGCCGCGGGCCACGCCCTCGGCTTCGCCAACCCGCTGCTCTACAAGCTGCGCAACACCCCGGCGATCCACGACGTCCTGCCCGCCCCGGCCGGCCGGGCGCCCTCGGTGCTGATGTTCCTGCCGAGCTGGCAGACTCCGGGCGCCTTCGACAGCTACCTGTGCCAGTTCGACCAGGACAGCACGCTGCGGACCACGCCCGGCTACGACGCCGTCACCGGGATCGGCGCCGCCGGCCCGGAGTTCGTCCGCTCCTTCGCCCGGCACTGACGGGCCGTCGGATCGCAGTCCGCCGGGCGCCGTGACGGTGCGGCCGGTACCTCACGTTCTCCGAGCGACCCCGAGACGTGAGGTGCCCCGCGATGCCGGTGCCGGCGACCTGCCCGACCTGTCCCGTCCCGCTGCTGCTGCTGGGCCCGGGCGCGGTGACCGGCGGCCGGCCCGAGCAGGTGCTCGCGCACCTGGACGGCCGCTGGCCGGCCGAGGCGGCGGCCGAGTACGTCGCGCTCGACCTCGACCCGGTCGACCAGGCGGTCGCCGGGACGGCACAGGTGCGGGCCGAAAGCTGGCTCGCCCTGCTCCGCGGCTTCGCCGCCGAACTGGAGGCCGGCACCTAGCACCACCCACCCGGTCAAGCGCCACGGACTCCCCGGTCAAGCGCCAGGGACTCCCCGGGCAGGCGGCGCCCTCCGCGAGCGGGAGAGCCGATGGCAGGCCTCGGCCGTGGGTGTCAGCATCGGACTATGGGCGATTGGTACACGCGCGAGATCCTGGATCCGGGGAAGCAGCCGCTGCTGGTGATGCTGGTGGCGTTCATCGTGACCTTCCTGTTCATCCGCTTCAGCGTGCGGATGATCCGGGCCGAGGTCTCCTGGTGGCCGAAGAACGTCGAGTCCGGCGGCCTGCACATCCACCACGTGGTCTTCGGCATGGTGTTCGCCGTCGTCGCGGGGATCGGGCTGGCCTCGGCGCTGGGCGGTCACCGGCCGTGGTCGGAGATCTTCGCCGGCCTGTTCGGGGTGGGAATCGCGCTGGTGCTGGACGAGTTCGCGCTGGTCCTGCGGCTGGAGGACGTGTACTGGTCGGAGGCGGGGCGGCTGTCGGTGGACGCGGTGGTGCTCGGGGCCGCCGCCATGGGGCTGCTGGTGCTCGGCGCGGCCCCGTTCGGCGTGAGCGACGCCTCCGCGAACGGTGAGCCCGTCTCGGGCTGGCACTACCTGGTGCTGGTGCTGGTCAACGGCGGCCTCGCGCTGGTGGCCCTCGCCAAGGGCAAGGTGTTCACCGGACTGCTGGGCATGCTGGTGCCGGTGTTCGCGGTGGTCGGTGCGCTGCGGCTGGCCCGGCCGGGCTCGCTGTGGGCGTACAAGTACTACCGCGAGGGGAGCGCCAAGGCCCGGCGGGCGCAGCGGCGCGAGGAGCGGGGCAGCTGGGCGCGCCGGCTCCGGGTGCGCCTGTACGACGCCATCGCCGGCAAGCCCTCGCAGCCCTAGCCCCAGCCGTACCGGCTCCTGCGGGTTCAGTGCCCGGCGGCCAGCTTGACCAGTACCACCACCGCTCCTACGGCGAGGTCCATCAGGCCCACGACCACCGCGGCGATCCGGCCTCCTCCCATCCGCAGGCCGGCCGCGCAGCCCCAGACGAACAGGGATCCGGCGCTCAGCCAGGCGGCCGAGTAGAGCGCCGTGGGCAGTTCCATGGCGCCCAGGGCGGACAGCCCGATCAGGACCAGCGGGCCGACGGCGGCGGCGAGCAGCGGGCTGCTGACGAAGAGCAGCCGGCGCAGTTCGGCCCCGCGGGCGAGGCTTCCGTAGACCACCCGATGGGCCTGCTGGTCGGCCACGATCGTCGCCAGCCACAGGCCGAGGGCAGTGGCCAGGACGGCGACAGCCGCTCTCGCGTGGGACTGGTGCTCGGCCTGCGCGAGGCCGAGTGCCACCGCCATCACGGTGAGCGTGGCGTAGACGCGCTCCTTGAGACGCTCAGCGACGATCGCGGGGGATGCCGTCAGAGCTGCCGCGGACTGCGCCGCCCCGGACGGCGGGTTCGGCGGGATCGTGCTGCCATCGGCCATGTGCAGACGGTACGGTCGGGAGCGGCCCGGGCCTGGCAGGCACGGCGGAGCACCAAACGCGTCCGTCAACCAGCGCTCTTCCTGGAACCCCAGTGGTCAGTTCGCGCGGGCGGGAGCGCGTCGAGGCCGCGGCGGCCCTTGCCGACGTGGTCGGGGAGGCGGTACTTGCGGCCGAGGTCGAGGATGCGCTCGAAGCAGGTGCGGGCCTGCTGCCACTGCCCGAAGTGGGCGTGGGTGCGGCCGGTGAGGTCCAGCAGGTCGGCGGTACCCACGACGTCTCCGAGCTGCTCGCAGATCTCCAGCGCCTCGCCCAGCGCCGCGAAGGCCTCCTCCTGCCGCCCGAGCCCGCGCAGCGCGTCGCCGAGGTTGGCCAGCATGCAGGCGGTGTTGGCCAGGTTGCTCTCGGTGCGGGCGAGGGCGAGCGCCTGCTGGAAGCGCTGCTCCGCGCCCTGGTAGTCCTCGGCCAGCAGGAGGGCATAAGCCAAGGAGTTGAGGGCCGAGGCCCGGCCCCGGTGGTCGCCGGTGCGCTCGTAGTACTCCCAGGCCTTGCGTGCGTAGGCCAGTGACCGGTCCCGGTCGGTGGTGGCCAGGGAGAGGCTTCCCAGCACGGACGCCCCGCTCGCGCCGTCGCCGAGTTCCTCGAAGAGGACCAGTGCCGCTTCGAGCGCCGCCACCGATTCCTCGTAACGCGCCGTCAGCAGGTGGGCAGCGCCGAGGCGGCGCAGGGTCCACGCCTGACCGAGCGGGTCCGCGTGCTCGCGGGCGGTGCGCAGCGCTGTCCGCAGGCACGCCTCCCAGTCGAAGGCCCACGAGTGGGTCTGGGCGTACCCCATCAGGCCGACGGCCAGGCGCCAGGCGAGATCCGGGCGGGGGCCGTGCGCGGCACGGGCGATCGCCTCCGTGAGGACCGGCAGCTCCTGCCGGCACCAGTGCAGCGCGTCTCGGTTGTCACGGAACCGCGGCACCGGCGCCGGGCAGGGCACGCCGAGTGCGGGCGGTCGCTGGCCGCCGGTGTTCATGGCGGTGAACGCGTCCTCCAGCGCCAGCGTGTACCAGCTGATCGACCGCAGCAGGGCCGCCGCTCGGACGCCGGCCGGCTCCTCGCGCCGCACCTGCTCGGCCGCGTACTCGCCCAGCAGGTCGTGGAACCGGTACCGCATGGGCGCGGGTGTCTGCAGCAGGTGGACGTCCACCAGCGCTTCGAGCAGCTCGGCGGCCCGGTGCGCGGGACGGTCCAGCAGGGCCGCCGCCGCTTCGACCCCCAGGGTCTGCCCCGGCCACAGGCCCAGCAGCCGGAAGGCGCGCGCGGCCTCCCGCTCCGCCTCGACCTCGCTGTCGCGCATCGCGGTGTAGCTGCCGTCGAAGGTCGCCTCGACGGCGAGCTGACCTGCGGTCAGTTCCCGCATCCGGCCCGGGCCGCTGTCCAGCCGCTCGACCAGCACGCTGGGCAGCCAGGCCGGGCGGGACGCGAGCCGCGCGCCGATGATCCGCAGGGCGAGGGGAAGACCCGCGCAGGCGGCCAGGAGCCGCATGGCCCCGTCCGGGTCCTGCCGGATCCGCTCGGGGCCGCAGAGCCGGGACAGCAGGGCGCGCTGCTCCTCGACGTCGAGGCTGTCCAGGAAGAGGTGGAGCGCGCCGGGCAGGTCGGTGAGGGTGTTGCGGGTGGTCACGATCACGGCGCAGTGGCCGGTGCCGGGCAGGAACGGCAGGACCTGCGCGGCGTCGTGGGCGTTGTCGAGGAGGAGCAGCACGCGCCGCTCGGCCAGGACGCTGCGCAGCAGCGCGGCCCGGTCCTCGGGGTGTTCGGGGATGGCGGAGTTGTTCGAAGGGTCCAGGTCGGCCAGGAACCCGGCGAGGACGTCCTGCGCGGTGCGCGGTCGGCCCGCGCCGAAGCCGTGCAGGTCCACGTACAGCTGTCCGTCGGGGAAGCGGTGGCTCATGCCCTCGGCGGCCTGGACGGCCAGGGCGGTCTTGCCGACGCCGCCCATCCCGGAGACGACCGCCACGCGCGGCGCCCGGCCCTGCGCGGCCGCCTCCAGCAGCTCGGTCAGCGTGTGCAGTTCGGCTTGACGGCCGGTGAAGTCGGCGGTGGCGGCCGGAAGCTGAGCCGGGCCGCCGACGGAGGCCGCGACGGGCTGCGCGGGTGCGCCGCGTGGGTCCGGAGCTGTCCTGCCCGTAGGGGGAGCCGTCCCGGTCGGGTCCTGCCGCTTCAGCGCCGGATCGGCGTTGAGTATCTGCTGCTGCAGGGTGCGCAGGCCCTCCCCGGGGTCGATGCCCAGTTCCTGCGCCAGTCGAGCGCGCACCCGGGCGAACACCGCCAGTGCGTCGCCCGGCCGGTCGCTGCGAAAGAGCGCCAGCATCAGCCGCTCGGCCACGCCTTCACGCGTCGGGAAGGCGTCGAGGAGCGCGGTCAGCTCGGGCACCAGCTGGTGGTGCCGGCCAAGCGCCAGATCCGCGTCGGCGAGCAACTCGTGCGCCGCGAACCGCTCCTCCTCCAACCGCACCCGCACCGGGCCGGCGAAAGCCGCCTCGACACCGGTCAGCGCCTCACCACGCCACAACGCCAACCCCTCCCGCACCAGCCGCGCGGCCGACTGCGGATCACCGGCACCGAACCGGCCACGGGCTTGGCCGACGAAGCGCCGGAACACCGTCACGTCGAACGCCGACTCCCCGACCGCCAACCGGTAGGCGCCACTGCGCGAGCTCAACGGATCACCGCCGCAGGCCCCCAGGACCTTGCGCAGCTCCGACAACGCGGTGTGCACCTGACCGCGGGCACTCGCCGGCGGCCGCTCGCCCCACAGCGCGTCCACCACCTGCTCGGTGCTCACGAACCGGTTGGCATTCAGCAGCAGGTACCCGAGCAGCGCCAACCGCCGCGGCCGCCCCACCACGACCCGCTCGTCCCCCGAGCTCACCTCGAACGAACCGAGAACCCCGTAACGCATGTCCCCCGCCCTGCCCATGAGGCCCACCCCCTGAAGGAGCACCTCACGGGGCCTGCGGTGAGCCGCTCCAACGAGCGTCCAACATACCCTCACCAGCACCTGCCACCCACGGGCGCCCGCTCTTCGACGGGGTGTCGGCGGTGCGGATCACCGGCCTGAGGTGACGGCCCGTCATGCGCGAGCTGGGCCAGTTCGCCCATCAGGGTGATCATCAAATTAGATGGTACCCGGAGCGCTTTCCGTTCACTGTCGCTCTGATCTGCGCAGATCTCGCGATTGGCCGTGCACGCCCCGGATCTCTCGGTGCAAGTGCAACGTGATTCAAGATCCTCCCTTGCCTACAGTCGGGCTGTCCCTTCGAGGCTTGATCTTGGTGAGGTTACGGGTGTCCAACGAACTCGGCTCCGCAGCTGCGGTGTTGCAGGGGCTGGGTGGCTGGGTGCCGCCGCGGGTGGTGACCAACGAGGAGCTGCCCGCCTCCTGGGGTGTCGACGATGCCTGGGTGCGCCGGCGCACCGGTATCGGCACCCGGCACTGGGCCGACGCCGACACGTCGACCGGGGACGCGGCCGAGCGGGCCGCGCGCCTGGCGCTGGCGAGCGCCCGGACGCCCCGGGTGGACGCGGTCATCGTGGCCACGTCGACCCCGGACCGGCCGATGCCCGCCACGGCGCCGCAGCTCGCGTCGCGGCTGGGGCTGGAGGGGGTTGCGGCCTGGGACGTCTCGGCAGCGTGCAGCGGGTTCGTCTACGGGCTGGCCGCCGCCGCAGGCGTGATCTGCGCCGGCATCGCCGAGCGGGTGCTGCTGGTGGCCGCCGACGTCTACTCCACGCTGATCGCTCCCGAGGACCGCAGCGCGGGGGTGGTGTTCGCGGACGGGGCCGGGGCCGTGGTGCTGCGCCGGGGCCTGAGCGGGGAGCCCGGCGGTGTGCTGGGCTTCGACCTCGGTAGTGACGGGACCGGTCACCACCTGATCGAAGTGGCCGGCGGCGGCGCACTGGAGCGGGCCAGGCCCCGGGCCTACCGACCGGCCGACCGGTACTTCCGGATGGACGGTCGCGAGGTCTTCCAGCACGCGGTGACCCGGATGACCGAATCCTCGCGCCTGCTGCTGAAGAACGTCGGCTGGACCGCGGCGCACGTGGACCGGCTGGTCGCCCATCAGGCCAACGCCCGCATCCTGAGCGCCGTGGGCGAGCGCCTGGACATTCCCGCCGACCGGTGCGTCAACCACGTCGAGAGAGTCGGCAACACCGGCGCCGCCTCCATTCCGCTGGCCCTTGCCGACGCCGCCGCCCGCGAGGACCTGCGGGCCGGGCAGCGGGTGCTGATCACCGCCTTCGGGGCGGGACTCACCTGGGGCTCGGCCGCCCTGCTGTGGCCCGAGCTCGACCGCATCGCACCGGTGCACGACACCGGCACCTCCGCCGGCCGCTCGCTCTGAGCGGTCGCTCCCTCTCCGAAAGGGCACTGCCTTGTCACCTGTCCAGAGCATCCTCCGTTCCGCGCTGACCGCCAAGTTCGAGGTCCCGGGCTCCGCGATCGTCCCGGAGGCCAGCCTGGAGAGCCTGGGCCTGGACTCGCTCTCGCTGGCCGAACTCGCCCTGATCCTCCAGGAGGAACTCGGCGTCAAGGTCGAGGAGCACGAAACCGCCGGGAGCACCACCGTCGGTGAGCTCAGCCGGGTGCTCCTCGCCAAGTGCGCGACGGCGACAGCCGGGGCGCAGTAGCGGAAGCCGCGGCACGGTGACGGTCGCCGGGCGGGGGATGGCCACCCCGGCCCGGCGCCGGCCGGGCACGGCAGGGCCATCGCCGAACTGAGCCTTTGTCGGGAGGGCGCGCGCGGACCGCCGCAGGTGCACCCGAGCACGGCCGAACGGTACGTGCTGATCCAAGATAGGAACCGCCATGCCGGCTGAATACCCGTCACCCGATGCCGGGTGGCACATCTCCGCCCTACAGATCGCCAAGGACAGCCCGACCGACGGCGAGCTGGTGGGCCGGACGCGGGAGTTGAGGGCGCGAATCCTCTACGACCGGGGGCGGCGCCCCGACTTCCGCACGCCCGGCGGCCGGTACGCCGACGACCAGGAACTGGACTTCGGCGCCTGGCACTTCTTCGCCAGGCGCCGCCCGCAGGGCCAGCCCCTGGGATACGTCCGGCTCTCGACTCCCGAGACGAGCGAACTCTTCCAGAGCAGGGCCTACTTGGGAACGGAGCGCTTCGAGGACGTGCTGCGCGAGTTCGGCCTGGGCCCTGCCGAAACGTTCGAGCACAGCCGACTCGTCGTCGAGCACCACGCCCGCAAGCTGGGCCTGGGAATCCACCTGAACGCCGTTGCCATCGCGGCCGCACGGCACCTGGGCGCCAAGGCGATGATCGGGACCTCCGGCACCGCCGACGGCCAGGACCTGTTCCACGAGCGCTTCGGGTTCCGTCCGCTGCCGGGAACGCGCCGGTACGTCGAGCACTACACGGAAGACGTCGTGGCCATGCTGTACCTGGCGGCGCAGCCGGCCGGAGACTACTGCGACCTGGTCGAACGCCTGCAGGAGGAATTCCCGGCCTTCGTGGCCGCCGCCGAGCCGATGCGCGCCGAGGCGGTCCGCCTCACCCGCGAGAGGCAGGCCGCGCGCCCCACCGTCCCGGTCGGCGCCACACGTCCTGAAGGCGAAGAGCGTTGGCAACCGGTGCTGTTCGACCTGGGGCGGGAACAGGACGCGCAGGCCTTCGAGGCCCTGCTCGCATCCGGACAGGTCCGCGAGGTGCTGGACACGATCGAGGACCAGCTGACGGAACTGGTCACCAGCCGCGACCCCGCCCTGCGCGGTTCCCCGCGGGCCGTCGCGACGGCCGTCACCGAGCAACTGGCCGGCAGCGGACCGCGGGAGTACGGCATCTGGGTCTGGTACCCGTGGTCGGGCCGGGTGGTGCACCTCCTGCCCCGTGAGGAGTTCCGCCTGGTGCGCACCGACCGGAACCGGGGCCGGATCGAACGCCCGCAGCAGCGGCGGCTGTTGGAACGCCGGGTCGGCATCATCGGCCTCTCGGTCGGCAGCAGTGCCGCCCTCACCTTCGCCATGGAAGGCATCGCCGGAGCGTTCAAGCTCGCCGACTTCGACACCCTCAGCCTCTCCAACCTGAACAGACTGCGCGCCGGAGTCCACCACCTGGGGCTCAACAAGTGCGTGATCGCCGCCCGCCAGATGGCCGAGATCGACCCCTGGCTGGACATCGAGATCTACACCGGTGGTCTGACCGACGACCTGATGGAGGACTTCTTCACCGGCGGCACGGGACCGATCGACCTGCTCGTCGAGGAGTGCGACACCCCGTACGTGAAGTTCGCGGCCCGCGAGCGTGCCCGCGCCCTGCGGATCCCCGTCGTCATGGACGCCAACGACCGCGGGCTGCTGGACGTCGAGCGCTTCGACCTCGAACCCGACCGGCCCCTCCTGCACGGGCTGCTCGGCCAGGCCACTGCACGCGACCTGGCCGACCTCACCCACCAGGAAACCGTGGACACCATCCTCGCGATGGTCGGCCGCGACACCATCAGCGCCGACATGGCCGCCGCCATCCCCAGAATCGGCACCACCCTCAGCAGTTGGCCCCAACTCGCCTCCGGTGTGGCCCTGGGCGGCGCGCTCACCGCGGAGGCGGCCCGCCGCATCCTGCTGGGACTGCCCCGCCCGTCAGGACGGTTCTACGCCGACCTCGAAACCCTCACCGCCGCCGACCGGAGCACCCTGACGTGACCACCGAGGCCCACCAGCGGACCACCGCCTCCCGTACCGGAGACGGCCTGGCCGTCCCTTTCGCGATCACCGGCACCGGCATCCACATCCCTCCCGCGGTCGTGACGAACGAGGACCTCACTCGCACCACCCAGCGCAGCGGCGACTGGATCACCGCCCGCACCGGCATCCACGAGCGCCGCCGACTCGCACCGGACCTGGCCACCTCCGACATGTGCACGGCCGCCGCCCGCCCCGCCCTGGAAGCGGCCCAGGTCTCGCCGTCCGGTCTGGACGCCATCATCGTGGCCAGCTACACCAACGACCAGCCCATGCCCTCGACCTCACTGATCGTCAAAAACGCCATCGGCGCGAGCAGGGCCATGGCCCTGGACGTCTCCCAGGCAGCCTGCGCCTCCGGAATCCACGCCGTGCTCCTTGCAGCCCACCTCCTGCAGAACCCTTCCATCACCACCATCCTCGTCATCGGCGCCGACTGCGCCTCCCGTGTCACCCGCCCCGGCGACCGCACCGCCGGAGTCTTCTTCGGCGACGCAGCAGCCGCCGCCGTCCTCACCCGCACCCGGACCCCAGGCGCTGGACTGCTCGCCTACGACATCGGCTCCCAACTCTCCTACGCCGTGCAGATCCCCGCGGGCGGCTCCCGGCTGCCCACCAGCCCCGACACCCTCGCCGCCGGAACCCACTACGTCAGCATGGACGGCCCCGCCGTCTGGGAATCCGCGACCACCCGTCTGCCCGAGAGCATTGCCAACGCCACCCGCCACGCTGGCCTCGCACCCCAGGACATCGACCACTACTTCCTCCACCAGGCCAACATCAACATCCTGGACGCGGCCCGCAACCGGCTCGGCATCGCAGCCGACCGCGTCCCCATCACCCTGGACCGCCTCGGCAACACCGGCGCCGCCGGCGTCTTCACCGCCCTCCACCAGACCGCCTCCGCCGGCGGCCTGCGCCCGGGCCACACCTACGTCATGTCCGCCATCGGCGCCGGATTCCACTGGGGCACCCTGTGCCTGCGCCAAGGGTCCGACGGGTCACCGGCCTGACCGGAACCGCTGCTGCCGGGTGACGGTCGCTGCCGCGTGACCGTCACCCTCGCACCTCCTCGGGTGCGGCGGGATCCCGGCGGTGCGGTGCGGCTGCTTGCCGCGTGTGCCGGTCCGCCACGCGCGCTTCGGATGGCCGGCGCCCGGCTGTCCGCCCGGCCGACCTGGTCGCCGAGCGCGCAGGCCCCTGCGCCGCAGTGTCGTCATCGCCCGGCTGGTGACTCCGTCGGCATCGGCCGACGGATGTTCCATCAGCGTTCAACCGCGCGACCCTGAAGGCGTCCCGTCAACGCCCTACGTTCCCTGGGGGAGTGTGAGAAGGGGCTATGGGCGACGCACAACTTGCCGTACGGGCGCGTGGTTTGACGAAGTGCTTCGGTGACGTCGTGGCGCTCGACGGAGTCGGGCTGGACCTGGCCTCCGGGCGGATCCACGGGCTGGCCGGGCCGAACGGTGCCGGGAAGACGACGCTGCTCGGGCTGCTGCTCGGGCTGGCCGTCGCCGACGGCGGTGAGTTGGAGGTGCTGGGCAGACCGGTCGGACGGGCCCTGGCGGGGCCGCGGCAGGTGGCCGGGTTCGTGGACGGGCCCGGGCTCTACCCGTCGCTCACCGCTCGCAAGAACCTGGCCGCGCTCGC
The DNA here is from genome assembly GCF_003205575.1 of Streptomyces tateyamensis. Lineage (GTDB taxonomy): Bacteria > Actinomycetota > Actinomycetes > Streptomycetales > Streptomycetaceae > Kitasatospora > Kitasatospora tateyamensis. The sequence goes on from NZ_PYBW01000186.1 coordinate 42,358, forward strand.
CGCCCTGCACGGCCGCGACCCGCGCGCCGGGCGGATCGACGAGGTGCTGGCCGAGGTCGGGCTGACGGACGTCGCCGACGACCGGGTGCGGGGATTCTCGCTGGGCATGCGGCAGCGGCTCGGGCTGGCCGTGGCGCTGCTCACCGAGCCCAGGCTGCTGGTGCTCGACGAGCCGTCCAACGGGTTGGACCCGGCCGGCAAGCAGCACGTGCACGGCGCGCTGCGGCGGCTGGCGGAGGACGGCGTGACGGTGGTGCTGTCCAGCCACCGGATGGACGACCTCGAGGCGCTCTGCTCCGACGTCACCATCCTCGCGGCCGGCCGGGTCCGCTTCTCCGGCCCGCTGGAGAAGCTGGCGGCCGACAGCCCCGAGGTCGACTACCGCCTGCTCACCTCCGATCCGCAGGCCGCGCTGACGGTGGCCGCCGAGGTCGCAGGGGTGCGGATCGTGACGGGGGCCGCGGCGCGGCGCGGGGCCGGGGCCCTGGTGGTGCGGGCGTCGGCGCCGACCGTCGAGCAGCTGGTGGGCACGCTCGTGCACGCAGGCGTGGGGGTGCGCGAAGTCGCGCCCGTGGTACCGCCGTTGGAGGCCGCATTCCTTGCCCTGACCGATCAGCAGCAGGAGGGCGAGCGATGAGCACGGCAACGGCACTGGCAGGCAGCACCGGTGCGGCGACCGAGGTGACCCCGGTGCCGGTGGGTCGGGTGTACCGCTTCGAGGTGGTCAAACTCGTCTCGCAGTGGCGGATCCGGTTGCTCGTGCTGGCCTGTTGGGTCATTCCCGGGCTGTTCGTGGCGGCGGTGGCCCAGCAGGGCACGCTGCCCGCCGACACGCTGTTCGGCCGCTGGATGCACGCCACGGGCTGGGCCGGCCCTCTGGTGCTGCTGGGCTTCTCGGGCTCCTGGGCGCTGCCGCTGCTGACCTCCGTGGTCGCGGGCGACGTGTTCGCCGGCGAGGACCGGCTCGGGACCTGGCGGCACCTGCTGGTGGCGGTCCGCTCGCCGCGGCGGCTCTTCGCGGGGAAGGCACTGGCGGGCGGGACGGTGCTGGTGCTGCTGGTGGCCGGGCTGCTGGCCTCGAGCACGGTGGGCGGGCTGGCGGCGGTCGGTAACCGGCCGCTGGTCGGCGTCGACGGCCACCTGCTGGCGCCGTCCGACGCGGCCCAGGGCGTGTTGCTCGCGTGGGCGTGCGCGTTGGCGCCCACCCTGGCGCTGGCGGCGATCGGGCTGCTCGGCTCGGTCTTGCTCGGGCGCTCGCCGATGGGGCTGCTCGTTCCCGCGCTGGCGGCGGTCGCGATGCAGGTCGCGCAGATGCTGCCGCTACCGGTGCCGCTGCGCCTCGCGCTGCCCGGCTACGCCTTTGTCTCCTGGAACGGCCTGTTCGCCGAGCCCGCGCGGCTCGACCAGCTGCTGATCGCCGTCGCGGTCAGCCTGGCCTGGGCCGTGGTGGCGACGGCCGCGGCCTGTCTGCTGTTCGTGCGGCGGGACTTCACCAACGGCAGCGAGGACGGGGTGCAGCGCCGCGCGCTCGCCTTCGGGGTGGCGCCGCTGGCCGGGCTGCTCGCGCTGTCCGTCGCTGCGGTCGCCGTGGCCGAGCCCTCGACCGGCTCGGGGATCACGCAGGCCAAGGTGGAGCGCGAGGTCTCCACCGCGTTCGGGCACCTGTACCGGCTGCAGACCGAGCAGCTGCACCGCTCCGCCGTCACCGAGGAGCAGTTGCAGGTCTCGGCCACCTGCGACCGCGGGGACGGCCATGTCGACCCGCAGGGGGCGGGCAACGACTGGCGCTGCGTCGTCACTTGGCACCTGCCCGGCGTGACCGCGCCGGGGACGGCGGTCTACCAGCTCGACGTCGCGCCGGACGGACGGCTGATGGCCGACGGGGACGGGCCGAAAGAGGTGAACGGCTACTTCCTGGTGCAGACCCCGAGCGGGGATGCGCCGAACCCGCTGTGGCAGTTCGACGGCGAGATCGGGCTGCTCGCGGCCGCGCCGGACTGATGCCCCGCCGAACCGAAGAGCACTGCACGCACTGCACGCACCGCACGCACCGCACCACCCCGACGGGTTCCGCTCACTCAACGAAGGGATGACGCCATGCAGGTGACGCGTCGTCGTGTTCAGAAGTCCCGCCCCGCCCTCCTCGGTCGGCGGATCAGCCGCCGTGCCACGCTCGCCACCGCGTGCATCACCGCGGTGGCCGTGGCCACCGGCACGGCTTTCGCGGCCACGAACCAGTTCGGCACCGACCAGGTCGGCCAGGTCACCGCCAGCGGCCAGGTTGTCTCCGGCGACCAGTACCTCGACCCGTACGGCAGCCGGCTGGTCGTCAACGACGGCAAGATCATGGCGTCCCGGGTCAGCCCGGACGGCAGCCACCTGGCCGCCTCGGTCGCCGACGGCGACGCGTCGCTGGTCGTGGTGGACCTGAAGACCGGGAAGGTGCAGCAGCGCGTCGGCACCGCGAAGGCGGACGACCTGCACCTGGCCGCCGGTTCGGTCGGCCAGGAGGCCCCGGTGTACTCGCCGGACGGTTCGCAGCTGTGGCTGGGCCAGCTCGACGGCTACACCCGGTTCACCGTGAACCCCGACGGCTCGCTGGCCAACCCGGTGACGGTGTCGATCCCGGCGGACGGGGCCAAGCACGCCCTCGCCTCGGGCGCGGTGTTCTCCGCCGACGGCGCGACGGTGTACGCGGCGGTCAACGGGCAGAACCGGGTGGTCGCGATCAACGCGTCGACCGGTGCCGTCGAGCACAGCTGGACGGTGGGCAACGCGCCGCGCGGCATCGCACGGGTCGGCCAGAAGCTGTACGTCAGCAACGAGGGCGGTCGCCCGGCCACCGAGGACGACGACACACTCAACTCCTACGGCACCCAGGTGCCGGCCGACCTGGACACCGGCGCCACGACCACGGGCACCGTGAGCGTGATCGACCTGGCGAACACCTCCGCCGCCGTCCGGTCCATCGACGTCGGCCTGCACCCGACGACCCTGTACGTCAAGAACGACGTCCTGTTCGTCACCGACACCGGTACGGACGAGGTGTCGGTGGTCGACACCAGGCGGGACAAGGTCGTGCAGACCATCTCCACCAAGCCGTGGCCCGAGGCCTCGGTCGGGTACGAGCCCACCGCGGTGACGCTCACCGAGGACGGCCGCCTGCTGATCACCCTCGGCCGCGCCAACGCGGTGGCGGTCTACCGCTACACCGGCGCCCAGGAGCCGGTCGGCTACGTCGGCCTGCTGCCCACCGACTACTTCCCGACGGACATCGCCACCGTCGGCTCAAAGGTGGTCGTCTCCAACACCCGTGGCATCGACGCCCGGCGGCCGAACGCCACCGGCGCGCACAACACCCACGACACCACGTCGAGCCTCACGCAGTTCACGCTGCCGAGCGACCGGGAGATCCGCGACCAGACCGCCAAGGTCTTCCGGCAGAACGGCTGGACCAACGGTTCGGTCCGCACCGCCCAGGGGCACAAGGCCAAGGCGGTGCCGGTGCCGGCCCGGATCGGCGACCCTTCGACGATCAAGCACGTCTTCCTGATCGTCAAGGAGAACCGGACCTACGACCAGCTGTTCGGCGACATGGCGAAGGGCAACGGCGATCCGGCGCTGACCCAGTTCGGCGCGAACGTGACGCCGAACCAGCACGCACTGGCCGAGCAGTTCGGGCTCTACGACAACACCTACGACATCGGCACGAACTCCGCCGAGGGCCACAACTGGCTGATGCAGGCCGACGACCCGGAGTACACCGAGTCCTCGGCGGGCGAGTACCAGCGCAGCTACGACACCGAGGACGACGCCCTGGGCCACCAGCGCTCGGGCTTCCTGTGGACCGGCGCGCAGGCGGCCGGCCAGGACGTGCGCGACTTCGGCGAGTTCCACCAGTTCCTCACCAAGCCCGCCGCGGCGAGCTGGCAGAACCTGTACTGCGACGCGAAGACCATGGACGCGACCGGGCAGGACACCGCCTACCCCCTGAACTCCTCGTCGCCGATCCCCTCGCTGAACGACGTGTCGGTGCCCGGCTTCCCCAAGTTCGACCTCGACGTGCCGGACCAGTACCGGTACCAGATATGGAAGCAGGACTTCGAGCAGAACGGCCCGGCGAACCTCAACATGCTGTGGCTGTCCAGCGACCACACCGGCGGTCCGGCGAGCCCGGCCGCGCAGGTCGCCGACAACGACCTCGCAACCGGCAAGATCGTCGACGAGATCTCGCACAGCGAGTACTGGAAGGACTCCGCGATCTTCGTGGTCGAGGACGACTCCCAGGCCGGCCTCGACCACGTGGACGGCCACCGCGCCCCGGTCCAGGTGATCAGCCCCTGGGCGCAGCACGGGACCGTCGACAGCCACTACTACTCGCAGATCACGATGGTGCGCACCATCGAGCAGATCCTCGGGATCCAGCCGATGAACCAGAAGGACAGCGCGGCCAGCCCGATGACCGCCGCCTTCACCGACAAGCCGGACTACACGCCGTTCACCGCGGTACCCAACCGGACCTCGCTGACCGACGGACTCAAGACGCTGCCCTCGTGCGGCGCGGACGTGCCCGGCACGGTGCCGAACTCCCGTACGGCGGCAGCTCCGGCGGCTCCCGCTCCGACGACGGGTCAGGCTCCGACGACTGGCCAGGCTCCGACGACGGTCGCGCCGCCGGCGGCGCAGCAGGCCGTCGCGGCCCAGTGGGACGCCTGGAAGGCGAAGCAGCGGCTCACCGGCCCGAACGCGCAGCCGGACTTCGCGAACCCGGCCCAGATGAACCACCTGGTCTGGTACCAGACGCACAACTGGACCACCCCGTACCCGGGCGAGAGCGAGATCCACGCCCCGAACGACGTCCCCGGCGCGTACCTCCCGTCCACCGAGAACGACGGCTGACGCCTCGTCGCAAGCCCGGCGGCCCCGCGCGCACCGTTCCGGTGGGCGCGGGGCCGCCGGGCCTCCATGGAACGACGCCGGGACCACCGCCGGGAGACGGGCCTCGAGCGCTTCGAGGCGAGTGAGGGACGTGGAGAGCCCCGGCGGAAATGGGTTGGCGATCGGGCGGGTTCTCGGAGATGCTCCGCGCGATGAGCGACGAGGCGACGGACGAGTGGGCATACGCGCCGGTCGGCTCGCTGGAGGGGCTGCTGCAACGAGGCCGGGGTCTCGGCGCGGTGTCGGCGACCGGCGATCCGACGGCCGGCAGGTTGGTTGACGACTGCGTCCGGCGGGACTGCCGCTGGGACTCGCAGGTGGACGAGCGTCATCTCTATCTGGCGAGGTTGATCCGGGACCTGGAGCTGTCGCTGGAGCCGCTCTTCGCCTTGCTGGCGGGGGACGAGGACGACTGCGAGCGGGCGACGCGAGTGCTGGAACTGCTCGCGCTGTCCGGGTCGGTGGAGGCGCGTCAGGTCCTGAGGTCCTACGTCTGCGAGGGCGAGCACTGGGTGGACGTGCTCGAGTCGGTGGCGGACTGCTGGCCGGTCGAGTGGTGGGACGATCTGGCCGGCGTCGCGCGGTCGCGTCCGACGGGGGACGAGTCGTTGCTGTGGCGCTCCGAGCCGTGGGTGCGCTGGCAGCTCGGACCGGGGAGCGCCGTGCCGTGTGGCGATCGTCCTGGCGTCGGGGTCGAGCCGGGACTGAGTACTCGCCAACTGCTCGAGGTGCTCGCCGATCCCGGTGCGGCTGACCGCGCGAAGGTCAGGGCCCTGCACTCCCTGGCTGGGCGCCCGCCGGAGCCGGGGCTTATCCCCATGGTGCCGTCACTGCTCACAGCGGACGGGGAGCGTCCACTGCCGTTGCTGTCGCGTGCGGTCGGTCCACTCGGTGCCCTTGCCGTACCGGCCGCGCGCGAGTGGGTGACGGACACGAGGCGCTGGCTGTCCTGGACCGGGATGAGGGTACTGGCCGAGCACGGTGAGGCACAGGACCTCCCCATCCTGATCGGGGAGCTCAGTGCGCATTGGGAGGCGCATGACTGGTGCGGTCCCGACCGGCGGGCGGCCGGTGTGGCGCGTTTCGGCCCCGGGCTGCCGAGGCGGTGCCGTTGCTGCGGCCTGAACCTGGTCCATGACATGAAAAAGCGGGCCGTGACCGTTGAGTCACGACCCGCGCATTTCATGTACGTATCGAAGTGTCCGAGGACCGAGTTGAACCATACGCACATGCCGGTGTGGCATGGGGTGATCGAGATGGCGTGATGAACCGCTGCGGATTCTTCGGAGACTCTAGATTGTGGCTGTGACCTGTGGTTTTGGCTGTTGGTTGTAGTACTTGGCTTCGTACTCGGCGGGTGGGGTGTGGCCGAGTTCACTGTGGAGCCGGGTGGAGTTGAACCAGTCGACGTACTCGGCGGTGGCGATCTCGACGTCGGTCAGGGTGCGCCAGGGTCCTTGGCGCTTGATGAGCTCGGTCTTGTAGAGGCCGAT
>NZ_PYBW01000187.1 GCF_003205575.1 Streptomyces tateyamensis
TGCATCAGGCGACCACGCGCCGTGACCAGCTTCGCGGCATCCTCCAACGAGAACACACCCGCCACATGCGCAGCCGCGATCTCACCGATCGAGTGACCCGCCAGATAATCCGGCTTCACACCCCACGACTCCAGCAGCCGGAACAGCGCCACCTCGAACGCAAAGATCGCCGGCTGCGCATACTGCGTCTGGTTCAACTCCTCATCGCTGCCCAGATCCAGATGCCCAGCCAGCTCATCCCACGCCGCCGCAAACACCGGGAACACAGTCGCCAACTGACGACCCATCCCCACCCGCTGGCTCCCCTGCCCCGAGAACAGGAACGCCGTCAGCCCGTCCGCCTTCGCCACCGCGCCCGCGGTGCGCCCCTCGGCCAGCCCCACGAGCCCCGCCAGCGCCGCCTCGCGGTCCCCCGCGACCACCACCGCGCGCTGCTCCAGCGCCGCCCGCCCCGTAGCCAGCGAGTACGCGACATCCAGCGGCCGCAGCTCGGGCCGCTCCGCGAGGTGCGCCCGCAGCGCGGCGGCTTGTGCAGCCAGCGCCTCCGGGCTGCGCGCGGACAGCAGCAGCGGCACGGCGGGCAGCTGCGGGCCGTCCACCGGCTCCGCCGCCGCGACCTCCACGGCCGGCGCCTCCTCGATGATCACGTGCGCGTTGGTCCCGCTGAGCCCGAACGAGGAGACGCCCGCCCGGCGCGGCTCGGTACCGGCCGGCCAGGCGACCGCCTCGGTGAGCAGCTCGATGCTGCCCGCGCTCCAGTCCACCTTCGGGGTGGGCTCGTCGACGTGCAGAGTCTTCGGCAGCAGCTCGTGCTGCATCGCGTGGACCATCTTCATGATCCCGCCGACGCCGGCCGCCGCCTGGGTGTGGCCGATGTTGGACTTGAGCGAGCCGAGCAGCAGCGGCTTCGCCCGGTCCTGGCCGTAGGTGGCGAGCAAAGCCTGGGCCTCGATCGGGTCACCCAGCACCGTGCCGGTCCCGTGCGCCTCCACCACGTCGACCTGGTCCGCCGTCAGCTGGGCGTCGGCCAGCGCGGCCCGGATCACCCGCTGCTGGGACGGACCGTTGGGCGCCGTCAGGCCGTTGGACGCACCGTCGGAATTGACCGCGCTGCCGCGCACCACGGCGAGCACCGGGTGCCCGTTGCGGCGCGCGTCGGAGAGCCGCTCCACCAGCAGCATGCCGATGCCCTCGCCCCAGCCGGTCCCGTCGGCGGCCGCGGCGAAGGACTTGCACCGTCCGTCCGGGGACAGCCCGCGGTCCTGGCTGAAGCCGACGAAGGAGTCGGGGGTGGCCATCACGGTCACCCCGCCCGCCAGCGCCAGCGAGCACTCGCCGCTACGCAGCGCCTGGATCGCCCAGTGCAGCGCGACCAGCGAGGAAGAGCACGCGGTGTCGACGGTGACCGCCGGCCCCTCCAGGCCGAGCACGTAGGCGACCCGGCCGCTGGCCACGCTGGCCAGCCCGCCGGGGCCGCCGCCGAGCGCGTAGTCGTGGTACACCACGCCGGCGAAGACCCCGGTGTCGCTGCCCTTGAGCGAGAGCGGGTCGATCCCGGCCCGCTCGACGGCCTCCCAGGCGGTCTCCAGCATCAGCCGCTGCTGGGCGTCGGTCTCCCGGGCCTCGCGCGGGCTGATCTTGAAGAAGTCGGCGTCGAACTCCCCCGCGCCGTGCAGGAACCCGCCCTCCCGGGCGTAGCTCTTGCCCGGCGTGGCCGGCTCCGGGTCGTACAGATTGGCGGTGTCCCAACCCCGGTTCTCCGGGAAGAGGGTGATCCCGTCCCGGCCTTCGGCGACCAGCTCCCAAAGCTGCTCCGGCGTGCTCACCCCGCCCGGGTAGCGGCAGCTCATCGCGACGATGGCGATCGGCTCGTGCCGGGCGGACTCCACCTCCCGCAGCCGGCGCTTGGTCTGCTGGAGGTCGGCGGTGGCCCGCTTGAGGTAGTCCCGGAGCTTGTCGTCGTTGCTCATCTGTCCCTCAACCAATCTCGTCAGATGCCCAGTTCGCCGTCGAGCAGGGAGAACAGCTCGTCGTCGGTGGCCGCGTCGAGGTCGGCCTCGGTGTCGGTGTCGTGGTCGGTGGCCTGCAGGTCCTGCCACTTGCGCAGCAGGGCCTCCAGTCGCGCGGTGATCTTGGCGGCTGCCCCGCCGGTCGGCGCGAACGCCGCCAGGGCGGCGTCCAGCCGGTCGACCTCGCCCAGCAGCGGCGCGCTCGGGTCCGCGCCGGCCGGGTCGATCGCGGCGGTCAGGTACTCGGCGACCGCGCGCGAGGTCGGGTAGTCGAAGACCAGGGTGGCGGGCAGTGCCAACCCGGTGGCCGCGCCCAATCGCCTGCGCAGCTCGATCGCAGCGTAGGAATCGAAACCCAGCTCCTGGAAGGCCCGTCCGGGTTCCACTGCCTCAAGAGAGGGGTGCCCCAGGACGGTTGCCACCTGGGTTCGGACCAGCTCCAGCAGCACCCGGCCGCGCTCGGCCTCGGTGGCCAGGCCGGCCAGGCGGCGGCGCAGCTCGGCGGCGCCGTCCTGCTCGACCCGGGCCGCCGAGCGGTGGCCCGGGGTGCGGACCACCGCGCGCAGCAGTGCGGGCAGTTCGGCACCGAGCGAGCGCAGCGTGGACTGGTCGAGCCGCAGCGCCACGACCGGTCCGGCGGGCACCGCGTCGAAGGCGGCCAGGCCCTGCTCGACGGTCAGCGCGGGCAGCCCCACCCGCGCCGTGCGGGTCAGCTGCACCTGGTCCGGCTCGGCGGCCTCCCAGGTGCCCAGGGCCAGCGAACTGCCGGGCAGGCCCAGCGCGCTGCGGTGGGCGGCCAGCGCGTCCAGGAAGGTGCTGGCGGCGGCGAAGTTGGCCGCTCCGGCACCGTGCAGCAGACCGGCGGCGGAGGAGACCAGCACGAAGGCGGTCAGCGGCAGGTCCCTGGTGGCCTGGTGCAACTGCCAGGCGGCGTCGGCCTTCGGGTGCAGCACCGCGTCGAACTGCTTGGGTGTGAGGGTGGCGAGCAGGCCGTGGTCGGTCGTGCCGGCCGCGTGCACCACGGCGCCCAGCGGGTGGGCGGCGGGGATCGCGGCCAGCAGCTCGGCCAGCGCCCGCGGATCGGCGGGATCGGTCTCGGTGATGGTCACCGCGGCGCCCAGCTCGGCCAGTTCGGCAACCAGCTCGGCGCTGCCGTCGGTGAGCAGCAGCTGCCGCACGCCCTGCGCGAGGACCAGGTGGCGGGCCAACGCGGCACCGGCCGGGGCACCCGCCCCGGTGAGCAGCACCGTGGCCTCGGCGTCCCAGGCGCCGGCCGACGGCTCGGCAGGGGTCAGCCGGGGAACGAACAGCTGATCCTGACGGACCATCAACTCGTTGTCGGCTGGCTCCGTCCGGCGAAGGGTGGCGAGCGCCTCCTCGGTGCCGTCCAGGTCGGCCAGCACGAAGCGGTCGGGGTACTCGGCCTGGGCGGCCCGCACCAGGCCCCAGACGGGCGCCTGGGCGAGTGCGACCGGCTCGCCGGGGCGGCCGACGGCCTGCCGGGTGGCGAGCACCAGGGTGGTGGCGGACAACCGCTCCTCGGCCAGCCAGGCCTGCAACAGGGCAAGCACCGTGCTGGTGGTGGCACGGACGGCAGCGGGCAGGTGCTCGTCCGCCGCCGCGGGGACCTGGTAGAGCACCCGGGCGGGCAGCTCCGGGGCCGCGAGCAGGGCGTCGAGGGTGTCCAGGTCGACCCAGGTCCCCTCGGCGGCGCTGGTCGAAGTGACGGGCTGCCAGTCGAGCGTGAAGAGCCCCTCCGCACCCGGGGTGGCCAGCTCGGCGGGAGTCAGCAGACGGGTGGTCAGCTGACGGACCGTGGCAACCGGGCGGCCGGTGGCGTCCGCCAGGTCCAGCCGGTGGGCGCCGTCGCCCTCGGCCGGGGCCAGCCGCAACCGCAGCTCGCCCGCACCGGCCGCGTACAGCTGGACACCGTGCCACTGGGCGGCCAGCCCGGCCCCCTGCTGCGCGAGCAGGGCGGGCTGCAGCGCCGACTCCAGCAGCGCGGGGTGCAGTCCGTATGCCGAGGCGCCGTACTCCTCGCCCAACGCGAGCTCGGCGTAGAACTCCTCACCGCGCTGCCAGGCGGCGGTGACGGTCTGGAAGGCGGGGCCGTGGCCGATCCCCTGGGTGAGCAAGCGCTCAGTCAAGGTGGCGCTGTCCACGGCGGTGGCACCGGCCGGCGGCCAGGCGGTCAGCTCGGCCGGATCGGCGAGCTCCTCAGCCGTCAGGGTGCCATGGGCGTACCGGGTCCACGGTCCCTCGTCCGCGCGGGCGTGCACATTCACCGAACGGGACCCGTCCGCCTCCGCTCCACCGACCGCGACCTGCACGGCCAGCGCGCCCTGCTCGGGCAGCGGCAGCGGGGCGAGCACGGTGAACTCGGCGAGACCCGCGCAGTCGAGCCGGGCACCCGCATGCAGGGCCAGCTCGACCAGGGCGGCCGGGGGCACCGTGATGGTGCCGAGCAGGTCGTGCTCGGCCAGCCAGGGCTGCGCGGCGGCGGTCAGGCGGCCGGTGAGCACCAGGCCGTCGCTGGCCGGCAGCTCCAGCGCGGCGCCGAGCAGCGGGTGCCCTGCCCCGGTCTGCCCGAGCCCGGCTGCCTCGCCGGTCGCGCTCGGCAGGGTCAGCCAGTACTCCTGGTGCTGGAAGGCGTAGGTGGGCAGGTCGACCCGGCGTGCCCCGGTGCCGGCGAAGAAGGCGGCCCAGTCGACCCGGCCACCCCGGCCGTGCAGCTCGCCGAGGGCGGTGAGCAGGGTGGTCACCTCGTCGCGGTCGCGGCGGGTGGTGGCGATGAAGGACAGGGCGGGGTCGTCCAGGCCCATGGGGGTCAGGGCGGCGTCGGGGCCGACCTCGACGAAACGGGTGACGCCGTCGTTGACGAGGGTGGTCAACGTGTCGGCGTACCGGACGGTGCCGCGTACATGGT
>NZ_PYBW01000019.1 GCF_003205575.1 Streptomyces tateyamensis
GCGGGCACCGGCCGCTCCCGCGCCCGGCCGTCCGGTCAGTGGTGGCCGGGGCGGGTCGGCTTGCCGGTGGGGCCGATGCCGCCGATCAGGCCCGGCGGGAAGGTGAAGCCCCCGCCCGGCGGCGGGTTCGGGGTGCCCGGCGGCGGCTGGGTCGCGGGGCCGCCGGGGCTGTTCTGGTCGCCCGGGATCGGTGACGGCGAGGAGCTCGGCGCGGTCGGCAGGTCGACCGTGACGAAGTTGCTGGCCGGGGTGCCGGCCAGCGCCGCGTTCATCGCCTGGACCCAGATCGGGCCGGGGCCGGTGGCGCCGTAGACGCCCCCGTCGCCGGCGAAGGAGCGTCCGCCGATCTTGATGTTCCCGACCATCGGGACGTTGCCCTCGGGCCCGCCGAGCCAGACCACGCCGACCAGGTCGGGGGTGTAGCCGTCGAACCAGGCGGCCTGGCGCTTGTCCGCGGTACCGGTCTTGCCGGCGATCATGCGGCCGTCGTCCAGGCCCAGGGCGGCACCGGTACCGCCCTTCTCGGTCACGCCCTTGAGCAGGGTGTTGATCGAGTCGGCGGTGGTCTGCTGGATCACCTGGTTGCAGTTGCCCTTCGGGACGGCCAGGTTCTTGCCGTCGATGCTGGTCACCGACTTGATCGCGACCGGGTCGCAGTGCACGCCGCGGGAGGCGAAGGTGGCGTAGACGCCCGCCATGTCCAGCGGGCTCATCTCCTCGGTGCCCAGGCCGAGCGCCGGGAACGGGTCCAGCGGCTTGCCGCTGGCCTTGCCCCTGATGCCCAGCTTGCTGGCCATCTGGGTGACGGCGCACATGCCGATGTCCTGCTCCATCTGGATGAAGTAGGTGTTGATCGAGCGGGCCATCGCCTCCGGCATCTGGAACGGCCCCTTCTCGTCGGGGCTGTCGTTCGGGATCACCGAGCCGTCGGCCTTGTACATGCCGTTGCAGGTGGTCATCGAGGGGTAGGGCATCGAGGCCGGCGCCGGGTAGCTCTGGTCCAGCCCCTTGCCGCCCTCGATCGCGGCGGCGGCGACGATCGCCTTGAAGGTGGAGCCGGGCTGGAAGCCGTTGCCGCCGCCCATCGCCGCGTCCACGTTCAGGTTGACCACGGTCTGGTGCTTGCCGTTGTCCAGGCCGTAGGGCCGGGTCTGGGCCATCGCCAGGATCTCGCCGGTGCCGGGTTTGAGCATGGTCATCGCGGCCGAGACGGTGTCGGTGACGTAGACCTTGGTGGTGACCGCCTTGTAGGCGTCGGCCTGCTTGGCCGGGTCCAGGGTGGTGTAGATCTTCAGCCCGCCCTGGGTCCAGAGCTTGGACCGCTCAGCGGCCGAGGCGCCGAAGGCCGGGTCGGAGAGCACCACCTTGCGCACGTAGTCGCAGAAGAAGCCCTCGCCGTTGTTGGCGGTGATGCAGCCGTTCTGCGGCTCGTGGTAGTGGCTCAGGTCGAGTGGGGTGTCCTTGGCCTCCTTCGCCTGCTGGGCCGTGATGTGGTGGTACTCCAGCATCTTGTCGATCACGGTGTCGCGGCGGGTCTGCGCGGCCTTGGGGTGCAGCAGCGGGTCGTACGCGGTGGGGTTCTGCACCAGGCCGGCCAGGGTCGCGGCCTCGGCGACGCTCAGGTCCTTGTCGCTCTTGCCGAAGTAGCGCTGGGCGGCCGCCTCGACGCCGTAGGCCTGGTGGCCGAAGAAGGTGATGTTCAGGTAGTTGGTGAGGATCTGGTCCTTGGACAGCTCCTCCTCCAGCTTGATCGCGTACTTCAGCTCCCTGATCTTGCGGCCGATGCTCTTCTTGGTCGCCTCGGCGAAGGCCGCCTGGTCGTCACCGGCCTCCTCGACGAAGACGTTCTTCACGTACTGCTGGGTCAGCGTGGAGGCGCCCTGCGAGGCGGCGTCGGTGGAGGCGTTCTTGCCGATGGCGCGCAGCACGCCCTTCGGGTCGACGGCGCCGTGCTGGAAGAAGCGGTTGTCCTCGATGTCGACCTGGGCCTGCCGGGTCAGCGGGGACATCTGGTCCTGGGTCAGTATCGTGCGGTCCCGGGCGTAGACCTTGGCGATCTGGTTGCCCTGGTTGTCGTAGATGTACGAGGCCTGGGAGAGGGTCGGCGTCTTGAAGTCGTCGGGGATGTTGTCGAAACTCTCGACGCCGTTCTTGGCCCCGAGCCCGACCGCGCCGACGGCGGGCAGGGCTAGGCCGGCGAGCAGCACGCCGGAGAGGATGCTGACGCCCAGGAACGTCATCCCGTGGCCGGCCAACTCCAGAGGGGAAGTCCGCCGGGGGGAGCGCTGGGCTGCAAAGTCGCGCTTCGAAGCCATGGTGAGGACTCTACGTTGTGGATTCCGGCCCATCGGGGCACGTGTTCGCCTACGCTTGTCACAGCCTTGCGACAGCTTCGCTCCGTGTGCAGTGAACACTCCTGTGGGTGTTAAGAGTTGTCCGGTTTGACGGGCTATGAGGTACTTCGAACCGTCATTCATCTCGGCTGGCGGGGCAGTGGGGCGGCGTCCGTGGTGGCGCTGAGTGACAAAAGGGCCTTTCGGGACCGTGCAAGGCCCACGACCTGCGATCACTCCAACGAGTGATCTGCCCGGCACCCATAGTCCGATCGGGTCATTCGAGATTGGACCCCAAGGGGCTGTTGCGTCTCGCCAATCTTCCGTAACGTCCTCAACTGGCAACGGTGAATATGCCGTTGCCGCCGTGGGGGAACCTCGATGAGGGAGAGGACGGCGCCGTGACGGGCTGGGTAGACGACTGGAGCGCGCAGGCTGCCTGCCGCACCACTGATCCGGACGAGCTCTTCGTCCAGGGGGCAGCGCAGAACCGGGCAAAGGCGGTGTGCAGCGGGTGTCCGGTGCGCACCGAGTGCCTGGCGGACGCGCTGGACAACCGGGTGGAGTTCGGTGTCTGGGGTGGGATGACCGAGCGGGAGCGCCGCGCCCTGCTGCGCCGCCGGCCGACGGTGATCTCCTGGCGGCGGCTGCTGGAGACCGCCCGGATGGAGTACGAGGAGTCGCTGGCCACCGGGGTCATCCTGGTGGACTACGCGCAGGCGGGCTGAGGGCGGGCTGCTGCCGGCCGCCTCCCCCCACGCCGCCGCACCAGCCCGCCAGTGCGTACCGGTCCGCCAGTCCTGGCGGACCGTCAGTCCTCTGGCGCCCGCTCAGTCGGTTCCCGCCAGCTGACGGCCGATCACCCGCAGGCCGTCCAGGTCGTGCACGTCCCCGGCCAATGCCGGCACTTCGATGATGGGCACATCGGGATAGACCGAGACGAACCGGTCACGGGTGCGCCGCTCCCGCCCCATCACCTCGACCCGCTCGGCGTGCAGCCGCAGCAGCCCTGCGGCCAGGGCCTCCGCCTCGGCCTGCCGCGGCTCGTGGTCCGCGCCGTTCTCCTCCAGCAGCTGCGCCGCCGCCTGTGCCCGCTCCGCGGTGAGCTGCGGCGCGTCGGTGGAGTGCACCCGGTTGAGCACCAGCCCGGCCAGCGGCATCTCGTCCGCGGCCAGCCGGTCCACGAAGTACGCGGCCTCGCGCAGCGCGTCCCGCTCCGGCGCCGCGACCACCAGGAAGGCGGTGCCGTCCGCCTTGAGCAGCTGGTAGGTGCTCTCGGCCCGCTCCCGGAAGCCGCCGAACATCGAGTCCATCGCGGCCACGAAGGTCTGCAGGTCGGTCAGCAGCTGGGCGCCGAAGATCTTCCCCAGGGTGCCGGTGAGCAGCCCCATCCCGACGTTGAGGAACTTCATCGCGCTACGGCCGCCGACCTTGGCCGGGGCCATCAGCACCCGGATGATCTTCCCGTCCAGGAACGAGCCGAGCCGGCCGGGTGCGTCCAGGAAGTCCAGCGCGGACCGGGACGGCGGGGTGTCCACCACGATCAGGTCCCAGCTGCCGGTGGCCTGCAGCTGGCCCAGCTTCTCCATCGCCATGTACTCCTGGGTGCCGGCGAACCCGGCCGAGAGCGACTGGTAGAAGGGGTTCTCCAGGATCGCCCGGGCCCGCTCCGGCTCGGCGTGCGCCAGCACCACCTCGTCGAAGGTCCGCTTCATGTCCAGCATCATGGCGTGCAGCTCGCCCGGACCGTCCGCCCCGGCCGCGCCCTTGACCGGGCGCGGGGTGTTGTCCAGCTCGGTCAGGCCCATCGACTGGGCCAGTCGGCGGGCCGGGTCGATGGTGAGCACCACGGTGCGCCGGCCCCGCTCGGCGGCCCGCAGCCCGATCGCGGCCGCGGTGGTGGTCTTGCCGACCCCGCCGGAGCCGCAGCAGACGATGATCCGGGTGGCCGGGTCGTCGATCAGCCGGTCCACGTCCAGTCCCGCAGGTCCGCTCGCGCCGGTCATGCCGCCCCCTGCCGCTTCAGCTCGCCGGCCAGCCGGTACAGGCCGCCCAGGTCCACACCCCCGCCGAGCAGCGGGAGTTCGTAACTCGGCAGGTCGAGCGCCGCCAGGTCGGCGCGCTGCTCCTGCTCCAGCGCGACCCGCTCGGCATGCTCCCTGGCTTGCGCCAGCAGCGGGTCCAGCAGCGGCTCCACCGCCGCCCGCCGGGTTGCCGCGGTGCGGGAGCGCCCGCCCAGGCCGGCCTCCAGCAGCGCCTGCGCCACCTCCTCGCGGTGGTCGCCGTGCACCGCGGCCACCGCGGCGGCGTCCAGCACCGGCGGGCGCACCATGTTCACCAGCACCCCGCCGACCGGCAGCGCGGCCGCGCGCAGCTCGGCGAAGCCGTCCACGGTCTCCTGCACCGGCATCTCCTCCAGCAGGGTGACCAGGTGGACCGCGGTCTCCGGCGACCTGAGCACGCCCATCACCGCCTGGGCCTGACTGTGTATCGGACCGAACCTGGCCAGCCCGGCCACCTCGGAGTTGACGTTCAGGAACCTGGTGAGGCGCCCGGTGGGCGGCGCGTCCATCACCACCGCGTCGTACACCCGGCGCCCGTCCGGGCCCTTGCGGCGGGCCGCCTCGCAGGCCTTGCCGGTGAGCAGCACGTCCCGCACCCCCGGGGCGACGGTGGTGGCGAAGTCGACGAAGCCGACCTTCTGCAGCGCCTTCCCGGCCCGGCCGAGCTTGTAGAACATGTCCAGGTACTCGAGCAGCGCCTGCTCGGTGTCGATGGCCAGCGCGAAGACCTCGCCGGTGCCCTTGCCCGCCGCGCCCACCTGGGCCGGCGACACGGTGGCCACCTTGCGCTCCTGGTACGGCAGCGCGGCGATCCCGAACAGCTCGGCGATGCCCTGTCGGCCCTCCACCTCGATCAACAGGGTCCGGCGGCCCTCAGCGGCCAGGGCCAGGGCCAGCGCGGCCGCCAGCGTGGTCTTGCCGGTGCCGCCCTTGCCGCTCACCACGTGCAGCCGCACGCCCTCCCAGTCCACGCTCCGCCTCCGTCCGTTCGCCGGTGCCCTTTTGCGAGCGTAACCAGCACCCGCGCCGGATGCCGGGAGCATCCGGCGACCGACCCGATCGGCGGCCCGCTTTGTGGCCCACCTCACATCCGCCGGACGGCCTTGCGAACCGTCTAGAGTCACCCCCATGACCAAGTGGGAATACGTAACGGTGCCGCTGCTCGTGCACGCGACCAAGCAGATCCTTGACACCTGGGGCGAGGACGGCTGGGAGCTGGTCCAGGTGGTGCCCGGGCCGAACAACCCGGAGCAGCTGGTGGCCTACCTGAAGCGGGAGAAGAGCTGATGGGTGCCGTCGAGACCAGGCTGGCCGAGCTGGGCCTGACCCTGCCCGAGGTGGCCGCGCCGGTGGCCGCGTACGTCCCCGCGGTGCGCAACGGCGACCAGGTGCTGACCTCGGGCCAGCTGCCGATGGTCAAGGGCAAGCTGGAGCACACCGGCAAGGTCGGCGCCGAGGTGACCGCCGAGCAGGCCAAGGCGCTGGCGCAGATCTGCGCGCTGAACGCGCTGGCCGCGGTGAAGTCGGTGATCGGCGACCTGGACCTGGTCGAGCAGGTGGTCAAGCTGGTCGGCTTCGTCGCCTCGGCCCCCGATTTCACCGGCCAGCCCGGCGTGGTGAACGGCGCCAGCGAGCTGCTCGGCCAGGTGCTGGGCGAGGCCGGCGTGCACGCGCGCAGCGCGGTGGGCGTCGCGGTGCTGCCGCTGGACGCCCCGGTCGAGGTGGAGATCCAGGTCCGGGTCCGCACCGCCTGAGATCGACTCTTCTCAGCACCATGCCCGGATGCATAGCATCCGGGCATGGCTGCGAACCCGCCCGGCCCGACCCACGTCGTGCCACCGAGCCCCACCGGGCTCCCGATGCCGCCCGGCTGGCCCGCCCGGATCCGGGCGCTGGCCGCCGGCCGGCTGACCCCGCCGGCGCCCAAGCGCGCGGCCACCGTGGTGCTGCTGCGCGACGGTGCCGGGGAGCCCGAGGCGTACCTGCTGCGCCGGCGCGGCTCGATGGCGTTCGCAGGCGGCATGTACGCCTATCCGGGTGGCGGGGTGGACCCGCGCGACGCCGAGGCGCCGCCTCCCTGGGCCGGCCCGAGCCCCGAGCAGTGGGCCCACCGGCTGGGCGTGGACCCGGCGACGGCGCAGGCGGTGGTCTGCGCGGCGGTGCGCGAGACCTTCGAGGAGGCCGGCGTGCTGCTGGCCGGCCCGGACGCCGAGCAGGTGGCCGCCGCCCGGGACTGGCGCGCCGAGCGGGCCGCGCTGGAGGCGCACCAGCTCTCCTTCGCCGAGTTCTGCCGGGAGCACCGGCTGGTGCTGCGCAGCGACCTGCTGGGCGGTTGGGCCCGATGGGTGACGCCGGCCTTCGAGGAGCGCCGGTACGACACCTGGTTCTTCGTCGCCGCGCTGCCGCCCGGCCAGCAGGCCGCGCACGAGGTCGGCGAGGCGGACCGGGTGGCCTGGCTGACGCCCGCCGCCGCGGTGCGCGGCTACGCCGAGGGCCGGTACGGCATGCTGCCGCCGACCGTCTCGGTGCTGCGCGAGCTGCTGCCGCTGCGCTCGGCGGGCGAGGCGCTCGCCACCGCCGAGCGGCGCACGGTGACCCCCGTCCTCGGTCAGGCCGAGGTGACGGGTGATCGAATGACCGTTCGTTGGTCGGGGTATGAAGAGCTGACCATCGACGGCGTCTACCCCGAGGACGACCCCTCCACCTAAGGAAGGACAGGACCCATGACCCACAACGACGTGGCTCAGGTGCGCACCCTCCCCGCCCGCAGCGTCGAGCCCCGCTCGCTGAACCGGCGGCTGGGCTGCGAGGACGGCGGCCCGTTCGCCGAGCTGACCGCGCGCACCCTGGTCCGCGACCTCGAATCCCGCACCCTGGTCCGCCGCACCGAGGGCGGCCGGTGACCACTCCACTGCCCGGTGACCCCGCCGACACCGTCGGCGGGGCCGCCACCGCCCGCGCACTGTGCGTGCTCGCGCCCAACCCGTCCCCGATGACGCTGGACGGGACCAACACCTGGCTGCTCTGCGAGCCCGGCTCGGACCAGGCGGTGGTGGTCGACCCCGGTCCGCTCGACGAGGGCCACCTGCGCGCGGTGGTGGACGCGGCCGAGCGGCAGGGCCGGCGGATCGCGCTCACCCTGCTCACCCACGGGCACCACGACCACGCGGCGGGCGCGGCCCGGTTCGCCGAGCTGACCGGCACCGCGGTGCGGGCGCTGGACCCGGCGCACCGGCTCGGCACGGAGGGGCTGCACGGCGGCCAGGTGATCGAGGTCGGCGGCCTGGAGCTGCGGGTGGTGGCCACCCCCGGGCACACCGCGGACTCGCTCACCTTCCACCTGCCGGCCGACGGCGCGATCCTCACCGGGGACACCGTGCTGGGCCGCGGGACCACCATGGTCGCCCACCCCGACGGGGTGCTCGGCGACTACCTGGACTCCCTGCGCCGATTGCGCACGCTGGCGGCCGAGCACGGGGTGCGCACCGTGCTGCCCGGTCACGGGCCGGTGCTGGCGGACGCGCTGGGCACCGTCGAGTACTACCTGGCGCACCGGGCCGCGCGCCTGGCCCAGGTGGAGACCGCGGTGGAGGCCGGCTGCCGGACCGCCGAGCAGGTGGTGGCGCGGGTCTACGCCGACGTGGACCGGGCACTGTGGCCCGCCGCCGAGCTGTCGGTGCGGGCCCAGCTGCGCTACCTGGAGGACCACGGGCTGATCTGACGGCCCGTGGTCCCTGAGGACGGATCAGCGGCAGGGGCGGAGCCGGTGCTGCACAGTGTCCCTGCGGGTGGCGCCGCGGATCAGCGCGAGCGGCGGGAGAGCCGCTCGACGTCCATCAGCACCACGGCGCGGGCCTCCAGCTTGAGCCAGCCGCGGCCGGCGAAGTCGGCCAGCGCCTTGTTGACCGTCTCGCGGGAGGCGCCGACCAGCTGGGCCAGCTCCTCCTGGGTCAGGTCGTGCGCGACGTGGATGCCCTCCTCGGACTGCACGCCGAACCGGCGGGACAGGTCCAGCAGCGCCTTGGCCACCCGGCCCGGCACGTCGGAGAAGACCAGGTCGCTCATCACGTCGTTGGTCCGGCGCAGCCGGCGGGCGATCGCCCGCAGCAGCGCGATCGAGACCTCGGGGCGGGCGTGCAGCCAGGGCTGCAGGTCGCCGTGGCCCAGGCCCAGCAGCTTGACCTCGGTCAGTGCGGTGGCCGTGGCGGTGCGCGGGCCCGGGTCGAAGAGCGAGAGCTCGCCGATCATCTCGCTGGGGCCGAGCACCGCGAGCATGTTCTCGCGGCCGTCCGGCGAGGCCCGGTGCAGCTTCACCTTGCCCTCGGCGACCACGTAGAGCCGGTCGCCCGGGTCGCCCTCGTGGAAGAGCGACTCACCACGGGCGAGGGTCACCTCGGTCATGGAAGCGCGCAGCTCGCTGGCCTGTTCGTCGTCGAGCGCCGCGAAGAGCGCGGCGCGCCGCAGAACATCGTCCACGTGCTTCCTCCTTCTCGGCCGCCCACCGGGTGGGGTGGGCAGCTCACGTCTTGAAACCATGCTGACTGAAACCGTGCTTTACCTCACCAAGCATGGCGCATGTCGCTCCGATCATATGAGGAGGGGGTGCGCCATGGGGGTCGGTACGGGGCCATCCGTACGCATTGGTAACCCTGGCGTTGAGCCGGTCGGGGGACCTCAGCCGACGAAGCCCATCGCGGGATAGGCCGGCGAGGGGCCGTCCAGCAGGCAGGAGTCCCCGCCGCGCAGCCAGTGGTCGAAGTAGGCGGCCAGGTACGCGCGCTCGGTGCGCAGGGCGGCGGCCGGCGGCAGGGTGCCGAGCCGACTGGTCAGTTCCGCGCGGTCCAGGCCCAGCTGGGGCAGCAGCACCTCGGCGTCGGTGAACGAGGCGTGCGCGGCGCCGCGCAGCTGCAGCTGGCGGGTCCAGCCGGGCGTGTTCGCGCGGAACGCCGCGAAGCCGGGGGCGGTGTCGGCACCGTCCGGGTTGTCGGTGCCGACCAGCAGGAACGGCCGGTCCAGCCCGTGCTCGGCGACCGGCATCAGACTGCCGTCGAAGTTGGTCAGGTTGCCGTCCAGGTCGACCCCGGCCCTGACCCGCGGGTCGGCGGCCATGGTGTCGGCCGCGGCGGTGCCGCCCAGCGAGTGGCCGAACATGCCGATCCGGTCCAGGTCCAGGGCGCCGGACAGGCGGGCGGGCAGCGGTCGGCCGTCGGCGTCCGGGTTGCGGCCCGCGGCCAGCCGGGTGAGTTCGTCCAGCAGGAACCGGGTGTCGGCGGTCCGTACGGCCAGCGACTTGGTGATGAAGGCGGCCGGGTCGGCGTACGGGACGTTGGTGGCCACCCGGCCGTCCGGGAACTCCACCTCGGGCGCCTCGTAGGTGCTGTCCAGCGTGACCACCACGTAGCCGTGCGCGGCCAGCTGCTCGACCAGGGTGGTGGCCCAGCTGCGCGGTTCGCCCAGGCCGGGCGAGTAGACCAGCACCGGGTGCGGGCCGCCGGTCGCGGCCGCCGGGGCGTCCTGGCAGGCGTGGGTGGCGGTGCCGGCCCAGTCGGTGCCGGCCGGGGTGCCGAGCCCCAGGTAGCTGTTGGCGGTCACCGCATCGAAGTGCGCGGCGGCGCCGGGCAGCATGTAGGGCGCCCGGTCCCGGCAGCCGCCGGTGGGCGCGGCCGGGTAGTAGACGGTGGCCGCCAGCTCGCGCACGGGCAGCTCGGGCCGCCACGAATCGGCGCGGCCGCGGTCCACTAGGTGCAGCGGCGCGGCGCCCACCGGGTACTCGCCGACGGGGAACGGCAGGCTCAGCGGCGCGGTCCGCGAGGGCGCCGGCGTCGCGGCCCCTGCGGGCAGCACCGCCCCCAGGGTGCACAGCCCGGTCAGGGCGGCGACGGCTGCAGTGCGGCGGACCAGGGAGAACTGAGGCTTCGTCATGTGATCGATCCTCCCGTCGGCCGCGGGTCGGCCGCCATCGGGGATCGCCCGGTGCTGACCCCGAGCAGCCGCTCAGGGGCGTCCCGGAGGGACATGCGGCGGCGGCCGGTGCGGTGGGAGCTCCCACCGCACCGGCCGCCGTCTTTCGGGACCCGGTGTTCCGTCAGCCGTTGTAGCGGACGGTCACCCCGCTGACGACGTGGTTGTCCGTCATCCCGCCGGACCCGCCGCCGAACCCGACCAGGACGGTCGGCGGCAGCTGGACCGCGCTGTCCAGGATCTGCGTCCCGTCCAGCGTCACCACCAGGTGCCCGGCGGCCGTGACCTGGACGTCGACTGCGTGGGTCGAGCCGCGCAGCGCCGCGATGTTGGTCGCCGACTGCTTGGTGGCCAACAGGATGTTGGCCGGGCCGCTCGTCCCGATCGTGGCGTAGTTGTACGAGTTGACGTCGGCGCCGGGCCAGGTCTGGAACCCGACGTAGGTCGCGGGCAGACCGCCGATACCGATCGACCCGCCGTTGGCGCCGAGCGACTTGGCGGTGACCCGGGCCGAGTCGAACAGCGCCAGCGCGAGCCCGTCAGCTCCGTTGCCGCCCCCGATCTGCTCGTTGAACGTCACGTGGAGTCCGGCGGACGGCACGGCCGTGCTGTTGATCACGGTACCGGCCGCCGAAGCCTGGCCGGCAGCGGTCAGCGTGGCGCTGGTGCCGTTCAGGGTCGCGGTCCCGTTGACCGACCAGCTCGCGTCGCCGAAGGCCGGCAGCGCCTTCATCGGGGCCTTGCCCGCGGTGATCGCCACGTTGCGCACGATGTGGTTGTCGTCGAGGCCGCCGGTGGAGGCGGTGAAGCCGACCAGCACGTTCGGCTGCAACTGGACGGCGGTGTCCAGCACCTGGGTGCCGTCGAGCTGGACCACCAGGTGGCTGACCGGCGTGTAGTCGACCGTCACCGTGTGGGTCCCGGTCCGCAGCGCGGCGACGGAGCCGTTCACCGAGGCGTAGGTCGGGTTGGCGGCGCCGGCGGTGGAGGTGGCCACCGCGACGAAGTTGCCGGAGTTGGCCGCGGGGGTCCAGTAGGTGTTGAGCGCGACCGCGACGCCCGGCAGGCCCGCGAAGCCGAGCGCGCCACCGCCGTTGCCCACCGCGCTGCTGGTGGCCGCGGCCGGGTCCAGCAGGGCGAAGGTCAGGCCGTCGGCGCCGGAGCCGCCGCCGATCTCGCTGGTGAAGGTGGCGTGCAGCCCCGAGGTCGGGACCGCGGTCGGGTAGAACGAGGTGCCCGTGCTGCCGCCGGCCCCGGCCTTGGTGAGCACCAGGTCGGTGCCGTTCAGCGCGGCCGAGCCGTTGCGCACCCAGGACGGGTCGCTGGGCGCGGGCAGTTGCTGCCCGAACGGGACGATCGGCGTACCGGTGCCGGTGATCGGCACGGTCGTCGCGCCACCGGTGGTGGTGACGGTCAGGCTGCCGCTCTGGGTGCCGGCCGCGCCCGGTGCGAAGGCGACCGGGACCTGGACGGCCGCGCCCGGGGCGACCGTGGCCCCGGTGGCGGGCAGGGTCGCGGTGAACGGGGTGGCCGGCGCGGTGACGCCGGTGACCGTCGTGGTGGTGGTGCCCTTGTTGGTGAGCGTCAGGGTCAGACCCTTGGTGTCCCCGGTCGGGACGGTGCCGAAGTCGAGCGAGGGCGTGCCCGGGGTCAGCGCCGGGCCGCCCGGGGACGCCGTGCTGATGCTGACGTTGGAGACGGCGTGCACGTCCGCGGCGCCGCCGGTGCCGGCGGTGAAGCCGGCGAAGGCGGTGGCGGGCAGGGTCGGCGTGGTGTCCAGGTACTGGGTGCCGTCGATGCTCACCTTCAGGTGGCCGCTGACGATCTGGACCGCGACCTGGTGGGTCCCGGTGCGCAGCGAGCCGGGCACGTTCGCGCCGGCGAGGTAGGTCAGGCTGTCGGTGCCGGAGTTCGGACCGACGGCCACCGCCACGTAGTTGCCAGAGTTCAGGGCGGGGTTCCACCAGGTGTCCAGGACGACCGCGACGCCCGGGATCCCGGAGAAGCCGACGCCGCCACCGGTGGCGCCGAGCGCGTTGGCGGATGACTTGCCCGCGTCCGCGAGGACGAAGGCCAGGCCGTCGCCGCCCGTGCCCGGGCCGAGCTGGGTGGTGAAGTTCGCCGTCAGGCCGTCCGTGGCCACGGCACTGCGGTAGAACGCGGAGCCGGCGGCCGGGCCGGTCTGGCCGGTCAGCTGGAGCGCGCCGCCGCCGGGCAGGGTGGCGACCCCGTTGTTGGTCCACTGGCTGGCGGCCGGGGCGGGCAGGGCGCCGAAGCCGGTGCCGGTCAGCGGCTGCAGCATGGAGCCCTGGCCGGCGTCACCGGTCAGCTGGTAGTTGGAGGTCACCGCGCCGGGGGCGGTCGGGGTGAAGGTGACCGACTGGTGCACCACCTGGTCCGGCCCGATCACCAGGCCCTCGGCCAGCGGGGCGGAGCTGGTGAACGCGTCGTTGGGCGCCTTGGCCTTGGTGACGGTCACCGGGATGTTGCCGTCGTTGGTGATGTCGAACGAGACGGTCTTGGCACTGCCCACGGCCACCTGGCCGAAGTCCAGCGTCGCCGGACTGAGCGTCAGGTGCCCGACGCCGGCCTCGGCGGTGGCGGTGAGCGGGACGGCCAGGGAGCCCGAGGAGCTGTTCAGCGTGAGGGTGTCGGTGTTCTTGCCCGCCGCGGTCGGGGCGTAGAGCACGGTGGCGACGAAGGAGGCGCCCGGGGCCACCGAGGTGCCCGCGGCCGGCAGGCCGCTGACGGTGAACGGCGCACCCGGCAGGGCGGCGGTGCCGATCGTCTCGGCGGCGGTGCCGGTGTTGGTGATCTGCACGTTGAGGCTCGCCGTGGTCCCGGTCGGCTGGGTCGCGAAGGCCACCGTGGCGGGGGAGGCGCCCAGCCCCGGCTTGGTGCCGGTGCCGTGCAGGCTGATCAGGAAGCTGCCGGCCGTGGTGGTCACGGTCAGCGCTCCGCCGGCGCCGCCGGCGGCCGTCGGGGTGAACGAGACCGGGACCGAGACCTGCTGACCAGCAGTCAGGTTGATCGGCAGGGTCGGCGCGGTGACGCCGAACGGGGCGGCGGCGGTGATCGCGGTGATGCTGGTCGCGGTGGTGGCCGTCAGGGTCGCGGTGCCGGTGCCGGTGCTGCCGACGCCGATCTGGCCGAGTTCGACGGACTGGGCGGTGAGGGTGGCCCGGGCGGGGCGGCCGAAGCCGTAGACCTTGCCGTCGCGGGTGCCGATGTAGACCCGGTTGCCGTCGGTGGCCGGGACCGCGAACTTGGCTGCGGTGCCGATCGGGGCCGACCAGACCAGCGACAGGTTGCCGTTGGCGTCCGGGACCGGGTTGTAGGCGCGCAGCGTGGCGTTCGCGCCGGTCGGGCCGCCGGCCCAGACCGCCCAGACCAGGGCGCTGCCCGAGGTGGTGCCGTCCGAGGTCACCACCGGCGAGCCGCTGGTGTAGGGGAAGGAGTCGCCGCTGGTGCCGGCGGCGGTCAGCGCGGGCGTGCCGTCGCCGGTCACGCCGGCCTTCAGGGCGCGCAGCGGACCGTTGCTGCCGACCAGGTAGACGTAACCGCCGTCGCCGCCCCAGACCGCCGGGTGGCCCCACTGGCCCTGGAACGGGCCGGTGGTGCCGACCACCGCGTCGGTGCCGTTGGCCCCCTGCGAGCGGCCGCCCAGGTTGTCCCGGTCGAGCAGGAACACCCGGCCGTCCTTGCCCTGCTGCACCATCAGGTGCGGGTGGGAGGGGGTGCCGAAGCTGTCGGGCAGGCCGACCGGGCCGCCGGAGGCGAGGTCGGTGTCGTTCTGGTCCAGGGTCGGCGCGTTGGCCGGGCTGAAGAAGTCGGCCGCGCTCAGGCTCCGGTCCGCGTTGACCTGCAGGCGGACCACGGACTCGGCCAGCACGCCCGGCGGCGTCTTGCCGGGGCCGGCCGGCGGGCTGATGCCGTTGCCGGTGCCGAGGAAGATCCGGCCGGGGCCGTCCGACATCAGGGCGCCACCGGCCTGCCAGATGCCGGCGCCGCTGTTGCTCGCGCCGGTCTCCGAGGCCCACATCGCGGTGATCCCCGGAGTGGTGGTGCTGACGCCGACCACGTAGCCGCGGTAGGGCGCCATGTCGCAGTGGCCGCCGAAGGCGGCGTAGACCACCCCGCCCATCAGGAGCAGGCCGGGGCGCTGCATCTCGTGAAAGGCGTCGAAGGGCATGGTCGGGTCGTTGCTCGGCGCACCCTGGATGGTGACCGGCCAACCGGTCTTCTCCGCACCGGTGGCCGGGTCGAGCGCGTGCATGTACCAGTGCGGGTGCTGCACGTCCGCGCCGTCGTTCACCTTGGTGGTGAGGTAGACCGCGTTGCTCGCCGGGTCGTACACCGGGGTGCCGGTGGTGCCCACGTTGGGCGCCAGGTCACCGCAGTTGATGGCGGAGGACGGCCAGGTCGGGCCGAAGTCGCGGGTCCACCGGACGGCACCGGTGGCCGGGTCGAGCCCGTAGGTCTTGTCGTTCTCGGTGCTGGCGATCAGCGTCCCGTTGACGGACAGCGGCTGGGCGTAGACCTGCCCGTCCAGCTGGGTGCTGAACAACTGCCCGAAGTCCGACGCCTGCACCGAGGTCGGACCGAGCCCCGGCTCGTGGCTGTCCCACCCCGTCCGCAGCAAATCCGTCGACATCGTGGTGACGTCGGCCCGGGCCTGCCCGGCGCTCAACCCCACCAACGCGACCATCAGCGCCATGACCGGGACCAACGCCGATCTGCTGATCCCCCCGCCGCGGCGGGTGCGCCCCTGTATGCCCATGCTCGACTTTCGGTAGATGGCGGGTGCGCGCGAATCGCCTCGCGCACACAACCCGTTTACTGGACCGTCAGATTAGCGACACCGTGAGGCCCCCCGAGTGGCGGGGGCCGGTCGGCGCCCCCCGCCGCTCGGGGCGGCTGCCCCGTTGACCCGATCTGGTTGCCTCGTACCCGTCCTGATCGTCGCGGATCTGCGCGTGGTGGTGGGCAGTTCGGTGTGCGCCGATACTGTGCGCCGTGCTGAGCCGCACTGTCCGTCGGGGAGTTGACCCCCTCTAAGTCCGCCTCGCCCTCTCTCGGTCCCGGGCAAGTATCGGCAGTCCGGGCACCTGTTCGCACCCGGATTCAGGTTCGAACGGTGCATGCCACAGCCGGCCGGGGCCCGGCGACCAGGTGACAGGTGGCTAGCTGGCGGACCGACAGAATGGGAGCCGCTGAACGCCGGACCGGCCTGACTCGAGCTGACTCGAACTGACGAAGGAAAGCGCCACCCATGAGCGACCTGACCACCCTGCTGTCGTCGAACCCGTACCCGGGCCGCGGTGTGCTCTGCGCCCGCACCCGCTCCGGAGCGGTGCTGGGCGGCTACTTCCTCACCGGCCGCAGTGCCGCGTCCAAGGACCGTGCACTCCGGGTGGACGGCGACGAGCTGCTGGTCGGGCCGGTCACGCCCACCGGTCACGACCCGCTCCGGCACTACGCCGCCGCCCAGTGCACCGCGGACTGGCTGGTATTCGGCAACGGCGAACAGGTCGCCCAGGTGACCGAGCGGCTGCGGTCCGGCGCCTCGGCCGCCGAGTCGCTGGGCGGGCTCGAGTACGAACCGGACGCTCCGATCCGCACGTCGCGGATCACCGCGCTGCTGAGTCGTGACGGCGGGCGCACCGCGGTACTCGGCGCTGCCCGCCCGAGCACCGGCGGCCGGCTGTCCACCAACGTCATGACGCTCGCCGTGCAGGACCTGGAGCCCGGCGAGGCGGTGCTGCTGACCACGTACCGTTCGGACGGCCGGACCGTCCACGTCGCCGCGCCCTTCGACGAGACCACGGTGGACGCCACGACCGGCGCCGAGTTGCTGGACGAGATCTGGTCGGCCCTGAACCCCGGGTTCCGGGTCGCCGCCGTCGTCCTCGACCCGGAGAAGGGCCCGGCTTCGGCGATCCAGCGCGTGGCCTGACGCTTCCAGCAGCAGTAAGCGGCCAAGGAGCTGGACCAGCCCCGGCAAGGGCGCCCGCGGGGGCCGGCCGAACCGCGCGCGGGCGCCCAGTGCGGAAGTTCCGTCCTCAGCCCGGCAGCAGGTCGACGTTGCCGTCGAGTTGCCAGAGCGGGTTCGGTACCGCCTGTCCTCCCACGACGATCAGGAAGTAGCCGTTCAGCTGCACCGGTCCGTCTCCGTCGGCGATGTACCGCCCGTTCGCGGCGATGTCGAGCTGGTAGACGGCCTGGGCGGTGGCGTTGTAGCCGGGGACGTTCCAGGAGACGGTGCAGCGCCAGTCGTTGCCCGGGCCCTGCTGCGGGCCGAGGCCCTCGCTCTTGTCGCAGACCGCGGTGGCCTGCAGTTGGGCCTCGGTGACGGCCGGCTGGCGCATCTGGGCTTGTTGGTACCGGTAGAGGTGGGCGAAGGCCGTGGCCATCGACCGCTGCACCTTGTCCTGGGTGATGCCGGAACCGCCCGCACCGGTCGCCGCGGCGACGACGGCCATCGTCGCGGCCAGCAGGCCGGCCAGCGGGAGGACGCCCGAGGTCAGCGCTCTGCGCCCGGCGCCGTCGTTGTTGAGGTTGGTGAAGTCCCGGCGGAGGAACAGCAGGTAGGCCAGTGCCGTGGCGACCACCGCCCAGGCCAGGCTGACCGCGACGCCGATCAGCAGCGGCCCGAGCTGCCGGGGATCGGCGAAGAGGCCGTTCCAGGAGATGAAGGCGTAGCCGGGAAGTGCCAGGCGCACGGCGACCGGCAGCGGCAGCAACTGCGCGACCTGCATGCCGATGGCGACGAGCATGGGCAGGAGCAGGCCCATCGGGGACCGGCCCAGGGCGATGGATCCGAGCAGCCCGATGGCGGCCAGGGCGAGCGTCGGCGCCAGCGCGCAGAGCCAGGCCAGCAGGACGTCCCCGGCCGCGGCGCCACCGGTGAGCAGGTGGCCGTCCAGCCCGACCAGCGGCTGGTTCCCCTCCGCGAGCAGACCGCCGCCGATGCTGGACAGGGCCAGGCCCGCGACGAGCAGCACGATCACGGCGAGGCTGGCGATCGCTTTGGCCGCGAAGATCCGCCGGTGCGAGCGGACCGTGACGATCAGGTGGCGCCAGGTGCCGAGCCGGTCCTCGGAGGCGAAGACGTCCCCGGCGACCATGGACGTGACCAGCGGCAGCGCCCAGGTGCCGGCGACACCGAGAACCACCAGCGACCCGGCCCAGCCGGTGGCGTGCATCCACCGGCCGAAGAGCGTGTCCGACGGCAGGGTGCCCTGCTGGTCGACCGCGAAGACCAGGATGCCCGGGCCGAGCCAGCAGAGCAGGAGCAGCAGGCGGACCCGCCAGGCGGAGAACTGCTTGACCAGCTCCATCCGGAGGATGCGGATGACCGGGACCGGGCGCCTGCGCGCAGTCCCGGGCCCGGCCCCGGCGGTGGGGGCCTCGGTGGCGGTCGCGGTCATCGGTCGGCCTCCGGCTCGGTCCGGGCGAGTTGGTCGGTCAGGGCGAGGAAGGCGGCTTCCAGCGGCGAGACGACGGGTGCCAACTCGCGTACCGCGATGTCCTCGCGGACCATCCGGACCACGAGTTCGTCCATGGCTGCCACCCGTGCGCGTACCACGATCACGTCGGTGTCCGGTCGCGCGGCGGCATCACCGCCTTCGAGGATCTCGATGCCGGGCGTTCCGGCCGCGACCGCGCGGGTGGCCGCCGGGTCCGAGGCCCGTACCCGGTAGTCGAGTTCGCGGTCCTCGTCGGAGAGCTTCTTCACCGGGCCGGAGAAGACCACCCGCCCGGAGGCCAGGATGGTGACCTCGGAGCAGAGCGCCTCCAGGTCGTCCATCCGATGGCTCGACAGGACGACGGTGGCACCTTCGGCCGCGAGTCGGCGCAGGACACCGTGCACGTGCCTCTTGCCGGCCGGGTCCAGGCCGTTGGACGGCTCGTCGAGCACCAGCAGCCGGGGCCTGGTCAGCAGTGCCGCGGCCAGTCCCAGCCGCTGCCGCATGCCCAGGGAGAAGCCGCGGACCTTCTGATCGGCGGCCGCGGTGAGTCCGACCTGGGCCAGCGCCTCGTCCACGCTCAGGGTCGGCACGTCGTCAGGGCTCAGTACGGCGACCGTCGCAAGGTTCTGCCGCGCGGTGAGCGTGGGGTACAGCCCCGGCCCGTCGACGAACCCTGAGACACCGTCGGGCGCGTCCGACCCACGTCCCAGCGGGGCGCCGAGTATCTCCAGACTGCCTTCGTCGGCGACGGCCAGGCCCAGGAGCAGGCCGAGGAGGGTGGTCTTGCCGGCACCGTTGGGGCCGACCAGGCCGTGGATCTGACCCTGCGTGATGCTCACATCGACGTGGTCGAGCGCGACGACATCACCGAAGACCTTGGTGATGCCGCGGCCCCGCACCGCGATGGGTGTTTCCATGTGTCCGTCCCATCCTCAGAACCGGGTGCGCCGGGGTGGTACACCGCAGTGCACCACCCCGGCGTCCTTGCGAGCTCGAATACCGCCGCGATCAGCTGCCTGTCAGGCTCAGCCGACGTTCAGCGCGGTGTCGTCGAGCACGAACGAGGTCTGCTTCTGGTAGTCCTCGGCGCCGGTGAACTTCAGCGTCACCTGCTGCCCGGCGAACGCGCTCAGGTTGAAGGTGTGCTGCGAGAACCCGGTGTTGTGGTTGAGGTTGGAGTAGGTGTACAGGGTGCGGAGAACGGTGCCGGAGCTGTTCAGCACCTGCAGCTTGAGGGTGTCGTAGGCCGTGGTGGTCGAGGTCTCGGCCGTGTCGATGTGCATCCAGAAGTTGAAGGTGTAGTTGGTACAGCCGCTGGGCAGCGTCACGGTCTGGGCCAGCGTGTCGGTGGTGGTCGCGCCCCAGCCGTCGAGCCAGGCGTCGTAGGTGCCGCTGCGGGCGGGCTCGGAGGTGCTGCTGCTGATCACGTCCACCGGGCTGTGCGTCGACGTCACCGTCCACGGGCCCGGGTTGGACGGGCCGTTCTCGAAGCCCGCGTTGCCGAGCAGCTGCCGCGCCTGGCAGCCGGTGCCGCTGGGGGTGGCGGACGCCTCGTTGCTCTTCGCCCCCTCGCCCACGCCGTTCACCGCGCTGACGGTGTAGTAGTAGGTCTGACCGGCGGTCAGGCCCGTGTCGGTGCACGAGGTCACCGCGCCCAGGCCGCTGCAGCCGCCGCTGGTCAGCAGCGTCTCGCCGCCGCTGGCGGTGCCGCGGTACACCTTGTACGAGGTGATGTTCTCGCCGCCGGTGTTGGACGGCGGTGTCCAGTTCAGCGCGACCTGCCCGGTTCCGGCCGTGCCGGTCAGGCCGGTGGGTGCGCCCGGTACCGTCGCGGCGATCGGAGCGGCGGTGATGGTCACCGTCGAGGTCGCGGAGTTGGCGGGCGAGGCGCTGTCGGTGACGGTCAGCGTCGCGGTGTAGGTGCCCGCGTTGCTGTAGGTGTGGCTCGGGTTCTGGGTGGTGCTGGTGGTCCCGTCGCCGAAGTTCCAGCTGTAGCTGTACGCCGGGGTGCCACCGGTTCCGGTGCCGGTGAAGGCGACGTTCAGGGGTACCTGACCGGAGGTCGGGGTGGCCGAGGCGCTGGCCGCCAGCGGATTGCCGACGGCGCTGACCGTCGTCGTCACCTGCGAGGTCGCGGTGTGGGCGGGCGAGGCGGCGTCGGTGACGGTCAGCGTCGCGGTGTAGGTGCCCGCGGCGGTGTAGGTGTGGCTCGGGTTCTGGGTCGTGCTGGTGGCCCCGTCGCCGAAGTTCCAGCTGTAGCTGTACGGCGCCGTGCCGCCGCTGGCCGAGCCGGTGAAGTTCTCCGTCAGCGGCGCGTTGCCGTTGGTCGGCGAGCCCTTGGCGGTCGCGGACAGCGGGGTCGAGCCCTGCACCCAGAAGTCCTCGAGCGGGTCGCCGAGCGCGGCCTGGTCCGCGGTCGTCATCGGGAACGTGGAGGTGCCCAGGTTGTCGTTCGGGTCGATGACGCCGGAGTGCACGTTCTCCATCGTGCGTTCCATCGCCGCGAGCACGTTGCCCGTGTTGTACGCCACGTGCGAGACGTAGTGCTGCTTCACGTAGGCCGGGTTCCCGATGACCAGCAGCGGCACGCGGTAGGTGTTGCTCACGTGGTCCGAACCGTTGCTGCCGTTCTGGGTGTCGTCCTCGGTGACGACGATCAGGGTGTTGTCCTTGTACGTCGGGTTGGTCATGATCGAGTTGACGATGTTGTTCGTCGCCGTGTCGTTGCCCGGGACGTCCTGGTAGGTGCCGGGGTGGTCGTTGAACAGCTCGACGTAGTTGTACGCCGGCATCCCGTTGGTGTTGATGAAGTTCAGGTAGTCGTTCGACACCGTGCTGTCGGGGATGCTCTGGTTCAGGCAGGTGTACTCGTTGGTGTGCAGCTCTTCGGGGATGTTCGTCCCCGGGCGGTTGGGCGGAAGCACCTCGGCCTTGCCGGTGCCCGGGTTCTTCCAGTAGCCGCTACCGCTGTTGAGCATCCAGTAGATGTCCCCGTTCATGATGAACGTGTACGGGCTGGAGCCGCTGCTGCTGCCGGACGGAGGCGTGCAGGCGTTGGTGCCCTCGTCGGTGGGGCCGGAGTCGCTCCGCAGGAAGCGGTCGAACTGCGTGCCGTTCGCGGGGTACGACTGCTGCTGGCTGCTGGACGAGGACTGCCCCGAGAACAGGAACCAGTGGTTGGGACCGGACGGCGGCTGGACCCCGGTGCTGTACGAGTCGGACAGCGAGTAGGTCTTGGCCAGCGAGTGCAGGTTCGGCACCGAGCTGATGTGGTTGGTGCTCTGCACCTGGCCGTTGCACCCGGCGGCGATCGTGGTCGCGCAGTCGCCGAGGTAGTCGTCGAAGGTGTGGTTCTCCCGGTAGATGACCACGAAGTGCTGGAACGGCGGGAAGTACGGCGCCGTCGGGTTCACCGCCGCGGCAGGCTGTGCCGTGACGGCCTGCTGCCCGTTGACCGTCTGCATGACGGTCTTGTTGGTGATGTTGAAGTCCTTGGGCTGCGGGAACTTCGTGAACTCGACACCGGGCGCGGCGAACTTCGCGCCGGTGCAGTCGAAGTCGTCCGGCTTGTAGTTCATCGGCCGCTTGCCGGCCGGCAGGTTCTTGGCGTTCGCCGGACTGCTCGCCGGGTCCCACCCCTTCAGCGTGCACGAGCCGACGCCGCTCGTCGGGCGCCCACCGGCCCCCGCGGCCCCGACCAGCGAGAGCCCACTCAGGGCGAGGGCGGCTACCAGCGCCGCACTCGCCGATCTCCTTCTCCACTTTCTCATCGCCGTGCCTCCGTTCGATGACGGTGCATGCTCAGATGACTGCCGTCCGTATGGTCACCGCGAAAGGGACGTTGGGCAAGTAGATGCGCGTAGATTTCCAGGAACAAGGGATGTTGTCGTCCCACATTCGTCCCCGGTTGCCCGAAGGTTCGACAGCCTTTCGGTCCTCAACGCTTGCTGACGGCCCACCAGCTCGTGCGAGCACGTGAGGTGACGATGTGACAGGTGAGCTCTGACGGGCCGGCTGAGCCTCGACTGCACGGGCGATTCACGCTGCTGACGGGCGCGCCCGGCTGAGCGGGGCGGGTCGCTGCCCGCGGAGCGGAACGCCGCCCACGGGGTCGGCCGGGCGGCGTAGCATGCTCCGACGATGAGCCGCGCTGCGTGAGGTCAGCTTGTGGCTGCGCCGTTGCCGGAGTGAGGGCAGGGGCCGGCGTCGCTGCCGAGGGTTGACCGGACCGGCCCCGGCGGGAAGTCGGCCGACGGCTGCCCGGCCGCGAGGGCGTTCCAGCGGTCGACCCACGGCCCAGCCAGCTCGGGGCAGCACCACGCCTGGGCCCAGTTCCGGTTCGTCCGGTCCCTCGCGCGTTCCAGCGCAGGGCTGAAGCCGGCCTTGATCCGGAAGTTCTCCAGATGCCGCCGGAAGAGGATCAGTTGGATGTGGCGCCGGCGGCCCCCGCGGTGTATCCCGATGACCTCCAGGCGATCGTCATCGTTGTAGTAGCGGGGTGGTGGCACCCAGAGTTTCGCGCCCGGGGCGAAGTGCTTGAGGCCCGACTCGATCTGCTCACCGCCGTGGCCGTGCCTGGTCTCCCGGGCGACGTTGGCGACGACGTACCACTGGCGCATCCCGGTGGCTTCCCGGACTCCGTTGCTCGTGCTGGTCATTGATGTGGATACCCCGTTCCCGCCCTCGCCGTCAGGGATCTGCGCGTGGTGGTGTGTTGTTCGGTGTGCACCGTTACTTGTGCGCTGTGCTGAGCTGCGTTGTTCCGGTGGGGAGTCGAACCCCTGCGCTGCTCTCTGCGCGCCAAGAAAGGGGCCGGATTGACCGCCGACCCGCGGTGTGCGCACGCTTCCCTGACGGTTACCTGCTCCACATCGTGCGGTGCCGTCAGTCCACCAGGTCCACCGTCCAGTTGGTGCGCTGGATCGCCACGTCGACCTCGCGGATCTCGCGCGCCAACTGGTCCGCCTGTGCCCGCAATTCGGCGACCGGCAGGGCTGCCAGCATCTTGAGTTCGGACCGCAGCTGGCGCGCGCCGCCGCGACCGGCGGCGGCGTCGGCCGCAGCGGTCACCACCGAGTGCCGCAGCCGTAGCACGTCCCGGCGGGCCAGTGCGTCGGTGAGGGTGCTGCCGTCGTCCATCACGACGGTGGCGTTGGTGCGGTTGATCCGCCGGATCAGCGCCTCCAGATCCTCGAGCACGGCGCCGGCCTCGACCAGCAGCTGCCCCGCGTCCTCGGCCGGGAGTTCGCCCTCCTGGTACCGCGCACTGCCCACGATCCGTGCCCGCAGCTGCTCAACCCGCCGCGTCGCGTCCGCCCGCTGGGCCAGCCCCTCGGCCAGCTTCATCGGTCCACCTCCACCGTCTTCGCTCTCGCGAAAGTATGAGGAACACCTCCGCGTGCACGCATCCCGATTACGCAGCACCCGCAACCGAGGGTCCGGCCCGGGCCTCGGCGGTCACGGTGACCCGGACCTACGCAGCGCGGCATACGGGTCCTGCACGGCGTGGTGTCGCAGCCGCGTCCTAGAGTCCTCGCCATGACCGTGCTGATGATCGACGCAGGACCCGTGGTGGCAGACGCCCTGGTGACCCGCACCGGAGGCGTGCCGCTGGCTCCGGCCGGGACTGTCTGGCCGCGTTGCGCGACTTGCGCCGGTCCCATGCAGTTCCTGGCGCAGATCGTCCTGGACGACCTGGGCCGCCACCAAGGCCAGGGAGAGGAGCGGGGCCGGGGCATGCTCCAGGTGTTCATGTGCCAGAACGACCCCGGCATGTGCGACGAGTGGAACCCGAGCGAGGGCGGGAACCGCGCGATGCTGGTGCCGGCCGACGGGTCGCAGCCGATGCCGCTGCCCGAACTCGGCGAGGACGACGACGAGGAGGCGATCCTGCTCGGCGCGGTCCACGCCGCCGCCTTCGATACCGTCGCCGCAGACTGCGCCGACGCCGACGAGGAGTGGACCGAAAGGAGCGGTCGGCCGCGCCTGGACGTCCTCGGCCAACTGGGCGGCGCGCCCTGCTGGCTCCAGGACGAGGAGACCCCCGCCTGCCCGTCCTGTGCCCACCCGATGCCGCTGGTCGCCCAGCTGGAGGAGGGTCCCGACCACACCACCGCGATGAACTTCGGCGGCGGCAGCGCCTACGCCTTCGCCTGCGAGCCCTGCGGACAGGCCGCCTTCCTGTGGCAGTGCTGACCGTCGTTGACCGCGTTCGAGCTGCTGAAAGGCAGTCGCCTCGGCGGGGTGACAGGGGCTAACGTCCGGCGCATGTGGGAAGGACTCGATATCGTCGACTGGCCTGGGCTGAAGCACAACTAGGGTCGGCTGAGGACACGCCGGTCTTGTTGCGCCGGTTCGAGGGGTCGGACGTCGAGGACGTTCAGGAAGCGGCCGGCGAACTCGACGGTCAGTTGTTCCATCAGGGGGGGCTGGGTCTGCAACGCCGCTACCGCGGCGCTGCCGTTCCTGGTGCGGTTGGCGGGTAGGACAGGGGTCCTGTGCCGGCCTGAGCTGCTGGAAGTGTTGGCTCACCTGGCGTCGGCGTCCGCCAAGGCTGCGCCGGAGCATGTGGATCCGGGGTGGCGCCCGGCCTGGAACGCGGTGCTGCCCGAGGTGCTGGCTCTGCTGGCTGATCCTGATCCCGTGATCAGGCGACAGGTGGCCTACCTGGTCGGTGTCGCTGGCGGCGTAACGGAGCAGCGGTTGGCCGCTCTGCTCGGGGCCCTCGATGGGGAGCAGGACGAGGTGACGCGGTTGGACCTGGTGCTCTCGATCGGCAGGGTGTCCGGCGCCGCACCGAATGCTGACGTCGCAGACCGATTGGAGGCGCTGCTGGATGCCGTGCAGCCCCAGCTGCGGCTCGCGGCGGTCCACGCGCTGACCGTGAGTGACGCCGGGCCCCGCGCGCCGTGGCTGGAACTCGTCCTGGCAGCCGTACGGGACCCGAGCGTCGAGCTCTGGCGGGGTTCCGCATGGATCGGCACCGGAGTACGGGGAGTGCACCTGTGGACAGGGATGCTGTTCCCAGGCGCCGCTCCGGACTATGCGCTCGGGCTGCTGGCCGATCACCCGGACCCCGAGCAACGGGTCGGCGCCCTCGCGCAGGCAGCCCGTGTGCTCTCGGACTGGCACTCACCCACCACTGCGCTGCTGCCCGCCCTGGTGGAGCGCTTGGCGGACCCTGATACCGAAGTCCGCTACCACCGAGGGTCGCTTCCCGCATCCAGACTTGCGCAGGCTCGCTGACCTCGGCCCGCACGCTGCCGGATACGCCGACCGGCTGCGGACGATGGCTGCTGCGACGGAGGACTCCTGGGTGAGCGTGGAGGCGGCGCACGCACTGTGGGCTGCGACGGGCGATACGGAGGCGGCAGTCCCCACCCTGCTGACGGCCGTTCAGCGGCTGGCTGACGGGGTGTTCTACCCGGTCATGCTGACCGCAGTCCGCTACCTGACCCGGATGGGCTCGGCCGCGCGCCCAGCAGCCCGTGCCCTACGCGACCTTCCGAGCCTGGACCGGCGCGTGCACAGCTCTGGCAACTGGCGAGCCTTCACCCAGGATGAGGCGATCCGCGCCGCCGTCGGGGAGCTGCTGGCTACCGCCGGTTGAGAACGCAGTCGGCGGTACTGCCGAGTGAACCGTGGCCTGAAGCCGGATGTGACGGCATTTGGTTCGCCCAGATGCGGGTGGCAGATGAAGGGCCAGCGGGTGCGGGCGCAGCGGGCTGCCCGAGAATTCGGCTTCGGCTCGTCTGCTTTCCGAGCCTGACGCTGTACGTCTCGCAGTGACCCGTGGATCTGTCGATCCGACTGGCAGCGGGTTCAACATCGGCGCGGCACCTGGACGTCTGAACGCACCCATGCCCATGGCCGTACGGCGTAGCCTTCGGGGCATGGCAGAGAGCAAGGTCCGGAAGGCGACAGAGCCCACGCCGGCCGCGAAGACGGTGGCGGTGAAGGCCAAGAAGCCGGAGTCGCAGTTGGCGATGGTACGGCGGGCGCGGAAGATCAACCGCGAGTTGGCGCTGCTGTATCCGTACGCGCATCCGGAGTTGGACTTCGAGTCGCCGTTCGAGTTGCTGGTGGCCACCGTCCTGTCGGCGCAGACGACGGACCTGCGGGTGAACCAGACGACGCCGGCGCTGTTCGCCAAGTACCCGACGCCGGTGGCGATGGCGGGGGCGAACCCGGAGGAGCTGGAGGAGCTGATCCGCCCGACCGGGTTCTTCCGGAACAAGGCGAAGTCGCTGCTGGGCCTGTCGACGATGATCCGCGACGAGTTCGGCGGAGAGGTGCCCGGCACCCTGGAGCAACTGGTCCGGCTGCCCGGCGTGGGCCGCAAGACGGCCAACGTGGTCCTCGGCAACGCCTTCGGGGTGCCCGGGATCACGGTGGACACCCACTTCGGGCGGCTGGTGCGGCGGTTCGGGTGGACCCAGGAGGAGGATCCGGTGGCGGTGGAGACCGCAGTGGCAGAGATCTTCCCGAAGTCCGAGTGGACGATGCTCTCGCACCGGGTGATCTTCCACGGCCGCCGGGTCTGCCACGCGCGCAAGCCGGCCTGCGGCGCCTGCGGCATCGCCTCGCTCTGCCCGTCGTACGGCGCGGGCGAGACCGACCCCGAGAAGGCCCGCGCACTGCTCAAGTACGAACTGGGCGGCCAGCCCGGCCAGCGGCTGCGCCCGCCCGCCGGGTTCCCCGGGCGGGCGGCGCCCCCGGCGCAGCCGCAGGGACAGGAGCAGCCGCAGGCACCGGAGCAGGGGCAGGGACAGGAGCAGCCGCAGGCACCGGAGCAGGGGCAGGGGCAGGAGGGGGAGCGCGAGTGAGGAGCGAGGAGGTCCAGGTGGGCATCGAGCGGGACGGGCTGCCGGACTGGCTGCTGCCCGTGCGTCAGGCCGCCGAGACGGTCCGGCCGGAGCAGCTGAGCCGGTTCCTCCCGCCGCCCCAGGGCGGGCGGCACTCCGCGGTGCTGCTGCTCTTCGGTACCGGCCCGGAGGGACCGGATCTGCTGCTGACCCAGCGCTCGGCCTCGCTGCGCTCGCACGCCGGCCAGGTCTCCTTCCCCGGCGGCACGCTGGACCCCGTGGACGGCGACCCGGCGGGCGCCGGTCCGGTGGCGGCGGCGCTGCGCGAAGCGGAGGAGGAGACCGGGCTGGACCCGACCGGGGTCCAGGTGTTCGCCACGCTGCCCGCGCTCTACATTCCCGTCAGCGACTTCGTGGTGACTCCGGTGCTGGGTTGGTGGCGGCGGGAGAGCCCGGTGGCGCCGGTGGACCTGGGGGAGACCGGTGCGGTCTTCCGGGCGCCGCTCGCGGTGCTCACCGACCCGGCCCGGCGCGGCCGGTTCCGCCACCCCTCGGGCTTCAGCGGCCCGGCCTTCGAGGTGGAGGGGCACGTGGTCTGGGGGTTCACCGCCGGCGTGATCGACCGGGTGCTGCACTTCAGCGGACTGGAACGGCCCTGGGACGGCAGCCGGGTGATCGCCCTGGGCAGCGCGGGGTAGGACGCCTCCTAGACCGGGGTAAGGCGGGAGTACCGGCGACAACCGGGACGAAACGGTTACCTGGTCCGTTGCCGGGGGGCATCCGGTCCATGGGAGGGTGTCGGGGTGAACGTGCTGGATCTGCTGCTGCTCGCCGCCGCGATCGGTTTCGCCGTGTCCGGGTACCGGCAGGGCTTCGTCGTCGGCATCCTGTCCGTGCTCGGCTTCCTCGGTGGCGGGTTGATCGCGGTGGAGCTGCTGCCGCTGCTGCTCAGCCACCTCAGCCCCGGCACCACCGCCTCGGTGGTGGCCGTGGTGGTGGTGATCGTCTTCGCCGCGATCGGCCAGGCGGCCACCACCCAGCTCGGCTGGAAGCTGCGCGGGCGGATCGGCGGCAGCCCGGCCAAGCTGCTCGACTCCTTCGGCGGCTCGGTGGTCAACGTGCTCTCGATGCTGCTGGTGGCCTGGCTGATCGGGTCCGCGCTGGCGGGCACCTCGATGCCCACGGTGTCCAAGGAGGTCCGCACGTCCAAGGTGCTCGGCGGGGTGCAGCAGGCGCTGCCGGCCGACGCGCCGAACTGGTTCTCCGACTTCAGCAAGGTGCTCTCGCAGAACGGGTTCCCGCAGGTCTTCAACCCCTTCGAGCACGAGCCGATCACCGAGGTGCAGCCGCCCGACCCGGCGCTGGCCGACACCCCCGCGCTGGCCAAGGCCCGGCAGAGCCTGGTCAAGGTGGTGGGCACCGCGACCTCCTGCGGCAAGACCCTGGAGGGCAGCGGGTTCGTCTTCGCGCCGCACCGGGTGATGACCAACGCGCACGTGGTCGGCGGGGTGTCGGAGCCCACCGTGCAGATCGGCGGCACCGGACAGCTCTACGACGCGACCGTGGTCCGCTACGACTGGCAGCGCGACATCGCGGTGCTGGAGGTCCCCAAGCTGACCGCGCCGCCGCTGGCCTTCGCGGGCGAGGCGCACACCAACGACAGCGCGATCGTGGCCGGTTTCCCGGAGAACGGCGCGTTCAACGTGCAGCCCGCGCGCATCCGCGGGCGGATCCAGGCCAACGGTCCGGACATCTACCACCGCGGCCAGGTGGTCCGGGACGTCTACTCGGTCCGCTCGCTGGTCCGCCAGGGCAACAGCGGCGGTCCGCTGCTCACCCCGAACGGCGAGGTGTACGGGGTGGTCTTCGCCAAGTCCTTGGACAGCCCCGACACCGGCTACGTGCTGACCGCCGCCGAGGTGAAGCCGGACGCCACCGAGGGCAGCGGCGCCACCACCCAGGTGGACACCCAGGGCTGCGCGCTCTAGCGCCGCCCCGTTGCTGACGCACCGTCCGGCCGGTTGGCCGGCAGGCGATCCGGCGGTCCGTCAGTTCCTCCTGGTAGCGTCGGCCGCGCTCACTCGTTCGGCTCAATCCGGCCGCCCGGGGGTGCGAGGAACGGCGACACGAAGGAGTAACCGGGCATGATGGGTCATTCGCACGCGGTCAGCGGTGCGATGTTGTTCGCGGGCTCAGCGCCCTTCCTGCCGCCGCTGCTGCTGCACACCCACCTCAGGCCGGCCGACGTGCTGCTCGGCACCGTGCTCTGCGCCGGCGCCGCTCTGCTGCCCGACCTGGACCACCACGACGGGACGATCGCCAACTTCCTCGGCCCGATCTCGAAGATTCTGTGCCGCTTGGTGGCCTGGATCTCCGGCGGCCACCGGCACGCGACCCACTCGCTGCTCTTCGTGGCACTGATGGGCGCCGGTACCTGGGCCGGTGTGAGCTACCTGGGCCGCTACTTCACGATGGGAATGTCCTTCTTCCTGCTCGCGCTGGCGATCAAGGCGCTGCGGCTGCACCCGCCGGGCGACGGTGTGCACACCTGGCTGACCGTCATGGGCCTGTCGGTGGTGGGCGTGGCAGTGATGGACCGGTGGATGCCCTCCGCCCCGGGCTGGCTGCCGTACGCGGTGGCGCTGGGCTCGCTGGCCCACCTGCTCGGCGACTGCCTGACCAAGCAGGGGGCCCCGCTGCTGTGGCCGCACCGGGAGCGCTACGAGATCGTGCTGATCAAGCGCAGCGGCAACGACGTGGAGACCAAGGTGCTGGTCCCGATCATGACGGTGGCCACCATCGCGCTGCTGGCGCTGACCACCTTCGAGCCGACGGCGATGGGGTAGCTGCCCGGCGGCCGGAGCGGAGGGTGTGACGGGCACCGGACTGGACGGTATGTCAGTCCCGGAACGGACGACGGGTCAGCCTCGAAGCCGGCAGCGGGTCAACCTGTCGGCGGACGGTAGGTCAGGCGTCGCGGCGCAGGCGGGCGCTGACCCAGCGGGCGCGGCGGCCCAGGATGCGCGGGATGCCCAGCGGGTGCGGCGAACTGCTGCGCTCCGCGGGCCACTCGCCCGTGCGCACGCTGCTCTGGTGGGGGCTCGGATAGGGGCTGCCGGCGTACGGGGTGACGCTCTGACGGGTACCGTCCTGGCCTTGGGCGGTCTGCGCGCTGTGGCTGGGGCGACGGCCGCGGGAGGCGGCGGCGCGATCGGGCATCCAGGTCATGCTGGATGGATGCCCCTGTGCTCCTGGGGGTAACCACCTTCGTTCGGGCGAAATGGCCTATGCCGCAGTCATGTGAACATCTCGTCATATGTACGGCAGGGCAGGGGCGAGCCCGCGCGGCTCAGCGCTTGTGCTGGTCGACCCAGGCGAGCAACTCGGCGTTGAGCTCCGCCGGGGCCTCCTCCTGCGGGAAGTGGCCCACCCCCGGCAGCAGCCGCCAGCGGTACGGCGCTGCCACGTACTCACCCGCGCCGAGCGCGGTGCGGGCCAGCAGCACCGGGTCCGCCGCCCCCTGGATGTGCAGGGTCGGCGCGGTGACCGGCTTCTTCATCCGGCGGGCGAACTGGATGCCGTCCGGCCGCGCGATCGAGCGGACCAGCCAGCGGTACGGCTCGATCGAGCAGTGCGCGGTGCTCGGGATCCGGATCGCGTTGCGGTAGTTGCGCAGGGCCTCCTCGTCCGGCTGCTGCGGGCCGGACCAGGCGGTGAGGTACTCGGCGACCTGCGCCGCGTCGTCGGCCACCAGGCGGCGTTCCGGTATCCACGGGCGCTGGAAGCCCAGCACGTGGTCGAAGGCGGCCATCTGGTGGCGGTCCTTGAGCAGTGCCCGGCGCAGGTGGCGCGGGTGCGCGGCGGAGACCACGGTGAGGCTCTGGATCACCGAGGGCCGCATCACGGCGGCCACCCAGGCGAGGGAGCCGCCCAGGTCGTGGCCGACCAGGTGGGCGCTGTGCTCGCCGAGCGAGCGGATCACACCGGTGATGTCGAGGGCGAGGTTGGCCGGGTCGTAGCCGCGCGGGGTGCGGTCGCTGCCACCGGTGCCGCGCAGGTCCAGCGCCACGGCCCGGTAGCCCGCGTCGGCGAGCGCGGACATCTGGTGGCGCCAGGCCCACCAGTACTGCGGCCACCCGTGCACCAGCAGGACCAGTGGCCCCGTGCCCTGTTCGGCGATGTGGAACCGGGCCCCGTTGGCCGCCAGATCGCGGTGGGTCCACGGGCCGGCGGTGCGCACGTTCCAGCTGTTCGCCCGACCTGTGACGGCGGAGGCCCCTGCGGGCGGGCGACCCTGGCCGGGCCCCTCGGCCGCCGCCCTCGGGACGGCGACCGGGCCGGCGGCCGAGGGGTCGACCGAGCCGTCGACCGAGCCGTTGACCTGGAGCGGGCCGTCGACCGGCAGCGGATCGGTGGGCGTGGCGGGCGGCCCGGCGGTCACG
Organism: Streptomyces tateyamensis; assembly: GCF_003205575.1. Classification (GTDB taxonomy): domain Bacteria; phylum Actinomycetota; class Actinomycetes; order Streptomycetales; family Streptomycetaceae; genus Kitasatospora; species Kitasatospora tateyamensis. Next base: position 31,076 of record NZ_PYBW01000019.1, read on the forward strand.
GGTGGGGTGGGCGTCTGGTCGAGCGGCATACCGAGAGCGTTTCACATCCCGGCCGGGAACACTGTCCCGGCAGTTCTACAGAGGCAGGAGCGGCGGTGGAGCCGGGCTGGAGCCGTGGGTACGGGGCCGTGCGGGACGTGCCGCCGGTGGTGCGACGCGGGTGGCCCGGCACGAGTGGCACGGCGCGCGGGGCACCCGGCGCGCGGGGTCAGCGCTCCAGCTGGGCGAGTTCCTCGGGGGTGGCCGGACGCGGACGGGCGTTCTTCAGCACCTCGGCGGTGGCCTGGGCGCCCTCGATGGTGCGGCGCGGCGGCTCGATCTTCTTGAACGAGCGCCAGGCCAGCAGGCCCAGCACGGCCGCCAGCAGCCAGAACAGCCCCATGACGATGGCGAACGAGCCGTCCAGCGGGATCCCCGCACGCAGGTTCAGCAGGTAGGCGATGGCGAAGCTGGCCATCGGGAGCGAGGCGACCAGGAAGACACCGGCGATGATCGCGGAGGTGCTGCCCGCCACCCCGCGCTTGACGTCCTGTCGGATCTCAGCCTTGGCGAGGGCGATCTCGTCGTGGACCAGGGCCGACAGGTCGGCGGTGGCCGCGGCGAACAGCTGTCCGACCGAGCGCTCGCCCTCGTAGGGCGCGCGGGAGCTGCCGGACGGACCTGCGGATCCTGCGGACATCTGGTCTTCTCCTCTGCTGAGATTCCGGACAGCTCAGAATCATGCCCCTAGCGGCCAGTCAAACACCACTTCGGGTCACCCCTGGCGGACCTGGTGTCACCCGCTCGTGCCATCGAACTGACCTGTCTGTCCGTCACCCCGACGCCAGGTCACCCCTCTGGATGAGTTCAGGGGTGAGCCGTTGCCCCGTTCGGGTCGCGCTGGTAGACGTCGGGGATGCCGTCCCCGTCGCTGTCCAGGTCCTCTGCCTCGCAGAGCCGGCGGTAGTGCCGGTTGCGCAGCTTGAGCAGCACGGTGGCGACCACGGCGCAGAGCAGCGAGCCGACCAGCACCGCGGCCTTCGCCCGGTCGGCCAGCGCCGGGTCGCCCGGGAAGGCCAGCTCGCTGATCAGCAGTGAGACGGTGAAGCCGATTCCGGCCAGGGTGGAGAGGGCGAACAGGTCGGCCCAGCTGAGTTGCGGGTTGAGCTCGGCGCGGGTGTAGCGGGCGGCCAGCCAGGTGCCGCCGAAGATGCCCAGCGTCTTGCCGACCAGCAGGCCCAGCACCACGCCCAGCGGCATCGCCTGGGTGAAGACCTCGCGCAGCGCGGTGGTCGAGACGGTCACCCCCGCCGCGAAGAGCGCGAACACCGGGACCGCGATGCCCGCGGATAGTGGGCGGACCAGGTGCTCGATGTGCTCGCCGGGTGACTGCTTCTCGTCGCCCTCGCGGTGGCAGCGCAGCATCAGGCCCATCGCCACGCCCGCCACGGTCGCATGCACACCGCTCTCGTGCATCAGCGCCCAGTTCACCAGCGCGAGCGGCACGAACAGGTACCAGCCGTGCACCCCGTGCCGGTGCAGGAACCAGAAGACGATCAGGCCGCCCAACGCCGCTCCGAGCGCCCAGAACTTGATCCCGGAGCTGTAGAAGACCGCGATGATCAGGATGGCGATCAGGTCGTCGACCACGGCCAGGGTGAGCAGGAAGGCCCGCAGCGCGGAGGGGAGGTGACTGCTGACCACGGCCAGCACGCCGAGTGCGAAGGCGATGTCGGTGGCGGTGGGGATGGCCCAGCCGCTCGGGTGGCCGCCGGAGCCGCTGTTGGCCACGGCGAAGACGACGGCGGGCAGCGCCACCCCGCACAGCGCCGCGGCCACCGGGAGCAGCGCCGCGCTCGGCGAGCGGAGCTCGCCGGCCACGAACTCGCGCTTGAGCTCGATGCCGGCGACGAAGAAGAAGACCGTCAGCAGTCCGTCCTTGGCCCACGCCTCCAGTGGGAGGTCCAGGTGCAGCGGGACCGAGGGGCCGATCGTGTAGTGCAGCACGCTCTGGTAGGCGGCCGGCCAGACGTTGGCCCAGACGAGGGCGACCACGGCCGCGATCAGCAGCAGGATGCCGCCGACGGTCTCGGTGCGCAGCGCGTCGGCGAGGAAGCGGCGCTCCGGCAGCGGCAGCAGGCCGAGGAACTGGCGGCGCTGGGTCGGCGGAGTGGAGGGTGGCGGGTTGTCGGCCGGAGGAGTGTTGGGTGGGTCGTTGTTGGGTGGCGGAGTGTTGGGTGGCGGGGTGTTGGGCGGCGGAGTGTTGGGCGGCGGGTTGGCCACCTCGGGACCTCCTGGCACGGCAGACGGCATGGTTCATCCAATTTTATGGTGAATTGCCGTGGGGGGCGTGTGAGGGGGGATCAGGTGCCGGGGTGGCGAGCAGGTCGTCGTCGGCGGTGGCTGAGCGGCGTCGACTGACGGGTGGTCGACTTCCGCTGCGGGGGGATGGATGAGCGCGTGCGCGACCGACAAACCGAACTTATCGTCATATCAACGCACCCCGTTGAGGGTCGCCGCACCAACTCCACTCGGAGGCAGATCCCATGTCCCTTCAGGAACCGGCCGATCAGGCCGGGCCGTCCGCGCCGGTACCTTCCGGCCGGTCCGCTGAACCGCAGCAGGCGCCGGGGAGTGACGGCGCGCCGGGCGCGCCACCCCTGTTACCGCCGAGCGGCATCGGGCGACCGGTCCCAGTGAGTGGGGCCGGGCGACCGGTCCCGGTGAGCGGAATCGGGCGTCCCGTCCCGGTGAGCGGGGGCGGGCGTCCCGTCCCGGTGAGCGGGGGCGGCCGGCCGATCCCGGTGAGTGGCTCAGGCCGACCGGCGGTCCCGTCCGTGCCGGGGACAGCGGCCAGGTCCGCTCGGGCTGCTGCCCAGGCCGCGAGCGGGGCTCCGACGGAGGCCAGGGGAAGTGCCGGGGCAAGAGGCGAGGCTGGGGCCGGCGCCAGCGGGTCTGCCCGGGGGCCGTGGCCAGCCGGGCGGTCGGCGGGTCGCACCGCTTCGGTGGACCGGCCCAGCCGCTGGTGTCCGGGCGTGCGGTGAGTCCGGGCCGGTCGGGAGGTGTTGGTCAGTCTGCGGTCCCGGCGTTCCCGGCGGTCCCCGGAGGTTCGGCGGGCTCGGCGGTCTCGACGAGTCAGGTGGGTCCGGCGGGTTCGACGAGTCCGGCAGCTGCGGCAGCTACGGCGGGTCCATGGGCGCCTGGTCGTCCCGTGCTTCCCGATCGCTCCGCGCTTCCTGAGCGCCCCGGTGGACCCTGGCGGACCAGTGTGCTGGGCCGTCCAGGTGTTCCGGGCCGCTTCGTGTCCGCGCCGATGTCCGCACCTGCGTCAGCATTTGCACCGGCACCGATATCAGCGCCAAAGGCAGCACCGGTGTCCGTGCCGCCGGCCCAGCCGAGCCGCTTGGTGCAGCCCGCCCAGTCGGCCGGGCGAGCGCCGATCTGCCGGCCCGGGCGCGGGACGCTCGCCACCCCCGACAGTCGCCGACTGGACCGGCTGCTGCGGCCGCTGTTCCATAGCCTGCCCCCGACCAGCGGGATCGCGGTCGCCGTGGTCCGCGGCGAGGAACGCACCGTCGCCTGCCGGGGTTTCACCGACCCCGCCGCCCGGCGTCCGGTTCGCGCGGACAGTCGCTTCGAGCTCGGCTCGATCACCAAGACCTTCACCGCACTGCTGCTCGCCGAGCTGGTGGCCCGCGGCGAGGTGCGGTACGACGACCCGATCGACGCCTACCTGCCGGTCGGCGCAGTCCCCGGTTACCCGAAGGAACGCCCGATCACCCTGCTCCACCTGGCCACCCACACCTCCGGGCTGCCCCGGTTGCCGTTCGGGCTGGAAGCGAGTGCGGCGTCCCAGTGGTTCACCCGGCCCTGTGCGACCTTCGGCACCACCCACCTGCTCCGCAGCCTTTCCCGCACGCCCGTGCGGGGAACCCCTGGCACCCAGGTGCGCTACTCGAGTCTGGGTAGCGGTCTGCTGGGCCTGGCGCTGGAGAACGCGTCCGGTACCCGGTACCAGGACCTGCTGGCCGAGCGGATCTGCGAACCGCTCGGGCTGATCGACACCTCCTGCGGGGCCGGCGACGAGGGCGGTGGCAGCTACCGGCGGGGGCGCCGGGTGCCGTCGTTCCGCTTCCCGACCTTGCCCGGCGCGGCCGGGCTGCGCTCCAGCGCGGACGACATGCTGCGCTACCTGCAGGCGCTGATCGCCGCCGACCGGTCCTGGGTCAGCCGACTGGACGTGCTCGGCACTGCCCAGGGCCACCCGCTGGACCCGGGCTCTGCGCTGCGGATCGCGCTGAGTGAGGTCAGCCGGCCACGGGCGGCCCGCCGACTCGGCGGGACCAGGGTCTGCCTCGGCTGGAAGCAGCGCGCGCGGGCCGCATCGATCGCGCAGGCGCATGCGGAAGCGGAAGCGGAGGCAGCGTCACGGGAGGCTGAGGCGGAGGCGGAGGCGGAGGCGGAGGCGGAGGCGGTGTCAGGGGAGGCCGGCGAAGCCACGCCTGCGCCGGACCTCGCGGTGCCCGCGGCAGCCGCGCAGTCCGCGCCGACCCCGGGACTGCTCTTCCACGAGGGTGGTACCCGCGACTTCCTCGCCTTCGCCGGCTTCGACCCCGGGCGCGGCACTGGGATGGTCGCGCTGGTCAGCGGTCCGCCGCAGCACCGGCGACAGTTCCTGCAGTCCGCCTACGACACGGTGCGCGGGCTCTGCACCGAGCCGCAGTCGAGCTGCTGATCCGGCAATCCGGCAAGCCCGAGGACGGACCAGTGGGGCCTTCCGCGCACCGCGCGCGGAAGGCCCCACTGGGGGCAGGCGAGGTGAGCCTCGATCAGCTCTCTTCTGCCGCGGCGCTGTTGCCGGGCAGCTGGGACTGGATGAGGTTCATGACGGTGGCGTCGGCGAGGGTGGTGGTGTCGCCGACCTCGCGACCCTCGGCGATGTCGCGCAGCAAGCGGCGCATGATCTTGCCGGAGCGGGTCTTGGGCAGTTCGGTGACGACCTTGATCTGCTTCGGCTTGGCGATCGGGCCGAGGGTCTTGCCGACGTGGTTGCGCAGGTCGGCGATGAGCTCGGCGCTGTCGGTGGCGGTGCCGCGCAGGATGACGAACGCGACGATGGCCTGGCCGGTGGTGGCGTCGGTGGCGCCGACGACAGCGGACTCGGCGACGGCGGGGTGGCCGACGAGGGCGGACTCGACCTCGGTGGTGGAGATGTTGTGGCCGGAGACGAGCATGACGTCGTCGACGCGGCCGAGCAGCCAGATGTCGCCGTCCTCGTCCTTCTTGGCGCCGTCGCCGGCGAAGTACCGGCCCTCGAAGCGGGACCAGTAGGTGTCGAGGTAGCGCTGGTCGTCCCCCCAGATGGTGCGCAGCATCGAGGGCCAGGGCTCGGTGAGGACGAGGTAGCCGCCGGAGCCGTTGGGGACCTCGGTGCCGTTGTCGTCGACGACGGTGGCGCCGATGCCGGGCAGAGGGGTCTGGGCGGAGCCGGGCTTGGTCTCGGTCACCCCGGGCAGGGGGCTGATCATCATGGCGCCGGTCTCGGTCTGCCACCAGGTGTCGACGATGGGGGTGCGGCCGCCGCCGATGTGCTCGCGGTACCAGACCCACGCCTCGGGGTTGATCGGCTCGCCGACGCTGCCCAGCACCCGCAGCGAGGACAGGTCGAACTTCGCGGGGATGTCGTCGCCCCACTTCATGAAGGTGCGGATCGCGGTGGGGGCGGTGTAGAGGATCGTGACCCCGTACTTCTGGACGATCTCCCAGAAGCGGCCCTGGTGGGGGGTGTCGGGGGTGCCCTCGTAGATCACCTGGGTCGCGCCGTTGGCCAGCGGGCCGTAGACGATGTAGGAGTGGCCGGTGACCCAGCCGATGTCGGCGGTGCACCAGTACACGTCCGACTCGGGCTTGAGGTCGAAGACGGCGTGGTGGGTGTAGGCGGCCTGGGTCAGGTAGCCGCCGGAGGTGTGCAGGATGCCTTTGGGCTTCCCGGTGGTGCCGGAGGTGTAGAGGATGAACAGCGGCTGCTCGGCCTCGTGCGCCTCGGGCGTGTGCTCCACCGACTGGCGGCCCACCGTCTCGTGCCACCACAGGTCCCGGCCCTCGGTGAACGCGGTGTCCTGGCCGGTGCGACGCACCACCAGGACGTGCTCGACACCGTCGACCTTGGTCAGGGCCTCGTCGATGGCGGGCTTGAGGGCGGAGGGCTTGCCGCGCCGGTAGCCGCCGTCTGCGGTGATGACCAGCTTCGCGTCGGCGTCCTGGATCCGGGAGGCGACGGCATCGGCGGAGAAGCCGCCGAAGACCACGGAGTGCGCCGCGCCGATGCGGGCGCAGGCGAGCATCGCGACGACGGCCTCGGGGATCATCGGCAGGTAGATCGCGACGCGGTCGCCCTTGGCGACGCCGAGTTCGAGCAGGGCGTTGGCGGCCTGGCTGACCTCGTCCTTGAGCTGGGCGTAGGTGAGGGCGCGGCTGTCGCCGGGCTCGCCCTCGAAGTGGATGGCGACGCGGTCGCCCTGGCCGGCCTCGACGTGGCGGTCCACGCAGTTGTAGGCCACGTTCAGGGTGCCGTCGGCGAACCACTTGGCGAACGGCGGGTTCGACCAGTCCAGGGTCTCGGTCGGCTCGACGGCCCAGGAGAGCCGGCGGGCCTGCTCGGCCCAGAAGCCCAGCCGGTCCTGGGACGCCTGGGCGTAGGCGTCCGCGGTGACGTTGGCGGCCGCGGCGAGCTCTGCGGGCGGAGCGAAACGCCGCTCCTCCTTGAGCAGGTTGGCCAGGCTCTCGTTGCTCAACGCGCACTCCTCATCGAGTCTGTTCAAGGCGCTCCCCCGCAGTCACACACGGTCTGCGGAGAGAAACTCCGTTGTTGCGGGACCTCTCCCGCCCAGGGATTGTCCCGTGTATCCCAGCGCACAGCTCACCAGGCGAACAGGTCGGTTGACAAGGGGCCCAGGGAAATTGGTGTAGACCTTTGATCGATTGACGACCACTGGAAGCCGCCTGCCTCGGGCAGCCGGTCGGCGAACGGCCCGGCGGGCGCGAGGGTTTGCCGGCGTTTTGCCGGCTTCCGGGACGGCCGGGCAGCCCGGCGGACGGCGCGGACCTGGGCAGATCACCCGCGTGCCGTGCTCGGAACGTTGACGGGGAGCACCCTCGGTACTCCACTGGAAGTACCAGTTCGACAGGGGGCATCGCGGGGTCGCCGCGGTGCTCCGGTCGTCAGATCGTCGCGCGCAAGGTGTGCATGCGCCCTCTTGTCCGGTCGCACTTCGTCTACGACCGGGTGGGCCTCGCGACGAGCGGGGAGCGGGGTCGGCGGGCCCGCCGACCCCGGGGCGAACCGCGACCTGCGCGCTGTACGGGCTGTCCCGTGCTGGCACGGCACTGTCGTGGAGTTGAACCATGTCGGAAACCTCCATCACTTCGGAAACCCCCTCCGCCGCCGCTCCGCTGCCGAGACCCGGCGACTTCGCGGTCGTCCACATGGACGGTGACACCGGCCGTCTGATCCGGATCGGCCAGTGGCTCAACGGGGACGGCTTCGCCGACTACGAACACGCCTTCCTCCTCGTCGGCGACGGGGAGGTGATAGAGGCCGAACCGGGAGGCGCCCGGCAGGCCTCGCTCACCGAGTACACGGGCCGGCTGATCCGCTGGTCGACCGGGCGCTTCGAGCTGACGAACGATCAACGCGCTGCCGTCATCGCCGCCGCTCGCGGCTACCTGAAGGTCCCTTACAGCTTCCTCGACTACGCGGCCCTGGCCGCCCACCGATTCCGGCTGCCGGGCAGCACCCTCCTCCGCGGGTACGTTGCCGACACCCGGCATCAGATCTGTTCGCAACTGGTGGACCAGTGCTACCAGGACGCGGGGATCAAGCTCTTCGACGACGGGCGCTGGACCGGCTACGTGACCCCCGCCGACCTCGGCCGGCTGCTGTGCTGACTGGTCGTCGCTCGGCCGCTGCGGTCGTCGGCGGCGCCGGCCTTCGGTGTTCTTCACTGACCGTCGTCGACCGCCGGCGGTCTTCATCGGGTGGGCGGCCGCTGCTGTTCGGGCGACCGCTCACCCCTCGACTCATCTCCCTGCACCAGGGCGTGTCGCCGCCTGCGCTCAGGCGGCGCTGGCCAACTCCTGCCAGGCCGGTACGGCGGCGAACCGCCCGCTGGCCTGGTCCAGCACGTAGGCCTGGGCCGTGGCGAAGTCGAAGTACATCCCGACCAGGCGCAGTTCGCCCGCCTGAACCCGCCGCCCGACGGCCGGATTGGCCATCAGCTGATCGAGCTGCTGGACCACGTTGGTGATGCAGAGCTCCTCGATCCGGTCGGCCACCGGGCGATCCGCGAACTCGGCGGGCACCCGGGCCAACCGGGCCAGCGAGCCGCGGCCGTTGCGCAGCCACCGGGCCAACGGCGTGGGCCGGCCGGGCTGTTCGTGCACCCCGTCCAGCAGGGCTTTCATCGCGCCGCAGCCGGAATGGCCGCAGACGGTGATGCTGCGCACTTCGAGCACCTCGACGGCGTACTGCACCGCGGCCGCCACCGAGTCGTCCGCCGCCCCGGGCTCGTGGGGGGCCGGGACGAGGTTGCCGACGTTGCGGACGGTGAAGAGGTCGCCCGGCCCGCTGCTGGTGATCATGCTGGTGACCAGCCGCGAATCGGCACACGTGAGGAAGAGCTGGGACGGGGTCTGCCCCTCCCGGGCCAGCCGCGCCAACTCGGGGCGGATCAGCGGAGCGGTGTGCTGCTGGAACCCGCGCACCCCGTCCAACAGGCGTCCGTGCGGATCGTCCGGCTGCTCGAGGCTGTGGTGGCCGACCCAGGGAGTCCAGGCCCGGTGGCGGTGCGGGGCGGCGGTACCGCTGCGGATCGTCCCGTCGGGATCCAGCACCGCGCCGTCCTGATGGTTGGTCAGCAGAGCGACCCGGCCGCCCCGCGCGATGTGGTCGGCCCGCCAGGAGTGCAGTGCCTCGTAGGCGGCATGGTCGAGAAAGGCGCCGTCGTGGCAGACGGTGACGGCGGCGCCGACCGGGATCGAGGTGAGCGCCCTGGCCAGCCGGGGGACCGCGACGAAGGTCAGCGGACCGTGGGTGCGCACCTCCACGGTGCCGTCGCTGCGACGCGCCACGTCCACATGGGCCCGGGTGAGCCGGTAGAGGGCGAGCAGGGCAGCGGTGAATGCGCCGGCGACCACGCCGAGCGGGACCCCGAGCGCCACCACGCCCACCACGGTGGCCAGGTAGACGGTGAACTCGCGGTGCCGGTGGACCCGGCGGATGTGCGCGAAGCTCACCATCTGGATCCCCACCACCAGCACCAGTGCGGCGAGGGCGGAAAGCGGGATGTGGCGCAGGCCCCCCGCGAAGGCGAGCGCGGCCAGCAGCACCCAGGCGCCGTGCAGCACGGCCGCCCAGCGGCTGCGCGCACCGGCCTGCACGTTCGCCGTGCTGCGGACCGCGCCACCGGCCACCGGGAGCCCGCCGAACAGCCCGGAGACCAGGTTCGCCAGACCCTGGCCGCGCAGCTCGCGATTGAGATCGCCGCTGCGGCCGCTGAGCCGGTCGACGGCCACGGCGCACAGCAGTGACTCCACGCTGGCGACCACCGTCACCGTGGCGACCGCTCCCAGCAGGCCGAGCACCGAGCCCTGCGGCAGCGCGGCCAGGCCGTGCTCGCGCCAGCTGGGCAGCTCCACCCGGGCCAGCTGGAAGTGGCCGACGACCGCCAGCAGCGTCCCCGCGGCGACCGCGACCAGGGCGGCCGGCACCCGGGCCAGGACGGCGCCGATCCGCCCCGCGCGGCCGGGCAGTCGGCTGACCCTCGGCCAGCCGAAGAGCACCGCGATGGCGAGCAGCCCGACGGCGAGCGCAGGTGGATGCGGACCGGCCAGCTGGGCCGGCAGCGCGGCGAGGTTGGCCGGTGCGGAACTCTGCGGGGCGCCGCCGAGGACCACGTGCAGCTGGGCGATGGCGATGGTCAGGCCGACCCCGGCCAGCATGCCGTGCACCACGGCGGGGGAGACCGCCAGCGCGGAGCGGGCCACCCGCAGCGCACCAAGCAGGAGTTGGAGCAGTCCGGCGCCGATGGTGATGGCGCAGGTGGCCTGCCACCCGTAGTGCGCGATGAGCCCGGCCGTGATCACCGTGAGGGCCGCCGAGGGGCCGCTGACCTGGAGCGGGGTACCGCCGAACAGGCCCGCGACGATCCCGCCCGCGGCAGCGGCGACCAGTCCCGCCGACAGCGGTGCCCCGGTGGCCAGCGCGATCCCGAGCGAGAACGGCACCGCGATCAGGAACACCACCAGCGAGGCCGTCAGATCCGCCGTGGCCGGACGGCGCGGCCCTCCGCGGGTGGGGGCGGGCCCGGAAGCCGGCGGGGCATGGCTGTCCGCGGTGACGTCGGTGAGCTGGGCGGCGGGGGAGGGGTGCAGGGACATGGGCTTCCGTTCTCGGGCGGCCGAGCGCAGCGGGCTTCGGGTAGTAGCGCTGCGCGGGGGATCGGCAGGGCGTTCGTCTCGACGGCGGGCGGGGTGGCCGGGCCGCGGCGCCCGGTGGCGCCTGGACCGCAGCAGCCGTCGCTGCCGCCGGATCTCGGTGCTTCTAACTCGGTCGGGAGTCGATACATCAAGACTTGGTAAACGGTGAGTAATGGAAGCTTTGCATAGCGTATGCGTGTGCGGGAGTGCTGGAGCCGAGATTCACCCCTGCGGGTGGCGTGCGCGCACGGTGCACGCCGCTGCGACCTGGCGGAACGCCCGAGGGGCCGGACGTACACCCCCCGGCGGGGATGCGCGTCCGGCCCCTCGACGGGCGCCGCGCGGACTCGGCCCTACTGGCTCGGCCCGGTACTCATGCGGGAGTGCTCAGGCGTGCGCACCCGCCTGGTCGCGCGTCTCCTGCTCGGCCCGCTGCTGGTGCAGGACGAACGACGGGTCGACCTGGGTCGCCAGGTCCAGCCCGGTCTTGGCGTTGCCCCAGCTCTCCGCGTTTCGCAGGTGGAACTGGATCGCCTGCTCGGTGTACCGGCGCGGGTCGCGCAGCTGGTGGGCGGCGTCCGCCTCCTGGTGCAGCAGCTCCAGCACCGCCCGGTTCTCCGGCTCCAGGCTGCTCAGCGGCGGCTCGCTGCCCTGCTCGAGGCGGCGCACCCAGTCCGAGTGCCCGAAGGAGGTCAGCAGGTCCTCGCCCACCTCGCGGCGCAGGTAGGCGAGGTCGTCCGCGTTCTGCACCTTGTTGCCGACCACCCGCAGCGTGACGCCGAAGTCCCGCGCGTACTCCTTGTACTGGCGGTAGACCGAGACGCCCTTCCGGGTCGGCTCGGCGACCAGGAAGGTGAGGTCGAAGCGGGTGAACAGGCCCGAGGCGAAGGAGTCCGAACCAGCCGTCATGTCGGTCACCACGTACTCGTCCTGACCGTCCTGCAGGTGGTTGAGCAGCAGCTCCACCGCGCCCACCTTGGAGTGGTAGCAGGCCACCCCGAGGTCCTCCTCGGTGAAGGCGCCGGTCACCATCAGGCGCACCGAGCCCTCGTCCAACGCCACCGGCCGGGCGCAGGCGGCGTACACCGGGTTCTCCTCCACGATCCGCAGCAGGCGCGAACCGGGCCCGGGCGGCGTGGTCTTGATCATGGCGTCGGCGGACGAGATCAACGGGTTGCCGCCGCGCAGGTACTCCTTGATCTCCGGCAGGTGCGCGCCCAGCGAGGGCAGCCCGGCCGCCTGATGGTCGGTCAGCCCGAGGGCGGGGCCCAGGTGCTGGTTGATGTCGGCGTCCACCGCGATGACCGGCCGGCCGGTGGCGGCCAGATGGCGGATGAACAGCGCCGACAGCGTGGTCTTGCCGCTGCCGCCCTTGCCGACGAAGGCGATCTTCATCTTGGACTCCCGGCTCTGCTCCGTCGACCAACCGCGCGGGCTTCGACGGGCTAGTTGATAATCGTTATCGTCTCCGATAAAGGCCATCGTAGTCGGGGTTTACCGCCCTTCGCCCGAGGGAAGCAAGGATTGCCTCGAACGGGTGATGCCGGGGCTGCTGTGAGGTGCGGGGCTCGAGGGTCGTTACTCTCGGGTAGGTGAGCACTGGAACCGATCCGCTGGCCCCGCTGGCCGACCTGCCCGGGGTGTCCGAGTCCGTCGCCGAGGTCCGCAAGGCGGTGGACCGGCTCTACGGGCACCGGGTGATGCGCCGCCGCGCCGCCGAGGTCACCGCCGAGTCGGCCATCCGGGGCGCCCGGGCCTCCGCCGCGCTGGCCGGAGCCGACTGGCCGCTGGAGGAGGTGCGCCGGCGCAGCGACTTCAGCGCCGGCCCCGAGGAGCGTGCCGTCGGCGGCGCGCTGCGCGTCTCGGCCGAGTCCGGACAGCTGCTGAGCGTCTGGCGGACCTCGCCGCTGCAGGTGCTCGCCCGGCTGCACCTGCTGGCGGCCGGTGACGCCGCGTCGGCCGCCGGCCGGCCGCGCCGGGGCGAGGAGACTGCCGAGGAGCTCTTCCCGCTCGAACTGGCGCCGGTCGAGGGCGTCGCAGCGCCGATCGACATGGCCGGGCCTGCGCCGACGGCCGGGCCGGTCGAACTGCCGGCGGCCCCGTCGGGCGCCGAGGTGACGGCGCGGCTGGACCAGCTCGCCCAGCTCTTGGTGGCCCGGGCCGGCACGGTGGGCAGCGGCGTGCCGGCGCTGGTGGTCGCGGCCGTGGTGCACGGCGAACTGCTCGCGCTGCGGCCGTTCGAGAGTCACAACGGGTTGGTGGCGCGAGCAGCGCAGCGGATCGTGCTGATCGCCGAGGGCCTGGACCCGAAGGCGATCTGCCCGGCCGAGGTGGGCCTGGCCGAACTCGGCACGGCGGCCTACCGCGACGCGCTGGCCGGTTACCTGTCCGGTACGCCGGACGGGCTGGCGCGGTGGATCCGGCACTGCGGGCTGGCGCTGCGGCTGGGCGTCCGGGAAAGCACCGCGGTCTGCGAGGCGATGCAGCGCGGGATGATCCGTTAAACGCACACTACCTTGCGGGCGGCTTGGCCCGTCAACGCCGTCGTACTCGGGTGAGGCGGCTCAGCGAAAGCGACCTCGTGGAGGCAGAGACCGTCCTCAGGCTGTCGCGCTACTCGGCTGCCCGGCGCTCAGCGCCGCGAGCAGAGCGGCTCGGGCTCGGGCCGCACCACCCGGCGTCGCGGCAGAACCGCCGCCCACCGCGATCACCCGCGCCCCGAGACCCGCGCAGGCCCGGCAAATGCCCGGCTGCGGCACCGGGTCGTGGCACTTGGTGCACTCGGCGTACGACAGCGCGACAGCGGGCTGCTCAGGGGCGTGTACGGGCGGCATCTTGCGCGTCAGGCGGTTGCGGAGCACGCCGACCGGCGAGTGCACGGTCGCGGGCAAGCCCGGCAGCAGCGCCTGGGCCAGCTCGCCCTGGGTACTGCCCCGCTCCAGCCACTGCGCCACCAGGGGCGCCAGTTCCATCGCCTCGGCCTCGCCTAGGCGCAGGCGTGGCTCGGGCTTGATCACCCGGAACAGCGCCAGCGCTGCCGCGCGGGCCTGCTCGTCCGGCACCGCCGGAGGTTCCTGGTCGATGTCGTGGCCCCCCTCCCGCCCTCCCTGCTCGTCGCCGGACCTGGCGTCGGCCGACGGCTCGTCGGCAGACTCGGCGGGGAGGGAGGGTTCTTTGACCAGGTCCTTTACAAGAGGGGCGTCAGCTGCGCCGGTCTTCGCACCACCGGAGTCCGGACGGGGGACACCCGGCAGCTCCAGTTGCGGGGTGTCGAAGACGTGGGCCTCGCTGCGGATCGTCCCGTCGGGCATCCGGATCTTCACGACCCGGTAGTAGCCGGCCTCGGTCAGCTCCTTGAGGGCCTTGCGGATCGCCCCGCGTCCCTGCGGGCTGGAGTCGGCCATCGCCCGGCCGTCCTCGCGCCAGTAGTCGGGGCGCGAGAGGAGGTCGATCAGCAGGCCGCGGGCGGTGTAGGTCAGCCGCCGCTGCTGCAGCAGGGTGTTGGGCAGCACAGTGAAATTGCGCGCGTGGGCGCTACGATGTACACGCATCGGGAGGTCGCACTCCTGTTGCCGGACCCCGGGGTGTTAGAGCACCGCCGGGGTCACCTATGTTCGGTTGGGACTACGCAACGTAGTACACACACTGTCTCACGACCGAGGGTTTTCCCGAGCGACCTCGATCACATTCGCCTTGGCTGTCGAACGCCTGGTGGCGGCAGCGGGTGAGCTGTCAGAAGCCTCGCTGATCGGACAAGTCGCTGTGCACGCCCCCTGTGTTGCCGGGCCGAACAGTAGAGTCCGGGTGTGAAGCGACTCGCGTTCTTCGACCTGGATGACACCCTCGTTGACCGTGGGCAGGCGTTCGGCGAGTGCGTCCGGACGTTCTGCTCCGATCTCGGCTTTGACGAGGACGTCGAGCAGTGGCTCCTGGGAGCGATGTACGAACGCGCCTACCGCAGTGACTTCGAGAAGCTACGCGAGCGGTTCTCCCTGACGGTCCCAGTCGGCGAGCTGTGGCAGCGGTACTCCCGTGGGATGGCCGACGCCGTGATCTCTACCCCAGCTGTGCTGTCGGGGCTTGAACGACTTCGTTCGACGGGGTGGTTGGTCGTCGTGGTGACCAACGGTGCCGGCGACATCCAACGCGCGAAGCTCGCGCGGACAGGCATCGACAAGCGCGTCGATGCCGTCTGCATCTCGGAGGAGATCGGGATCCGAAAGCCCGACGTGGGAATCTTCCGCGAGGCAGCTCGCATGGTGGGGGCGGAAGGCCTGCCGGGTGGCTGGATGGTCGGCGACAGCGCGCAGAACGATGTCGCTGGCGGCCGGGCCGCCGGCCTGCGGACGATCTGGCTCTCGGACGGCAGTGACGGCGTCGAAGCCGATCACGTCGTTTCCAACGCTGCGGAGGCGATTGATCTGCTGCTTGGCCTGGATGGGGCGCACGCATGACTGGCGGTCAGGCCGTGGTGGGGGTTCTTCACCCTGGCAGCATGGGCGCGGCGGTTGCAGCCCAGGTCCGTGCCACCGGGGCGACGGTTTTGTGGTGCTCGGCGGGCCGTGGTGCATCTACTCGGCAACGGGCGGCCGAGGTCGGACTGACGGAGGTCTCCGGCCTCGGGGAGTTGGTGGGGCGAAGCCAGATCCTGCTGTCGATCTGCCCGCCGGCTGCTGCCGAGGCCGTGGCCAACGAGGTTGCGGCACACGGTTTCAAGGACGGTGTGTACGTCGAGGCCAACGCCATTACTCCCGGGCGGGTCGGCCGGATCGCGGCGGTGCTTCCCGATGCCACGGTGGTGGATGGCTCGGTGATCGGCTCGCCACCGCGTGACGGCAAGCGGCCACGGCTGTTCCTGTCGGGGCCGGGAGACGCGGCCGACCAGGTGGTGAAACTCTTCGCCGCCACGGACGTTCAGGCCCGCGTGCTCGGCACCGAGCTTGGCCAAGCCAGCGCCCTCAAACTCGCCTACACGAGCTACCAGAAGGCGTCGCGGGTGCTCGCCGCGCTGTCGTACGCGCTGGCTGCCGATCACGGCGTCGAGGATGAGCTGCTGGAGGTGGCTGCCGGCCGCTCGGGAAGCTATCTGCTGGAGACCGGCTACATCGCCAAGACCGCTGCCCGCGCCTGGCGTTGGGGACCCGAGCTGATCGAGGCAGCCGAGTTGCTGGAGGAGTGCGGGCTGCCGGGTGATCCGATGCGCGGAGCCGCCGACGCGCTCGTCCGTTGGGAGGGCGAGCGAGATGCCGAGCTGGGCCTGGCGGAGGCCCTGGCTCGGCTCCACAGCTCGCGTTAGCCGACTCGGCCCAGCGCCTTGATGATGGCCTGGGCCGACTCCAGCGCTGGCTGCTGGTCGGTTCGCAGGTGCAGGGCCCACTCGACCTCCGGGTTCGCCTGGAGATCGGCTGCGGTGGCGTCCCAGGCCGCCAGCCGAGCTTGGGTGTCCGTGTCGCCGCGCAGGGCGGAGCGCTGCTCGGTCACCGCGCGCGGGCAGTTCAGTTGGACGGTGAGCCAGGCTGTCGGGTAGCCCGTCGCAAGAGCGTTGATGCCGGCGATCTGGCCCAGGTGCACGATCGGAATCTGGCCGGCGGCGAAGACTGCGTCGAGCCCGGGGCGGTCCACCAGGTAGATGCTGTTGTAGCGGTCGTTGCGGTAGATGACGTTGCCGGCGGCTTCGAGCTGGTGGAGCTGCTCGATGGTGCCCATCCGGTAGCCCTGGCTACGGCCTTCGCCGATCTTGAGCCTGGCGAACTGGACGAGCTGCGGATCCTGCTCGACGAGGGCGGCCGTGATGGTGTCCTTACCGCTGGCGGGAGGTCCGTACAAGATGATCCCGTTCTTCATGCGTGTGCCACCCCCAGGGCGAATCGGGCTTGGTCGGTGAGTGCGATGGCGGAGCCGTAGCGGTTGTCCACGACGAGGTGCGGGACGGACGGGCGCAGGCCGAGGTCGAGCCCGTCGAGGTACTGGCCCCAGTTGCTGAGTTTCCAGGCGTCGCGGGCGGCGGACCGGAAGCCGATGTACTCGCGCATCGAGTCCTCGTCGCAGGTGAGCCAGATCGGGGTGACGTCGACTTGGTAGGCGGCGCACCGGTTGGTGAGCCGCCGCATCCATGCGGGGTCGGTCATCTCGCTGATGAACGGCGCGGTGGCCACCGTGGAGATGCCGCACTCGACGTTGACGAGGATCGACTCCATGAGGCACTGGTACTCCAGCGGCCGTACCTGGGTGCGGTAGGTCTCGGAGTGGCGGTCGTTGGGGTCGCAGCCGAGTTCGGTGAGCAGTCGCTCCACCAACGGTCGGGTGAGCGGGTCCTTGTCCAGCAGTGGCCAGCCGGTCAGCTGGGAGATGAACTTGGCGAACTCCGACTTCCCGCTTCCGGCGTAGCCGCCGACCAGGACGAGGGAGGGTCTGTTCGGGTCACCGCCGGTGTGCCGTCGGCGCCAGGCGTCCAGTATCCGCTGGTGGACGCCCTGGGGGCGCTCGGCGGTCGGCTCAGGCAGAAGCTGCTGCAGCGCCTTCACCACGGCTCGCACGCGGGTGGTGTCCACGTGATCGCGAAACTCGGTGAGCTGGTGTTCAACTTCCTCGCCGGGCAGAGCCTTTCGGAAGCCCAGCTCGGGCTCGGTCGCCTGGTACAGCAGGCAGTAGGCGCGGCGGTAGTGAGGGCCCGGATAGACCTCGCCCTGCTCGTGTTGCCACAGGGTCTGGAAGTTGGCGGCCGGGGCCGAGAGCCCCGCGCGGCGGGCTGTGTCGCGGAGCCGCTCGCCGGCTGCCTCCAGCGTGAGGCCGTGGGCTTCTCGCATCTCTCGCAACTTCTCGGGGCGCCAGCCCGATCGGTCCTTGCTCAAGTCCGCCACCAGCTCACTGTTCGTCAGCACGATCCCGAGCGTAGGGGCGAGGCCGTCGATCGCGTGTGTAAGCGGATGTTGAAAACCCGCTGAACGGGACGGCGAGCAACCTCGGCAACTCGGAGTGATACGGCGATCACGCTATGCCCGCTGTGATGTTCCTGGCAACAGCGCCCACCGGTACGAACGAACTGGAGGAGCACCATGTTCCGTCCCACATCACGCTCTGAGATTCAGTCAGGTGCTCTGGTGCCCAGGCAGATCCGTAGGGTCTCTCCGTCTCCGGGTGCTGCTGATGGCTCGTACTCCGTCGACATGCAGCAGTTCTCCGAGGCTCTTCACGGCGGCGGAGACGACGCCGACGACTGTTGGCGCGCCTGGGCGCGTCGGCTGCTCGACAGCAACAGCCTCAGCCCGGGGCTTCTCGCGAGCGTCTGGGCGGAGGTCGTCGCGTTCGACGAGACGCTCGCGGCGTTCCTGGCCAGCCCGGTGCCGGTCCCAGGCCGAACGGTGGTCGTCTCGGGCAGTGGCAAGGAGACCTTCAAGACGTTCAACGTGTCGACGGCCGCTGCACTGCTGGCCACCGCCAGCGGCGTGAATGTCGTGAAGGGCACCTCGTCGTCGGTCTCGGCCGTCTCCGGCTCGTCCGACGTCCTGGCGGCGCTCGGCATTCCCACACTGACCGAGCCCAGCCGAATCCCGGAGTTCGTCGCCACGTACGGCATCGCCTTCGTCAACTACGCCTCCTTCTGTCCGCGTTACGCGGCCCGCTACGACGGCCGGTTCGATTTCCTCAGCCCGATGAGCTTCTTCATGCCGGCGGCGACCCTGGTCGTCTCGGCCGATGCCTTCCTGCACGGGCTGGCCCACGACGACGTGGAAACTGCCGCGCTCGGGATCCACGCCGCACGCCCCGATATCGCCCGTGGCCGAGTCGTCACGACCTGGGTCGGACCGGGCCAGCGGATCGACGAGCTCGCGTCCTTCGGGACCAGCACCAGCGCTGTGCTGCGGCACGGTGGCGTGCAACTCCTCAAGCACCACCAGGACGGCGCGGCCGGTCCGTGGCAGCGAGCGGTGCGCCACCGCTCCGATCACGCCTCGAACGCTGCGGCCCTGGTCGAGTCGCTCCGCCCCGACGGTGACCCGGCCGCCACCGACCTCGTCGAGCGCAACGCCGCAGCCATCCTCGCCACCGCACACCTGGGGGTCGGGGAGGAGGACGCCCTGCAGTTGGTTCGCGAGGCCCGTCTCGACGGCCGGGCCCAGCGCCTCCTCTCCCGCCTTCGCACCGCCACCTCGAAGGGAATCCGATGACTCCTCAGCCCCTGCCGGTCACCGAGGACTGGGTCGCCAAGTCGCTCGGCCCGCTGACTCGCCGGTTCACTCACCACGACCAGCTCCAGGCCGTCCTCCCGCTCGAGGCCGACCGGCCGCTGGCGGTCGTCACCGGCTTCGGCCCCACCAACGCTCCCACGGCCGGCACGCTGTCCGTGATGCTCGGGGTCATCGAGCTGCAGCGCTACCTCCGAGTGCCGATGACCGTCATCGTCTCCGAGCTGGGCGCCTGGAACTCCCGGAACGTGTCGTGGAGCCAGCTCACCGACGTCCGCGACCAGATGTTCGCCTTCATGCGGGTGATCGGCCTCGACTCCCAGGCCGGGATCGCCCCGGTGCAACTGCGTTCGCACATCGACCAGGCCAACCTCGTGCGCTGCGGGCGAATCGCCCGCTTCCTCAGCCGCCAGGACTTCCTCGACCACCACGAGGACTTGGTGGACCTCTACCAGGACCACGGCCTGCTCGGCAGCGAGGTCGGCCTTACCATCGACGCGCTCTACACCGTGGCCGACATCCTCGGCCCGGCAGAGGAAGGCGCCGCGCGGGTGCTGATGCTCTCCGGCCTGGAAGAGAGCTACTTCACCGAGCTCTCCCGCCTCGTCCTCCAGCGGCAGCGTGAGGCCGGCGACCTCAGCCTTGGCTGGCAGTTAGACCTCGGCGCGCTGTACTTCCGGGTCCTGGAGGGGCTCGGCGGCTACCCCAAGATGTCGAAGAGCATCCCCGCTTCGGGCATCCACCTCGGGATGCCCGACGACGAGATCGCCGGACGCATCCTCGCCGACGACGAGGCCAGCCAACGGCCGCTGCTCTCGGCGATCGAGCTGAGCAGCGGGTGGACCATGGTGGAGATCGACCACGCCCGCGCGACGTACCAGCGCAGGCGCCAGGAACCCGCCGGCTGGACGCTGAGCAAGCAGCGGTTCGCCGAGACGTTCGCCACCTACGCCAAGATCTGGCGTGAGTGCGGCCGGTGACAGCCGAACCGGCGTACATCGTGCTCGGAGGTGCCGGCCGACTCGGCCGGCACCTCCTCCCGAAGGTCCGTGCGCAGGGCGGCCGCGTCATCGGCATCTCCCGCGCCCGGCCCAGCGAGCCCGCGGAGCGGTATGCGGACTGGGTACGCGCCGACCTCACCGAGACCGCCCGCTGGCCGCAGGTGCAGGAAGCGCTTCGCACCCTGCTCGATGGCCAGAACGAGGTAGTGATCGCGGACCTCCTGCTTGACCGGGGCAGCGTCACCTCCATGCGCCAGTCGATCGCTGCAGCCACCCGCTTCGTCGTCCGGACGCGCCAGATGCTCGTTGCCGAGGGACTCGCGGTGAGAGTCCGCGCCGCCAGCACCACGGCCGCGCTGGCACCGCGCGGCCTGCAAACCCCCTACGGAGTGGCCAAACGCGAACAAGCCCTCATCTACTCGCGGTTGGACTGCATCGACCTGGTTCTCCTGCCGCAGCTGGTTGCTGTCGACCAGGCGGCAGGTCCGACGGACGGCGACAGCGTGACCAGCGGCGGGAGCTGTTCCTATGAGGCGGCAGCCGGAGCACTGCACGCTGTCAGTTTCCAACCGGCCGGGCGATCTCTCTGGGTCGTCCGCAGCGACGTCCCGTACCAACCGACTCCGCGCGGTCTCGCCGGCCTTCCCAGCGCGGTCGGCGCCCTGATCGCCTCGCGAACCACTGGCCGGGACAGCCCCACCGCGCATCGCCAGGCCAGCCGCGAACGCCTGGCCCTCCTGCCGACTCACATCCGGGCCCGCGTCGACCACCACGGCGCCCCTGAGCAGCTACTCCGCCCGTTCGAGAGACGCCTGCACATGCCACGCGCCCGAACCGTCATCGCGGGCAGTCAGCCCGCACCCGACCAACCGGAGGAAGACCGTGCACACCGCCCCTGAGACCGTGGTCCTCGGCACAGGCTTCGCCGGCCTCACTGCGGCGGTGCGGCTGGCCGAGGACGGCCACCGCCTGCGCTGCCACGGCGACAGCGCTATCGGAGCCTCGCAGCAGAACTTCGGGCAGCTCCACTCCGGCGCCGTCTACGCCCCCGTGCTCCCCGAGGTGGCCGCCGCCTGCTGGCAGCACCGGACCCGGTGGTTCAGCCTGCTCGGCTCGGAGGTCTCGCGCTCGCACGGTCTGGCGCTGTTCTCCAGCCACGCCGAGGTCGAGCGGTACACACGGGCGTGGTCGAACCTCGATATCCCCGTACGTCCGTTGTCCACTCGGGAGCTGGACAGCGCAGGAGTTCTCCCGTGGCCCGCCCCGGACGCCGCCTTCGCCCTTCCCGACATCTCGGTGGACGTGACGGCCCTGCGCGCCAGGACCCAGGCGCACGCGGCGAACCTGGGCGTCCCCTTTGCTCCGCCCGAGTCGTGCGCTCCCGTGTTGTCCGGCAACGAGGTCATCCTGTGGGGACCGTCCCTCGGGTACTACCGACCCGGCACTCTGGTCCTCGCCGCAGGGCACCGCACGGTCCATCTGCTTGACCTGCTCGGCATCCAACACCCGCTCGCCATCAGCCGCCTGCCGTACGGGGTGCTGGAAGGCTCGAACCAGCAGCACCCGCTCACCTACTGGCTCGACGGCGACATGCTCGCACTCAGCCCCCAGCCGAACGGGCTCCACGTAGCTCTGCCCGGCCGACCCACGGATCCCATAGACGAGAGCAAGGAGCACTACCGTCTCGCAGCCTCGCTCGCCGAACGCTGGCCCGCACTCCCGGCCGAGAAGCTCCGCCTCAGGTGGGGACAGGTTGCCGAGCCGGCGGGCGTCCAGCCTGACCCGTCGGCCCTCGTGGTCGACCTCAGCTCCCCTCCCCCGGGGTGGGGCCAGGTAGCCAACCTGATCGTCTGCCTGCCCGGCAAGTGGACCACTGCCTGGCATGCAGCCGACCAGGTGGCTCAGGCGGTAGCCACGAGAATCTGACCAGCAGTCAGGTCAGCCGATTCCGACGGCCTTGCGGACCTGCTCCAACACCGGGTGGGCGCGCTTCCGGGCCTTTGCCGCCCCGATGGCCAGCAGCTCCTCAAGCTCGCTGCCGGGCTGCATCAGCTCGTCGTAACGCGCGCGCATCGGCCCCAACTCCTCGCTGAGGACCGCGTAGAGCTCGTTCTTGAGATCACCCCAACCCATCCCGCCGGCCTCCAGCCGGGCGCGGACGTCGGCCGTCCTGTCCGGGCTGGCGAAGTGGGTGAGCAACTGGAACACCGAGGAGGCGTCGGGATTCTTCGGCGCCTCCACTGGCGTGCTGTCGGTGGGAATCCGGCGCACGATCTTCCGGATCTCCGCCTCGGGAGCGAAGAGCGGGATCGTGTTGCCGTACGACTTGCTCATCTTCCGCCCGTCGGTCCCGGGCAGGGTTCGGCCGCTGTCCTCGGTGGGAACGACAGCCTTGGGGATCTTGAGCCGGAAGCTGTCGCCATAGACGGCATTGAAGGCTCCAGCGATATCGGCCGCGTACTCGACGTGCTGCAGTTGGTCCTTGCCGACTGGAACGAGGTCGGCCTCCATGATCAGGATGTCAACTGCCATCAGCACCGGGTAGTTGAACAGCCCCATGTTGACCCCGGCGTCGAGGTCCTCCACGCCCGCCTCACGGTTCCGGTCCCGCGCGGCCTTGTAGGCGTGGGCCCGGTTCATCAGCCCCTTGGCGCTGAAGCACGAGAGAACCCAGTGTAGTTCGAAGATCTCCGGCACGTCCGACTGACGGTAGAAGATCGTCCGCTCCGGGTCGAGCCCGGCGGCCAGCCAGGTGGCCGCGACCGACCGGGTCCATCGCGCGAGCAACTCCGGATCGCGCACCGACGTCAGAGCGTGGTAGTCCGCGATGAAGTAGATGGACTCGGCTCCGTCAGCCAGCTCCAGCGCCGGCTTGATGGCTCCGATGAAGTTGCCGAGATGCGGCTCTCCAGTGGGCTTGATGCCGGTGAGCGACACCTTGAGATCAGCATTCACCATGCACAAAGCCTACCGGCGCCGACCTGAAGAGGCCGGTGATTTGGCAGGGTTGCGATCCAGGACACTGGCCCCAGTACAGCTCGCCCGTCGGCGCCGGCGATGTCTGACGCTTGCGACGGTCACATCACGGCTCGTAGCGTGCCGCGGAAGTGCTCGAGCGTCGTCTGCAGGTCAGCGATCGAGGCTTCCGCGGATTCGCTGCGTCGACGCTCCGTGGTCAGTTGCCGCTGGAGATCCTCGATCGTGGACTTCTGCTCGGTGTTCTCGCTCTTGAGTTTGGCCAGAGCCTTGCTCGTAGCCGCCGGGCTGTTGAGGTTGTGCCCCGGGCCCGCGAGCGGCATTCCGAGTGCCTCTCGCCGCTGGCGGATCCGCTTCTGGACGGCAGAGACGGTAATTCCGTACTCGTCGGCGATGTCCTTGACGGAGCGCTCTCCGCTGATGACGGAATCGGACAGGTTGTCCCAGAGACCCTCGGGCACCTTGCGCTCGAACGCCACAGCTCCTCCAGTGAATCAGTTGTTGTCGCCTACGCGATGTCGGGAAGGAGTTTGCCGGGGCTGGGGAGCCACGCCTCATCCAGAACGCCACACTTCACACGATCGGATGAAGATACGCTCAATTCATCGGCATCTTAAGTGAGTTATGGGAGATCACCGCGCGAGCCCCCGCGCCTGCGCGGGTCGGCGGATGCAGGCGAAGCTAGGCACTGGCGGCTGAACTCGGCGCCAGCGCAAGGTGGCGAAGTTCCTCGGGAAGGTCCCATTCGACGACTTGTAACCCGTATCGTGCGATCGTCTGTGCGGACAGTCCAAGCGCCCTCAGCGGCGTGCTCTTTCGCTTGATTGCCCACCGGTGACGCCAGTACTGCTCGTGGTAACTCAACGAATCCCACGAGTCGACGGTGACCCCTCCGCTTGCAAGCCCCTCCAACGGCAGTCCTGGCCACGGCGGCGGGGGAACCCACGCCCCCGAACTCAAGTTCACCAAGATCCAGGCCGTGCTGTAGTCCACGAGTTGTTCTCCGTGAACCGCCCAGAACCGGGAAGCGCGGTACTGCAGGATCGGCGCGAGGAACCACCGAACAGTCGTGATCTGCATCAGAGCAGACTGCCCGCACGGGCCCGGCGCTCCGATGCGCCACGAGCTGGTTCACCGGAAAGGTAAGCATTCAGGAGCTTGGGCGGTCTGTGGCGGGTTGACGATGTGACAGGTCGGTTGGGTCTCTGCCAGGCTTCGGGGTCGTGCCTGCTGCTGCCGAGTCCGCTGTGTCGCGCGAGGATCTCCTCGCGCTGGTCGCGGTGCTGCGTGAGCAGAACGCGGCGTTGGCCGAGCAGAACGCGGTGCTGTCGGCGCGGGTCGTGCAGCAGGACGCGGAGATCGAGCGGTTGCGGGGGCGGGTCGCGGAGCTGGAACGGCGGCTGGACCGCAACTCCGGGAACTCGAACCTGCCGCCCTCGACGGACCTGTTCGGCCGCCCGAAGCCCGACCCTGAGCCGAGGAGCCCGCGGGCACGCGGCAAGCAGAAGGGCGCCCCGGGCTCGGGGCTGGTGATGGTCGAGGCCCCGGACCGGGTCGAGGACCACCGCCCCGCCAACTGCGCCGATTGCGGGGAGGGGCTCGGCGGGCGGGCGTCGGCGGGCTTCGCGCGCCGCCAGGTCTTCGACGTCCCGCTGGTGAGCGTGGCGGTAACCGAGCACCGGCTGCACAAGATCGCTTGCGACTGCGGGCACGTCACCGTCGCGACCGCGCCGGACCTGGTCGCCGGCTCGCCGTCCTCCTACGGGCCGAACCTACGCGCGCTGGCCGCCTACCTGCTGGTCCACCAGCACGTGCCGGTCGAGCGGACCGCGGAGCTGATCGCGGACCTGACCGGCGCCGCGGTGTCCACCGGCTGGGTCTCCTCGGTCCTGGCCGAGGCCGCCGACCTGACCGTCGGCTCCGTCGACCTGATCCGCGCCCTCCTCACGCTCGGCCATGTCCTGCACGCCGACGAGACCACCACCCGGATCGGCAGCGCGCGCCGCTGGCTGCACGTCGCCTGCAACGACAGGCTCACGCTGCTCGGCCTCGCCCCGCGCTCGAAGGCCGGCGCCGACACCCTCGGGGTACTGCCCGGCTTCCGCGGCACCCTGGTCCACGACTCCCTGTCCTTCTACGGCGGTTACGCGGACACCGCCCACCAGCTGTGCGGCGCGCACCTCGTGCGTGAGCTGACCGCCGCCGAGGAGGACTGGCCGAAGCAGAAGTGGCACCAGCAGATCCGCTGGGCCTTGGCGGGGCTGAACCGGCAGGCCAGGCGCGTGCGAGGCGGCGAGATCCCCGAAATCCCGCCCCGGAGCCTGGAGTTCTACCAGCGGCACTACCACCAGGGCGTCAACGTCGGCCTCTCCCTCCACCCCAGAGCCGAGGGCCGCAAACAGACCCGGGCCCGCAACCTCCTCGAACGCCTCCGCGACCGCGCGCACGACGTGCTCCGCTTCGCCGACCACCCGAAACAGGTCCCCTTCACCAACAACACCGGCGAGAGAGCACTCCGCCCGGTGAAGACCCAGGTCAAGATCTCCGGCTGCCACCAGTCCGAAACAGGTGCCGCGGCCTGGCTCGCCGTGCGCTCCTACCTCGACTCCGCCCGCAAGCACGGCCTGAGCGCCTTCGACGCCATCCACCGCGCCTTCACCGGCAACCTCTGGATGCCACCCATCGCCCTGCCCGCCTGACCAGCGAACATCACACAGCGTCATATATCAGGCGCATTCCTCGTGAATGCATACCCGGAAAGAGCGACCTCATCCGACAGTACGTACGCACAGAGCTTGTGTCAGCCGTCGTCGGCCGTTAATCCCGAGTTGAAGCGCTTCGTGGCCAAGCGCATGGGCACCACCACCGAGGTGGCCGACGGCAGCCACGTCGTCATGCTCCCCCGCCCCGACGTGGTGCTGACCGCCATCCGCGCTGCCGCGAAGGCAGTCCAGGAGGCCTGATCGGCAGCGCCAGCCCCCAACTCGGCCCCAGCCGCCCAACCGGCGGCTGGGGCCGAGCGCTGGTCAATTCGACCTATTCATCCCATACCGCGCCGGCGAGTAGCCCATCGAAGGCCAAAGCCCTCATGGCGTCAGCGAAGTTGTCCCACTCGCGGTCGGGCTCGGTGTAGTGCTGGTCGAAGTAGGTGCGGGTGAGGTCGGGCTCGGGCCATTCGTTCGCGCAGCGGCAGCGGACGAAGACCTGGGGGCCGACGTTGAGGAGGAGCCAGTCCCGGCGGGCGCGGCACTTGGGGCAGGTGATGGGAACGCCGCGGGCGTCGAGTTCGCCCGGGTGGGGGAGGGCACGGATGACGGGCTGGTAGGGCTCGGGGCGGGGGTTATGGAAGTCGGGGTCGTAGTCGGTCATGTGGTCCTTTCGGGTCAGTGACGCGATGCAAGGGACCCCAAGACGTGCGGCGGTCGGGAAGTTCCCGACCGCCGCAGAAGACATCACATCTACACCTGGGCCGAGAGGTTACCCCGGCACGGTGTGCTGATCGTCAGCCCTCGTCAATGCAGACGAGTCCGAGCAGGTGCTCGAACTCGTCGTAGCCGTCCTTGGTCATGATGGCGACGGCGTCACCGAGGATGGCGCCTGCGGGGAGCTGGGCCCAGTAGCGCATGAGGAAGGCGCCGAGGGCCTCGACGAAGTCGCCCCGCTCAAGCTCAGCAGCGACCTTGCGGTTGGACAGGGCGACGAGGACCTCGATCTCCTGCGGGGTGACGCT
Source organism: Streptomyces tateyamensis (assembly GCF_003205575.1). Classification (GTDB taxonomy): domain Bacteria; phylum Actinomycetota; class Actinomycetes; order Streptomycetales; family Streptomycetaceae; genus Kitasatospora; species Kitasatospora tateyamensis. Next base: position 57,424 of record NZ_PYBW01000019.1, read on the forward strand.
CTCGGCTGCGGCCTGCTCGGCCTTGGTGAAGGGGCGTCCACCGTTGAGGAGGGACCAGGTGTTGGTGTCGGGGCGGACCGTGTAATCCGCGTCGAGCAGCAGCGCGATGACGTTGTGGCGGATGGCGGACTGGGGCATGTAAAGGCTCCTGGGAAGGGGTTGGTGGGGGGCCGCCGAGGCTTCGGCGGTGGGGTCAGCGCCTGGCCCGGGTGGCCGGAGTGTGCGGCTGCGCTGATGAAGGTGTGGGCACTGGCGTGGGCGTCGGGGCGGTGACGGGCATACGGGTGGTGGGGCTCTTGGCGAGTGCGGCATGGGTGCGGCGCTCCTCGGGTTTGGTCGTGGGTGTGGGGGTGGGTAGGCCGGTGTCACGGCGGATGCGCCAGGTGAGGACTGCGGCGGGCGAGTCAGCGGCGGCGAGTTCGCGTCGGCCGGCTGCCTGGGCGAGCAGGACTGTGGGGTCGTGGCCGGCAGCTTCGGCCTCGGCGAGGGTGGCGGCGAGCGCGTTCCAGCCGTTCTCGTCCAGCACCCTGGTGGCCTGGGCGGCGGGAAGTGCCTGCCGGACGGCCTGCGCCTGCCGGTCGCGCATGGGTTGGGCCAGGCGCCGGCCCTGGATGTCGAGGTGGGCGATCGGCTTGCCGGCGTGCCGCGCATAGGCGGTTCGCAGGTGGGCGGCAGCCTCGCGGGCGTGGCCCGCCTGGTGTTGGTGGCCGCGTGCGGCATGCCACTTGGCGATGACGATGGCCAGCAGGACCAGGCTGGAGAGGATGGTGGCGGCGGCGGTGCCGTCCTCCCCTCGGTTGCCGGTGGGTCCGGCGTGGAGGATGGCGCGGGCGGCCGAGCGCATGGCGCGCCGGTCCGCGCTGGCGGCGCGGGTCTGCGTGACGGCCGTGTATTCGAGGGCGCGGGCGGCCTGGTTGATCTCCTTGCGGGTGAGGACGGGGCTGGTTGCGGCGAGGGAGTCGAGGATCTCGATACCGTCGCTGATCATCGCCCCGGCTAGGCCGGCCACCTGGTCGTCGTCGAGGGCGGGCAGGGCGCCGTCGATGACGATGCTGGCCTGGTGGCGCCCGGAGGTGGGCCAGGTGCGCTGGTCGGGGTCCGGGTAGGCGGGCTGGTCGATGCCTGCGGCGAAGCGGGCCTGGATCTTGGGCCGGGTGAGGTCAGGGGCGAGCTTGCTGCCGGAGAACCAGAGCGGCTCGTCGCCTTCGGAGTTGGGGAGGGCGAAGGTGTAGCCGGTCACGTCGCCCGAGGGCGCGCGGCGCACGCCGAGTAGCACGCCCTGGCCGGCGAGCCGGGCGGTGAACTCCTCCTCGTCGCCGGCCCCGGCGAGGGCACGGCGCACGGCGGTGCGCAAGCTCTGGCGCTGAGTCTCCTCCAGGCCGAGGCGCTTGGCCTTGTGGATCTCGGAGCCCTTGGCGCGCTTGGGGATGGCCGCGCGGTACTCCTTCGTGCGGGTCTCGGACAGATCGCGCAACCGGTACTGGTGCTCGATCTCGGTGAGTTCGTCCTCCACACGGTCCTGGTCCTTGCGCAGGCGGGCCTGCTTGAGGTTGGCGCGCACGGTGGTGGCGAGGATGTGGATGTGGTCGTCGGCGTGGCGCACGGCGATCCAGCGGCAGCCGTCCGGGTCGCCGTCGGGGGCGATGCCTGCGGCGGCCACGATGCGGCGGGCGATGTCGCCCCACTCCTCGTCGCTGAGGATGCGGTCACTCGCGTCGGCGCGCACGGGTCGGTGGTAGACGTGCTTGTCGATCTTCCTGCCGTATTGGACGACGTGCAGGTCGAGGGCGTCCCGGAGCTGGGCGAGCGTGGCGGTGCGCTCGCGGCGGGGCACGCGTCCGGGATCGGGGGCGAAGCCGTCCCAGGACGCGACGATGTGCGGGTCGGTGTGCTCGTTGTGCTTGCCGGGCCCGAAGAGGTACTTGAGTGCTCCGCGGGTGTCGGAGCCGGGGATGGGCTTGCTGATCACCGGCGCTTCGCCTTCGCCAGGCGCGTCGCCGCACTGTCGATCTCAGCGATCACCTGGCGGCCCTTGTCGAACGCCCGGTGGACGGCGATGGCGGCGTCGCGGACCGCGGAGGGCTCGAGGTCGATGCCGGAGTTGTGGTCGCGGCCGAGCTGGTTGAGGTTGTTGGCCGCGCCGGCGTACTGACGCCGAAGCGCGCGCAGCTCGTCGATCGCCTCGTCCAGGCGCGCATCGCGGTCGCCGACGCCGCAACCGCCGTCGGCGGACAGCACCTTGAGGGAGAGATAGTGCGCCACGGCGAGATGCTCGGCGGCGGCCCGCCGCTCGATCTCGGCTTTCACCTCGGGGCTGACGCGGAAGGAGAGCTTGGTGTGCTTCGGGTTCTCGTCGTCGCGGCGGCGGCGCTTGGGCGCGCGGTGGGCGTCGGCTCGATCGGCACGGAGTGCGACGCGATGCGCGGCGCGAGCGGGTACGACAACGGCGAGCGGCAGCGAGTCGGCGGCGCGCGCGGGCGCGGAGCTGCTGGGCTTCTCCTCCTTCGCCGCGCCCTCGCGGTGAAGGTCCGGTGTTGCCGAGCGCGCCCCCGCGCTCGGCAACACCGGCTCGTCCACGCCCCCCTGGGCGTGGACGTCCGCGTCCGGACCCCGATAAGGGGTCCGGACGCACTCGCTTGCTCCGCTGTTGACCTGGCTCCGGTCAACTCCCTTGCAGGACAGTGAGGTTACAACACCGGCCGGGTGCTCGTGCGCGGCCGGTCGGGTGGTGGTCACAGGGGTGCTCCAGGGATGGACTGGTGGTGGAGGTGGGGCGAGTGTCCGGCGGGGTGGGCTGGCCGAGCCGGTGCGGCATCACGGTCGGGCTGCCGGGTGTCCGGTGCGTCGCCGGACACCCGCTGGTCAACGCCTGCCGCGCTGTTCGGCGTCGTTCCTCTCGGCGCGCAGGATGCCCATGACGTCGGTCAGGCGGTCGCCGGAGATCGTTACGCCCCTGGCGCGGACGGCCTTGCGGACACTGGCCCGGCTGAGCCGTCCGGTGCGCTGCCACGCCTGGCGGCCGATGTCGGCGAGCGCCTCCTTGGAAGCGCCCGGCGGACGGCCGACGGGCTTGGCTGCCCTTGCGGGTGAGGGAGTTCCGGACAGGCCGTGCCCGGTGGTTCCGCGGTCGACGCTGTCCTGGGTCCGGGCGTGCTCCTCACCAGCTGGAGCGGGCGAAGGCGGCTCCGCCGGTCCGTCGCCCTCGTCGCCCGTCCGCTTGGGGGAGGGATTTCCGAACAGGGCCTGACCTGCGGATTCGTGGTCGGTCTGGTCGCCAGACGGAGGCGCCGCGAGGGCCGTGGACGGGCCAGTCTGGGCGGTGGCCGGCTCGACGGTGCTGGCGGTCGCCGTGGACGAGCGGACGCGCTCGCGCTCCACGGCGACCCCCTGGTCGAGGGGTGCGGACGGGTCGCTGGCGGCGTGGCGGCCGGGAGTTCCGGACGCTGTGGCGGTCGCGGCCTCGGACAGGGCTGCTGCCGTGTCGGGAACCGGACGGCTGGCAGGGCGGAGACCGTGGCGGGCGATGAGGATGTACAGATGGACGGACCCGCCGAGGGCGAGTGGGGCGAGGGTGGACAGCAGGCCGACGACGCTGTACGCGTCGCGCAGGACGAGCAGGGCCCGGACTCCGTAGGCGATGAACCCGTCGACGATCAGTGGAAAGAGGTAGGTGAGAGGGCCGCGCACGTGGACGGCGACGGCCATCTGCTGGAGCGCGTCATACGAGAGCGCGAAGCCGGCGGCGCCGAGGAGAGCGACCGCTATGCGGTCCCAGGCGCTGGCACGCCGTTCCGGCAGCGTGGCGCGGCGGATGGTGGTGGGCATGAGGGGCTTGGTGCTCCGAGGTCGTTGAGGGGGATCCGAGGCCGGGCCGTGGTGGGCGCGCACGCGTTTCCCCTCTTAAGGAGGGGAACGCGCGTGCGGCTGGCGGCGCGTGAACGGCATGCAGGGACGCGTGCGCTGTGGGCTCACCGATTTCGGTGGTCTGCATGCGCGGTGTGGGCGGCTCGTGGTGGCCGGCACGCCCGGTGGCGCGTGATCGACTGCGTGATCCGCGCCGCCGGGGTGGCCGCCCGTCCTACGCGGGCCGGGCGAGCACCGAGCCGAAGCCGGTCAGGACACTGCGGCGATGTGCCGGACCGTGGAGCGGTATCGGGTCTGCTGGCCGCCTCCGGTCCCGCCCGTGGTGCCGTCCTGGCGGGTGGCCTTGCCGGCCTTGACGAGGGTCTCCAGGCGCCTGCGGGCCTTCTCGATGTCGGAGCGGTCCGGGTCGGCCTCGCCGGTCAGTCGGCAGGCCAGCTCGCGCGCGGTCATGCCCTGCGGGGAGGCGGAGAGGATGGCGGCCGGGTCGAGGGCAGCCTCGACGGTCGAGGTACCCCGTGTGTGGTCGTGGACCACCGACAGCGGGCCGACGTCCCCGGTGACGGTCTTGAGCTGGTGCAGCTTGACGATCGGATCCCCGGCCGCGCCGCCGAGGAACAGCACGCTGCCGGCTCCGGCGGTGAACCACGCCGACCCGTACACCCGGTCCAGGACCGGCCGCTCGCCGCGTTTGGCGTCGCCGCCGGACTTGCGCTGGTGGTGCAGCTCCAGCAGCTGGGTGCCGGAGCGCAGGAGCCGCTGGCGGGCGTTGTTGTAGGACAGCCCGGCCTCGTCGTCGGTGAGCTTGCCGACGACGTCCTTGAGGCTGTCGATGACCACGGTGTCCGCCCGGTGGGCCTCGGCCATCTCGGCCAGCAGGTTGGGCTCCCGGTCGAGGCCGGCGGGCAGCGGACCAGTCCAGAAGACCAACCGCTCCGCGAGGTGGCGCCGGTCGGCGGGCATGACGCGGCGGGCGAAGGCGCGGGCGATCTGCGGCGGGCGGTCCATTGCCAGGTAGAGGACACGCTCGCCCTCGGCGACCGGCATGTCCAGCACGGCCGACAGCAGGCCGAGGCGGGCCAGGACGACTTGGTGGGCGATCGTGGTTTTGCCCACGCCCGGCGGGCCGACCAGCATCAGGGACTCGCCGTCGGCCCAGGCGGTCTGCTCGCGGCTGCCCCAGATCGGGGCGACCTGGTCGCCGAGGTCCTGGACGAATGACCAGCCGTCCACCGCGAACCTCGTCAGCCGCTGACCCCCTGAGCCGAAGCCCCGATCGGCGGCACTGGACAGCTCGGCGTCGAGCGCGGCCTTGATCCGCTCCGGGTCGGCGCCCTCGGCGTCGGTCTGCTGGAGCAGACGGACGGCGGTGGCCTGCCAGCGCCGCAGCTCGGCCTTCTCCCGCACGATCTGCGCGTGGTAGTCCGCGCCGGAAACCGGGATGGCGGCGGTGAACAGGCGGGCCAGGTAGGACGGGCCGCCGACCCGGCTGAGGTTGCCGCCCTTGGCGAGCTGAGCGCCGACGGCGATCGGGTCCGTCGGGGCGCCCTCGTCTCGCAGAACGAGCAGCGCGCGCCAGATGTCGCTGTGGGCGGGCCGGTAGAAGTCGCCCGGCTCAAGGATCGGGCGGATCACGTCGATGGCCTCCGCCTGGAACATGCCGGTGCCCAGCACCATCGCCTCGGCGTCCAGGTCGTGCGGCGGCACCGGCAACCCGCCCAGCCCAACCAGGGCCGACGAGGTGGGATCGTCGTCCTGGAAGGGGGGTGCGGTGCGGGGGGCGGGAAACGTACCGGGAAACGTACGCTGGGACACGGAACTCCTTGCGTGGTGCCGTGCGGCTGGCAGGCCGGCGGCACCCGTGTTGATCGTTATTTGTGGGCGGTCGTCAGGAGTCGTCTCGGCCCTTGGTGCTTCAACACCAGGGGCCGACCCCTTTTCCCGGAGTCCGCGCCGTTCGCGGGTCCCCGGGTGGGCGCGGTCAGGCCGCGCGGGCCACGGCACCGGCCGTGGCGGTCCCCATCAGGTCGGCCAGGCGGGCCGCGCTTCGGGGGCGCGGGCGAGGAGAAGGAGAGGCCGGGCAGGGCTGCTCTGCCGGTCACGACTTGGCCGCCTTCGACGCAGGGGCGTCAGAGCTCGCGGCCAGGCCCGCGATGGCCAGCGACTGGGCACGGTAGGCCACGCCCTGCTGCACGTGGCCGTTGAAGACGTTCGCCCACGGGGTGACGACCAGACCGACCGGGCGCACGACCGCACCCGCAGTCAGCGAGGGGTCCACCCCGCATTCGGGAACGGTGACCTTGATCAGCTGGGCGGTGCCCTCGTAGGTCTCAAGCAGGTGGACGGTGTAGAGGGTCGCGCCACTCTCACGGTCGGTGGCGACCTTCCCAGTTGCCGCGTCCACCAGCTTCGGGACGGCCGGGGTGGCGACCATGTGCACGGTGTCGGTCAGGTCGGGACGGATGGTGATGCGAGCCATGGAAACTCCAGGGAGTCGAGGAAAATGGTGGGAATGACGGGCCGGCGAATCGGATGTCCGCGCCCCTGCATCCGCAGCCAAGAGTGCTGGTAGCAAGGAACCGGATAGCGGCCGGTCTTCTTGAGGGACTCGGTAGCCCTTACGAGCGCCAGAAAGGCGACGAGAGACGCCGAGAATCCGACGGGAACAACGGAGAGGAATCAGCCCTGGCATAAGTGGGTGCACATCCCGCAACTGGTGGACCGCCAGCCGCATCCTCCTCTCTGCCTGGCGAAACCGGTCTCTCCGACTCACGCAAGAGCCTGCCCGCCAGGGTGGTCCTTGCACGGGAGATATGGCCCGTGCTAAGCCCTGAGTTCCACAGTTGG
>NZ_PYBW01000188.1 GCF_003205575.1 Streptomyces tateyamensis
GGGTCGGCCCGCCGGGGTCGGCCCGCCGGGGTCGGCCCGCCGGGGTCGGCCCGCCGGGGTCGGCCCGCCGGGGTCGGCCGGCGTTCCGGCGCCCCGGACATCACCCGAAAGAGTGATGTCCGGGACGTGGCGTCGGGCCCGGTCCTGCGAATCGGTCGTGGGTTCCCAATTCAACGACCGAACGCGTCGAGCTTTCCCAATTCGACGACACAAGGCGTCGTAGAATCCCTGCAATTCCAGCATTTCCCAGGGCCGGTGACGACTTCACGACGCCCCGTAATCGAGCTATCTTGGAAATGTGCCCGGGGAAACCGGGCGGCGGAAATCCCGCCAAATCCCCTCTCGGAAAACCTTTGACGGGTGAATTGTGCCCAATGCGGGCCGCCCGCCGTACAGACCACACGCGCCCAGCTCGCGAATTCCGCCAGCTGGCCTTTCCGAAACGGAAGGAATCACCATCGTGACCGACACGCTCACCCCCGCGACCTTCGCGGCCCCGCCCGACCTCGACCCCGACCCCTTCGTCCCGGTCCCCGCCCCCACCACCCCGCAGCCGACCACCACCGGCGGGCGCGAGGAGTGGGAGGTGTACGTCAGCCCCCGCTATCTGGCCGGGGGCGGGTTCGAGGCGGACGCCGCGATGGCCCCGCTGATCGAGCAGGCCGGTTGGAACGCCTGGTGCGACGAGCTCGCCAACCACCACCTCACCAGCCCGTGCGGGCGCGCGTACCTCGGCTTCCTGCCGGAGCACAACCCGGAGCCGGTCGGCCTGTGGAAGGCGTGGGTGCGCCCGCACCACCACGGCCAGCGGACCTGGATGGCCGCCTTCTCCGACGCGATGCCCTACGAGTTCATGCAGGCCTTCACCACCGAGTGGGCCGAGGGCTACACCCCCGACGACCCCACCTTCGCCGACCCCGACGACGGGCACCGCGACGGCGTCGAGAAGGTCCTGACGGTCCTTCGGGACGCCGGGTGGGACCGCGACCCGACCACCGCGCCGGGCCGCACGCTGGAGCGGTGGACCGCGCCGGACGGCCGGGCCGGGGTCGAGGTGCGAGTCCTCACGCGCGGCAGCGTGGAGACCGAGATCCTGCAGGGCGACCCCCGCTGGACGGTCTGGGCCTCGCCGGTCCCGTACCGCAGGCCGCTGTGGGACGCCGTCTTCAGCACCGGCACGCCGACCGGCCTGATCGCCGCATTCTGCCGGGCCCTGGCCGACCCCGCCCCGCTGACCCGCGAGGACCAGCAGATCCCGCGCACCTGCCGCGACCTGATCACCCGGACCTGACAGCAAATCAGGTGATGCCGCCCCCGCGCACATCGGGGGCGGCACCACCGCCCAGCATGCCACCTCACCGACCCCCACGCGCAACCGGAGGACATGCCGTGAGCATCCGCTCGATCATCGCCCGACCCACGCCCGACGGCTACGCCGGACGCTACGTCCACAGCCACGGCCACCCCAGCCAGCGAGTTCCGATCCTGCTGACCTCGGTCCAGGGCCACTTCGCCGGCAACACCGAGGCCGCCGCGCGCTACTACCTGGACGAGCACCCGGCCGGCTGGAGCCGTCTGGGCGCCGCCTTCACCACCCCGCTCGGACCGGTTGCCCTCGGCCCCGACAGCAACCAGTGCTACTGCCACGGCACTTGGGACGACGGACCAAACCTGCTGACCCAGGACGACGTCGACCCGCTGTGGCACGAGTGGATCTACCTCATGCGGGCTGACGGCCTGCAGATCATCCGGACCGACTGGAGGAAGTGCACCCAGGCCGACTGGGCGAGCCACCTCCTGCCCTGGACCACCCACCCCACCGCGCCGCTGCCCGCCACGCTGCGCTGACCCCGCCCAACCATCCTTCCCCAACAGCCCGGTGGCCGGGCACCCCTGCTCGGCCACCACCGTCAGAACACGAGCAACCACATGACCCCGAGCATCACCGCCCGCGCCCAGGCCGCCCTCGACTACCTGGAGACCGCGTCCACCGACCCCGCCTTCGCCCACCCCGCCCGCCCCGAGGACGCCGCCACCGCGCAGCTGCGCCTGGCCCACCTCCTCGGCATCCCGCTCACCAACGTCACCGTGACCGCCGACCTGCTGCGCCGCCGCCACCAGAGCGGCGAACCCCTCCTGCTGACCGCCACCGACCCCGCCGACGGTGAGAACCCCCAGGAGACCTACCACTTCATCCTCAGCACCCCGCTGCTCGACCACGACCCCTTCCACCTCCTCGAGCCCTGTCCCGAATGCGACCAGCCGGTGCCCGTGCGGGCCATCACCCGCCTCACCGACCTCGCCCCGGCCCTGACCCGAGACCTCCCCGACGACGTGCTCGACAACCTCCAGTTCCTCTTCGACCCCGCCCACCGGGACACCTGCGACTTCGGCCCCGCCCGCGACTGACCGCACACCCACCGCACGCCCGGGCCACCGGCCCACTCGAACTACAGACCTGATCGAACGCCAGACAGAAAGGCTCCTCCGATGAGCAACATCGCGCCGACGGCCCTCCCCGCCCCGATCCCGCAGCCCGGCACGGCGATGACCAAGGACCTGCTCGCCACCCACCTGGCCACGAGCCCGCACCAGGGAACCGGCCGCGGCGAGGCCCTCGACCTCCTCGCGCTGATCATCTCGCTCAACGCCGACGAGCTCGACACCACCGCGAAGTCCATCCACCGCGGCGTCGAGGTCGCTCGCACCCGGCTCGACACCCTCGCGGCGGGTGGCGCCCTCAGCCCCGTCCACGACGAGCCCGTCATGACCAAGACCGGCGCCGGCCTGGACCTCCTCAACGTCATCGCCCAGACCCAGACCCGCCACCTGTGCCAGCTGGTCCACACCTACCGCCAGCTCAACACCGCCACCCGCGACAGCAACTGACCGTCAGTCCCTGACCAGTAGAAAGGCTGACCTGCCTTGTCCCAGCGCCACCTGAACGTCGCCGACCTCATGACGAGCCTCGCCGCCTACGACCCACGCACCCCCGTCCGCCTCGCCCTCTCCCCCGAGTGGCCCTTCGAGCACTACGTCGGTGCCGTCACCGCCACCCCGAACATCCCGCCCACCGCCCACCTCGACGCCCCGGCCTCCAGCCCCGGCCCGGACAGCGAGCAGCTCGGCACGGTCTGGATCGGCGACGGCGGCCAGCTCGGCTACCTGCCGCCCGAGGCCTGGGTCGAGCTCCACCACGACCCGTACGACGACCTCACCACCGCCTGACCAGCGGCTACCACCGCCTGGCAACAACTCCGCAGACCGCTCGGCTGACCGCATATGTCCGCCGCACGGCACGCGCGCGGCCGGGGCAACCCTCAGCCCCGGCCAACCTCACCCCCACACTGACCTCCCGTCAGGAGCGCACAACCGTGACCACTCAGCAGCACCCCACCGCTGACCTGCCGATCGTCAGCGCCACGATCCTCGCCACCGCCCTCGGCGCTGCTCTCACCGCGGACGACCGCTTCGCCGAGGCCCACCGCGCCGCCCAGCACGCCGTGCCGAAGACCACCAGCCAGCCGGGCCACCTCGAGCTGCTGCGCCGCGAGTGCGCCTACCGGCTCGCTCAGGCCGCCCAGTTGGCCCCTCGCGGACTCCTCGCGCCCAACCTCGGCCTCGCCCTGCAGACCCGCGACCGGGCCTGGCCCCGCCCCATCCGCCGCGCCGCGCTGCTCACCGCTACCACGCACCTCGCCTCCGTCCCCGACCCCGCTCTCCTCGCCCCCGCCAGCCGACCCAAGGCGCCGCTCGTCAGCAGCGAGCAGCTCACCACCGCCCTCCACACGGCGGCCCGTCAGGCGGCCATGGACCTGCGCAGTGGCCGGTGCCGAACCGTTGCGGACGCGCTGACCATCGCCACACGCGGCATCTCCAGCACCCTTCCCGTCGGCTACGACCACTTCCTCGAGCGGGAGATGACCCTGCGCCTCGCGCTCACCCTCGCCCTGCCCGCCCCCGGCGCCCTCGCCCCCGGACTCGACTTCGCCCTCGACCACGCCACCCGTTCCGCCACCCGCACCGAGCTCGCCGACCTGGTCCTGACCGCCTTGCGCCCGAGTCGAGCCCGCACTGTCGCCAGCCTCGGCCGGATCCCGCTCCAGCGCACCCTCGCGGCTACCGGCAGCTGCGGCTGCGACTGCGCCAACGGCGGGTTCTGCGGCGGCTGCGGCCACGCCGGCTGTGGCCGCGACTGATCAGCGCCTGCTTCATCCCCGGGGCCGCCCTCTCCCGGCGGCCCCGGGACCTCACAACCAACCCTTCATGGAGCCGAGGAGGCCCGACATGTCCCAGATGACGACCAGCGCCACCGTGACCGTCCAGAGCGAGGTCACCGCCTTGACCGGCACGTTGGCCGCCGTGTACACCGAGCTGTACGGCTACGAGGCGGTGACGGCCACTGACCTGGCCCGCGCGGCCGAGGTCAGCCTGTCCGCCACCCGCAAGGCGCTCACCACCCTCGAACAGCGTGGCCTGGCGTGGCGCACGCCCGGCGGTAACGACGGCGTCCGCCGTCTGCCCGACCACTGGCACCCCGTGACCCCCGACAGCGGCCCCTCCCACGCCGACCAGGCGACCACGGCGAGCGAGACCGCCGAGGCGGAGACCGAGCTGCCGTCCGACTCCGACAAGTTGGCGGAGCTGGGCCCGGGCGACGATGGCGCGGAGCGGACGCCGGAGGAGCAGGCCGCAGACGAGGAGGCTGACGTCTCGAATGTTGCTGAGGCCGTGGCCAGCCCCGCTGGCCCGGACCTGGCTGGCGACCAGCCGATGATGGAGGAGCTGCCGACGGAGCGGATGCTCGGCCACACGTCGGCTGAGGCGGTCCTTGCTGAAGCCAGGGACCAGGCCGACGATGGTCCCGCACCTGCGGCCGACTTCGAGGACTTGGCGCCTCAGCCGGGTGACGGCGCTGACACGGACCAGAAGGGGCCCGCCGGGGAGGTCAATGACGCGTTGCCCGGCGCTGGTGCACTGGACACTATCGGCGACGCTGACGACTCGGGGCTGACGGACGCTTTGCTCGACGCCGAAGGGGACCAGCCGGAAGACGGCGACGGGGACCACGAGCTCGGCGCCGAAGCCGGCGAGGCTGAACCGGTCGACTCCGGCGCCCGTGACGGCACGCCGGACTCCACAGGCGAGGACACAGTTCTCCCGGCGGAAGGAGGCGCGGCGCCCGAGGAGCCCGCCGAACACGTCTGCGTCTGCTCAACCTGCGGCACCCACCTGCGCCCCCGGGCTCGCAAGCGGGCGGTGACCACGACCGGCGGTGGATACCGGCTCGCGCCCGGCGAGTTGCACCAGATGGTCCTGGGCCACTTGCAGGCCAACCCCGAGCAGGACTGGACGCCGACCAAGATCTCCCAGGTGCTGGGACGCTCCTCTGGAGCGATCGCGAACGCCATGGCCACCATGGTCAGTCGGGGAGAGGCCGTCCAGACCAGCGCCCAACCCCGCCGCTACCAGGCCGCCCCGGCGGGAACTGCGGAGTGATCGGAACGGCACGGGCCGTCTCGGGGGAGCACACCCTCCGGGACGGCGCTGACCGCTCCACTCAGCTTCAGCCAGCCATCGGCGATGCGCGGAGCACCACCTGGCCTCTTTGTCTCACGGCG
>NZ_PYBW01000189.1 GCF_003205575.1 Streptomyces tateyamensis
GTTCAGTGGGGGAACTTCATCAGCTCTGGGTACCGGAGATGCGGCTAAAGTGACTCAGTAGGACTCCCGTGTTGATCAGGTCTGGCAGCACCACGTCGGCGCCAGCCTCATGCAGTGCGTGAGCGGCGTGAACTCCGCTGGCGACGGCGATGATCTGAACCCCGCTCGTCAGTGCGGCCTCAACGTCTCGGGGGGTGTCGCCAACCAGTGCCACGGGCGTGCCGGCGGGTACAGCGTAGGCGCGATGTATGCGGTCCCGGGCCACCGCGACGAGCGCTGCTCGCTCAAGGTGGTCAGCACCGTACGCACCAACGGACAGGTCCACGAGGCCGTCGAGCTCGAACGCGGCGAGCTTCAGACGGGCATTCGGCGCGATGTTGCCGGTCAGCACGGACGAGATGATCCCAGGCTCATCTGCGAGCGCGGTCAGGGCGTCCCGGACACCGGGCAGCGCGCTGCCGCGCCGCTGCAGTTCCTCGAACCGCTCAGACCCGGCGGCTTCGAGAGCCGCCTGCACGGTGTCCCAGCCCGGCCGCGCCAGGCCGTCCCGGTCGAACATCTCCCGCATGATCAGCCGATCGGTCCTGCCTTCGGTCACCGCAGGCCCCGATGGCCGGCGTTGGGCAACGGCCTCGAATGCCGCGCCATAGATCTCCTTGCTCACCCCCGCGTTGTCGATGAGCGTGTGGTCGATATCCCACAAGACGATGAGCGCCATCCCGCCAGCGTAGGCAGCACGGCGTGCGCGCGTCGGCCGCCGCGCGTCCCAAGACGTCCTTGCGGGTCCCCGGGGACTCCGGTTGGATATCCACTGTGAACGAGCGACTGCGCTCCGCACTTGCCCAGCGCGGTGTCCCCCCGGAGACACTCGCGACAGTCTGCGAGGTGGACCCCAAGACCGTGACCCGCTGGCTAAGCGGTCGCGTACCCCACGCACGCCATCGGTGGAGCGTCGCGCACCACCTGAAGGTGGACGAGACCTTCCTTTGGCCGGAGACTCGGCCCAGGAACGGACAAGAGCCCAGGCAGAGAGCCGGCCTCGTGGCCACATACCCAGACCGTGCCAGCGTCCCGCGGGAGATGTGGCTCTCCCTGCTGCTGGAAGCAGAGCAGTGCATCAATGTGCTGGTGTTCTCGGGGACGTTCTTCGCCCAATCGAACCCCCGCATCGCCACGATGCTCGCCCAGCGCGCGGCGGCCGGAGCCCGGGTCCGGCTGTGCTTCGGTGACCCGCAGGGCCACGCCGTAGCGATCCGCGGGCGAGAGGAGGGAATCGGGGATGCGCTCGCTGCGAAGGTCCGCGCCTCGCTCACTTATTACCGGCCGCTGTTGGGGACACCCGGCTGCGAGATCCGCCTGCACGACACCACGCTCTACAACTCCCTGTTCCGCTACGACAACGACCTGCTGGTCAACCCGCACGTCTGGGGCCAGCCGGCGTCCGCGAACCCCCTGCTGCACCTCCAGAAGACGCCAGAGACAGGATGGTTCGACGGCTACGCTACGAGCTTCGACGCGGTCTGGGACTCCGCCCGCCCGTGGACCGACGACGCAGAGGGGGCCCAGTCGCATGGCCGGCAGGACTGAGTACTACGGCGATCCGGCGGCACCGGCGGCCAACTCGCTGGTGCCCGCGAGCAACCTGCTCGTTCAGAACGAGGACGGCGCGATCCTTCTGCAGCGCCGGCGCGACACCGGGCAGTGGGCGCTGCCCGGCGGCAAGCAGGACATCGGCGAGTCCGCCGCCGACTGCGCGGTACGGGAGTGTGAGGAGGAGACCGGCATCAAGGCGGAGATCACCGGTTTCCTCGGCGTCTACTCCAACCCGGCGCACGTCGTCGTCTACAGCAGCAACGGCGAAGCCCGTCAGCAGTTCGAGGTCGTCTACATCGGCCGCCCGGTCGGCGGCGCGCCCACGATCAACGACGAGGCGGACGGCGTGCTCTGGGTACGGCCAGGCGACCTGGACGACTACGACATCCACCCGAGCATGCGCCAGCAGATCGGCCACTACCTCAGCGGCCAGTACCCCTACCTCGGCTGAACTCCAGCGGCGACCCGGTGCTCAGTACGGGCCACCGCCGCCTCGATCTCCAGCTGTGCCCGCTGGATGAAGCGCCCTACCAATGTGCTGGCTCCGTACCGGGCAACGATCTCAGTGACCCGGTCCCGGGCGCTGGTCGGCGTCCCGTCGGGGGTCGTGGTCATGTCGCAGTAGACCAGCGCGTCCACCAGCACCTGGTCCTCAAGCAGCGGGAACTCCATCTCCAGGTGAGACCGGAGCCCGCGCTCCTCGGCCTCCAGCAAGGCGAAGGAGTGGTTGGCGACCAGCTGGACCAGCCGCTCGTCCGCACCGTGCTCGTCCCGCAGAAAGCGTGCGCCGTCCAGAGGATGAAAGCCAGTCAGGGCCAGGCGAGGTGCGTAGCCGACATCGTGGAGCACCGCTGCCGCGACCAGCAGGTCATCATCGGGCCCGGCAACCGAAGCCAGCTGCGCAGCCTGACGCGCCACCCCTTGGGAGTGCGACCACCGCCTCGGCAGGGTGTCCGCCAGTTCCTGTTCGGCGATCCGCCGCGCCCACTGGGGCAATGTCTCCGTCACGCTGTCGGCCTTCCCGCCGTGTGACTGTTCCATGCGGTCCGGCGCGAGGACAGGGGCTGCCCTGGCCACTGCTGCGGCGGTGGCCCGGCCAGCCCCTGTCCTACGCCGCAGAACCGGATGCGGCTTTCGGGCCTTCCACCCCGTGGGGCTACCGGTTTGGTGCTGGGGTCAAGGATTCGCAGCCGAGCCAGCGCTGCAGCACCGCCGGCACCGTGATGGTGCCGTCCGGCTGCTGGTGCTGTTCCAGTAGGGCTGGCACCAGGCGGCTGGTGGCCAGCCCTGAGCCGTTAAGGGTGTGCACGTGGGCGGGCTTTCCGGTTTCCGGCCGGTAGCGGATGTTGCCGCGTCGGGCCTGGTAGTCCCGGGCGTTCGATACCGAGCTGACCTCGACATAGGCGTTGATGCTGGGCAGCCAGACCTCGACGTCGAAGGTCTTGGCCATCGCGGCGCTGGTGTCCTCGGCGGCAAGCCGGGTGATGCGGTGGTGAAGACCGAGCGTCTCGACCAACGCTGCTGCCCTGGCCAGCAGTTCCTCGTGGGCGGTGTCGGAGGCGTCGGGGTGGGCGAACTGGAACATCTCGACCTTGTTGAACTGGTGGCCGCGAAGGGTTCCCCGGTCGGCAGCGCGGTAGCTGCCGGCCTCTCGCCGGTAGCAGGGCGAGTAGGCGACGTACTTGCGGGGCAGTTCGGCCTCCGGCAGGACCTCGTCGCGATGGAGGTTGACCAGGGCGGTCTCCGAGGTCGGCAGCAGGAACCGCTGCGGTCCGGCCGGGCCCTGCTCAACCGCGAAGACGTCCTCGGCAAACTTGGGGAACTGACCTGCGGTGTAACCGGCCTGATAGGTCAACAGATGAGGTGGCAGGATCAGCTCGTACCCGTCACGCACGTGGGTCTCGAGGAAGAAGTTGAGCAGCGCCCACTCGAGGAGCGCGCCATTGCCGCGGTAGACCCAGTTGCCGGTGCCACCGAGTTTGACACCGCGCTCGTAGTCGATCAGCCCGAGTCTGCGGGCGAGGTCGACGTGGTTCTGCGCCTCGAAGTCGAAGTCCGGTCGGGTGCCGTGCTCACGAACAACCTGGTTCTGCTCCTTGCCGCCGCTCGGTACGTCCTCGTCGGGCAGGTTGGGCAGCTGGTCGAGGAACGCTTGGCGCTCGGCGGTCAGGCCGTTGAGCTGCTCTTCGAGTGTGGTAAGGCGGTCGCCGAGTTCGGTTGCCTCGGCTCGCTTGGCGATGGCGTCCGGCCCGGCCGGGTCCTGCTGCGCGATCTCACGCGAGATCTTCTTGCGCTCGGCACGTAGCGTCTCGGCCTCGGTCTTGCCATGCCGGCACTTCTCGTCCAAGGCGAGGAAGGCGGTGAGGTCGATGTGAACGGCTCGCTTTGCCAGCGCACGTTCGACGCGCTGTGGATGCTCACGGATCTCGGTGATGTCCAGCATTTCGGGTCCCATCGATCAGTCGAAGTCCGACGTGATCCCTTGGGGGCGTGGGCGAGAAGGGAACTCGCGGTGCCACCACGCCTTCGCCACCACCCGCAGGTAGCAGCCTCGACAGCTCGATTACGGGAGCGAACCGGCGGGGCATTGGGCCGCAGCCGACCGTTCCTCCCCGCACTCGGGAGGGGATTCACCACAGGACGCGAGGCTGCCTTCCCAGCTGCCAGCAGCTCTCTCGGCTCGCGTGCCCTGCGACTACTTGTCTCCGTCAGCGCGTTGCCCCGAGGATAGAACGCCCGGGTGCCGTGAGCAACGCGGAATCGCTGCCCCGGTCCCTTCGGTCACTCGGCAGATGGACCACGCCCAGGGGTCGGACAGCGGGGTTCGGACGTCGTCCTGAGCAAGCACGCTGGCGACTTGTTCGGCGCAACCGCTGTTCAGGGCCGCAGGAGTCTCATGGAGCCGACGTTGTCCTCGAAGCCAAGTTTGCGGTAGAGCGGAATTCCATCGGCGCTGGCGGTGAGACTGACCAGCCCACAGTCCTGCTCCCAGAACCAGGCGAGTAGTGCGGCCATGACCGCCGCAGCGTGGCCCCGTTGGCGGTGATCCGGGTCAGTCAGGACGAGGTGAACGTACCCCGTGCGTCCGGTATAGGTGGGTCCGGGAGGCGCCTGGTAGATGGTTCCGAGCGCGACCGAGATCAACCGTTCGTCCGGCCCGCCGACGGCGAAGCCGGCCATGTCCTCGCCACGGGCGAGGCCGTCGACTAGGTAAGCCGCGAGATCCTCGAACCACCGGCCCGTCGGAGCTGCTCCGATCATCGCTGCACGGATCCGCGCTATCGACATCGCGTCAGCGGCCGTCACTCTCCGCGCATCCGAGTTACCCTGTCCCTCGATTGGGTGACTCCGCGATGCTGTGCTGGACACTGGGGCCGACCTCGGGGCGTGTTACCGCTTGGAGCTGATGGCCATTGCACGGGGAACTGCACCGTCTCCGCCATCAGCCTGATGATCGCTACCGCTGTTGCGCTCCCTTCCACCTCATAGGTCAACACTGATCAAGGTGAATGGCAACTGGAGCCAGCGGGCGCCGCTACCGTGTTTCCATGACTGTTGACCCTTCTCCTGTTCGTGTCCGCTTCGCTCCGAGCCCGACGGGCATGTTCCACGTCGGTGGTGCCCGCTCGGCCCTGTACAACTGGGCGACCGCGCGACAGCACGGCGGCAAGTTCGTGCTGCGGATCGAGGACACGGACGCCGCGCGCAACCGCGAGGAGTGGACAGAGGGGATCATCAGCGCTCTCGCGGCCGTCGGCATCTCAAACGCGGATCCGGCATTCGAGGGCCCCTATTTCCAGTCCGAGAACGTGGCCCGGCACCGCGAGGCATCCGCTGAACTGTACGAGGCCGGCCTCGCGTACTACTGCGACTGCACGCGCGAACAGGTCACCGAGCGCACGGGCTCCCAGCAGCTGGGCTACGACGGTTTCTGCCGCGACCGGGGGCTCAGCTTCGAGGCCGGCCACGCCCTGCGGTTCCGCACCCCGGACGAGGGGGGCACCGTGGTTGTCGACCTGATTCGCGGCAACCCGGAGTTCCCCAACTCGGCCATCGAGGACTTCGTGATCGCCCGCGGCGACGGCAGCCCGGTGTTCCTGCTGGCCAATGTTGTCGACGACCTCGACGAGGGGATCACCCAGGTGATTCGCGGCGAGGAGCATCTGTCGAACACCCCGAAGCAGCAGTTGCTGTGGCGCGCCCTAGGCGCCGAGCCCCCCGTGTGGGCGCACCTGCCGGTCATCGTGAACGAGAAGCGGCAGAAGCTGTCCAAGCGGCGCGACAAGGTGGCGCTGGAGGACTACCTGGCCGAGGGCTACCTGCCCGAAGCAATGGTGAACTACCTGATGCTGCTGGGCTGGGGGCCGAAGGACGACGTGGAGATCCGCCCCTATGCCGAGTTGGAGCAGCTGTTCAGTGTGGAGGACGTGAACGGCGCCTCGGCGTTCTTCGACGTGAAGAAGCTGACTGCCTTCAACGGGGAGTACATCCGAGCGCTGCCGGTGGAGCGGTTCGTGGCGGCGTGTGGCCCGTGGCTGACTGCGCCTCATGCACCCTGGTCTGCGGAGGCGTTCGACCCGGCGCTGTTCGTCACGGTGGCCGGCCTGGCGCAGACGAGGATCTCGGTGCTGTCGGAGATCACCGCATACGTGGACTTCCTGTTCCTGGACGAGCCTGTGCGCGACGAGGCGTCGTGGGCGAAGGCGATGAAGGAAGGGGCGGCCGATCTGCTGCGCGAGGCTCGGCGGCGCCTGGCCGACGCCGCGTGGGAGGCGGAAACGCTCAAGGCGGTGCTGGAGGAGACGGCTGCAGCGGCGGGCCTCAAGCTGGGCAAGGCCCAGGCGCCGATCCGGGTGGCGGTGACCGGCCGCACGGTGGGGCTGCCGCTGTTCGAGTCGCTGGAGGTGCTGGGCCGCGAGCGGACCCTGGTGCGCCTGGACAAGGCGCTGGCCGAGCTGGTGTGACAGCTCGTGGGCCCGCACACCCGAGTGGGTGTGCGGGCCCACGGCTTTCGCCTGCTCAGCGCAGGTCGACCAGGCGGTGTGCGGTGCCGTCCGGTTCGGCGGGCATCGACCACAGCGGGCACACCGGGATGGTGGTGCGGTCGCAATTGCTGCTGGTCAGGGTCTTCTGGAGGTGGTCGTATGCTGCGCAGCCGCCGCCGCAGGTAGAGCTGTGCTGGCAGGTTCGGCAGTTGGAGGAGATGGTGTTGACGAGGGTGAGTTCGCTGATCCCGTCCTGGAGCCGAGGGCGGATGGCCCCGTTGCGGAACTCTCCGTAGTGGAGGTCGGTGTCGAAGAACGCCGAGCAGATGTAGACCCGTCCGTCGGGGAAGATCGCGAGGCGTTCGAGGTTGCGGGCGGTGCACCTGCGTTCCGCAGTTGAT
>NZ_PYBW01000190.1 GCF_003205575.1 Streptomyces tateyamensis
GGATCCGCGACAGCAAGGCCGGCGGCCTGGGCCTGTTCCCGTCACAGGAACTGAAGGTCAACCAGGCATGGCTGCTGGCCGTCGCCCTGGCCACCGACCTCCGCGCCTGGCTCCAACTCCTCGCCCTCGAAGGCGAGCTCGCCCGGGCCACCCCCAAGACCCTGCGCTACCGCTTCCTGCACGTCCCCGCCGTGCTCGTACACGGCCAGCGCCGACGCCGACTCAAGATCCCCAAGACCTGGCCCTGGGCGAAGGAGATCGTCACCGCCTTCGCCCGCATCATGGCCCTGCCCCACCCCACCTGACCGGCGCCCCCGGTCCCGCCGAGCACCGAGAGGAGCACACCCGCAGTCCCGGGCCCGTGGAACCCGGCGCCACCGGCGCGACAGCCGACGCACGCGCCCGCCCGGACCACGCCCCGAGCAGGGATCAACGCGACATCACGGGCACAAGATCAACAGGTTGCCGCCGTGAGACAAAGAGGC
>NZ_PYBW01000191.1 GCF_003205575.1 Streptomyces tateyamensis
AGTTCAGTGGGGGAACTTCAAGTTCCGGTTCGCTCATGTTCGCGATCATGCCGCACGCACCCATGAGAGGGCCTCCATTTTGTGCGCTGGAGATCCCGAACGTATCGGTGCTCAGTCCTCCGAATCGGCGCTGCTTCGTCCGGCGTCCCGGCGGATGTCGGGCATGCCGAGGTGGACGGTAGACGGCTGGGCTGCACGCTCGCGCATAGCCTCCAGCTTCTGCGCGGCGGCGGCCATGGTGGTCTCGATGGCGGCGACCTCGCCGAGCCAGCCCTGGTCCTTGGCCTCCTGGAGGCGGTCGACGAGGTTGGCGTGGATCTCCTGGAGGCGTGGCATCTGGGCCGGGTCGACGAGCAGTAGGGGACATCTGACACAGGCGTTTTCATGCTGGCACGGGGTCGCGTAGTCGCGGCCGCAGGTCCCCACGGCAACCTTGCGCAGTTCGAAGTGGGCCAGGAACTCGTCCCACTCGGTGGCGGTGAGCTCGCGGTACTCCTCGCTGGGCCGCTCGGTTCTGCGGCGGGCGATGAAGGCCCGGTGATGGGAGATCACGTCCTCCGGGTAGATCGCTAATGGTGGAGTCGGGTATTGGAACTGTCCGAATGCCTCAGCCATTGCGGATCCAGGCGATGAAGTCGTCTGCGAGTCCGGTGGGGTTGGCGTTCTCGGTCCGGCGGGCGATGCCTTCGTAGTACTCCAGCTCGTGGATGAGCACCGGCACGGGTCGACCGAGATGCCGTTCGATGAAGCCGGTTGCGTGGAGGCTTCGGACGAGCTGGCAGCATGCCTGGTTGAACCGGCCCTCGATCTCCGCAGCCAGCGCCCCGACGGAGCTCACCCAGTCGGCTCCGTCGACAGGCTCCTCGTACCAAAGTCCGAGCTCCCTGATCCACTCGTCGCGTGCGGCAGCGCCAGCAGGATCGCTGTTGCCGTCGCCGACCACAGTGAGTTCGTTCTGGAGCCAGAAGGCGTAGTTCCAGCGGGCTTCCGCCGGATCGCTGGCGTTGTGAAGAGTGCGGCTGACTTGAGCTTCCGTGTTGTAGCCGACGGTCAGGACGGGTCGGCGCGGGTCGTCGTCCTCGTTGTCGATGAAGAAGGAGAGCGCATAGACGTCGGGCGCCTCAGCGGCTGGGATGGCGGAGATGGCCTCCACTGCCAGGCATTCCAGGTGATCGGTGAACGTCATGAGAGATCAAGTTCCTTTCTGCAATGGGTGGTTGGGATTGACCGTTACTGAAGGAGGAGCCGGACAAGTAGGCCGCGGCCGCCGTGGCGGCTGCCTCCGCGCGTGAGCGCCAGGCCCTCGTGTCGACTCACCGGAGGCGTGGGACAGACTCTGGGCCATGTCGAACAACCCCGAGAACACCCGTGCCGAGGGCCTGACCGCTGAACAGTTCACGGCACCGCTCCTGAAGAACATGCCGAGGTTGGCCGGAGACCTCAGCCACGAGGGCATCCAGGGGTTGGGCAACCCGCTGCCGATGCTCGTGGTCAACGACGGCGACGAGCTCCTGGAACTGATCCTCGAACCGTCCGGGCAGGACTACTGGCTGAAGCCGAAGGAATCGTTCATGGTCACGTCCTACGGGGACTGGCCTGACTACCCCTTTGAGGCGATTCATGAGCCGGGGCGCATCGTGGTCTGGGTGGTGTCCTGCTTCGCCACGGTGACCTTCCGGAATGGAAACGAGGTTCCCGGCGGGTATCAGCGCCCGGCAGGCGCCTATTGAGCTCGCCCTCGCGGCCATCGGCCAGCTCTCCTGCTCCACCGGTTCATTCGCCTTCGGTGTCCAGGCGCTCAGCTGAGATGAGTAGGTACTCGGGCAGCTTGGTGCTGGCTGCCAGTACTTCGATGCCGATGAGGCGTCCATGCTCGTCGAAGTCGAGGTTGATCATGCCGCCGACGTCGACCGGATCACAGGGATACATGTGCGAGGAATAGGTGCGGACCTGCGGATCGGTGAGATACACGTACGCTGCGTTCACAGTCTTGTCGTAGGTGACTCTGACGTTCATGCCAGTTCCCTTGCTATCGAGGTGCAGGTGAGGTGCGGGGTGAGAGCGCGGCGGTTGATCGTCGGCTGACGTCGGCAGCGTAGGCGGCCCAGTCGCCGGCGGACGCCTTCTGCCACTGGACGGCGACTTGGATGTGGATGCCGAGCATGCGGGCCAGGATCGCGGCCGGGACTTCCTCGGCGAGGGCGAACAGGGCCGTGGACCGGGCTTGACCTGGTTGGATTCCGACGGCGATCAGCCGAAGGCCCAGCCGGTCGGCACTGACGTGTTGGCCTGGGCGTTGACCTGGAAACAGCCAGGGCGTCTGATCGGCGTGTCCGATCACTGTGTAGGGGCGGCGTGTTGCGATCAGGTCCAGGACCAGTGCGGCGAGCGGTTCGGGCAGGACGGTCGGAGAAGTTCCCAGCTGGATCGAAACCCGGCCGTTTGCTTCTGCGACCTGATCAACGGTGAGGCTGCTGATCATGCTGAGCCGTTGGGCGTAGAAGAGCAGGAGTAGTCCGGCGACCCGGTCGGCCGTAGTCAGTGTGGTGTCGTGGAGGAGCCTGCGGGCGTCATCCCACCGGCCTTCGGAGTCGTGGGGGCCGACCGGGCCCTTCCACCGTTCGGCGCCGAAAGTCAGCCCTTTGACCAGCCGGTTCTTGGTCGCCCAGCGAATGAAGTGGCCGGTCTGGTCCCGGTAGCTGAGGTCCTCGCCTGCCTTCCACTGGTCCAGGTCGGGCTGGGTGCAGCTGGCGAGGGTCAGACCTCTGCCGGTCAGCCAGTCCAGGAAGTTGGCGGCGGCGGTGATGTGGCTGCGGACGTTGGCCATCTGCAGGTGGGTGGCGTGGCCAGTGCCGAGGCGACCGCGCAGGCGTCGGAGGTGGTGCCAGACCGCGTAGCGGTGCAGCATCGCTCGTTCTTCGTGATCGTCACGGGATGCGACGGTCCGGGAGGTCCAGCGTTCGAGTTTCACCAGGCGCTCGTCGCGGTCGGGCAGCATGCCTCCGGCGACGAGAACGGCTCGCAGATGGTCGAGGGTCTTGCCGGCCGTGAGCTCGTCGAGGACGTCGTGGGTCACCGCGCGTTGGTCGGATGCGATCTCCTTCATCAGCCCGGCGACGACCGGGCGCGACAGCCAGGCGACTGCGGTGACCGGCCGGTCGATGCTGGTGAGTGCGGCGTGCAGCGGGGCCAGTTCCCGGCGAACGGACCCGTCGGGGCCGGCGAACACCTCGTCGGCGCGTTGGGTGAGAGTGCAGCGGTGGCAGGGCCGGTGCGCGCTGGTCTGCCAGGTTGTTTTGCAGATCGGGCAGCGTTCCCAGAAGTCCGGGTCGGGGTTGAGGCACCTTGCGCACAGCGGTGCCTTGCGTGTGCCGCCGCGGATCGAGGCCACGGTGTGGCAGCCGCTGCAGCGGGCCCACCAGGACTGGCACCGCTCGCACCACGGTTCGCCGGTGGCGGCGGAGATCTCGCAGGGCGTCAATCGCCCACAGATCGCGCAGGTCGCGGCGGTGCGAGGTCGGCAGCGCTCGCACCAGGGGCCGTCCGCGGTGCGGGCTGCGACGCGCCGTCGGCGCCCGCAGCCGCGACAGTCTTCGAGGTTGATCGGATCGCTGCTGAGGCAGTTCGGACACAGCGGGCGGCCCTCGGCATCGCGGGTCGCCGGTTCGCGGACCGATCCGCAGCCCGCGCAGGGCACCGCCCGGTGGTGCGCGAAGCAGGTGCGGCAGACCCGCTGCCCGTCCAGCAGCTTGGACAGCGCCACCGTCCGACTGCAGCGCGGGCACGACGGTCGCGCGATGTTGCGCGCGCCCGCCGCGAGGAGTTCGTCGATGAAACGCAGGACCGCCGGGGTGGGGGCGTCGCTGCCCGCGCCGGTCAGCAGGGAGGGCTGGTTCACGATCGCCCAGGCCAGCCGACGCTGCCCGGCCGGGCGGGCCGTTGCCCGGCCCAGTGCGGCCATGACGTCGGTCGCCTCGAAGCCCGGGGAGATCACGGCGACGGCTTCCGCCAGCAGCGCCGTCGGGTCGCCCTGGTCGTCGGGGCATTGGTCGCAGCGAGGCTGGCCGTGACGGTCGCGGGTGGAGACTCGCCGCTGGTCACCGCAGGCGGCGCAGGTCTGGGCTGTATCGCGGCATGGCGAGCAGAGCAGGTATCCCCGTCGGCTGATCATGTAGGTCAGCGTTCGCCCGCACTCACCGCACCGCGGAGCGGCTATCGAGGTCGCGCCGGCCTCCCGCAGCCCTCGCAGGAGTTGTCCCACCGACCATGCGACCGGCGGCCCGCCGGTCGTCAGCACCTGCGGGCAGTCCGAGAGGAGCTGGGCCAGCCGGCGGCGCTTCGCGCGCCCTCCGGCGACACCGACGACGACCTCGTGGATCCGGGCAGCGTCCAGACCGTGTTCGACCGTCGCGACCAGCCGCACGATCAGGCCCACCGGATCCGCCAGGGCCTCGTCGACGGTGTCGGTCACTGGTCCACCGGGGCAATCCTGGCCCGCTTGGGCCGCAGGTCGCCGATGCTCTCGGCGGCTGTCCCGCCCGCCGCGGCCCTCTTGGACCTCTGTGCGGCGCCGGCGGCGGCGATGGGTTCGATCAGGTCGTCCATCGTGCAGTCCAGGATGTCCAGCAGGGCCATCAGGATCTTCAGGCTCAGGCGCTCGGGGCGCTCGACGACGAGGCGGTAGACCTGGCTGGAGGACAGGTTGATGCCGCGTTGGGCCAGCGGCGGCAACAGGTCCGTGGTGGAGAACATGCCGTGATCCGCCATCAGGTGACGCAGGTGCCAGCGGTAGTCGAGCTTGGCGGCCATCATCGGTCCTTCCCGGTCGGCGCCTCGTCGAACGCCGGGTTGAGTGCGTTGCTCAGAGCAGTGTTCATGAAGTCGTCGCTGACGTGGGTGTATACGGCCGTCGAGCTGTCGCACTCGTGTCCGACTTGCTGCTGGATAAAACGCCTATCTATACCATTTTCGGTCAAATGTGTGACATATGAGTGCCTTGTGTCTGAGAGAATGGGGAACCAGAGCTTTAGGGAGCTTGAGGGCGTCGCGGTAGGCGACGAACCGGGCGTTGATCTCCGAGGGCTTGACCCGGCCGCCGCGTTCGGTCACCCACAGTGCCGGGTGCTCCTCGCAGCCGAACCGCGGGCGGACGTTCTCCACGTAGTCCCGGGCCGCGTCCACCGCCCAGTCCATGACCGACAGCACGTTCCGACGCCGCGGCGGCTGACCTCTCTTCGCTTTGCCGTAACGCACGTTGAGCGTGCCGTACCGGCCGAACTGACGCGCCTTCGGATTACGGCCGAAGTCAACGAGGTCCAGCTTCGAGGTCTCCGTGCGCCGCAGGCCCCAGCCGTAGACGACCTTGAAGAGAGTCGCGTCCCGGTAGGCGGCCAGCGCGCCCTTGCGCTTGGACCGCACCGCGCGGTCGACCTGGTCGTCGGCGTAGTCCAGGAACCGCTGCAACTCCTCGCGGGTGAACGGCCGGGCCTCGGGGTCGCCCTCGTAGTCGTTGAGGTGGGCGATGGTGTTCCACTCGTGGCAGATCGCCACCGGGTGGGTGCCGAAGGCGTCCTCGCAGGCGGTCGCCCAGCCGTAGCGACCGTCGATCAGGAACTCGGTGAACTGCCGCACCTCGCCCTGGTAGCTGCGGATCGTGGACGGCGCCAGGTGCCTCTCGCCCGTCAGCGTGGCCGACCACTCGTCCATGTGGCCCGGCAGCCACTGCCACGGGTACTCGTTGGTGAACTCGTGGAAGCGCCGGATCAGTCGTTCGCGGGCGACGATCGTGTCCTCCTTCAGGCCCCGGGACATCTGCTGGGCCCTCCATCCGCGCAGCATCGCCGCGACCATCGCGTCCTCCGGACGCAGCTGGATCACCCCGGAGACAAGCTCCAGCTGAGCCGCTCCGGCCAGGGCCGCCGTTCGCTGTTGCACCACGCAGACCATCCCTTCTAGAGGGCAGATCTTGCATCAGATGGGATGAACGTGGCAAACTGCCTGATCAGGAGGCCAGTTCGTAGTAGCCTTCGAGAGCATCGGGGCGTCGCCGTGAGCTGGCGACCTGGAGGTTCTCGCCCGTCTGATGCAATTCCCGAGGGTTGGCATAGCCCATGGTGGTGTCCAAGGCGGCGTGTCCGCAGATCCTCGCGGCGATGTGCGGGGGCAGTCCGGAGCGGATGGCGTCGGTCACGAAGATCCTTCTGAAGTCGTGGGGGCGCCATTCGAGCGGGTCGCCGGCCACGGTGATCTGGGCGGACTGCGAGGTCGCGACCAGGCATTCGCGGATGTAGCTGCGGGTCAGCGGCCGGTCCTCGGTGCCGTATCGGCGTTGGAACAGGAACGGCATGGGCGGGCTCCAGGTCTGTTCGAACACGTCGTAGGCCGACACCAGCGGCAGGGCGGCGTTCCCGGCCCGGACCCGGAAGATGACCGCGGTCAGCACCTCCGCCAGTTCCGGGGAGACCAGCAGCAGGCGCTCCGCATCGGTCTTGGACGGGGCGACCTGCAGCATCGGCACCACCTCGCCGGTGATGGGCAGGGTGTAGGCGATGAAGCTGTGGTGGGTGAGTTCCAGCATCTCCTCGATCCGGATGCCGGTGTGCCGCAGCACCTCCACCGTGGCCCAGGACCAGAACGCCGCCTCCTCCTCGTGGGTCAGGTTCCGCCGCCTGCCGGCGGCCACCTCGGTGACGTAGACGCGGCGCGCCTGCCCGGACCCGCAGCGTTCGAACTCCTCCCCGGCAACGAGGAACCGTCCACCGGCCGGCACCGCGCGAGCCGCAGTGATGCGGGCCTCGGCGTCCTTGCGCTGGCGGTCGACGGCGCGAAGCAGGGCGGGCAGCAGCGGCAGCTGAGTCCTGGTCCGCTGGTCCATCCGGGACTTCACCCCGGACCTGGACTTCTTCGTCGCGCACTCGTTCGCCTTGATCGGACACGGCGCCACCCAGGGCGCCCACCGAGCCGGATCGTCGGCGGCCCAGCGGGCGATGTCCTGGTAGAACGCCCGGACGAAGACCAGCTCGCTGCGGAAGTTCACCCTTGGCCGCACCGGGTGGCCCTGGGCGTCGCGGATGAAGGCCAGGCGTTCCTTCCACGCCTGCGCGACCTCAGGTGTCAGCCGCAGCGAGTCGATGCCGGGATGGTGGATCTCCAGGTCGCGCCAGAACAACCGGCACAGGTTGCGGGCGATGGAACGCAGCGAGACGTGGTCGAGCTCGGGAGCCCGCTCGGTGAAGTACTCGACCAGCAGGTCACGGACGGCCCGGCATTCAATGCCGTACGCATCGACGATCTGCTCGACGCTGCGGCGGCCCTCGATGCGAAGCGCCCGCAGCCGCAGCGGTGCGCTGGCCGGGAGCACGCCGGTCTCCTTGAGCAGGGCGTAGAACAGCGGCCGGCCCGCGCTGCCCCGGAAGTGGTGTTCCTCCAGAGCGGCAGTCAGCTCGATGCAGCCGCCGACGGTGATGTCGCTGACCAGGCCGCCCTTTCGGATCACGATCCAGGTGAGCTTGTTCAGGGCGTCGGACCTCGCTGTGGCTGTCGCATGCTGAGCCAGCTGTTCGAGCCGCTGGAAGGCATCGGGGTCGCTGGCGGCCCGGGACTCGGCGAGCATCACCGTCACGCGCTGCCGCAGCAACCACGGGTAGCTGGGGCGGATCGCCTGCCCGGCGACCAAGAGCACCAGTCCCGTGGCCAGTTCATCGCGCCAGTGGCTCTTGGGCGTGCCGCGTGCCTGCAGGGGCAGATCGGTCCACTCGAAGCCGGCGTCGTCCGCCCCGCTGGCCATCCA
Organism: Streptomyces tateyamensis; assembly: GCF_003205575.1. Taxonomy (GTDB): domain Bacteria; phylum Actinomycetota; class Actinomycetes; order Streptomycetales; family Streptomycetaceae; genus Kitasatospora; species Kitasatospora tateyamensis. The sequence goes on from NZ_PYBW01000191.1 coordinate 7,790, forward strand.
GCGATCCTGCCAGGTCTCTCCGGGCTGGCCTTCGAGCCAGTCCAGCAGCTTCCCCAGGCCCCGTCGCCGGGTCTTGTCGCGGGTCAGGCGCGCACCGGGGTCGGTGAACAATCCCAGCAGCCGCTCGACCAGGCTCTCCCGGCTCTGTCGGGTCTGCCACCAGCTCGCTTCGCCGACTCGCGGTTCCCACTCCAGCGCTTTGTCTACCTCAGGTGACTCGACGGTCCTGGCAACGTCGACGTTCGCGGTCGGGTTCACCGGCTTTCGCCGCCCGCAGCCGAGGTACCGAACAGCGCTGCCAGCACCTCGGGGCGGTAACCCGGCGCCGGCGGGGCCGGCGGCTTGGCCTGCTCAGCGCGCCGTCGCTCATGGTGGGCCAGGACGTGGGCGACGACCTCATCGGGCGTGGGAGCGATGTAAATTTCCGTGGTGGTGATGTGCGCATGCCCCATGACCCACTGCACGTCGGCGAGGGTCAGGTTCGGATCGCGGACCATCCTCTTGGCCGCGCTGTGCCGCAGGTCGTGCGTGCGCCGTGAGGCGCTGTGGTTCGAGTGGAGGTGAGTACTTCGCGGGGTCCTGCGGCGGCGCACCGCTGAGCATCGTCAAGGAGTACATCGAGAACCAGCAGCGGCCCGTCTGACCGTCACCCCGGAGCCGCAGAGCACTCCGCCGCTTCGCGGCTCCGGGTCAAGGATCGCATTCCCGCCCGGCCTAAGAGGTCATCTCATTTGGCGATTCTCCGCAGGCAGATGACTGCTGCGGCGATGCTGGCGAACGCGGCGAAGTGCTCGCCCTTGCGTTCGTAGCGGCGGTGGAGTCGGCGGAACCCGCTGAGCCAGGCGACGGTGCGTTCGATCACCCATCGATGTCGGCCCAGGCGCTGGGAGGAGTCGACGCCTCGGCGGGCAATGCGCGCTGGGATCTGGCGTCGTCGCAGGTAGGCGCGGATGAACCGGTGGTCGTAGGCCTTGTCGCCGTGGAGCTTGCCAGGCCTGCGTCGCCTTGGGCCGCGGCGCGATCGGATGGGCGGGATGGCGTCGGTCAGCGGGATCAGGGCCTGGCTGTCGTGGACGTTGGCACCGGATATCGCGAGCGACAGGGGTAAACCGGTGCGTTCGGTAAGCAGGTGGATCTTCGACCCGTACTTGCCCCGATCGACAGGATTCGGACTGTCAGGTCCCCCTTTTCAGGGCTCGCATGTTCACGGAGTCAACCGCGCGGCGGGACCAGTCCAGTTCGCCCCTCGCGCCGAGTTCGTCCAAGACGACCCGGTGGAGCTTGGCCCACACCCTGGCCTTGCTCCACTCGGCGAACCGCCGATGGGCAGTCGGCCCGGACGGACCGAAGCAGGGCGGCAGTTGAGGCCATGTACACCCGGAGGTCGCCACGAAGACGATCGCCGCCAACACCTCGCGGTCCCCGTAGCGGCGCCGGCCACCGCCCTGCGGACGCGTCGGCGCCGCCGGCACCACCAACTGGAACAGCTCCCAGAACTCGTCCGGCACCAGACGCTCCACGATCAGCACGCCCAGAGTCTAGCCATCCAAATGAGATGACTTCTAAGAGCCAGCCGGCCGACAGCTGCCCAACGAAAGGCCTTGGCCCTCATGGTTCCGCCCGTCTTCGTCGTAATCCCGTTGTGCGCGAAGATCCGCGCACTTGGTGGTGGCGGGAGGGGTCTGCTCGCCTGCCACGGCCAAGCACCGCCCTCGGCTCGCTCCGACGCCCGAGGACGACCCGCCTCACCCGGCCGTCAGCCGGCGGTGCGTGGTCCGGACGATCTCGTGCCAGAACGGTGCGGCCGACAGGTAGCCGCCGAGCGCGGCGAGCACGCCCAATGAGACGTCGACGCTCACCCGGCCCTGCTTGGCCCAGTAGACGTCCTGCAGGTCCAGCAGCAGCGCGAACTCGTCGGTGATCAGGGCTGTGCCCGCGCCGTAGACGGCGGCCACCGCCGGGTGGCCGACCGCCTGCTCGTCCCCGCGTACGGCCACCAAACCGGCCCCGGCCAGCGCGGCGATGCCGATGTTGTAGTGGTGCAGGTGTTTGCCGCCGGCCGAGACGTTGCCCCAGGGCAGCCAGCCACCCTTGATCCCGTGCGTGATGAACCGTACCGCCCCGAAGGTGGAGCCGAACGCCGCCCACATCACCACCAGTGACCGCTTAGTGGGCGTCAGGTGCTGGTCCGCGGCCCGCCGCCACTCCTCCAGGAGCTGCGTGGGGGTTGCTACTGCCATGCCACCGACCTCCGACCGCCGTTCGGACCCTCACCGCCGACGCTAACCGAAGTTCCGTCCAACCACCCGGCGGGCGTCGCAAGATCCCGGGGTGCCGCTGGCCCCGGCGGCCGCCGATGGGCCTCGTGTGGTCAGGCCCAGAACTCGTCGACTGCCGCGATGTCCTCGACGCACTCATCGAGGTCGGTGATCTTCTCGCCGACGATGCGGAACATGATGCCGCCCGTCATGTCGACCCTCCTGCCGGCCCGCTCAGCAGTGAACCGGTGCACGGACATCACGTGCCCACGGCCGTCGACGAACAGGTGCTCCAGCTCGACCCGGAAGGTCCCGTTCGTCTCGGCGGCCAGTTGGCCGTAGTAGCCGAGCACGGCCTCCACGCCCTTGAAGTCGCCGGACATCGGGCTGCTGCCCGGGACGTGCTGGGTGCAGTCCGCAGTCATTATGCTCCGCAGGGCCACTGTGTCGCCCCGAGAGAACGCGTCGTACCCCTTACGAACCAGCGCGGCGTGTGGGTGTTCAGCCATGGCTCTTCGCCACCTTCCAGCACAAGCAGGATGCGGCTGATACCTCCAGCCTGTCACTGGGCGAGGAGGCGGTCTACCCAGAGGCGGTCAGGTGGAGCTGACCGGCCTGGCGTCCGTCAAAGCGGAGCAAGAACAGATGGGTCGACAGGACCGAGTGACACGCCGTACCGAAGCCGGGCCGAGGTGGCGCCGGGCCTTCTGCCACTCGTTGACGTACTGCGAGAACCGGATCCTGCTGTGCTTCTTGAGGGGCACGGCCGAGGCCGCCGGTTCGATCCGGCGCCCCGCGCCCTCCTGGCGGGTGGTGTCGGCGGTCAGTGGATCTGCTGGATGCTGGCGCCGGTGAGCACGCCGTTGGTGACGGTGTAGGTGCCCTGGAAGACTTTGACGGTGCCGTCGGTCTGGGTCGCGTAGAGGACGGCTTGGACCTGGCTGGAGTTGAACTGGCTCACGGTGCCGAGACTGATCGACGCAGTGGTGGCGAACCCGGCCACGTACTGGGCGTAGCTGGAGCCGGCGATGTTGGACCCGCCCAGTGCCCAGGCGGCGGCGTAGTCGTGGTTGGTGATGTCCTGGTAGTACTGCTGCACCACGGCGGCGGCGTTGGTCAACTGCGGGCCCGAGCGGGTCACTGTCGCGGGCGCGCTGGGGGTCGGGGTCGGGGTCACGGTGACCACCGGCGGCGGGGTGGCGGTGACGGTGTTCGGGGTGACCGTGACGGTCGGCGTCGGCGTCGGGCTGGCGGTGACCGTCACGGTGGCACTCGGTGCGGCGGCGCTGCTGCTGCTCGCTGCGCCGGTGGTGGACTTTCCGCTGCTGCCGCAGGCCGCGACCACCAGTAAGGCGGTGGCCAGCAGGCCGGTGGCGAGAGCGGTGCGGATTCTGCGCATGGGAAACCCCCGGGCCGAACAGGCGAGGGGACCGACCACCGCTCTTCCAGGCTAGTGCGACCTGCGGTTGATCACTGGCCGAGCAGGTGCTGGAAGTCGGTGGCCACGGTGGTGACCTTGGTCAGGTCGCCGAGGTCGGTGATCGCGCCGACCGGGATGGAGTAGGTGTGCTCCTGCTTGGACGGGACGGGGTACTCCTGGGCAGCGGCGGCGAAGGCGGGGGCGGCGGTCAGGGCGGTGGCGGCCAGCAGCAGGGTGGTGACGGTCAGTCGGGTGGCGGTGCGCATCGCGGGACTCCTCGGGATAGGGGGCTGAACGGGCAACGCGAAGGGTGCGGCCGAGGTCACGCAGGAACGCCCGTCCGCACTAATGCACTAGTGCGCCGATGCAGGTCGGGGGAACCCCTAGGAGGTGAGAACTGCGCTATCAGGGCCGTCCCCTAGGGGGAAGTCAGGGTTGCTGCACTAGCTGCGTACGCCGTACATTCGAGGCATGGAGAAGAACACGCAGGCAAAGCAGCCGATGCAGTCGAAGAACACCGATGTCCTGGTCTCGGGTGGCGGCATCGCCGGCCCGGCCCTGGCCCACTGGCTCACCCGGGCGGGCTACACCGTCACCGTCGTCGAGCGGGCCCCCGCGCCGCGCCCCGGTGGGCAGACCGTGGACCTGCGCGGGGCCGGACGCACCGTCATCTCCGAGATGGGTCTGATGGACCGGGCCAGGGAGCTCGCCGTCGACCAGCGCGGCCTGATGCTGGTCGACGCCGAGGGGAAGGCGGCCGCCACCATGGCCGCCGACGCATTCGGCGGCGAGGGCATCGTCTCGGAGATCGAGATCCTCCGCGGCGACCTGGCCGAGCTGCTGTACCGCGCCACCGCCGACCAGGTGGAGTACCTGTTCGACGACACCGTGACCGCCCTGGAGCAGGACGAGGACGGGGTCTCGGTCCGTTTCGAGAAGGCCGCCCCGCGCCGGTTCGCCCTGGTGTTCGGGGCGGACGGGACGCACTCGGCGGTCCGCTCGCTCGCCTTCGGCCCCGAGGCCCGGTACCTGCAGCCGCTGGACCTCTACACCGCCTGGTTCACCGTGCAGGAGGACTTCGCGCTGGACGGCTGGTTCCAGATGTACAACGCGCCCGGCGGGCTGGTCGCCTCGGCCCGCCCGGGCCGGCTGCCCGGCGAGACCAAGGTCGGGCTGAGCTTCCGCTCGGTGCCGCTGGCCTACGACCGGCGCGACACCGCCGCCCAGCGCGAGCTGGTCGAGCGCCGGTTCGCCGGGGAGACGGGCTGGCAGGTGCCGCGGATCCTGCGCGCGATGCACGGGTCGGACGACTTCTTCCTGGACTCGATGGGCCAGGTCAAGCTGGACCGCGCCTCGCGCGGCCGGGTCGCCCTGGTCGGGGACGCGGCGCACTGCCCGACCCCGCTCACCGGCCTGGGCACCAGCCTGGCCCTGGTCGGCGGCTACGTGCTGGCCGGGGAGCTGGCGGCGGCCGGCGGCAACCACCAGGCGGCGTTCCACCGCTACGACGAGGTGATGGCGCCCTATGTGAAGCAGGCCCAGGAGCTGCCGCCGGGCGGGGTCAACGGGTACGCCCCCGACCGGGCCCTGGCGATCCGGATGCGGGCCGCCTCGATGCGCGCGATGGGGCGCTGGCCGATGCGGCAGATCCTGGCCAAGCAGTTCGCCAAGGCCGGCAACATCGCCCTGCCGGAGTACGCGCTCGCGTGAGGGGGCGATCCGACAGACCAGCGCGAGCCGAAGGGCCGCCTGCGCCCGGGCTGGCCGACCGGCTGCCTGCGCCGGCTCGAGCCGACGGGCCGTCAGCGCCGGCTCCTGGCGCGGCGCAGGCGGTGGAGCAGCGGGCGCTGGGCGAGGCGCACCCGGTGGTGGCGGTCGAACTGCTCGGCCAGCCAGTGGGAGCGCCGTTCCACGTCCAGTTCGTCCAGGAGCCGGCCCACGTTCGCCAGCAGTGCACCGTGCAGCTCCCAGCGGGCCGGTTCCGCGGCGGAGCGGCTGAGCAGCAGCTCGGAGACCTCCGCCTGCTCCCGCCGCCCCGCCGCCAGCGAGCGGCTCAGCTCCGCCTCGGCCAGCTCGGCGTTGGCCGCCACCTGTGCGGTGACCAGGCGGCCGAAGCCGTCCACCGCGTGCGCCAGGTGACCGAACAGCAGGTTCAGCCGCCCGGCCTCCTCGCCCGTGTAGGGGGTGACCCCGCCCCGGTCCCGGGCCAGGTCGGTGAGCGAGCGGCAGAGCGTGCGCAGCACCACCGCGCACACCTCCAGGGTGTCCAGCCCGCTGCGCATCACCAGCCGGGTCAGCTCGCCCTGGCGCACCCGGGGGTGCAGTCGCAGGCTCTCCTCGGCCCGGGACAGCTCGGCGTCCACCGCCGCGATCTCCCGGTCCAGCGCCCTGGCCTCGCCGAGCCAGCGTTCGGTGAGGGGCAGTTCGGGCCGTTCCTGGGTGCCGATGTCGATCAGCAGCCGGGACATCCGGGCCGCCAGCTCCTCGATCGCCTCGCCGGCCGGCTGCACGTACACCGGCGGCGGTACCACCAGGTTGAGCAGCACCCCGACGGCCGCGCCGATCAGCGTCTCGGCCACCCGGTCCCAGGCGGTGTCGGCGGCGTGCGCCACACCGAGCACCAGCATCCCGCTGATCGCCACCTCGGGTACGAACTCGTCCACCCGCAGCAGGTGCCCGAGCACCAGGGATACCAGGATCAGCAGGCCCAGGCTCCACCAGCTCAGTCCGGCCAGTTCCGTGAAGCCGAGCGCGATCAGCACCCCGGCCACCACGCTGACCACTCGGCGGGCCCCGGAGGTGAGGGTGGCGTACAGGGTCACCTGCACCACCAGCAGCGCGGTCAGCGGTGCCAGCAGCGGTGCGGGGCTGTTGGTGAGCGCGAGTGCGGCGACGTAGGCCAGGACGGAGGCGACGGTCGCCCGGGCGGTCTGCACCACCAGGGGCTCGCGGCGTCGGCGGACCAGGTTGACCACGCTGTCGGGCACGGAAGCAGCAGGCATGTTCCAGGCATCCCCAGGAAGCGGCGGCGTCGAAGCGGGGCCGTGCGGGTGAGCTGCACCGCGGAGCTGCGGCCCCGACGGAGCGTCAGGGCAGCGGCACCGCGTGCAGGCACTGGGCCTGGGCACCGTCGGCCGCCTCCAGCAGCTGGGCCGAGCCGAGCTCGTCGACGGTGACCCGGAAGTCGCCCTCCTCGTCGGCGTACACCGGGAGGCCGGCCGCCCGGGCGGAGGTCCAGTGGACCACCACCACCCTGGCCGGCGCGTGGCTGCCGACCGGTCCGGGCAGCGACACCGCGTAGCGCTGGATCACGTCAACCTCGAGCCCGTTCACCTGGACCGACCTCCTCGCGGGTGCTACCGACGGATGCGGGCAAACCCGGCTGACCCGGTGGCCCACCGGGTCCCAACGGTTCGCCTGCCCACTCCGGCCAGGTTCAATCGCGTGGGAAACCCCTGCCCGTCCCGCGACCCCGGTCCGCACCGGTCACCCCGGTCCGCACCGGTCACCCCGGTCCGCACCCGTCACCCCAGCTCGGCCCGCAGCTCCGGCCCGCTCCACGGCCGCGCGGCCCCCGCCCCGGCCCGCTCCGCCTGGTGCACCAGCTCCACCAGCCGGGCGCAGGCCGGTGCCCGCAGCCCGTGCCGCTCGGCCAGCGCCACCACCTCGCCCTGCAGCGAGTCCACCTCGGTGGGCCGCCCGCGCTGGAGGTCCTCCCACATCGAGGAGCGGGCCTTGGCGTCGATCCGCAGCGCCGCCCCGGCCAGGCGGCGGAAGAGCGGGTCCGGCAGCCCGAGCAGCAGCGGCATCCGGGCCGGTGGCACCGCGCCCAACTGCACGGGCCTGATCCCGGCGGCCCGGAACGCGGCGAGCGCCTCGCGCTGGCAGCGGGCCAGGCAGACCCGGTAGGCCCGCCGGCCCAGCTGCTCGCGCAGCGGGAGGTCGGAGAGCGCGTTGATCGCGTTGTTGAGGTTCATCACCAGCTTGGCGGCCTGCACCCCGGGCATGTCGGGGTGCGCGGCCACCCGCAGGCCGGTGCCCGCGGCCGCGGCCAGGAAGCCGGCCGCGTCCGGCGCGTCCGCCAGCAGCACCCGCCCGCCGCTGCCCTGGTGGAAGGCGGCCGGGCCGGTGCGGACCACGTTGTACGGGACCATGCCGGCCAGCACCGGATGGTCCGGCAGCGCGGCCCGCAGCAGCGCGGGGTTGTGCAGCCCGTTCTGGAAGCTGATCACCACGGTGCCGGGGGACAGGTGCGGGGCCAGCTGCGCGGCCGCGGCCGCGGTGTCGGTGGACTTCACGGTGACCAGCACGTAGTCGGCGCCGGCCGCCGCCTCGGCGCCGGTGGCCAGGGTGAGGCGATGGGTGACGCGCCGTGCCTCACCCGGCCCGGTCAGGGTCAGCCCGTCCGCCTCGATCGCGGCCATCGCGCCGGGCCGGCCGATCAGCACCACCTCGGCGGTGTCGGCGAGCAGGCCGCCCAGGTGGCAGCCGATGCTGCCGGCGCCGAGGACGGCTATCCGCGGTCTGGCGGGAGTGGGCACGGGCGGGCTCCTCAGCAGGGGTGGTGGTCGGCCGGGGTTCAGTCGAACAGGTCGGGGTCCGAGGCGGTGATCTGGTCCCAGAGCGGGCGGGCCTGGAACCAGCCTGCCAGGTGGGTGCCGAGCTGGGCCCGGGTGGTCAGCGCGGTCTCCCGGTCGATCAGCTTGGGGGTGCCGGCGGCCATCGCCAACAGCTGGGCCTGGCAGGAGCGCTCCATGGTGACGAACCACCAGACCGCCTCGGCCACCGACCGGCCGACCGTCAGCAGCCCGTGGTTCTGCAGGATCACCGCCTTGCAGTCGCCGAGCGCGGTGGCGATCCGCTTGCCCTCCTCGGTCTCGTTGACCACGCCGCGGTAGTCGCTGTAGAGCGCGTGGTCCTCGAAGAAGGCGCAGGCGTCCTGGGTGATCGGGTCGAGCAGGATGCCCAGGCTGGAGAAGGACTTGCCGTACAGCGAGTGCGAGTGCGCGGCGGCGACGGCGTCCGGGCGGGCGGCGTGCACCTGGGAGTGGATGACGAAGGCGGCCTTGTTGACCAGCCGGTTGCCGTGCAGCAGGTTGCCCTCGTGGTCGACCAGGATCAGGTCGGAGGCCTTGATCTGGCTGAAGGCCATGCCGAACGGGTTGACCCAGAACCAGTTCGGGTTCTCCGGGTCGCGCACCGTGATGTGGCCGGCCACCCCCTCGGCGAAGCCGAACCTGCCGAACAGCCGGAAACCCGCCGCCAACTGCTCCTTGCGGTACTGGCGTTCGGCCTCGACGCTGGTGAAGCTGGGCGGCATCGGGATCTCGACCTGGCTGGGGCCGGTGCCGACGGCGGCGGCCAGCAGTGCGGCATCGGGGGTGGGTTCCGTGGCCATGGCGGGCTCCTCGGGGGTGCGCGGCGGTGCGGACAGCCGAGAAGATACACGCGTGTATCCGATACGTCGATGTATCCGTTCGGATCGCTCGCGGTACAGTGGCCCGCGTCCGCCCGCCCCCACCCGCGAGCACCAGGAGCAGCGATGCCGAAGGGTGTCACCAGCCGCCGTCCGCGGACCAGGGCCGCGCTGCTGGCGGCCGCGCTGGAGGCCTTCGCCGCGTACGGGTTCCACGCCGCCACCATCGAGCAGGTCTGCGAGCGGGCCGGCTTCACCCGGGGGGCCTTCTACTCCAACTTCGCCAGCAAGGAGGAGCTCTTCCTGGCGCTGTTCGACCAGCACAGCGAGCGGGTGCTGGCCGGGCTGGCGGAGCGGATCGCGGCGCTGCCCGCGGGCGAGGTGACGCTGCGTTCGCTGGTGGCGATCCTGGCCGAGATCGAGCCGGCCGAGCGTGACTGGTACCTGGTCACCACCGAGTTCACCCTGCACGCGATCCGCGACCCGCAGGCCGCCTGGGTGCTGGCCCAGCACGACGCCCGGCTGCGCAGCACGCTGGCCGAGGGGCTGACCGACTACCTGGCCCGGGCGGGGCGTCGGCTGACCGTGCCGGTCGAGGAGCTGGCCCGCCTGCTGGTGGCGATCCGCGAGGGCGGCCTGGCGCAGAGCTACGTGGAACCGGCCGAACTGCCGCCCGGTCAGCTGGAACGCCGCTTCCTGGAGCCGCTGCTGACCGCGGTCAGCGCCCCCGACAGCGCCCCCGACAGCGCGCCGGACCCCCGGACGGACCAGCGGAGTTCACTCGAAGTTCACTGACAGTCCGTCCGTGACCCACCCTGGTGATCATATCTTTCCCGCGATAAGTTGTTCATACAACTCGCGAATGGAGAGTCGTGATCGACACGCTGGGCTCCGCCGATGTGGTGATCATCGGTGCAGGGATCGTCGGCCTCGCGCACGCCTACGAGGCAGTGGAGCGCGGCCTGTCGGTGGCGGTGGTGGAACGCGGCGACCGGGCCACCGGCGCCTCGGTGCGCAACTTCGGCCACGCCTGCGCGACCGCGCAGGCCGACGACGCGCTGCGCTACGGGCTCGAGGCCCGCGGGCGCTGGCTCGAACTGGCCGACGCGGCCGGCTTCTGGGCCCGCCGCACCGGCACGGTGATGGTCGCCCGGGCCGAGGACGAGCTGGCCGTGCTGCGCGAGTTCGCCGAGCTGCGCGGGCCTGACCAGGTCCGGCTGCTCGACCGTTCCGAGCTGGGGCAGCGGGTCCCGGTCGGCCCGGACGCCATCGGCGGGGCGTTCCTGCCCGAGGACCTGCGGGTGGACCAGCGCGCCGCCGTCGAGGCCATCGCCCGCTACCTGGCCGGGCGCGGGGTCGTCTTCCACTGGACCACCAACGCCTTCGCCGTCGAGTCGGGCCTGGTGCGCACCACCCGCGGCGCGCTGCGGGCCGGACACGTGGTGCTGGCCACCGGGCACGACGTGGACCGGCACTTCCCCGAGCTGGCCGAGCGCTTCCAGGTGAAGCGGTGCGTGCTGCGGATGCTGCGGGTGGACGACCCGCACGGCCGCGAGATCGAGCCGGCCGTGCAGACCGGCTTCTCGCTGCTGCGCTACAGCGGCTTCGAGGCCTGCCCGAGCCTGTCGGCGGTCCGCGAGCGGCTGACCCGCGAGAAGCCGGAGCTGATCGGCATCGGCCTCAACCTGATGTACACCCAGCGCCCCGACGGCACCCTGACCATCGGCGACACCCACACCTACGACACCACCCCGGCCCCCTTCGACCAGGAGGCGTACGACGAGGCGGTGCTGCGCGAGACGGCCGGCCTGCTCGGCGTGGGGCAGCTGACGGTCCGTGAGCGCTGGCGCGGGGTCTACGGCTCGGGCGTCAACCCGTTCCTGATCGAGGCGCCGGCCGAGCGGGTCCGGGTGGTCGCGGTCACCTCCGGGATCGGCATGACCACCGCCCTGGGCCTGGCTCCCGAGGTGCTGGACGGGCTGCTCGCGGAGTGACCCGCCTTCGGCGCGCCGGGCCCCGCGAGGGGAGGGCCCGGCGCGCCCCAGGACCGGTCCGGCGCGATGTCAGTGCTGGTGGAGAGGATATGGGCATGAAGGACGCAGCCGTTCCGGCCTCTCCCGACGCCTATGCCGATGCCGTCGCCACCGCCGTGCAGGCGGCCGCGGCCTACTACGCCGACGGCAGCACCCCGCTCGGTGACGACGAGTACGACGCCCTGGTGCGCGCCATCGAGGCGTACGAGGGCGCCCACCCGGAGCAGGTGCTGCCCGACTCGCCGACCGGCAAGGTGGCCGGCGGCGCCGCCGTCGGCGACGTGCCGCACTCGGTCCCGATGCTCTCGCTGGACAACGTCTTCTCCGCCGAGGAGCTGGCCGCCTGGGCCGAGGGCCTGGAGCGCCGGCTCGGCCGCCCGGTGGCCGCCTGGTGCGTCGAGCCCAAGCTGGACGGCCTGGCGGTGGCCGCCCGCTACCGGGCCGGCCGGCTGGAGCAGCTGCTCACCCGGGGCGACGGCCTGGCCGGCGAGGACATCAGCCACGCCGCCGACGCGGTGCTCGGCCTGCCCGCCGTGCTCGCCGAGCCGGTCGACCTGGAGCTGCGCGGCGAGGTGCTGCTGACCCAGCGCCAGTTCGAGCACGCCAATGCGGTGCGCACCGAGCACGGCGCCACCCCCTTCGCCCACCCGCGCAGCGGCGCCGCCGGCACGCTGCGGGCCAAGGACCGCCCGTACCGGATCGAGCTGACCTTCTTCGCCTACGGCGCCGTCGGCCTGGCGGAGCTGGACCACCTGGCGCTGCTGGAGCGGCTGGCCGAGCTCGGTGTCCACACCGCCGCCGGCACACCCGCGCACCCGGTGCGCTGCACCACCGTCGAGGAGGTGCAGCAGCGGGTGGCGCAGATCGCCGAGCTGCGCGAGCAGTTGGAGTTCGGCATCGACGGCGTGGTGGTCAAGGCCGACGCGGCCGCCGACCAACAGCAGGCCGGCGCCGGCTCCCGGGCGCCGCGCTGGGCCGTGGCCCGCAAGCTGGCCGCCCAGCACAAGGTGACCAGGCTGCTCGCGGTCGAGTGGAACGTCGGGCGGACCGGCATCATCGCCCCGCGCGCCGTGCTGGAGCCGGTGGTGATCGACGGGGTCACCGTCACCTACGCCACCCTGCACAACCCGGCCGACATCACCAGGCGCGGCCTGCTGCTGGGCGACCAGGTCTTCGTCTACCGGGCGGGGGACGTGATCCCGCGGGTCGAGGCGCCGGTGGAGTCCGAGCGTACCGGCGCCGAGACGCCGATCGAGTTCCCGCAGGTCTGCCCGCGCTGCGGGGACGCGATCGACACCTCCGAGCAGCGCTGGCGGTGCGTGCGTGGGCGCGGCTGCCAGGCGGTGGCCTCGATCCGGTACGCGGTCGGGCGCGACCAGCTGGACATCGAGGGCCTGGGCGGCACCCGCGCCGTCCAGCTGGTCGAGGCCGGCCTGGTGGCCGACGTGGCCGACCTGTTCACGCTGACCAGGGAGCAACTGCTGGCCCTGGACCGGATGGGCGAGACCAGCACCGACAACCTGCTGGCCGCGATCGAGACCGCCCGCTCGGCCCCGCTGAACCGGGTGTTCTGCGCGCTCGGGGTCCGGGGCACCGGCCGCACCATGTCGCGCCGGATCGCGGCGCACTTCGGCAGCATGGCCGCGATCCGGGCGGCCGACGAGCAGGCGCTGGCCGGGGTGCCCGGGATCGGCGCCGAGAAGGCCAAGATGGTGGTCGCCGAGCTGGCCGCGCTCGGTCCGGTGCTCGACAAGCTGATCGCCCAGCAGGTCGGCACCGCGGTGACCGAGCCGGTGCTCCCGGCCGGCGCCGCCGAGCCCGGGGCGGCGGCCGGACCGCTGGCGGGCGAGGCGGTGGTGGTCACCGGGGCGATGACCGGCGCGCTGGCCGAGCTGTCCCGCACCGAGATGAACGAGCTGATCGAGCGGGCCGGCGGCAAGGCCTCCTCCGCGGTCTCCAAGAAGACCACCCTGGTGGTGGCGGGGGAGAAGGCCGGCAGCAAGCGCACCAAGGCCGAGGAGCTGGGGGTGCGGATCCTGGCGCCCGAGGAGTTCGCCGCGCTGGTCGCCGACCTGCTGGGCTGACGGGCGTTCAGGAGCGCCGGCCTGCCGGTGCGTAGCCGGGGTCGACGGCGCGTCAGCTGCTGACGCCGACCGCGTGCGCATAGGTGGCCGGGTCGGTGACGAAGTCCAGCATCGCCCGGGCCACGTCGGCCCGGGCGATCCTGAAGCCGCCCGGGCTGGCCTCGACCGCGTGCCGGTAGTGCCCGGTGCCGGGCTTGTCCGTGAGCTTGGGCGGGCGGACCAGGGTGTAGTCCAGGCCGCTGGCCCGCAGGGCGCGCTCCATCTCCTCCAGGTCCAGGTAGACCTCGCGCAGGATCGCCCAGAGCAGCGGAGCGGCGATCAGCCGGGTGGGCAGTGAATCACCGGTGCCGGCCCGGTTGAGCGGGGCGGCGCTGACCACCAGGATCCGTCGCACCCCGGCGTCGGCCATGGCCCGGATCGCGGCCCGGGCCGAGGTGGAGGCGGGCTTGACCGGGTCGTGGCGGCCGGCCTGGCCGATCCCGGAGAGCACGGCCCCGCTGCCGGCCACGGCCTCGGCGAGCGAGTCGGGGTCGAGGGCGTTGCCGCGGACCACGGTCAGCCGGTCGTGGCCGATCGGGAGCCGGGCCGGGTCGCGGACCACCGCGGTCACCTGGTGGCCGTCGGCCAGGGCGTGTGAGACGAGCTGCTTGCCGATGCCGCCGGTGGCACCGAGGACGGTCAGCTTCATGATCGCTCCCCGAGTTGGAGGTGAGTGAGTATTCACTCA
>NZ_PYBW01000192.1 GCF_003205575.1 Streptomyces tateyamensis
TTGTCCTCAGTTGCTCGCGTTCACTGTGTGGTTCCCGGGTAGCGAACAGCTATCGCTGGCGAACAAGTAAAAGCACCACTATTTCAACTGAAAAGTGTGTTCGCTGAATACCCGATAGGGTTTCGGTGGTCATAGCGTGAGGGAAACGCCCGGTTACATTCCGAACCCGGAAGCTAAGCCTTACAGCGCCGATGGTACTGCAGGGGGGACCCTGTGGGAGAGTAGGACACCGCCGAACAATTATTCAAGGCCGTGGCCCCAGCGATGAGCTGGGGCCACGGCCTTTTTTGTTTTCCGATCTGTTGGATTTCCGAACATGTCGAATCCCGGGCGCCGCCCGGGATTCACCCCGGCTCGACCGAAGGCGCTCCAGGCGCGCGGCCGCAGCCGATGCTCGACAATGAAGTGTGTGTGCGGCCGGAGGCCGGCACCAGGCCGCGGGGCTCTGTAGAGGCCCGGCCGGCGGCACAGCTGATGAAGGTAGAAGGAGTCACCGCGATGTCGAACCCGCCCCAGGACCGTCCCGAGCGTCGATCGGGCGAAGGCCGAGGCTACGAGCCGCGAGCGCGTGGCGGGTGGTCGAACGACCGTGGCCCGCGCCGTGACGACCGAGGCGAAGGCGCTCCCCGCCGCGACGACCGGGACCGCGGCGGCGACCGTGGTGGCTTCGGTCGTAGCGACCGCCCCTCGTACGGAGATCGTGACCGTGGCGGGGACCGCGGTGCGCGTCCCTCGTTCGGTGACCGCGACCGCGGTGGCGACCGTGGTGGTCGTCCGTCCTACGGTGACCGTCCGACGGGTGACCGTGGTGGTCGTCCGTCCTACGGTGACCGTCCGTCCGGCGACCGTGGTGGCCGTCCCTCCTACGGCGACCGCCCCTCCGGGGACCGCGGTGCGCGTCCCTCGTTCGGCGACCGCGACCGCGGTGGCGACCGTGGTGGTCGTCCGTCCTACGGTGACCGCCCCTCCGGCGACCGTGGTGGCTTCCGCCGCGACGACCGTCCCTCGTACGGTGACCGTCCGACCGGGGACCGTGGTGGCCGTCCGTCCTACGGTGACCGCCCGTCCGGCGACCGTGGTGGCCGTCCCTCCTACGGCGACCGTCCCTCTGGCGACCGTGGTGGCTTCCGCCGTGACGATCGCCCCTCCTACGGCGACCGTCCCTCTGGCGACCGTGGTGGCTTCCGCCGTGACGATCGCCCCTCCTACGGTGACCGTCCGACCGGTGACCGTGGTGGTCGTCCGTCCTACGGTGACCGCCCGTCCGGCGACCGTGGTGGCCGTCCCTCCTACGGTGACCGTCCGACCGGTGACCGTGGTGGTTTCCGTCGCGACGACCGTCCCTCGTACGGTGACCGTGACCGTGGCGGGGACCGTGGCCCGCGTCCCTCGTTCGGCGACCGCGACCGCGGTGGTGACCGGGGTGGCTTCGGTCGCAGCGACCGTCCCTCGTACGGTGACCGTCCGACCGGTGACCGTGGTGGTTTCCGTCGCGACGACCGCCCCTCCTACGGTGACCGTGACCGTGGCGGGGACCGTGGCCCGCGTCCCTCGTTCGGCGACCGCGACCGCGGTGGCGACCGTGGTGGCTTCGGTCGCAGCGACCGTCCCTCGTACGGTGACCGTCCGACCGGTGACCGTGGTGGTTTCCGTCGCGACGACCGCCCCTCCTACGGTGACCGTGACCGTGGCGGGGACCGTGGCCCGCGTCCCTCGTTCG
Source organism: Streptomyces tateyamensis (assembly GCF_003205575.1). GTDB lineage: Bacteria > Actinomycetota > Actinomycetes > Streptomycetales > Streptomycetaceae > Kitasatospora > Kitasatospora tateyamensis. Next base: position 1,721 of record NZ_PYBW01000192.1, read on the forward strand.
GCGACCGCGACCGCGGTGGCGACCGTGGTGG
>NZ_PYBW01000193.1 GCF_003205575.1 Streptomyces tateyamensis
ACCCCCGCCCGGGAAGTCTTATGGGTGGGTGCGGCCGATAGTTTCATAGTGTTTCGGTGGTCATAGCGTGAGGGAAACGCCCGGTTACATTCCGAACCCGGAAGCTAAGCCTTACAGCGCCGATGGTACTGCAGGGGGGACCCTGTGGGAGAGTAGGACGCCGCCGAACAATCTTTTAGAAGAAGCCCCCGGCCTTTATGGCTGGGGGCTTCTTCGTTTTCCGAGAGCAACGGGACCAACCGGGCGGATTGCGCGGCGCCTGCAGACAGCCGGGAACGCCTGAGGGCGGGTCAGCAACTGACCCGCCCTCAGTTCTTCAGCCCATCACTCCCCAGCAGGGAAGCTCAGTTCGCCGCCGCCCGGCGGGCCGCCTTGGCTGCGGCCTCCTGCTCGTCCTCGGCCTCGGCGACCTCCAGGGTCGGCGCGGTGCCGCCCAGGGCGGCCGGCAGCCACCAGGAGTCGGCGGGGCCGGTGGGCTTGGCCGGGTACTCGCGCTGGACGCGGTCCAGCATCTCGCTCATCACGGCCCGCAGCTTGCGGGTGACCATCACCGGCTTGTCGGTCGGCTCCAGGTGAATCGGTTCGCCAATCATGATCGTCACCGGGACATGCCGCTTGGTCAGGGTCTTCGGCCGGCCCTTGGTCCACAGCTGCTGGGTGCCCCAGAGCACCACCGGAAGCAGCGGGGTGCCGGAGTCGGCGGCCATCCGGGCAGCGCCGGTCTTGAACTTCTTCAGCATGAAGGAACGGCTGATGGTGGCCTCGGGGAAGACACCGACCACCTCGCCCTCGCGCAGCGCCTGGACCGCCGCGTCGTAGGCGGGCTGGCCGTCGGTGCGGTCGACTGCGATGTGCTTCATGCCGCGCATCAGCGGACCGGAGATCCGGTGCCTGAAGACGTCGTCCTTGGCCATGAAGCGGGTCTTGCGCTTGGCGGTCTTGTAGGCGCCCATGCCCGCGAAGATGAAGTCCAGGTAGCTGATGTGATTGCTCACCAGCACGGCGCCCCCGGTGGCCGGGACGTGCTCGGCGCCCCGGATGTCGAGCCGCACGTCCAGTGCCTTGAATGCGGTCAGCGCGGCGCGGATCACCGGCGGGTACACGAACTCAGCCACGGTCAGCCCTACTTCTTCCCACGGGCCCTTGCCCGGTGCGACGGCGCCCGGGCCGGCCGGTGGTGCCGGGCCGCTCGGGCCACGGCACGCCGCGGCTGACACGGGTGATTCTGCGAGCATCGTCCCCCGAAGGGGCGCCTTCTGTCATCTGGCAGGACGCGGCTGGAAAGAGACGGTCGTCACATTCGGTCACCAGGAGGCCGGGCCGGCGGTTCAGGCGGTGAGGCGGGCCTGGCCGCGACGGGCCAGAAGGTAGAGCTCGCACCCCAGGCAGTAGCCGAAGGCGGCGTTGAGGAACGCGGCGGCCAGCGCGCAGGCGGTCGCGCCCAGGCCCAGCCAGTTCGCGCCGGCCAGGTAGCCGACGGTGCCGAACAGGCCGAACACCAGGCCGACGCCCTGGGCGAACCGGGGCGGACGGGCGTCCTCCAGCTCGGCGGGCGGTCCGAGCCGGGGCCGGAGCAGCACCCGGTACAGCCAGCCGTAAGGGGAGCGGTGCGGACCGGCCAGGGCGCCGAGGGCGAAGACCAGGGTCTGCAGGGCGAGCAGCGCGGCGCTGCCGCTGAGCAGGGCGGCGATCAGGACGAGGGTGGTGAGGACGGCGGCGAAGCGCGGTCCACGGGGGTCGATCTGCATGGAGTGACTCCGGTGACGTGACGCACGGGGCTGACGGGCCTGACAGGGCGGCAGGAGTGGGTCAGCGGCAGCGCGAGACGGTGGCGCGGCACAGGTCGATGACCCGGCGGCGCGTCAGCTCGTTGCCCGTGGTGTCCACGCGGCGATGGTACGAGGCGGCCGGGGCCCGCCACCAGCGGCGTACCGTGTCGCACACTGGAGCGCATGACCCAGTCGGTGGTGTGCGTCGCGGTGCTCGCGCTGGCCAGTGCGTACGGCTTGTTCCGGGCCCGGCGCGACGGAAGGTGGCGGGCCGGCGCGGCACGCGGGAAGGGCGGGGCAGTGCGGGTGTCGGGCGCGGAGCTGGGCGAAGGCGTGGCGCTGGGGGAGCGGGCCACCCTGGTGCAGTTCTCCACCGCGTTCTGCCAGCCCTGCCGGGCCACCCGGCGGATCCTGGCCGAGGTGGCGGAGTTGGTGGAGGGCGTGGCGCATGTGGAGGTCGACGCCGAGCGGAACCTGGAGCTGGTCCGTCGGCTGGAGATCCTGCGCACCCCGACGGTGCTGGTGCTGGACGCGGGTGGCAGGGTGGTGCGGCGGGCCAGTGGACAGCCGCGCAAGGCGGACGTGATCGCGGCCCTCGGGCAGGCGGTCGAGGCGGTCGAGACGAGGGGTTGAGCCCCCGTTCGGGCGGGTTGACCTGCCGGAAAGCCGAGAGCTTCGTCACAATGATCGGGAGGCGGACCGCATCGGCATGGCGACGTGATGCGGTGCACGCGTATTTGTCTACTGACGAGTAACCAGTGCCGGACACTGCCGAGTATGCTGCCGGGAGTTTCCGGTCAGGGCAGTGGAAATGCGCTGTCCGTAGCGGGAGCGCGCCGTGAGCGCGGTCCTGAGTTGCACCGCCGCAGCCGCCGGACGAGACCAGTACAGGAGACAGGCCGTGAGC
>NZ_PYBW01000194.1:0-160 GCF_003205575.1 Streptomyces tateyamensis
GCAGGGCGGCCCGCTCCGGGGCGGGCAGGGCGCGCAGCATGCCGGCGGTGACCACGATCCGGCCCGGCCGGCCGGGCAGCGCGTAGGCGTCGGCGCGGTCGTCGTCCAGGACCGCGAGCGGGTGCTCGCCCGCCTCGTCGTCGGCCCGGGCGGCCAGCAG
>NZ_PYBW01000194.1:252-4177 GCF_003205575.1 Streptomyces tateyamensis
CGGCGGGCAGGCCGAGCACCGCGCGGGCCCGGCGCAGCTCGCGGTACTGCTGGTGCGCGGTGCGCAGGGTGAGCACGCCGCAGACCACCAGCGCGACGGCCGCCAGGGTGGCCAGCACCACGCCGGTGGGGGAGGCCTGGTCCAGCCAGGGCAGCGAGAGGTGGCCGACCGCCGCGACCGCCGGGATCCGCAGCAGCCCGTCCACCACCAGCAGCCCGAGCGAGGCGGCGCTGGCGCCGGCCAGCACCGTGGCGGTGGAGCCCAGTACCCAGGCCGCGGCCCGCGGCGGCAGCGCGTCGGCCAGTCGGCGGGCGGCAGGGGCGGCGAGGAACGGGATCAGGAACGGGGCCCAGACGGCGAGTATCACCGGCGGCCGCCGGAGCCGTCGGCCTCGCCAAGCAGTTCGCGCAGCAGCTGCTCGTCGTCGTCGGACAGGTCGGAGACGAAGCGGGCCAGTACGGTGGAGCGGTCCTGCTCGCGGTCGAGCTCGGTGCGCATCCGGCGGGCCGCGAGGCCGGCCGGGTCCTGCACGGTGGGCGTGTAGGCGTAGGCGCGGCCCACCCGGGTGCGTTCGACCGTGCCCTTGTCGTGCAGCCGGGCCAGGATCGTGGCGATCGTGGTGCGGGCCAGCTCGGCGCCGAGCGCCACCTGCACGTCCTGCGGGGTGAGCGGCCGGTCGGCGGCCCACAGGGCGGCCAGCACCTGGGCCTCCAGCTCGCCGGAGGGGCGGCGTGCGGCTGGCAGTTCCGGCATGTCGACGTGGCCTCCAGTCTTCGTCTACAGTCGTGTAGACCGTCTACGTCACTGTAGACGGTTGGGGTGCGGTCCGCAGGACCACACCAATGTACGAGAGCCCCCAGTATGAGAGGTCCGCCAACCTTGCTCTCCTCCCAGCTCGCGACGAACGCGCTCGCGGTGAACCTGCTCGACGCCTCGTCGCTGCTCGCGGCCTTCGGCGCACTCGGCATCGCCGTGGTGCTGTTCGCCGAGACCGGCCTGCTGGTCGGCTTCTTCCTGCCCGGTGACTCGCTGCTGTTCACCGCCGGCCTGCTCTGCGTCCCCGGCAACCACAACGGCCCGCACCTGGTGCTCTGGCAGGTGCTGCTGGCGGCACTGGCCGGGGCGCTGGCGGGGGCCCAGGTCGGCTACCTGATCGGCCGGCGCGGCGGGCGGCCGCTGCTCGCGCGCAGCCGGCGCCGGGCGCTGACCGAGGGGGTGGCCCGGGCCGAGGAGCTGCTGTCCAAGTACGGCTACGGCAAGGCGATCGTGCTGGCCCGGTTCATCCCGGTGGTGCGCACCGTGCTCAACCCGCTGGCCGGCGTGCTGGAGGTGCCGCAGCGCACCTTCACCCTCTGGCAGGTGCTCGGCGGCACGGTGTGGGTCGTCGGCGTGGTGCTGGCCGGCTACGCCCTGGGATCCTCCGTTCCCAATATCGACAAGTACCTGTTGCCGATCATTGGTCTGGTAGTAATTGTCTCCGTGATCCCCATTGCTCTCGAATTGCTCCGGGCCCGTCGGGCCTCCCGCCGTGGCGGCGGTGACGCCGAATGACGTCCGCACTCGCCGCACCGGCCCGACTGCTCGCCTACGACGGCAGCGGCATCGACGGAGGCCTCTACCGCCGGGTCGACGGCTGGGCGCTGGGCGCCCCGCACTGGCTGGACCAGGTGATCACCACCTGGTCGGCGCTGGGCCTTGGCCTGTTCGCCGTGCTGATGGTGCTGGCCTGGTGGCAGGCCCGCGGAGCGGACTCGGCGGTGATGGCCCGGGTGCTCGCCTCGCCCCTGGTTGTGGTGGTCGCCTACCTGGCCAACTCGGTGCTGAAGACCCAGGTGGCCGAGGTGCGGCCGTGTCAGCAACTGGGCACGGCCACGCTGGAGACCTGCCCGGGCGCCGGTGACTGGTCCTTCCCGAGCAACCACACGGTGATCGCCTTTGCCGCGGCCGCCGCGCTCTGGTTCGCCTACCGGTGGATCGGCCGGCTGGCCTTCGCGGCGGCGCTGCTGATGGGCGCCTCCCGGGTCTGGGTGGGCGTGCACTACCCGCACGACGTGCTGGTCGGCGCGCTGGTCGGCCTCGCGGTGGGCGCGCTGCTGGGGTGGGCGGCCGGGCGGGCCGCGCCGCTGGTGGACCGGCTGCGCGCGGGTGTGCTGGCGCCGCTGCTGGGGAGCGGAGCGGTCGCCCGGAGCTGACGGGGCGTGGCACCGGTGCGGCCGGGGCGACGTGATCACCTCTTGATCACGGCGCCCCGGCCGCCGTCTTGTGCGGGCCCGGCCGGCGGAGCAGCATGAGACGCCCGTCCACGGGCCTGGTCCGGACCGGCCCGCGGCCGGGCCGCCGTCGAAGGACCGCACACTTCTTAAGGACGTGCCATGCCGTACCAGCTCGAAGTGACCCAGGGCGACTGGCCCGCCGAGGAGCTCCGCAAGGGCGTCGAAGGGCTGCTGGCCGAGTCGATGGTGCTCACCCTGGCCACCGCCGGGCCGGAGCACGGGCCGCACGCCAACCTCGCCTTCTACGCCTTCGACGAGGACCTGGTGCTCTACTTCGTCAGCGAGCGCTCCACCCGGCACAGCCTGCACCTGGCCGAGCAGGCCCGGGCCGCGGCCACCGTCTTCCTGCCGCCGCCGGCCTTCGGCGAGCAGCTGCGCGGGTTGCAGCTGGCCGGGCGGGCCGGCGAGGCCTGGGGCCGGCACGCCGAGGCGGCGCTGACGGCCTACCAGAACCGCTATCCGGCCTTCGCGCAGGACGCCGAGGTGCGGGCGCAGTTCCTGGCCGGCGGCGGTGCGGCGGCGCTCTACCGGTTCCAGGTGGAGGAGCTGACCGCGGTGGACGAACCGCACTTCGGCCGGCGCCACTACCTGCGGGCGCGGGTGCGGCGGTAGGGCAGCGGCAGGGGGTCGACGGTGTTGTCCAGTTGTCCAGGTTCTAGGGTGTTGTTGTCTGTACAACTTGGCCAGAGTTGGCTTGGGCGTACCCAGCTGGACACCCCTCGTCCACCTGGGGCCTCCAGGCTGGGCGGGCCAACTCCTCACCGCTAAGGGCCACTGACTGATATGAGCACCGCTGACATCCGCCTCGTCGTGCTGGACATGGCCGGTACCACCGTCGCCGACGGCGGTCTGGTCGAGCAGGCCTTCACCGCCGCGGCGGCCGAGCTGGGCGTACTGGCCGGCGCCCCCGAGTTCCAGCCGATGCTGGACCACGTCCGGGCCACCATGGGCGAGTCCAAGATCTCCGTCTTCCGCCACCTGTTCGGCGAGGAGGAGAAGGCCCAGCGGGCCAACGCCGCCTTCGAGCAGGCCTACCACGACCTGGTGGACGCCGGTCACTGCGCACCGCTGCCCGGCGCCGCCGAGGCGATCGCCGAGCTGCGCGCCGCCGGCCGCAAGGTGGCGCTGACCACCGGGTTCTCGCGGGCCACCCAGGACCGGATCCTGACCGCGCTCGGCTGGCAGGAGATCCCCGACCTGACCCTGTGCCCCGCCGACGCCGGCCGTGGCCGCCCCTTCCCCGACATGGCCCTGATGGCGCTGCTGCGCACCGGGACCGACTCGGTGCACCAGCTCGCGGTGGTCGGTGACACCGGCTACGACATGCTGACCGGCACCCGGGCCGGCGCCTCGGTGGTGGCCGGCGTGCTCACCGGCGCGCACGACGCCGAGCGCCTGCGCGCGGACGGCGCCACCCACGTGCTGGGCTCGGTGGCGGAGCTGCCGGGCGTGCTGCTGTAGGTCCTGGCAGAAGCTGCGGGCCGGGACGGTGTGGCTGCCGCTCCCCGTCACCGGGGAGTGGCAGGCACACCGGCCCCGCCCCGCGCCAGCGAGCGGGGGGCAAGGCGCGCTGGGGCGCCGGGGGGTTTTCGGGTCATTGGGGTCACCAGGGGCGCGGCGGCGGGGTCGGCCCGGGCGGGGCCGGGGGGGGG
>NZ_PYBW01000195.1 GCF_003205575.1 Streptomyces tateyamensis
CCGCGACGTGGGAAAGCGGACATCGTGGGTGTCGATGGCGGTGATCAAGGACAACTGGGTGCCTTTCACGCGTTCACGAAGGTCTGGCGCTGGGTGCCGAGACCATCGATGGACAGCTCGACGGTGTCGCCCGCGCGCAGGTACGGAGTGCCGGGCAGACCCAGGGCCACGCCGGCCGGGGTGCCGGTGTTGATCACGTCACCGGGGTTGAGCACCATGTACTGGCTCAAGTACCAGATCAAGTATTGAACGTCGAAAATCATGTGCTTCGTGTTGCCGTCCTGCCGCACCTCCCCGTTGACCGTCAAGCCGAGGCCGAGGGCCTGAGGGTCCGTCACCTCGTCGGCAGGCACCAGATAGGGACCGAGCGGGTTGAAGGACTCACAGGACTTGCCGAGGTCCCACTGGGTCGAGTACTCCAGCTGGAACTCGCGCTCGGAGACGTCGTTGCTGATCGTGTAGCCGGCGATCACGGCTGCGGCCTCGGACGGGTCTGCGAGATACCGGGCCTGACGACCGATCACCACGGCCAGCTCCACCTCCCAGTCCGTCCTGACCGAGCCGCGCGGGATCAGCACCTGGTCGTACGGGCCGACCACGGTGGCCGGGTCCTTCATGAACACCACCGGGCGCGACGGGATCGCCGCCCCGGTCTCCTCGGCGTGGTCCCGGTAGTTGAGGCCGATGCAGACCACCTTGCCGGGCCGGGCCACCGGCGGGCCCACTCGCAGACCCTCCGGCTGCACCAGCGGCAGCCTGCCGGCCTCGATCTCCCGGCGAACCCGCGCGATGCCGTCCGCGGCGAGGAAAGCGCCGTCGATCCGCGCGGTCAGCCCGGACAGGGCGTGGACGTGCCCGTCCTCGGTGAGGACCACCGGTGTCTCGGCTCCGGGCGTGCCGAGCTGCATCAACTTCATGTCCGAATCTCCTCATGGTTCGAAGGCCACCGCCGCCGTCGCCGAACGCGTCTCGCAGTGACTGCCGCGCCGGGTACGCGTTCGCGGACATCCGACGCACACCCGACAGATACATCCGATCACTGGGGCGCGCCCTGACCATACGAGCAACCACGCGGACAGCGCAAGGAGTCGTCCGATGTCTACTCGAGTTACGGCTCCTACTGCTCGAATCGCGAACGCCGCCAGCCGCATCGAGGAGGACGCCGCCACAGCCCAGCAACCGGGGTGTCACATTTGCGAATGATCGAGGCCTCCTCTTGTCAGCGGGATTGCCGACTCGTAAGGTCCTGCCTATCGCGATCCATCCGATGACTCGGGCAGGGTCCGCCAGTACCTGCCGCCGCGTCCGGTCGTATGCAACCCCTGGGCGGCCGTGGTGAAGACGCTCCGCGTCGGCGGTCCCCCGACCATCTGTCCCCGCCCCTGTAGCACGGCGCAGGCCTTCCCAGCCAAGGAGACCCACCCACCATGAAGTCTCGCTCCTCCAGAATCGCGGCCGCGGCCGCCGCTTTCGTCGTGCTGGCGGGTTTCGCCACGGCCTGTAATCGTGGCAGTGACTCGGGTGCTTCGGCCTCGGGTGGCGGACAGCCGAAGCTCGGTGTCGATCTGCCCCGGGCGGACACCGATTTCTGGAACTCGTACGCGCAGTACGTCAAGTCGGTGGCGTCGTCGCAGGGTCTGAACATGCTGCCGACCAGCAACTCGCAGAACGATGTGACCAAGCTGGTCGCCAACGTGCAGGTGTTCGAGAACACCGGTGCCAAGGCGATCGTGATGGCCCCGCAGGACACCGGCGCTATCGCCTCCACCCTCGATGCCCTGGCGGGCAGGAAGATCCCGGTGGTCAGCGTCGACACCCGCCCCGACAAGGGGCAGGTGTACATGGTGGTGCGCGCCGACAACAAGGCGTACGGGACCAAGGCGTGCGAGTTCCTGGGCAAGCAGCTGGCCGGCAAGGGCAAGGTGGCCGAGTTCCAGGGCTCGCTGGACTCGATCAACGGCCGTGACCGCTCCGAGGCGTTCGCCGCCTGTATGAAGAGCGAGTTCCCCGGGATCCAGGTGATCGAGCTGGCCACCGACTGGAAGGGCGATGTGGCCTCCGCCAAGCTGCAGTCCACGCTGGCGGCCAACGCGGACCTGAACGGCATCTACATGCAGGCCGGCGGTGCGTTCCTGCAGCCGACCCTGGCACTGCTGCAGCAGAAGGGCCTGCTCAAGCCGGTCGGCCAGGCGGGTCATATCGCGATCGTGTCCAACGACGGCATCCCGCAGGAGTTCGAGGCGATCCGCCAGGGCCAGATCGACGCCACCGTGTCCCAGCCCGCCGACCTGTACGCCAAGTACGCGCTGTTCTACGCCCAGGCCGCGGCCCAGGGCAAGACCTTCCAGGCCGGCCCCACCGACCACCAGTCCACCATCATCGCCCTGCCCAACGGCCTGGAGGACCAACTGCCCGCCCCCCTGGTCACCAAGGACAACGTCGACGACAAGTCCCTGTGGGGCAACAACGTCGGCCACTGACGCGCCGGTGAGCGGCGCACCACCCCAGCGCCGCTCCCACACCCCCGCGGCCCCTCCGCCTCCTGGAAAGGAGCCCAGCCCCTCATGGCCGAGCCCGGTCCCACCCGCGCACCCGTCGTGCGGGCCGACGCGATCAGCAAGCGCTTCGGCGCCACCGTCGCCCTCGCCGACGCCCGAATCACCGTCGAACCCGGCCAGTCCCACGCCCTGGTCGGACGCAACGGGGCCGGAAAATCCACCCTCGTCTCGATCCTGACCGGCCTCCAGCAGCCCGACACCGGCACCCTGCACTTCGACGGCCAACCCGCACCAGCCCCCGGCGACACCGACGCCTGGCGCACCAAAGTCGCCTGCGTCTACCAGCGCTCCACCGTCATCCCCGCACTCACCGTCGCCGAGAACCTCTTCCTGGACCGGCAGAGCACCCGCGCACTGCACCCGATCAGCTGGAAACACCTACGCGCCCGGGCCGGCGACCTGCTCGCCGAATACGGCGTCGACGTCGACCCCCGCGCCCGCGCCGAACACCTCACCGTCGAACAACGCCAGTTCGTCGAAATCGCCCGCGCCCTCTCCTTCGGCGCCCGCTTCATCATCCTCGACGAGCCCACCGCCAAACTCGACGCCCGCGGCATCGAACGCCTCTTCACCAAACTGCGCGAACTCAAGACCCAGGGCGTGGCCTTCCTGTTCATCTCCCACCACCTGCACGAGGTCTACGAGCTCTGCGAGACCGTCACCGTCTACCGCGACGCCCGCCACATCCTCACCGCCCCCGTCACCGACCTCGCCCACCACGCCCTGGTCGAAGCCATGACCGGCGAGGCCGGGCGCACCACCGAGCCGGCCTGGACCCTCGACGCACGGCGGGCCGCGCAGGGCCCACCCCTGCTGGAGGCCGCCGGACTCACCCTGCCCGGCGCCTACCAGGACCTGTCCCTGACCGCGCGGGCCGGCGAAGTGCTCGGCCTGGCCGGCGCCGCCGCCAGCGGCAACGTCCAACTCGGCGAAACCCTGGCCGGCCTGCACCGCCCCCACACCGGCACCCTCACCGTCGCCGGACACCCCGTACCCACCGGCAAAGTCCCCACCGCCCTGGCCGCCGGCATCGCCCTGGTCCCCGAAGACCGCCACCTCCAAGGCCTGGTCCCCCAACGCAGCGTCGCCGAGAACGCCACCCTCACCGTCACCGACCAACTCGGCCCCTTCGGCACCGTCCTACCCTCGCGCACCCGCGCCTTCGCCCAACGCATGATCAACGGCCTCGACATCAAAACCCCCGGCCCCCACACCCCCGTCTCCGCCCTGTCCGGCGGCAACCAGCAAAAAGTCGTCATCGCCCGCGCCCT
>NZ_PYBW01000196.1 GCF_003205575.1 Streptomyces tateyamensis
CCTGAGTTCCACAGTTGGTGGTGTTGGCTAGGACACGAGAAGGCGGGTTGACCTGCGGAAACGCCTGTGAGTACGCCGAGATGGCGTGTCACTAGGCGGGGGAATAGTGCCTGGTCAGCGGCCTGCGGTCAGATCGATGATCTTCTTGGGCGGGGTGACGTCGAGGGCGGTGAAGATGTCGCGCTGGGGCTTGGTGAGGTCGGTGGACTGGCGGAAGGTGCCGGCCGGGCCGGTGTAGGTGACGGCGTGCAGGCGCTGGAGTTCGGCGCGCAGGCGGTTCCAGGTCTGGCCGGTGGAGGTCTCGGCGACGCGGATCAGCAGCAGGGCGAGCCAGCACAGCAGGACGTGGGCGCGGATGCGGTCCTCGCGGCGGTGGTAGACCGGTCGAAGATCGAGAATTTGCTTCATGTCACGCCAGCCGCGCTCGACTTCCAGGAGCTGTTTGTAGCCGAGCGCGATGTCCTCGGCCGACAGGTTCGGGTCCGAGGAGCGCAGGAGGTACTTCCCGTCGAGGTTGGCCTCGGCCGCGACCTTCTTCCTGTCCACCCGCAGGAGTCCGCCAGGCGTGGTGCGCAAGAACCGCTTCAGCCCGGGCTTGGTGGACAACACCCCGGCCAGCTTGTCGCGTTCGGGCCTCGCCAGTTTGTCCGTGCCCGCGATTGCTTCGGTGAGCTGGGCGACCATCCGCTCACGGATCGCGGCGTCGCGGGTGGCCTGGTCGGGGTTGAAGCAGATCACGAACCGGTCGTCGGTGCCGATGTTGACCTCCTTGACCTGGAGGTTGTCGCGCACGGTGGCATAGCGGCCCTGCCGCGAGAGGGCGGCTCGTACTTCGGGTGATCCGGTGCGGAGCTTCTCCCCGATGATGTAGCCACCGCCCCCGCGCATCAGCGCCCGGCGGTTGGCGGCGGAGGTGAAGCCGCGGTCGGCCACCCACACGACCTTCGAGAGAGTCCACTCGCGCAGGTCGTCGCGGACCTGCCGGATCAGAGCCTGGTCGCCGGTGTTGCCCGGCCAGGACCACACCCGCACCGGGATCCCGTCGCGGGTGACGGCCATGCCGATGACGACCTGGGGCAGGTCGTCGCGGGAGTCCTTGGACTTGCCGTGCGTGCGGAACCCGTCGTGCCGCACCGCGTCTTCGGCCGGCGTGTCGGCGGGAAGACGCTCACCGTGTTCGTCGCGGGCGACGGGTTCGTCGGCGTCCTCGGTCTCGAAGTACGTGGAGGTGGTGTCGAAGAACAGCAGGTCCACTTCGAGGTTGAGCAGGTCGGTGACCTGGAAGTACGCCTCCTTGGCCAGGGCGGGCTCGATGGTCAGCAGGTAGTCCATGGCCCGGTAGCAGGCTTCGTCGCTGATCGAGTCCAGGTCCGCTATGTGGACGTCGTCGGCGATCCAGTCGGTGGCGGCGAGCTTGCTGGAGGCGGCCAGGGCCCGGTTGGCGACCAGTGCGAACAGCACCCGCTCGACTCGCGGGTCCAGTCGGCGCCCGGACAGTTGGCGGTGCACGACGGCGTCCAGGCCGAGCCGGTGCCACAGCCCGTCCAGTGCGTGCACCCCGCCCCATGGCCGGGAACTGATCAACGACAGATCCCCCGAGCCCGTCGCCGAAAGCGCAGCCACCGGGTCCAGCAGTCTCGACAGCGCCCCGACCAGCCGGCGAACCGCCTCGTGGTCGAGCTCGTCCTCCCGGCCGAAGGAGTGCAGCACCTTCGTACGTGAGCGCCCCGCGGCCGGGTCCCACTCGTTGTGGGCCAGCTGCAGATACCGGACCGTCTGCCCGTCCTTGTTCCGCCGGGACGTCGTCTTCACGTACATGCCGCTAGACGATACGCACATCACACCAGGTCACTAC
>NZ_PYBW01000002.1 GCF_003205575.1 Streptomyces tateyamensis
TTTAGCCCAACTCCGCTCCGAAAAGCGAATCCAGGCTCTCCGCGGAATTACCGGCACAGCAAATCAGGCCGACCCCGTGCGAGCGCACGAAGGACCAGCTCAGTTGTGCTGAGTGAGAATTGCTGGGAGTGGCTGCCGGGACCGTCCGCGCAGACAGCGCGTCCAGTGCTCCTTGCAGGCAGCTCGAAGAACACTAGACCTGTCCGAGGTCGGAGTCAACCTCGGTGTCCAGCGGATTCTCGTCGGCCGGCCCGGGGAGGCGGAACGCCAGCACCGCGACGTCGTCGTCGTGCTCGGCGGTGACGCCCATGGCGCGCAGCAGGCGGGCGCAGACCTCCTTGGGGGAGCCCATCGCGCCGCCCAGGGTGTGGGCGAGCCGGTCCAGGCCGAGGTCGATGTCCTGGTCTCGGCGCTCCACCAGACCGTCCGTGTAGAGGACGCCGGTGGTCCCGGGCAGCAGGCGCAGGGTGTGCGAGGTGTGGGTGCCGCCACCGGTGCCGAGCGGCGGGCCGTTCTGCTGCTCGCCCTGGAGCACGGTGCCGTCGGGACCGCGCAGCATCAGCGGTAGGTGGCCGGCCGAGGCGTAGGTGAGAGTGCCGGTGTGGGCGTACCCCAGGCCGGCGGCCGGCGGCGGGTCGTAGACGGCGTAGAGGCAGGTGGCGATCTGGTTGGCGTCGATCTCCACGGCGATCGCGTCCAGCAGGCTCATCACCTGGTGCGGCGGCAGGTCGAGCCGGGCGTAGGCCCGCACGGCGGTGCGCAGCTGGCCCATCACGGCGGCGGCGCGCAGACCGCGGCCCATCACGTCGCCGATCACCAGGGCGGTGCGGCCACCGCGCAGGCTGATCACGTCGTACCAGTCGCCGCCGACGGCAGCGTCGGCGCCGCCGGGCTGGTAGGTGGCGGCGACCTGGAGTTCGGCGGGCTGGTCGAGTTCCTGCGGCAGCAGGCTGCGCTGCAGGGTGACGGCGGCTTCGCGCTGGCGTCGCTCGGCCTCGCGCAGCCGGGCGGCGGCGTGCACCTGGTCGGTGACCTCGGCGGCGAAGACCAGGACGCCGACCGCGGGTGGCTGGCCGTCGCGGGTGCCGGTTCGCTCGTTCGAGTGAAGTGGGACGCAGGAGACGTTGAAGCAGCGCTGCCGGCCCGACGGGTCGGTGATGCTGCGGGCCTTGACCGAGCGGCCGCGGCCGGAGCGGAGCACCTGGTCGAGCAACGAGGGCAGGCCGAGCTCGGTGAGCTCGGGCAGCGCCTCGTCGGCGGGCAGGCCGGCGTGCCGACTGCCGAAGAGCTCGCGGTAGGCGTCGTTGGCGTAGCCGAGCCGGTGGCGGGCGCCGTAGGTGATCACCACCGGGGCGGGCAGCCGGCCGAGCACGTCGCACAGGTCGTAGAGCTCGTGCAGGTCGAGCAGCTGCTCGGGGCCGACCAGACCGGTCGGGCCGAGCGGGTCCCGCTGTCCGGGCAGCGCGGGGACAGGGTCGTCCTGGGGCGGAGCGACGCGCCACGGGGCCCCGGTGAGCCGCGCACTCCAGCGCATGAGGTTCAACCGACTGTCGCTTTCCTTGGCTCGCGGTCCATCACGTTTCGTACTGGTGTCCGCACTCGACGTGACGGGCTGACAGGCAGATCCTGTCAGGTGTAGGCAGGATTCCGGAAGTCGTACGTGTGTTGGTCGTGTTGTACGGCCCGGCCGGTGACCGTCAGTGGTCGTGCTCGCCGACTGCCGCCCGGAATTCGGCGCGCGGGTGTTCGACCGCGGCCAGCGAGGCCACCTCCCGGCTGAACAGGGCGCCGAGCAGCCAGTCGGCCAGTACCCGGATCCGCCGGTCGGTGCTGGGCAGCCGGCGCAGGGTGCGGGCCCGGTGCAGCAGCCAGGCCCGGCGGCCGGTGCGGCTGCGCCCGCCGGTGTGGGCGACGGCGCGGTGCAGGCCGAGCGAGGCGGAGGCGAGGGTCCGCTCCGGCAGGTAGGCCTGCGCGGGCCGTCCGGCCGCGACGGCGACCAGGTTGTCGGCGAGCCGGGCCGCCTGGGCCAGGGCCTGCTGGGCGTTGGGCGGACAGCTGCCGTGCGGCGGGTCGGGCACGGCCGCGCAGTCGCCGGCCGCCCAGGCGCCGGGCAGCGGGCGGCCGTCGGGGCCGGCCACCTGGAGCGTGTCCAGGCATTCCACCCGGCCGCCGGCGCCCAGCGGCAGGTCGGTCGCGGCGAGCAGCGGGGCGGGGCGTACGCCGGCCGTCCAGACCAGGGTGCGGGCGGCGAACCGGGTGCCGTCGGAGAGGGTGATCAGGCCTTGGGCGGAGTCCAGTTGGGTGGACAGCCGGACGTCCACGTTCCGCTCGCGCAGCTGCGCCAGGGCGTGTGCGGCGAGTTCGGGGGCGGCCTCGGCGAGGATCCGGTCGGTGGCCTCGACCAGCACCCAGCGCAGGTCGTCCGGCTGGATGGTGGGGTACTCGCGGATCGCGTACCGGGCCATGTCCTCCAGCTCGGCGAGCGCGCCGACCCCGCCGTAGCCGGCGCCGACGAAGACGAAGGTGAGCGCGGCGTGGCGCAGTTCCGGGTCCCGGGTGGAGGAGGCGAGGTCCAGCTGGGCGAGCACGTGGTTGCGCAGCGAGACCGCCTCGCCGACCGTCTCGAAGCCCAGGCCGTGCTCGGCCAGGCCGGGCACCGGCCGGGTGCGGGAGACCGAACCGACCGTCAGCACCAGCTCGTCGTAGGGTAGTTCGACCTCGACGCCGTCCTGCGGCGCGATCCAGGCGAGGCGCCGGGAGTGGTCGATCCGGGAGATCCGGGCGGTGAGCACCGTGCAGTCGGGCAGCGCCGGGCGCAGCGGTACCACCACGTGGCGCGGGTCGACGGAACCGGCGGCGACCTCGGGCAGTAGCGGACGGTACGTCAGGTAGGGTGCGGCCTCGACCAGGGTGATCTGCGCCCGGCCGGTCCGCAGCTGGTCGCGCAGCGCCCGCTGGAGCCGCTGGGCCGCGGTCAGCCCTGCCGGACCGCCGCCCACGATCAGGATCCGGATGATGCCACCCCCTGCCGTCGTGACCTGGTTCACGCACCAATGACGCCCTGCGGAGGCCGCAGTTGTCCACACTCCGGACCGGATTCGCCCGACCGGATCCTTCGTTGGCCCGCGGTCAGTCGTCACCCCGGGTGGTGAATCCATTACCGCCTGATTTACCGTTGGCCGACCGGCCCGACTGTCCCACGCCCAAACGGGGAAGGGTAGACCGCGGCTGATCCCCGCCCGGGTGCGACGGGGACCGCGCTGCGGGGGCGCTAGAGCTTGGGCCAGGCCTGGGCCAAGCCCGTGCCGACACGGGCGCGACGACTACGCACAGGAGCCCGCGGGCTCCTCCGGGGGAGGGTTGGGAACGATGGATCAGGATCACCTGCTCGGCGAGGCCGCGCAGCCGCAGATCGGACCGGGTACGCCCGTGGTGCCCGAACAGCGCCTGCCCAGGGAACCGGTGGCGGACCACTCCCCCGCCATGGAACGGCGCTCCGGCTCACCCCGGCTGCGGGTGGACGCGCGGCGCAATCTGGAGAGCGTGCTGCGGGCGGCCCGCGAGGTCTTCGGCGAACTGGGGTACGACGCGCCCATGGAGGAGGTGGCGCGGCGGGCCGGGGTCGGGGTCGGCACGGTGTACCGGCGCTTCCCCAGCAAGGAGGTGCTGGTCCAGCGGATCGCCGCCGAGGAGGTGGCCTGGCTGACGGCGCGGGCCCGCGAGGCGCTGTACGGTCCGGCCGGGCCGTGGGAGGCGCTGGCCGGCTACCTGGCCACCGCGGTGGGCTCCGGCGCCGGCCGACTGCTGCCGCCGGAGGCCTTCGGCTACGCCGAGGAGCTGGCCCGGGTGCCCGAGCAGCGGCTCTCGCCGGACGGCTACGCCGGTTTCGGCGGCCACGGCGGCGGTGCGGCCTACCCGGGCGGTCTCGGAGCGGCACCCGTCGATGCGGTCGAGGCCGGCCCGCTGCGGGCCGATCCGCGGCTGCTGCTGCAGCTGCTGGCCGCCCTGGTGGCCCGGGCCGCGGCGGCCGGCGAACTGCGGCCGGGGGTCACCGTGTCGGAGGTGGTGCTGGTGCTGACCGCCGCGGTGCCGCCGTCGATCGGCCGGGCCTCGGGCGGGGAGGGCGCCGATCCGGGCGAGCGGCTGCTGCGGATCCTGCTGGACGGCCTGCGCGCGAGCTGACCCGGAGCCGGCCGGGCGCGCCTGGGAGCGCGCCCGCAGCGTGCGCCGGTCGACTTCGCGTCAACAGAGTTGGGGGAACGGGCACTCGGACGCCTCCCCGGAAGAGTGGGTCGACCGGCATCGAGCTTCCGGTGCCCCCACCGCTATGCCATTCTTTGGCCGTGGTTGGAGCCAATGTCCGGGTGCGCACCCTCAGCGGGGCCGAGGTCCTCGCGCGGCGCCCCGGCGCACGGCCGCCGTTCGGTGCTGCCCCTGTGCGCGGCGCATGCGCGGGGAGTGCGTCGACCGGGCTCGGATCGGACGAGGCGGACCGATGAGTGCCGAGGAGCAGGACGAGCAGAGCGTCGAGCCCGACGCCGAGGCGGTGACCGGTCAGGTCCCGGGCCAGGGCGGGGCTCCGGTGCGCGAGTCGCTGAGCCCCGGCAACCACGGCAGTCCCAGCGGTCCCCGGGTCCCCGGGCAGGCGGTGGCCGGCCAGGGCGGGGTGACGCCGGAGGCCTTCATCGCCGCGGGCGAGGAGCGCGACCCCGGCCACGGGGACGAGGAGCGCCGCCCCGGCTACGCGAAGGTGCCGCCGCCGGCCGATCCGGTGGACGGCGACCGGCCGCCCTCCGACGCCGAGTTGACGGCGCTGGTGCGGGCCGGTGACGACACCGCGTACGAGGAGATCTACCGCCGGCACGCGGAGGCGGTGCGCCGCTACGCGCGGACCTGCTGCCGGGACAGCTTCACCGCCGAGGACTTGGCGGGCGAGGTGTTCGCCCGCACCCTGCAAGCGCTGAAGGCGGGCAAGGGCCCCGAGTTCGCGGTCCGCGCCTACCTGCTGACCGCGGTGCGCAACGTGGCCGCCGCCTGGGCCCGCAGCGAGCGGCGCGAACAACTGGTCGACGACTTCGGCACCTTCACCCAGTCCGCGGCCGCCGCAGCGGTGGACTTCGACCTCGCCGACCCGGGCGCCGACACCTGGGCGATGGCGCTGGCCGACCAGCGGATGGTGATGCGGGCCTTCGTCGAACTGCCCGAGGACGACCGGGTCCTGCTCTGGCACACCGAGGTCGAGCAGGAGTCGCCGAAGACCGTCGCGGTGCTGCTCGGCAAGACCGCCAACGCCACCGCCGTGCAGGCGCACCGGGCCAGGTCCCGGCTGGCCGCCGCCTTCCTGCAGGCGCACGTCTCCGACGTGCAGGAGCAGGGCTGCGAGGAGTACGCCAGCCGACTGGGCCAGTACGCGCGCGGCGCGCTGCGCAAGCGGGCCGCCACCGAGGTCGGCCAGCACGTGCGGGACTGCCCGCGCTGCACGGCCGCCCTGCTGGAGCTGGTCGACATCAACCACGCGCTGCGGCTGCTGCTGCCCGGCGGGGTGCTGGCCTGGATCGGGGCCGGGGCGTTCTCGGCCTTCGCCGCAGCCGCGGTGGCCGGTGGTGCGGCCGGCGGGGCCGCCGCCGGTGGTGTCGCGGCGGCCGCGACCGGTGGGACAGTCGGTGGCGCTGCGGTCGGCAGCGCGGCGGGCGCCGGTGCGGCCGGGGCCGCGGGAGCAGCGGGAGCCGGTGCGGGTGCCGGTGGTTCGGCCGGCGGTGGCGCCGGGGCCGCGGCCGAGGGACTCGGCACGGTCGGCAAGGCCGCGATCGCCGCGGGCGTCGCGGTGGCCGTGGTCGCCGCGGTCGCCTACGCGCTGACCGGCTCGCCGGAACAGGCGCCACCGCCGGTCGCCGCGCCGGTACCGAGCAGCGCCCCGGCCGCCCCGACACTCCCGCCGGCGGCCGCGCCGCCCCCGGCGCCGGTGCCGACCACGCCGGCCCCGTCCCCCACGCCCCCGCCGCCGAGCCCGACCCGGGCCAAGCCGCGCCCCACCCCGCCGCCGAAGCCGACGCCCCCGCCGCCGAGCCCCAGCCCGAGCCCGGTGGTGCCGAGCGTGTCGCCGCCACCGGTCCCGCTGCCGCCGGTCCCGCCGGTGCCCAGCGTCTCGCCCCCGCCGGTGCCCACCCCGCTGCCGAGCAGCTTCTGGGTGGACCAGCTGCCGTTCAGCCCCCCGAGCCCCCGCCGCGTTCCGACCGGCCCGAGCATCGACCGGCAGGACAGCGACTGGCTGCTGCTGCAGCGCACGGGGCTGTGGATCGCGGGCGATTACTACAACCGCGGGCTGACGGTGCACACCCCGTCGACGGTGACGATCGACCTGAACCGCTCCTGCCTGGCCTACGACGCCCTGGCCGGGGTGGACGACACGACGCTGGTCCCGGGCGCGATGCGGTTCACGCTGCGCGACCAGGACGACCGGCGGCTCTGGCGCTCCGGCCCGCTGCGCCGGGGCGACGCCCCCGTGGCGGTGCACGTGCCGCTGGCCGGCGTGCGGCAGCTGCAGCTCGAGGTGGACCCGGTCGACGGCTTCTGGGCCGAACCCGCACTGGCGGACTGGGCCGAAGCACGCTTCACCTGCTGACGGCCCGTCAGCAGGTGAAGCGCGGGCCGACGGCGGGTCAGACTGAGCAGACCCCGTCCGCGCAGGCGTCCCCGTCGCCGGCCGCCGGAGCCTGGGCCGGGTCGGCGGCGGCCCCCTCGGCGGCGGTCTCGGCGGTGACCTGCTGGAGCACCTGCACGAAGGTCTCGGTCTCCTGGCCGCCCTGGACCGCCCAGCGGCCCTCGAAGACGAAGGTGGGCACGGCGGAGATGCCGAGTTCGCGGCCGCGCGCCAGCTCGGCCCGGACCTCGGCGCTGCCCTCGTCCCCCGCCAGGTACTGCTCGACCCGCTCGCGCGGCAGGCCGGCCGCCACCGCGACCTCGGTCAGCGCGGCCGGGTCGCCGACGTCCACCCCGTCGGAGAAGTGGGCCGCCAGCAGGGCCTCCTTGAGCGCGCCCTGCCGCTCGGCACCGAACTCGGTTCCGGCCAGGTGCAGCAGTCGGTGGCCGAGGAAGGTGTTGACCTCCAGCGCGGCGTCGAAGTCGTAGGCGATGCCCTCGGCGCGGCCGAGCTCGGCGACCCGGTCGTCCATCGCGCGGGACTGCGGCCCGTATCGCTCGGCCAGCCAGGCGCGGTGCGGGGTGGCTGCGGCGGGGGCGTCCGGCACCAGCTGGTACGGGCGGTAGACGACCTCCACCTCGCCGCCGAACTGCTCCACCGCCCGGTCGAACCGGCGCTTGCCGATGTAGCACCACGGGCAGGCGATGTCCGAGTAGATCTCGACCTTCATGGGGGAGGGGCTCCTGTCAGTGCGGGGACGAACTGTGAAGATTCAACCAAACCGGGCCGCCCAGCATTCCCGCCGCGTATTCCCGGCCGTCGCACCCGGCCTGCCTAGGATGTGGGCGCCCGTACCCCCGAGAAAGGCTCCCGAGATGCGTGACGTGACCGATGCAGACTTCGACGACGTGGTCCTGAAGAGCGACAAGCCGGTCCTGGTCGACTTCTGGGCCGAGTGGTGCGGCCCGTGCCGGATGGTCGCCCCCGTGCTGGAGGCGATCTCCGCCGAGCACGGCGACAAGATCGAGATCGTCAAGCTCAACATCGACCAGAACCCGGAGACCGCCACCAAGTACGGCGTGATGTCGATCCCGCTGATGAACGTCTACGTCGCCGGCGAGGTCGCGCAGAGCATCGTGGGCGCCAAGCCGAGGGCCGCGCTGGAGCGGGACCTGGCGAACTTCCTGGGCCAGTAGGCGGGCCTCGGTTCACGACACAGCCCCTGGGGTGCGCCCCGGGGGCTTCGTCGTGCAGTCTGCCGGAGAAAACTCTGGACGGCATATGCCGGTAGACGATATATGTAGTCCTGTGACCGAACGCACCCTTCAGGAGCCCACGCTGCTCCTGCTCACCGCGCTGGCCGATGCCCCCCGGCACGGCTACGCGCTCATCCAGGAGGTCTCGGCGATCTCCGACGGTCGGGTCAAGCTGCGGACCGGGACGCTCTACGGGGCGCTGGACCGCCTGCTGGGCCAGGGACTGATCGAGGTAGTCGGCGAGGAGGTGGTGGACGGGCGGGCCCGCAAGACCTACGCGCTGAGCGGCTCCGGCCGCGAGCTGCTCGCCGCCGAGGCCGAGCGCCTGCGCCGGATCGCCGCCCAGGCCGAGCAGCGGCTCGCCGCGGCCCGCCGCCCCGCCCCGCAGCCCGGGTTCGCCTCATGAGCGCCCGGGCACTGCGCCTGGCGCTGGCGCTGCACCCGACCGGCTACCGACGCGAGTGGGGCGAGGAGCTGACCGCGACCTTCACCGAGAGCACGGCGGGTGCCGACCGCTGGGCGGTGGCGCGCGAGCTGTTCGACCTGGCCGGGCACGGGTTGCGGCTGCGGGTCGGCCTTGGCTCGGCCGGGGTGGCCGCCCAGCTGACCGCGCTGGTGGCGCCGTTCGCGGCGGTGGCGGCGGCCGGTGAGGCACTGGCGCACCTGATCATGCTGCCGTACCTGCTGCGGCAGGGCAGCAACTTCCACTGGGTCTGGTCTGCGCACCCGGTGCTCGGGATCGTCCAGATCGTGGGCCTGCTGCTCGCGTTGGCCGCCGCCGTGGCCGCGACGCTCGGCCGGTGGACGCCGGCCCGCGTGCTGGCCCCGATCGCCCTGCTGGCGAGTTGCACCACCGGTCTCAGCAGCCTGTCGGACATACTGAACAGCCGCACCCTGCTCATGCTGCTGATCGAGCACGGACCGCAGGCCATGTGGGTGCTGTTCCTGCTCGCCGCGCCCCGGGACCTGCTCGGCCCGCCCAGTTGGCGCACCCGCCTGGGCGCGCTGGCCGGGGCCCTGGTCGGCGGGGTGATCATCCAGTTCGGCTTCTTCGCGGGCGAGCCGGCTTTCCTGCGGGAGGCCACTCAGTACCTGGCGCTCACCGCGATCGCCGTCGAGCTGGCGCTGCTGGTGGCCGCGGTGCCGCTGCTGCTGCGCGGGTGGTACGGCCCGGCCGCGGCCGCGCTGGCCGGCACGCCGTTGGCGCTGCTGGTCTTCCTGACCGTCCTGGAAGGCTTCGTCGGCGGGGCCCGCAACGTGGCTCCGGTGCTGGCCGTGCTGCTGCCGGTGGCGGCGCTGGGGCTGGCGCACCGCTTGGGGCACCGGATCCCGCCCAGCCGCTCCTCACGGGTGCGCTGACCGAGTCTCAGGACCCGCGCTCAGCCCGCCAGCCACTCCCGCGCCCGGCCCGCACTCGTCAGCCTGACCACGGTCAGCTGCGGGTGCCGGGCCAGGCGCTCGGCCGTCCTGCGGCGCTTCTCCTCGTACTGCGACCAGGCCCAGCGGACCGGGTGGCCCGGGTCAAGCAGGTCGCGCCAGGTCTCGCGGTTGCCGTTCCACAGCTCACGGCCCGCCAGCACGCGGCCTGCGGTGCGCCTGACCACCCGGGACATGACGGTCCATCGGGGCAGGTCGAGCCAGACCAGGGTGTCGGCCCGCTCCCAGAGCAGGTCGCCCAGCACGTTCTGGTACTGCTCCTCGCAGACCCAGCGCTCCCCCGCCGTGAACCGCTCCACGTCCGCCTCGAACTCGGGCCGCTTCACCCAGCCGGGCCCGTGGTGCAGGGCGTCGAGTTCCACCCTGGGCAGGCCGTGGCGGGCGGCCAGGGCGGTGGCCAGGGTGGTCTTGCCGGCGCCGGAGCTGCCGGAGACGATCACGCGGTTCATGCGGCCCACCGTGCCCACTGCGGCAGCCCGCCCGCAAGCGGGTTCAGGAGCGGAGCACCACGGCGAGGAGGGCGGCCAGGGCGAACAGTCCCGCCAGGGAGACGGCGTAGGCGGCGGAGCGGGCCCGGGGGAAGTCGGGCCGCTCGGGCGTCACGTGGGGCTGTCCTGATCGGTCGGGCCCAGCGCGAGGGCGAGGAGCAGGAGTTCGGTCGGCAGCAGCGGACGCAGCTGGACCAGGACGGTGCCGGTCGGTGTGATCCGGAAGCCTTCGACCGGGTCCGGGAGCTCCACCTCGGCGGCCACCAGGGCGGAGGTGAACTGGTGGGCCGCGGCCGAGGCCTGGCGGCGGCCCGCGATGGCCGCAGCGGCCATCGGGTTCGGGTAGCCGGTCATGCGGGCTTCACCACCCAGCGCGGGTCGACCTCCCACTCCGGGCCGCCCCCTTCCGGGCGCAGGAAGATCCGGGTGCCCATCCGGTCCATGAAGATGCCGAGCCGGTCGTTGAGCACGTCGAAGACCAGCTCGCCGCGCCGGGTCGGCCGGTAGGGCGCGGCCGGGGGCTTGGCATTACCGGGCCGGACGGTCGGATAAGCCGGGGCGAGGCGGCGGGTGGCCTCGGGCCGGCCACCGCAGTCGGCCGGGCACGCGCACTCCGGGAGGATGCGGCCGACGAAAGCGGCGGGTGGATAGAGACTGATTTTCTGACTATCGGTCATGTGCAGCGCTCCGGGCGGAACTTGGGGGGTGGAGATTTCACTTTCTGTATCCCCAGCGTCGCGCTGCGGAGCTAGCCTGGGAAGCCGCTGGCTGTTGCGCAGCAAAGGTCCGAGACACGGAGGGGGCGGGCTGCGATGGGCTTCGCCGAACGCGAAC
This sequence comes from Streptomyces tateyamensis, assembly GCF_003205575.1. GTDB lineage: Bacteria > Actinomycetota > Actinomycetes > Streptomycetales > Streptomycetaceae > Kitasatospora > Kitasatospora tateyamensis. The sequence continues at coordinate 10,656 of NZ_PYBW01000002.1, forward strand.
TGCATCCGGAACGGTCCCCGAGGGACCTGTACGGGTCGGAGATCCGCAGGCACCGGGAGCTGGCGGGGAAGATGACGCTGACGAGGTTGGCGGAGATCCTGAACTTCTCGAAGGCACACCTGTCGCGGATCGAGTGTGCGGAGTCGCCGCCGCCGCCCGGGCTGTCGGAGAAGTTGGATGTCGCGTTCGGGACTGACGGCCTGTTTGTCAGGCTGTACCCGCATGCGAAGGTGTACCAGCTCCCTGACCGCTATCGGCGGTACATGCAGCTAGCTTCCGAGGCCGTCGTCTTCGAGGCCTACACCAACACCATCCACGGACTTCTTCAGACACCCGCCATCGCATGGGAACTCCTTCGGGCAGGTGACCCATTCGCCCCGGACAGGGAAATCGACAACAAGGTCAAGGCACGACTCGAACGGCAACAGCGCCTCCACGGACCCATGCCGCCTCGCTACTGGTTCGTCATGGACGAAAGCGTCCTCCGACGCTCCGCCAAAGGCCGGACCGAAATGCGCAGTCAGCTCGAACTCCTCGCTGACGTAGCGAAGATGCGACATGTAACATTCCAAATCATGCCATTCTCGGCAGGCTTCCACTCTGAGTTGGGTGGCTCCCTCACCATCCTGACCCTCCCGAGCGGCAATGTCGTCGGATACGAAGAGGGCAGCCGTACAGGGACGTTGATCGAGGAAAGGGACGAGGCCGCGACGCGCAGGGCGTACTACGATCTGCTTCGGGCTCAGGCCCTCTCACCCCGGGAATCCCTTGAGTTGACGGAATCGCAGCTACAGCAGTGGTGATGGCGGCGCTTGCCTCGAGGTCGACGACGCCAACCCCGGCCTTGTCCGCGACTCCAAGGGCCCCCACGGCCCCCGGCTCGCGTTCCATCCCGCCGCCTGGAACGGCTTCGTCCGCGCCGCCGCCACTGGCCGGCTCCCGTTCAGGAGCGCTCGCTAGGCTCCAGGCATGGACCCGCTCACGATCAGGTACTCCCGCCGGCGCCGAGCCGTCATGACCGGGTACACCGCCTTCTGCTGGCTGCTGTCGGCGCTGTTCTTCGTGCTCGCGAGCGCCGCTCCGGAGGTCGGGTCCGTCCTCAGGAGCGGCGGGGCCGCCCTCGCGTTCTGGAGCCTCCTGGTCCTCTGGCTCACCTTCGCCTCGGTCCGGGTCGACGCGGCCGGGATCACCCAGCGGTGGCCCGGCGGCCTGCGCAGCCGTATCCCGTGGTCGAACGTCACCGATGTCGCCGTCGTGCACCGCACCGGCTTCAAGGGCCGCCGCCAGATCAAGGTCACCCTCACCGCCGGCCGGTCGCAGCCCCTGCTCGCCCCCGTCGACCGCCTGCGCAAGCCGGTCAACCCCGCCTTCGACCAGGAGGCCGCCGCCGTGCTCGCCGCCTGGGAGTCGGCCCGCGCCGCAGCCTGACTACCCCCGCGCGGGCGGGGCCGGGACCACCAGGACCGGGCAGGACGCGTGGTGCACGGCTGCCGTGCTGACCGAGCCGAGCAGCAGCCGGCTGAACCCCCCGTTCCCACGCGCGCCCACCACCAGGGTGTGCTGGCCGACCGCCCCCGCCAGCAGCACCTCGACCGCCTGACCCTGCACCACGTGCAGCGACAGCTCCCCCTGGTACTGCCGGTGCCGGGCCTGCTCCACGGTGGTGACGGCGCGGCGCAGCCCGTCCGCCATGCTGCCGTTGAGGCGCTCCAGGCTCTCCTGCATCAGCTCCGCCATCCCCGGCGGGTAGCCGCCGGGGGCCGGGTCGACCACGCCGAGCACGTAGAGCGGCAGCGCGTAGCGCTCGGCCTCGGTCATCGCGCGGTCCAGCGCCCAGAGCGAGCCGTTGGACCCGTCGCAGGCCGCCAGGATCCCGGGCGGGTTCGGCGCGGGCGCAGCGGTGCGGACCGGGCGGGCGGCGGGCTCGGTGGCGGTCATGCAGCCCATGATGGGACGGGCGGGGGCGGGAGCGCGGGAGGCACGAGGCCGGGTCGGCCGCCCTCGCTCAGTCGCGGACCGCGATCACCTGTCCCGGCCGCCCCTGACGGTGGCTCGGACCCGGAGGCCACGCGGCAGCCGGCCGCGCCCCGCCCACCAGCCGGTCGCTCACGGCCGGTTCAACTCGACCGCTCCCCGGCCAGCGCCCGGCGCTCGGGCATCGGCATCCCCTCCCAGCAGGTTCCGGCCCGGCGGGCCGCGTACCGGCGCAGCCAGAGTTCGGTGGCGATCAGGTCGGCCAGGCCGTCCAGGGCGGTGCGCGGGAGGTCGCCGTAGGGGTCCGCGGCAGTGCCCAGGGCGCGGCGGACGGTGGGCAGGTCGATCAGGCCGGCTTCGGCGAGCAGGGGGGCGCGGAACAGGTCGGCCAGCGCGTCGGCGGCCTGCCGCAGTCCGGCGCGGGCGGCGGCGGCGCGGTCCGGACGCGGGGCCCGGCCCCAGTCGGCCGGCAGGTCCGGGCGGCCGGCACCGGCCAGCACCGCGCGCAGCAGCGCGTGCCGGGCGCCGGGCTGCAGCCGGACATCGGCCGGCAGCAAGCGGGCGGCGCGCACCACCCGGTTGTCGAAGAACGGCGCGTGCAGCCGCTGGCCGCGCTGCTCGGTGGCCTGGACCAGGATCCGGTAGCTGCCGGCGTGGTGATGGAGCGCCAGCTTGGCGCGGCGCGCCCCCGGGTGCTCGGCGGGGGCCGGCTGACGGGCCGCCACCCGCAGCCGCAGCGCCACCGCGCTCAACGCGTCGTCGGAGAGGAAGCGGGCGGCCGGGCCGGGGACCACCCAGGCGAGGTCGGCGGCCGAGTGAGCGCCCGCGGTGAGCGGTGCGCCGGGGCGCGCGCTCCGGCGCTCGGGGCCCCGACGGGCCGTCAACTGCACCGCCACATCGTCCAGCGCCTCCGCGTACCTCCCGCGGGCCAGCCGGTGGGCCGCGCGCAGCACGGTGACCGGGGTGCGCACCGCGCCGGCCAGGGTGCCGGTGATCGCCCGGTCCGCCCCGGCCAAGGCGGCCACCGGCGGCAGCAGTTCACGCGGCCGGCCGGCCCGGATCAGGTCGGCCAGGCGGGCCGGGTGGCCGTCCAGCACCTAGCGGGCGCCGTGGCCGGTCAGGTGGTCGGCGCCGCCCGCGCTGAGCCGGGCGGCGGTGGCGGCGGCGCTGACCAGGGCGCGGCCGGGGTGGTCGGTGAGCGGGCCGGCCAGCGGGTCGTCGACCAGTTCCGCGTAGGGCAGCGTGTGCGGGGCGGCGGCCAGCACGGTGTGCCGCAGCCGGGCCCGGCCCGCCTGCGGCGGCGGCTCGGGGGCCGGGCGGGGGGACTCGTGGGAAGTGACGGCGGTGAGCAGGTCGGCGGACTCGGCCCGGTCCGCCGCCGGCTGGCGGTCCACCCAGGAGCCCTTGACCGCCCCGGTCCTGGTCAACCGGTCACTGGCCGGCCCGGCGGAAAGGCCCGCCTCGGACGTGCCGGGCGCCCCCGGCGCGGGCCCGATCGGCACCGCGGCCGCCAGCAGGGCCAGGGCCGGCGAGGCGGTCCCGTACGACAGGTCGGCGCCGATCCGCGGCCGGGGCAGCTCCGGGGCCTGCGGGGCGCCGCGGACCCGGGAGCGGACCGACTCCAGCAGACTGCGGGTCAGCTCCCGCACCGCGGGCGCCTCCGCGATCTCCCCCGCCAGCGGCGCCAGGTCGTAGTCGTTGTGGTCGGGCCGGCCGCCGCGGATCGCCAGCGTGTGCCCGGGCGGGACCTTGTGCACGCCGGTGTACGGGGTGCCGGTGCCGATCGCCTCCGGGGACTCGGGGCAGGCCAGCACCGCGGCGAGATGGCCGACGTCCACGGTGGCGCCGACCAGGTCGGCCAGTGGCAGGCCGGCCGTGGCGAAGGCGGTGCCGCCGCACCAGGGGGTGTGGAAGAGCGGGTGCAGCCCGGCCAGGTCGGTGAGCAGCAGGGTGGAGCGGGTGCCGATCCGCAGCACCGCGGTGTAGCTGCCCGGATAGCCCGTCAGGTGGCGCACCGCGCCGCCGCGGGCCGCCGCCAGGCCGTCCGCCAGCTCCTGGTCGGAGGCGCCGCAGTGGCCGAGCACCAGCAGCCGGCAGTGGCTCTCGGTGTCCTCGGCCAGGTCGGCCGGGCCGTCCAGCCGGACCGGGCGCTGCTTGGGCCGCAGCACGAACTGGCGGATCTCGGCGGGGCGCCAGTCGCCGACCGCCCAGAGCGGGTCGGGGCCGGTCCACAGCGCGGTGGCGGCCAGCGGGCGGACCCGGGCGAGGGCCTGCTGCACCTCGTGGCCAGCGGTCCCGGCCCGTGCCGCGCTACCGGTCCAGCCCGCAAGCCAGCGCATCGCGACCTCCTCGTGGCCCGGTCCGCGCGGGAGTCGTGGGCGCGCGGACGCTGAGCGGCCAAGGGACATGGTGCCACTGCGCGGGCGGTCGCGGTGGCGGCCGGAGGTCGGGTGATTCCGTGACTCCTCCCCGGCGT